>JAZSAY010000001.1:0-102592 GCA_045602145.1 Tidjanibacter sp.
GGTGTGGCTGGCTAACTCCGAAGGGGACGTCTTGAAATTATGGGAGTTTGGCTCAGACAATGGGGAACATGATCTTTTTGATAATAGTAATTGGCAATGTGAAGACCTTGGAGCGGGAGTGGACGATAACAATGTCCCATACCGACTGAAATGGACTTTCACAATTACCGATGCGGATATTGGATTGGAGGAGTAGTTGAGACTCATCGAAAGCAGAAAAAGCGCAGGCACCAGTGGGGTGTTTGCGCTTTTTTGTATGGATTGTTGTAGGCAGAGGGGCGGAAAACAAAAAAACATTCTCCGAAAATGGGCATTTCTTATTTATAAATTGTATATTTGCACGCCCGTATGTGGTAAATAGCGATACTAAGACAATCAACTAACTATAAACTCACATCAAAAAAAGTTATGGCAAACAACAAGTACGAAAGGTTGTTCGACGAGTTCCCCGCAGTCTCGACAGAGCAGTGGGAGGCTGTCATTACGACCGACCTCAAAGGTGCCGACTACCAGAAAAAGCTGGTTTGGCGCACAGCAGAGGGCTTCAATGTCCGCCCTTACTACCGTGCAGAGGATTTGGCAGCTGTTAAATTCCTCGGTGCTTTGGCAGGCGAGTTCCCCTATGTTCGCGGCGTAAAGAACTGCAACAGGTGGAAAGTATTCCAGACTATCTATGTAGAGTGCCCCGCAGAGGCAAACAAGAAAGCACTCCACGCATTCGACTGTGGCGCCGAGAGCGTTGCTTTCGAGATTTGCAAAGAGGTGGACAAAGAGTTCGTAGAGGCTCTTACCGCAGGCATCGACCCCACCAAGAACGAGGTCGTATTCTACATCTGCACCTCCAACACCACCATCGTGGAGCCCGCGATGGAGTGGGCTGCTAAGTTCGACAAAGAGGCAGTGCGCATCGCTTTCGATTTCGATCCCCTTATGTGGGGTCTTACCCGCTTTGGCAAATTCTGCTGCGGTAAAGAGCGTGGCGACGAGTGCTTCGACAAGATTGCAGGCTACATCAAACGCTACGGCAAAGAGTTCAAGCACGTTCGCTTTGCAGGTATCGATGGCTCTATCCTCGGCAACAGCGGTTCGACCATCGTTGAGGAACTTGGCTATATGATGGCAGCAGGTCACGAGATGCTCGTAGAACTTGTAGAGCGTGGCGTAAGCGTAACCGATGCTGCAAAGAGCATCCGCTTCACCACTTCGATTACCTCCAACTACTTTATGGAGATTGCAAAACTCCGCGCAGCACGCCTCTTGTGGGCTAACATCACCAAGGCTTACGAGCCCGAGTGCAAGTGCGCCGAGAAGATCTACCTCCACGCTGTTACCTCGGCTTGGAATCAGACCGTATATGATTCGTATGTAAATATGCTTCGTGGCACTACCGAGGCTATGAGTGCTGCTATTGGTGGCGTTCATTCGTTGGAGGTATTGCCTTTCAATGCTGCTACCACCAAGAACGACGAGTTCTCGGAGCGCATCGCACGCAACGTACAGCTCCTGTTGAAGAACGAGGCTCACTTCGACAACGTAGTAGACCCCGCAGGTGGTTCGTACTACATCGAGAACCTCACCGCTTCGATTGCAGAGGAGGCTTGGAAACTCTTCCGCGAGGTGGAGGCTGAGGGTGGCTACATCGCTGCTTTCAACAAAGGCATCATCAGTGCAAGGGTTAAGGCTTCGGCAGAGAAGAAGAACAAAGAGGTGGCTACCCGCCGCACCATCCTTCTTGGTACCAACCAGTACCCCAACTTCGGCGAGACTTTGGAGGCAGCAAAGGCAGAGTGTGGTTGCACTTGCGAGGCTGGCGAGAACGCACTTGTTCCCTACCGTGGTGGCGAGCAGTTTGAGGCTATGCGCCAAATGGTAGATGCAAGTGGCAAGGCTCCCAAAGCATTTATGCTCACTTGTGGCAGCTTGGCAATGGCTCGTGCAAGGGCTCAGTTCAGCTGCAACTTCTTCGCTTGCGCAGGTATCAAAGTTCAGGACAACACCTTCTTTGCTTCGGTTGAGGAGGGCGTGAAGGCAGCCAAAGAGGCTAAGGCAGAGATTGTGGTTGTTTGCTCGTCGGACGACGACTACGCAACCGTGGCTCCCGAGGTGGCTAAACTCATCGGCGACGAGGCTATCGTTGTTGTTGCAGGCGCTCCTGCTTGTGCCGAGGAGTTGAAAGCTCAGGGCATCACCCACTTCATCAGCGTAAGGGACAATGTTCTGGAAACGCTCAAAGGTTATCTTAAAGAGTTGGGTTTTTAATCATTAGGACAGAATTATGAGAGCACAATTTACAGATATTAAGTTTGCCGGCGCAACCGAGGGTTGCTGCCAGAGCAAGTGCGCTGCCCCCGAGAAAGAGTGGATGACTGCTGAGCAGATTCCCGTCAAAGGTCTTTACAGCGCAGAGGATTTGGAGGGTATGGAGCACCTGAACTATGCAGCAGGTGTGGCTCCTTTCCTTCGTGGTCCTTATAGCACAATGTACGTTATGCGCCCCTGGACCATCCGCCAGTATGCAGGTTTCTCGACAGCAGAGGAGAGTAACGCCTTCTACCGCCGTAACCTCGCTTCGGGTCAGAAAGGTCTGTCGGTAGCATTCGACCTTGCTACTCACCGTGGCTACGATGCTGACCACCCCAGGGTTGTTGGTGACGTAGGTAAGGCAGGTGTAAGCATCTGCTCGGTTGAGGATATGAAGGTGCTGTTCGATGGTATTCCATTGAATCAGATGTCGGTTTCGATGACTATGAACGGTGCGGTACTTCCCGTATTGGCATTCTACATCGTTGCAGGTTTGGAGCAGGGTTGCACCCTCGACCAACTTGCCGGTACCATCCAGAACGACATCTTGAAGGAGTTTATGGTGCGTAACACCTACATCTACCCACCAGAATTCTCGATGCGTATTATTGCCGACATCTTTGAGTACACCTCGAAGAATATGCCCAAATTCAACTCGATTTCTATCTCGGGTTACCATATGCAGGAGGCAGGTGCTACCGCCGACATCGAGTTGGCATACACCTTGGCTGACGGCTTGGAGTACCTCCGCGCAGGTGTCAACGCAGGTATGAGCATCGACCAGTTTGCTCCCCGTCTGTCGTTCTTCTGGGCTGTTGGTATGAACCACTTTATGGAGATTGCCAAGATGAGGGCTGCTCGTCTCTTGTGGGCTAAAATTGTTAAACAGTTCAACCCCAAGAACCCCAAATCGCTCGCATTGCGTACCCACTGCCAGACTTCGGGTTGGTCGCTCACCGAGCAGGATCCTTTCAACAACGTAGGTCGTACAGCTATCGAGGCTATGGGTGCTGCTCTGGGTCACACTCAGTCGCTCCACACCAACGCACTCGACGAGGCTATCGCACTGCCTACCGACTTCTCGGCTCGTATTGCTCGTAATACCCAGATTTACATTCAGGAGGAGACCAACGTATGCCGCTCGGTTGACCCCTGGGCAGGTTCGTACTATGTTGAGAGCCTCACCAACGAGATTGCTCACAAGGCTTGGGAGCACATCCAGGAGATTGAGAAACTCGGTGGTATGGCTAAGGCTATCGAGACCGGTATTCCCAAGATGCGTATCGAGGAGGCTTCGGCTCGCAAACAGGCTTGGATTGACTCCGGTGAGGAGGTTATCGTGGGCTTGAACCGCTACCGCTTGGAGAAAGAGGCTCCTATTGACATCCTCGCAGTGGACAACACCGCTGTTCGTGAGAGCCAGGTTAAACGCCTCAAAGAGTTGCGTGCACAGCGTGACGAGGCTGCCGTGCAGAAAGCTCTGGCTGCCATCACCGAGGCTGTTAAGACCAAGACCGGCAACCTCTTGGAGCTTGCTGTTGAGGCAGCTAAGGTTCGCGCTACTTTGGGCGAGATTTCCGACGCTTGCGAGGTTGTTGTAGGTCGCTATAAAGCAGTTATTCGTTCAATCTCTGGTGTATATTCGAGTGCTATGAAGAATGATGCAGACTTTGCTAAGGCAAAAGAGATGGTTGATGAGTTTGCAAAACGCGAGGGTCGTCAGCCCCGTATTATGATTGCAAAACTCGGTCAGGATGGTCACGACCGTGGTGCAAAAGTTGTTGCTACCGGTTACGCCGACCTCGGCTTCGACGTGGATATGGGTCCCTTGTTCCAGACTCCCGAGGAGGCTGCAAAACAGGCTGTCGAGAATGACGTACACGTTGTAGGTGTTTCGTCGCTTGCAGCAGGTCACCTGACGCTCGTTCCTCAGATTATTGCTGAGTTGAAGAAACTCGGTCGTGAGGATATCGTAGTAGTTGTTGGTGGTGTAATTCCCGCTCAGGACTACGACGAACTCTACCGCGACGGTGCAGCCGCTATCTTTGGTCCCGGTACCCCTGTGGCAACTGCGGCTATCAAGATGTTGGAGATTTTGGCATAATCCAAAATTGCAATAACCGGTGCTTTTTGCGCCAAATTTCAGAGAGCGGACTCCTCGTTTGCACATAGTAAACGTTGGAGTCCGCTCCTTTTTTTTGACACTCTCCTCACACACAAAAAAAGTGCGAGTGCAAAACTGCACCCGCACTTTTGGGGTTGAAAATCGCCTTACTCGGCAGTTGCCAGGGGCGAAGGAGTGGTGTAAACCCTTGCTGCGAGTTCCTTGTCGTACTCGTACAAGCCGTACTTGTTATCACCGATTTTCTCCAAGATGTCGATGATATCGCGGGCGCTCTCCTCTTCCTCTACCTGCTCGTCCACGAACCATTTGAGGGTGCTCTCCGAAGCATAATCCTGCTCCTCTTTGGCAATAGCCATAAGGTTGTTGATGCGTGCGGTTACCACCTGCTCGTGCTCCAAGGTTTTCTCCCACGCTGCAAGGGGTGTTGCCCACTCGGTATCCACGGCGGCAATGGGCTGCAATTTAACCTCAGCACCGCGCGAATTGAGCATATTCATAAATATGCGTGCGTGATCTTGCTCCTCTTGGAACTGAATGAAAAACCAATTTGCAAAACCTTTGTTGCCCTTGGCTTCTTGGTCCATCGACATCGAAAGGTAGAGATATGCCGACCACAATTCGGCGTTAATCTGGTCGTTGATAGCCGCTACAAGGCGGTCACTAATGTTCTTTTTCATAGTATTGTCGTGTTTTATTGGTTAATTATCGTTTTTCTGTATTACAAAGATAGTGCAAAATTTGCGAATTGGTACTCTTTTGTCGGATGATATTATTTGATAACAATATAAGCAAAACTTATACTCTTCTCTCTTTAAGAGAGAAGTGCCCTTAACTCTCAGACCTCAATTCCTCTATAAAGGTGCTGTTTGCACGCCATAGGTGCTCGGTTTGTAGCCACAGCTCGCGGGCGAGAGCCTCTTTCGAGGGGCGGTCGGAGGCGACATCTGCCAAGTAGCGCTCGTCGGTGGGGTGTTCGGTGGCGCACCATTCCCTAAGGTAGTGGGGGTGGAAGCGACGGAGCGTTGCCACCACACCTTTATTAATAATGCCACTGCGCTGAAACTCGCTCCATAGTACCACCAGAGCCTTTTCGGGGCTCTTGTCATCGAGGTCGGGCAGCAGGTCATCAAGCGACTCCCACTCCTCCATAGCCACATAGACAAAGGCGAGTAGCGAGGTTGCCTCCAAGTGGTCCTCGCCGTCGATGTCGAGCACCATCTCCAACTGCGCCGCAGCCATCTCCCAATCGCCCACAAGGAAGAAATCCACTGCCGAGGAGTAGAGCAACACCACAGCGTCACGGGTGTAGTTGTCCTCCCAATCGAGTTCTATCTGTTCGTCCTCGGGAAATAACTCCACAAGGTGCTGCACAGCCGCAAAGCGTATCTCGCACGCCTCCTCCCAACGTCCCTCCTGCTCCGCCTTGTGCGAGCGGGCGAGTGCGGCTGAGAAGTCGGGCTCGGAGCCTTTGGCGTCCTTGTTGAGGGCGATGCGAAAGTTCTGAGCGAGGGTTGGTTTAAGAGAGTTTCTTGCCATAAGTGTAGATTTTACGCACCATATAGTAGGCTATGGCGAGCGTCAGCACACCACCAAGCAGGTATGCTACAAGGCGGTTCGACATACCGAACATAAGGGGCGAAACGAAGATGTAACTTGCGCAAACGTAGGTCATCACGAGTGCGGGAATGAGTGCTATCCAAATGCTCTTGCCCCTGTGGTGGAGCCACACGCAGATGGTCCAGAGTGTGAAGACCGCCAGAGCCTGATTTGCCCACGCAAAGTAGCTCCAAATGGTGCCGAAGGGGAGCAGCAGGATGATTGCCAAGCCCAGAGCGAAGATGGGGAAGCATAACCAAAGGCGTTTGGCTATGCTCTTCTGCTCCACGCCGAACATATCTGCTGCAATGAGCCTTGCGCTGCGGAATGCAGTGTCGCCCGAGGTGATGGCACACGCCACAACGCCAAAAATTACGAAGTAGGCGAGGGTGTTGCCGAGGGTTGAGCTGGCTATCTTATCGACCAGCACAGCCGCCTTGCCACCATACTCTCCGATGGCTCCGTTCAAACCCTCTACACCGCCCCAGAATGCCATACCGATAGCTGCCCAAATGAGGGCGATAACGCTCTCGGATATCATAGCACCATAGAATACAACTCGGCTCTCGTTCTCGTTGCGCATACAGCGAGCCATAAGTGGCGATTGGGTGGCGTGGAAACCGCTGATTGCACCACACGCAATGGTCGTGAAGAGCATCGGCACAAGCGGGAAACGCTCGGCATCAGCCTTCATATTCTTGAAACCGCTAAACTCGGGGATTGCCGAGCCGTACTCGGTGAAGAGTGCCCAGAGGATACCCAGCGCCATAAATATCAGCAGACCACCAAAGACGGGATATATCTTGCCGATGATTTTGTCGATGGGGAGTAGGGTTGCCACAATGTAGTAGACGAGAATAACGGCAAGAATTATTATCAGAAGGGTGCTGAAAGTGTGACCTGCGGGGCTTTGGAATGCAACGTCAGAGAGTGCGGGCGAGGAGATACGCTCGGCAATCAGTTCGGCTGGCTGCGACATAAATACCGCACCGACCAAAATCATCAACGCCAGCGAGAACCAACGCATAACAGCCTTGGGACCTCCACCGAGATATTTGCCAACAATCTCGGGCAGGCTGAGTCCGCCATTGCGGAGCGAAATGACACCCGAGAAGTAGTCGTGCATGGCACCAAAGAAGATACCTCCGAGGGTAATCCACACAAAAGCCACAGGACCATACGCCGCGCCGAGAAGTGCGCCAAAAATAGGACCCAATCCGGCAATGTTAAGCAGCTGAATAAGAAAGGTTTTCCAACGAGGCATAGGGATGTAATCCACGCCGTCGTACATAGTCTTTGAGGGGACCTCGGTGGTGTTGCGAATACCCGCCACGCGGTCGAGATACTTGCCATAGAGGAAGTAGGCTGCCACGAGTGCCACAAGGCAAATGATGAAGGTAATCATAGTGGTTTATTGTTTTTTGTTTATGTTCTTGTGTTTAGTCTGTTTGTTGCGGCTTTTTGTCGTCGCAACGTGCCACGAAGATACAACATTTTTGCTCCCGATGCAACGCCAAGCCCCAAAAACCACCCCACAGTTCGCCTTCGAAGGTGTATGCCGAGCGATAATTTTGCGTTTTGCATTTTGCATTTTGAATTCCCCGTAGTATCTTTGCGCCCGATAAAGCCGAATTCTACATCGGCGACGGGTGCCGAAATAGCTCAGGTGGTAGAGCGTTTCACTCGTAATGAAAAGGTCGCGGGTTCGAGCCCCGCTTTCGGCACAAAGGACAAAGGATGGCAAAAGCCATCCTTTCTCCTTTTGTCTAAGGTGGTTCCGAGAACCCGCGACCTTCGCAGTCCCCCTTTGCCAAAGGGGGATTTAGGGGGAATGTAAATATAACCCACTCGTGGGCGCATTTGCGCCCGCGAGTTTCGAGTCCCGCTTTCGGCTCAAAGGACAAAGGATGGCAAAAGCCATCCTTTGTCCTTTTGTCTAAGGTGGTTCCGAGAACCCGCGACCTTCGAAGTCCCCCTTTGCCAAAGGGGGATTTAGGGGGAATGTAAATATAACCCACTCGTGGGCGCATTTGCGCCCGCGAGTTTCGAGTCCCGCTTTCGGCATCTATTATTCGACCACACCTCCTAAATCCACCCCTTTTGTTCCCATATCTCCCATAACTCCCATATCATGAGGGTTTGGGAGGATTGTGAATAGGTGGCGAGGCTGCAAGAAAAAAAGACTCCCGAGTGGCGTTAAGCCGCTCGGGAGTCCTTGGGTGTCATCCCCTCATTGCCCAAGGGGAGTAGGTACATATTAATTACTCTTTGGCGTCCATAATGAGGCGCAACTGGTTGCCGTCTGCAAGAATCTTGGCAGCCATAGCCTTGATGTCCTCTGAGGTGAGGTTCTCAATGATAGCCTCGTAGCCGGTGGTGTTATCCAAACCGAGCATCTCGCGGCTTACCATCCAGTTCATCCAGTTGCCGTTCTGTTTGAGGGCATCTGCACGCTCTTTGAGCATATACTCCTTAATCTTGCCAAGCTCCTCCTCGGTAGCACCCTCGGTAGCGATCTTCTCAATCTCGGGGATGAGAGCGCCACGTGCCTGGTCGGAAATCTCGCGTTTGGTGTCGAAGCCGATGAGCAGGAGGTATTCGGGCTCGCTGGGCAGGTTGCTGAGCTGTCCCGAGCACGATACTCCATAGGTTGCGCCCATCTCCTCGCGGATGCTCTTGGTGTAGCGGATGTCGAGCAGCTGGTCGAGAACCGAGAGGGTGAGTCTGTTCTTCAAGTTAACCTCCATCTCGCCGGTCATAACGTAGTAGATGGTAGTTTTGGGCATCTCCATAGCCACCTCAAAGCGGTTCTCCCTGTCGCCACCCTGGTAGCCAATACCGTTCTCGGGGTTGTAGGTGAGAGTGCCTTTGGTTTTGGGCAGCGAGCCGAGATATTTCTCCACGAGGGGTTTGAGCTCCTCTTCCTTGAAGTTGCCAACAAAGAAGAAAGTCATATCGTCGGGGTTCGAGAAGAGAGCCTTGTAAACCCTCTGGTACTGCTCCAAAGTGAGAGCCTGCATATCGGTAGCGCTCCAAGCCTTCACACGGTTGGGCTTGTCGTAGAGGCTGGCGAAGAGCTCGCGCTGGAATGCGTAGTTGGGGTCGGACTCGATGTTGGCATAAGCCTGTACGAGCTGCTCTTTCACGAGATTGAAAGCATCCTGGTCGAAGCGAGGCGAAGTGCCATAGAGGTATACGAGCTGCAAGAGAGTCTCCACATCCTTGGGCGAGCAGCTACCGCTTAGACCGTGGCTCGAATTAGAAAGGAAGGGACCTACGCCGACAGCCTTACCTGCGAGCTGTTTCTGCAAGTCGGTCATCGAGAACTCGCCAACACCCTGATACGAAAGGAAGGTGGTGAGCTGGTCAGCCATAGCCATATCCTCGTCTGCCAAAAGCGAGCTGCCACCTGCAACGGTTGCACGCATAATAAACTCGTCTGCCTTGAAGTCGGTGGGTTTGAGCACCACTTTAACGCCGTTTTTCAGAGTCCAAGTGGTGTGACCGAAAGCGTCGGTGCCAACAGTTTTAACCTTCGAGCCTTTGAGTTTTGTACCCTCGGGGATGAGAGGTTTCTTCTCGCCCTCCTCTTCGTAGGGTTTCAGTTCGGCAGCATTTACAGCAGCAATCACAGCCTCTACCTCCTCGACAGTGGGCACAGCCAAGCCCTCTTTCTCGGGCTGGCTCATAAGTACAACGTGGTTGGTGGGCATAAAGCGCTCCTGCATAGCCACAGCGTTTACGGTGTTGAGGTCCATACCCGCGATGAGCATACTGTCAATCTGCCACTCCTCTTCGGCACCGTAGATAGGGGTGTTCCTCTTGAAGTTCTCGGTGTAGCGACGTACAAACTCGCCGTGGCGACGGTCGTTGCGGCGGTCGTAAGCCTGTTGGTTGCGGCGCATAATGTTGGTCTGAGCCCTCTCAAACTCCGACATTGTAAAACCATAGCGGCGCACCTTCTCGAACTCTGCATAGATAGCCTCGAAAGCCCTCAGAGCCTCGCCCTCACGGGGTTGTGCATAGAGTTCGATGAGGTCCATCGAGCGGGTTACGTTACCACCATAGTAGCCTGCGCCAATGAAGGGGGCATTGGGTTGCTGAGCCATATCCGACAGGCGCTCATTGATAATGGTTGAGATGAACGAGTCTACAATCGAGTAGAGTTCGTATGCCAAAGTGTTGTTGAGTTCGTTGGGCCAAGCCTCACTACGAACGATAAATTCTACGCTACTCTCGGTGAGCTCGGGATCGGTGAAGATACCGATTGCAGGCTTCTCGTTTGCGGGAATGGGAATGTACTCGATAGCCTCGGGATTCTCCACTGCGGGGATGTCGCTCATAGTGGCGATAACCTTCTGCTCCATCTCGTTAACGTCGAAGTCACCAACCACTACAATACACTGATTGGAGGTGTTGTACCAACGGTGATAGAAGTCGCGGAGTTCGTCGTAGGTGAAGGTTTTGAGCCTCTCCTCGGTACCGATAATGTTGCGCTCTGCATACTTAGTGTTACCATAGAGGTAGGGAGCGCTCTTCTCGCGGATACGCCACGAAGCGTCGTTGCGGGTGCGCAACTCCTCGATAATAACACCCCTCTCGTTGTCGATTTCCTCCTCTTCGAGCGAGATGTAGTATGCCCAATCGTGGAGAATCATCAGAACGTTATCCACAATCTCGGGGCTGTTCAGGGGCACACCCTCCATCATATACTGAGTCTGCTCCATTGCAGTCCAAGCATTGAGGTTGGCGCCGAACTTAACACCGATGCTTTCGAGGTAGTTGATCATATTCTTATCGGGGAAGTTCTTGGTACCATTGAAAGCCATATGCTCCAAGAAGTGTGCAAGACCAATCTGCAAATCCTCCTCCTGAATAGCACCTACACGGTCGTAGATGTAGAAGTTTGCCTGATTTTCGGGTTTGTCGTTGTGACGGATGTAGTAGGTAAGTCCGTTGGGGAGTACGCCTTTGCGAAGTTCTGCATCCTCGGGCAGGGGTGCGAACATAGGGTTCTCCTGTGCCAGCGCACTTGTCAGCGACAGTGCAGCGAAGGCAATGATTGTAAATAATCTTTTCAGCATAGTGTTTTGTGTTTGTTATTTGGTTATAGTTTTTGTCGCTTTCGGGGGCTTCTGCTCGCTCTTTTGTGGCTCTTTTTGTGGCTTTTGGTTGCCATTTGCCGACTCGCTGCGCACACATACGCACCCAAATTCTTTGCAATATAACGTTTTTTTGTCAAAAAATTGTTCAGTCTGACATTTTTTTAATTCAAAAGTCTATTTTTACCCATTTCGGAGGATATGAAAAATGGCGTACTTAAAAGGTGTTTTATCCTCCAAAAAATAAGGTACGTTTTCAACAAAACGTACCTTATTTTTACTCCGCCATATAGGGTATGAAAAATGGCTTATTGTTTGCCTTTGGTTGCGATGAACGAACAAGGAAAATTGGACCTACCCCCTGCTTCGAGAGTTGGCTGTTCAGCTCTGAGAGTTTGTTGTTCAGAAGGTGGCTAAGGTGCACCTTATCGTCGAGTTGTTCTGCAAGGCGCTCTGTTTTAAGAGTTGATTGCGAGGTGTTTGCATAGATTTTCAAAAACTCCTTGCGATGCTCCGTCGCGAGCAATGCCAAAGGGAATCCCTCGGGGTGGAGAACAAACATTGTGTAGAGAGCAGCGCTCCACGGACGCAATTTGAGCAATCTTCCCTCAATTCTTACGGTGCCTTTTTTGTCCACTTTTACGGCTCCCGAAAGGTGACCACAATCGCGCCCGAAAATAAGGCGGTTTTCGGAGCCCAAACGAACCCTGAAACGTACCATATTTTTTGGACTCTTGGTGCCCCACTGATTTTGTACTGCTGCGGCGCTTGTTCCGCACAGCAACCCCCCATAAACCTCCTTGTCGAAGGTGTGCTTACGGCGACAGGTAATGGTGCATCCCTCCCTCTCCGAGCAACTCTCGCAGGGGTTCTCGCGGCTCCACACCTCGCTGAGATACTCGTTGCTCATAAAGTCCTCTTTGAGCCACTCGGCGGCACTCTTCAAAGCCCCAATCAACTCCTCATTGATGATTTGGAACTTGGAGATGTAGCCCTCCTCGTCGAAGTCTGCGAATTTCTCAATCAGCTCGGCAGTTGGTGCACTCAGCGATATGTTATAACTATCTCTCTCTGTCATAGTCTCTTACAACTCTTTGTCTATGTTGGCATCTTTAAGACCCTTCGAAATCTGGCGGCGCATAACCACAATGGCATTTGCCTTGCCGAACTGCAACGTAAGGCAGTGGAAGGCTGCAATGGCAAGCGCAGCGCACCACTTGAAGATCTCGGTGGCAATGCGCCTATTGAACTCCTTGCGACCCAAAGAGAGGGTGCGGATGCGTTCGCTCTGACCAATGCGATAGCATACGGCATTGAAGTACTCCTTCGTGAGTCGGCTCTCGTCGATGACGTGCAAAATCTCTGCATCGGGCAGGTAATAGATATCCTCGCCCGAGGTGTAGTAGCGCATATATAGCTCCTTCTCTTCGCCGCCCAGCAACTTGCTGCCACGTCGTCCGAGGTTGGTGTCGAACTTGCCGTAATACTCTATGGCTGTGCGCCTTAGGCACATATTGCCGCCGCCGAAGTACTTGCCCTCGGGGAAAGGTTTGACCTCCTTGCCCAGGTCGAGTGTTCCTGCAATGGGACGTTCGGTGATACGCGAAAGCCACGAGGGACGCTTGGTGGGGTAGTGGGGCGTGATTTTACCTCCCGCAGCCACCGCATAGGGCGACGTGTCGAGGAAGTCGAAGTAGACCCTCAGCAGATCCGGACAGGCTATCTCGTCGTCGTCGATTATGGCGATATACTCGCCTTTCGACTCGTCAATACCCCTATTGCGAGCAAACGACAGACCCTGCTGGGGTTCGTGCACCAGCTTGATATCTATCTCGGGGTGCGAGGCAATGAAATCCTCAACCACCTCGGCGGTGTTGTCCGAGGAGTTGTTGTTGACTACCACCACATCCCACAGCTCCCTGTCGAGCGTCTGCTCCGTGAGGCTTTGGAGGGTGCGAGGCAGCTTTTTTGCGCCGTTGTATGTGGCTATAACCAGCGAAATAGTATTCATACTCCGAGGTGTTAGGTTGTTGTCTTTTTGGCTTGTCGGTGGGTCTAATTACTTGCGGAACAAATCCTTAATATCTCCCCATACGCAGTCGTTGTTCTCGGCGGGCTCGATGCCAATGATGTGCGAGATGATAAGGTGGTCGTTCAGATTTTGGAACACCTTATCGTGGGTGTAGCCCCTCTTGAAGGCGGGACCACAGCCATAGAATGCCATATGCATATCGGGGTGGAAGGGGTCGAAGCCGTGTGTAGCCTCGTTGGGCTTGGGTCTGCCACGACCTGCCTCCTCGCGGTAGACCACTTTCCAACCCACATCGGGCAGTAGCACGATGGGTAGAATGCGGTCTGTGTAGGTGCCGTAGTGGTACTCCTCGGGCATCTCCTCGCGCAGCCACACCTGGTAGTGACCCTCCTCTTGGTGTGCTTTGAGCGTTGCGTAGACCTCGTCAATGCGTTCCTCGGAGGGTTCGAGGGTCAGAGGATTGGCGTTGAAGTAGTATTCTGCCTCGCCGGGGATCAGCTCGTAGATGTTGTAGTACCTCTCGGGCGAGAGCTCGGTCATTCCGTGATCGGCAGTGAAGATGAAGTTTATCTTGTCATATACGGGCGAACGGCGCACCTCGCGCATAAAATATGCCAGCACGTCGTCGATATCCTCCACAACCGCCCGTGTCTGTTCGGACTCGGGACCATACTTGTGCGCCACAGCATCGGGCTCGTCGAAATACCACATCGTAAGGTTGGGAATCTCCTCCACATTGGGATTGCAGAGCGCTTCCAAGACGTGATCGGCAAGCTCGCGACGAGAGCGTTGGCTGTCGTAGATGAGATACTTGGTGGGGAAGTGGTCGTTGATGGGAGCCTCCACACCCACCCAAGTGTATACGTGTGCCGTAAGACCTTGGCGCTCAACAGTATTCCAGATGGGTTCGCCCTTGTAGAAATCGGCGTTCTCGCGAGCTTCGTTGTCCTTTATGGAGTAGGATAGCCCCATACTCTTGTCGTAAAAACTATTGTTTACGATGCCGTGGTGGTCGGGATGGAGTCCTGTTGCCATCGAGTAATGGTTGGAGAAGGTGTTGCTGGGGAAGCAAGGCATAATCTCCGAAAAGACGCCCACCGAGGCGATGGAGTCGAGAGTCGGGGTGTTGTAAAGCTCTGCAAAGTCGTGACGGAATGCGTCCATAGAGAGTATTACCACATACTTCTCTCCTTTGTCATCACCCCTACCATTGGGATTACCACCACAAGCAACCAAAAGTGTGGCTACAAGTGCCACCAAACCGAGCGAATAGAGTTTTTTCATATCCTCTTTTATGAGCAGTTGATAGTTGTAAAAAAGTGTTTGTTCTACAAAAGTACAAAATTATTCTTATATTTGTGTTGTGAAAAATGGAAAAGAGATAACTATTCATACAATCTTATGACACTTATTAAATCAATTTCCGGTATTAGAGGTACCATTGGTGGTGTGGTTGGCGACAATCTCACTCCACTCGATGTTGTGAAATTCGTGACCGCCTATGTCCGCTTCCTTGGCGAGCAGGCTCCCGACAAACGCTTGAAGGTTGTTGTCGGCAGGGACGCACGCCTTTCGGGCGAGATGGTCGAAAATATAGTCATCGGCACCCTGCTTGGCTGCGGTGTGGACGTTATCTCCATAGGCTTGTGCACCACTCCGGGTACGGAGCTGGCTGTGACCTCGCGCGGGGCAGATGGTGGCATCATCCTCACTGCCTCGCACAACCCCAAGCAGTGGAATGCCCTGAAACTCCTTACCTCGTCGGGCGAATTCCTCACCGACGAAGAGGGTAAAAAGGTGCTCGGCTGGGCTGAGGATACCTCGTGGAGCTATCCCGAGATTGACCACATAGGTCACATCATCGAGCGTACATCCTTCGACCAGGAGCACATCCAGAGCGTTCTTGCACTCCCCGATGTAGATGTGGAGGCTATCAAGGCTCGCCACTTCAAGGTGGTCGTTGATGCTGTCAACTCGGTTGGCGGTACGGTCATCCCCGCACTCTTGGAGCAGCTTGGCGTAGAGGTCATTAGGCTTAACTGTGAGCCTACGGGCAACTTCGCACACAACCCCGAACCTATCCCCGAGAACCTTACGGAGATTTGCAGCGTCGTGGTACGCGAGAAGGCAGACCTCGGCATTGTCGTTGATCCCGATGTGGACCGCCTGGCGCTTGTGTGCGAAGATGGCGAGATGTTTGGCGAGGAGTACACCCTTGTGGCTTGTGCCGACTATATCCTCTCGCGCAGGGGCGGCGGCAACACAGTGTCGAACCTCTCCTCCACACGCGCACTGAGGGAGGTTACCGCACGCTATGGTGGTTCCTACGAGGCTTCGGCTGTGGGAGAGGTGAATGTGGTGGCTAAGATGAAGGCTACGGGTGCTGTGATTGGTGGCGAGGGCAACGGTGGTGTCATCTTCCCCGACCTCCACTATGGCAGGGACGCTCTTGTGGGCGTGGCACTCTTCCTCTCGCTCCTGGCACAGAAGGGCTGCCGCACAAGCGAACTGAAAGCTACCTACCCCCAATACCACATCTCGAAGAATAAGATTCAGCTCACCCCCGACATTGACGTTGATAGGGTGCTGGCGATTATGCTCAACCGCTATACGGACTACAACGTGACCGACATTGACGGCGTGAAGATTGACTTCCCATCCGAGTGGGTTCACCTGCGCAAGAGCAACACCGAGCCCATCATCCGCATCTACTCCGAGAGTCGCGATGAGGACTCCGCCGAGCGTCTTGCACGAGGTATCATCAATGAGATTTCCGAAATCGTCAAAAACCGCATATAATCGGCATCTTTGGCGTTGCACTACGATAAACCACCTCCTCATTTACGCCCTTGTAAACTTCGGAGGTGGTTTTCTTGTGCGCCTAAAATCTGCTCGATTCTATGCGGTTTTTCAAAAACTCATATAGCGGGTAAATTTTGCACCGCACTGCGATAGGCGAGTTCCTCATTTGCGCTAAGCAAACTGCGGACTCGCCTTCTTGTTTGGCACAAAATTTCCTCCACAAAACCCACTTGCTGGGATTGGGGTCTAATGTCTAACGTCGATAGACCTAAGGCTTATAGGGCTTATGGGAGATATGGGAGGACTGAGAGATATGAGATAATCCCACAACCATCTCCCTTCCCTAAGTTAGGGGAGCAGCCACGGAGTGACCGAGGGGGTCTGTCCGTCTTGCCACGACTGCCGTAGGCAGGCGGTTGACATCTCACCCCGCTCTTTTTGTGTCTGTTGTTTATCGGTAGGCGATGATTGCGCTGGTGCCGTGAACGTAGAAGTCGCTGCCTTTGAAGGGGCGGGGGGTGTCGAGTTGCATCCTGCCGTCTTCGCACACGAGCATCCACTCGCCCTCGGGGAAGACCATATCTACTCCCGAGCGGTTTCCATTGTAGACTACAAGTACTTCGCTCCACTTGTCGCCCACTGCTGCGCCATTGATGGTGTACATCACGGTGCCTTCGGGCGAGTCGAGGAATTTGAGGTTTGCCACAACCTGCTCGTTGGTTGCCATACGGAATGCGGGGTGTGCGCGGCGCATAGCTATGAGCTGCTTGTAGTAGTCGAATACGTCGGCATATTTAGCCTTGTGGCTCCAATCTATGCGGTTGATGTTGTCGGGGAGGTTGTAGGTGTTGCGGATGTGACCTTTGGTGCGGTAGAGCTCCTCGCCGCAGAAGATGAAGGGCACGCCCTGCGAGGTCATAACGACTGTCTGTGCAAGCAGGTCCATACGCTTGCGCTGCTCGGGGGTGGCGTCTTTTGCCACCATATCGATCTTGTCGCGCAGACACTCGTCGTCGTGGCACGACACGTAGTTGATAACCTCTATGGGGTCGTTGGCGTAGGGTGCCGAGGAGTAGTTCACAGCCTCGTAGTCCACCTGGGGGTGCTGACCTGCGCCCACAACGGCAAACTTGATGCTCTCCTTCTGGCGGTTTGTAACCTTGCCTGTTGCGAAACCGCCCTCGCCTGCGCTCATCCACTCGCCACGCAAGCCGTCACGTACGTCGTCGCTGAATACGGCTATGCGGGGGAACTTGGGACCATTGTGTTTCTTTGCCTGCTGCTCCTCGGGCAGGGGCGAGCCGCCTGCCATCCAACCCTCGCCATAGACAAATATGGAGGGCGAGATTTTGTCCAACTCCGAGCGCACGAGGTTCATAGTCTCGATGTCGTGGATTGCCATAAGGTCGAAACGGAAGCCGTCGATGTGATACTCCTTAGCCCAATACTTTACAGACTCGGCAATGTAGCGGCGCACCATAGGACGCTCCGAGGCGGTCTCGTTGCCGCAACCCGAGGCGTCGGAGTAGCCACCGTCCTCTTTCTGGCGATAATAGTAACCGGGAACGGTCAGCGAGAAGTTCGAGCCGTCGTTCACGAAGGTGTGGTTATAGACAACGTCCATAATAACGCCAATGCCAGCCTCGTGGAGTGCCTGCACCATCTGCTTCATTTCGCGGATGCGCACCTCGGGAGTGAAGGGGTCGGTGGAGTAGCCACCCTCGGGGGCGTTGTAGTTCTTGGGGTCGTATCCCCAGTTGTATCTGTTCTCCTCCAAATGAGCCTCGTCAATCGAGCCGTAGTCGTAGGAGGGGAGGATGTGTACGTGGGTTATGCCCAACTCTTTCAGGTGGTCGATACCGCTCTTCAAACCCTCGGGAGTGAGGGTGCCCTGCTCGGTGAGGGCGAGGAATTTGCCTTTGTTTGTGATGCCGCTGTTGTCGGCAATCGAGAAGTCGCGGTGGTGCATCTCGTAGATTATGATGTCGGTATAGTTCTCAACCTCAATGCGCTGGTCATTCTCCCAACCCTCGAGATTGGTGTCGGCGAGGTCGATGATGGCAGCCCTTGCGCCGTTCACACCCACAGCCTTGTTCCACACACCGGGGGTCTCGGCAAGAGCCTTACCCTCGTGAGTAATCTGATAGGTGTAGAACTGACCCTTGCGGTCGCCAGGGAGCGTTGCTACCCAGGTGCCTTTGGTGCTCTTCTCCATAGCGATGGTTTCGAGAGCCTCGCCACCTGCGCCCTCTGCATAGATGCGAAGGGTTACACTCTCTGCGCTGGGAGCCCACAGGCGGAGGGTCGATTTCTCGGGGGTGTAGGTCAGTCCGAGGTCGTGTTTCTTGTACTCGGGATAGGTGGAAAAGTCACCTACGGTTGTTTGGGTCTTACAAGCCATAGTCATCACGCCGCAAACGATGGCGGCAACTTTAAGTAGAGTTTTCATTTAGTGTGTAACTTTATTTGTTGTTTTGTTTGTTGCCTCTTGCGCAGAGCGCAAGGTAACGATTTTTCCCCAAACCGCCACACACTTTGCGACGAACCGACAAAATTTAGGGATAAGCAAGCGGAACGAATTGAGAATTGAGAATTGAGAATTGAGAATTGGGAATTGGGAATTGACAAATACATCCTCCCTCCTCACGGGTATTAAAATAGATACCCGAGAATAAGGTGCGGGCAGGTGGAATATAATTTGCGCCCGCCACAAGGGCGAGCGCACCAAAATTTTCAACTTTCAATTGACCAGCCTTCGGCTGCTCTAAAATGCTCCCGCTCGGCATAGTGCACAAGCGCCCTCTGCCCTCGCTTACTCGCATTTGCCTCAATTCTCAATTCTCAATTCTCAATTCCCATTGAGCCATTCGAGGAACTCGCCCGTGCGTGCTCGCGAAACAAAGAGGTCGTCGCGGCGTGAGGAGCGCAGTTGTACTTTCAGGCGTGAGCCGAAGTGTTTGGTAACTACCTGTATCTGAGCCAATGCTACAATGCACGAGCGACCGATGCGGAAGAAACTTGCAGGGTTCAGTTTGCTCTCAATGGCATCGAGCGACTCGTCGACGATATACTCTCTACCCTCGTCCGTAACGAGGAAGGTGGTCTTGTTTTCGGAGTAGAAGAAGGCGATATTTTCGATCCTCACAAGGATAATCTTGTCGCCCACCTTAACCAAAAAGCGATCCTTCCACTCGTTCTGTTTGGGGGTGAAGAGCTCGGCGAGCTTGTTGTAGTCGATGCTCTCGTTGCGGCTGTCGGTCATCAACGAACAGCAGTGATTTACGGTGTTGCGCAGTGCCTCTCGGTCGATGGGTTTAAGCAGGTAGTCCACCGAGTGAATCTTGAAAGCGTCGAGTGCGTAATTGTCGTAGGCTGTGGTGATTACAACCTTGCCGTGTACCGCTACGCTCTTGAAAATATCGAAGCACAGACCGTCGCTCAGCTGTACATCCATAAAGACAAGGTCGGCACCTTCGGGATGTGTGCCGAACCACTCTATCGCCTCCGCCACAGAGCCCAGGCTGCCGACAATTTCCAAGTCGGGAATTATGCTTTTTAGGGCGCGAGTGAGGTTGAGTCTCGAAGGAATTTCGTCTTCAATTATTACTACTCTCATAATAAAGGAATTTTTACGGTAAAGTTCTCGCCATCCTCCGTTACCTCTATGCTCTCGCCCGAGAGTACACTGTATTGTACTCTGAGGTTTTTGAGTCCGAAGCCATTGGATACGGGAGGTGTTTGTTTCTGGTTTATATTGTTCTGTACCACCACTTTACCTTTCTCGCTCCAAATTTTTACACAGAGCTTGCGGGTGGGTGTGGCGGCGTTGTGTTTGAATGCGTTTTCGACAAGCACCTGCAACGCGCAAGGCACAACCTTGCGAGCGAGGACTTTATTCGGGAGGTTAATCTCCACCTCGAAACCATCCAAAAATCGCTCCCTCATAATGTCGATGTAGAGCCCCAAGAAGTCCACCTCTTTGGAGAGCTCGATGGTGTCGTACTCCTCTTGTTTGAGCAGGTAGCGATAGATGTTGGCGAGTTTTTTTATGTAGTCGCTCGCACGTTCGGTCTGCTGCTCCTGCACAAGGTAGTCGAGGATGGATAGGCTGTTGAAAAGGAAGTGGGGATTGAGTTGCTGTTTGAGCTGAATATACTGATAGTTAGTGCGTTCGCTCTTGGCGATAACCTTCGAAATATATTTGCGCGAGGAGCGGAACCAGAGCCATAAGTAGAGCGCGAGGAGCACAAT
Organism: Tidjanibacter sp.; assembly: GCA_045602145.1. Taxonomy (GTDB): domain Bacteria; phylum Bacteroidota; class Bacteroidia; order Bacteroidales; family Rikenellaceae; genus Tidjanibacter. The sequence continues at coordinate 20,210 of JAZSAY010000001.1, forward strand.
TGCGCAGAGGATGATGCCTGCAAAAAGGAGCGAATACCACTCAATGCTGCCCACCGAGAAATGGCTCTGGGAGGTGGCAATCGAGGTGGCTACAAAGGCGCACAAAGCCACAACCACAACCCACGACAAAACCCTAAAAATGGTGTGCGTGCGGAGCCACTCGACGGTGTTTACAAGATAGCCCAGGAGGAGCGTCAGCGAGAGAGTGACGGGCAGGTTCAGTGGGTCGAGAGTGATGATTCCTATGGCGTCGAAGAGGTCCATACCGCCCGCAGCACCAAACTGCTCGTAGATGCCCACGAGTCCGATGCGAAGCAGCAAAATGGAGATTACAACAACAATAATACGACTCAGCTCCTTGTTCATAACAGCTTGTATTAGTTGCGCTTAGCCGCAATGAGTGTTGCTGACCAGCCGAGAATCTCGGTGACTACGAAAGTGGTGATTTCGTTGGAATAGTTGGTGAAGAAGTCTATTCCCGAAGCGGTGAGCCATTTGCCTCCGAGGGTGCCCAAATAGTATCCCGCAAAGCAGCACAAAACAGCCAGCGCGGCAGAGACTTCGAGAGGAAGTTTATAGATTTGTGTAACTGCCACAATCATCGATATAGTCAGCAACGAGAGCACGACCTCGTCGTTCAGCCCCCACTGTCCCATCGCCCACGACGAGAGGATGTGTGCTACGGCAAAAAGGTGTATTATCCAACTACACTTGTTGAGTTTCGCGTTCATTGTGTCGGAAGGTTTTGGTTTAGGTCACCAAAGATAGTGATTTTTCGTGGGATTGCAACCTTTTGGGAGCTATTTTTATTGTTGGTCATCGTGAAAAATCCGCCGTTCGTCAAAATTATTGCAATGGTTTGGAGAAAAACCACTAAATTGCAAAACTTTATTATATAAAATAGGTGTAAGAGGGTGAAAATGGGAGCCAATAATGCCACAAAAACACCCCACAAAAGAGGTGCAAAAGAGCAAAAAATACACAAGAAAAAACTATAAAAACAAAACAAAAATGAGTAACAAAAGAAATCTTTCATTCTGGCAGATGTGGAATCTGAGCTTCGGATTCTTTGGCGTTCAGATTGCCTACGCACTCCAAAGTGCCAACATCAGCCGCATCTTTGCAACCCTTGGTGCAGACCCCCACACCCTGAGCTTCTTCTGGGTATTACCCCCTCTTATGGGTATGATTGTTCAGCCCATCGTGGGTGCTATGAGCGACAAAACCTGGTGCCGCCTGGGTCGCCGCAAACCCTACCTCTACGTTGGCTCCATCGTGGCAGTTATCGTTATGGCTCTTCTGCCCAACTCGGGTAGTTTCAACCTCACCGTTAAAGCTGCGCTCGGCTTTGGTGCCATTATGCTGATGTTGTTGGATACGTCAATCAATATGGCAATGCAGCCCTTCAAGATGATGGTTGGCGATATGGTAAACGAGGAGCAGAAGACCAAGGCATACTCCATCCAGAGTATGCTCTGCAACGCAGGCTCGCTTGTTGGCTACCTCTTCCCCTACTTCTTCACTTGGATTGGTATCAAGAACACCGCTCCCGAGGGTATGATTCCCCCTTCGGTAACCTGGTCGTTCTACATTGGCGCCGCTATCCTCATCCTCTGCGTGCTCTTTACGGGTGTGAAAGTTAAGGAGATGAACCCCGAGGAGTATGCCGAGTTCCACGGTATCAAACCTGCCGAGAAGGAGGAGAAGAAAGAGAAAACCAACCTCTTTACGCTGCTTCTGCACGCTCCCAAAGCCTTCTGGCAGATTGGTCTTGTGCAGTTCTTCTGCTGGTTTGCGTTCCTCTATATGTGGAATAACACCACAGGCGCTATTGCTGAGAATGTTTGGGGTACGGTAGACGCTAAGTCTGCTGCATTCCAGAGCGCTGGTGACTGGACGGGCGTGTTGTTCGCCGTTCAGGCTGTGGGCTCCATCCTTTGGGCTTTGGTACTCCCCTTGTTCCGCCGCGAGAAGGTTGCATATTCGCTGAGCCTCTTGCTTGGTGCCGCAGGTTTCATCTCGACCTACTTCATCCACGACCAATACCTCCTGTTTGTGTCGTTCTTGCTGATTGGCTGCGCTTGGGCTGCAATGCTGGCTATGCCTTTCGCAATGCTCACCAACTCGCTTTCGGGTAAGTCGATGGGCTCATACCTGGGTCTTTTCAACTGCACCATCTGCCTGCCTCAGATTGTGGCAGCACTCGTTGGTGGCTTCCTCTTCAAGACCTTCGGTGGCGAGATGATAATGCTCGCAAACGGCACCGAGGTGCAGAGCGGTCAGGCTGTGATGCTCGTCATTGCAGGTATCTCGCTTGTGCTGGGTGCTATTGCTGTATTCGGTATCGGAACTAAGAAAAACAAATAATCAAATCATATTGACGCTATGAAAAGAACCTTTTTCAGTACAATGAAACTTGTAAGCCTCGCACTGCTCTGCTTTGTGATGCTTGCGACGTCTTGCAAAGAGGATCCTCTGAGTGTGCAACTCAAACCCTCCATCACCGATAGGACCCCCGAGAATGAGGGTGCGATGGACTTTGAGAAGACCGAGAACGACACCATCATCCAGGGCTCCTACTCGACCGACGATATCGATCCCTCGTTGGATTGGCCCTTGGTTGCCACACTTCCTTCGCTTGTGTCGCCCGACACGACCGACGACTTTGTGGTTGTTGTTAATACCCAGGGTACAAACATCACCCCCGGCGAGAAACTCTACGCGCACACCGGCGTATTGACCGACAAAAGTGCCACCACAGGCGACTGGAAGTATGTGAAACACGATTGGGCAGTGGATGCAGATGACTGCCTTCTCACCCACGTTGGCAATGGCATCTATGGTCTTACGATTGTAGGTGGTGCAAAGACTTTTTACGGTGTTCCCGAGGGTGAGACAATCACCCACTTGGCATTCGTATTCCGCACCAGCGGTGGTAAGAAAGAGGTCAAGGACGAGGGTAAGGATATCTTGGTAGAGCTTGTCAACGCTTCGGAACTTGTTGTATCGTTCGTGTCGCCTGCCAATGGCGAGATTGTATCGGTAGGCGATAAGTTCACTGTGAAGGCTGTGGCACTCAACGCCAAGAGCCTTGTACTCTCGCTCAATGGCTCGGAGCTTGTGAGTGTAGAGGATAACAACGAGATTGTCTACGAGCACACCGTAACTGCCGAGGGCGATATGCTCTTCGAGGCTACCGCCTACGACAAGAATGGCGCAAGCGCAACCGAGAAGGTTATTGTGGCTGCTTTGGGCTCAACCCAGAGCGCAGCACGTCCCGCAGGTGTTAAGGATGGTGTTACCGTAGAGGGCTCGGAGGCTACCTTTGTGCTCTTCGCTCCTGGTAAGGAGAGCGTTATCCTGCTTGGCGAGTTCAACGACTTTGCACCCTCGAATCAGTATCTTATGAAGAAGGATGGTGACTACTTCTGGACTACCGTTAGTGACTTGCAGCCCAATACCGAGTATGCTTACCAATTCTTGGTAGATGGCAAAATCCGCGTGGGCGACCCCTACTGCGAGAAGATTCTCGATCCCTGGAACGATAAGTGGATTAACGAACACCACGAGATCTATCCCAACCTTAAAGAGTACCCCACCAACACTACCGATGTTGTGTCGGTATTCTCGACCACTAAGGAGACCTACAATTGGCAGGTTACCGACTTTGAGCGTCCCAACCGCCACTCGCTCGTAATCTACGAGTTGCTCATCCGCGACTTTACCGAGGAGGGCTCGATTGACGCTGTTACCGCAAAACTCGACTACCTCGAAACCCTCGGCGTGAACGCCATCGAGCTGATGCCTATCCACGAGTTCGATGGTAATAACTCGTGGGGCTACAACCCCTGCTTCTACTTCGCTGCCGACAAGGCTTACGGTACGAAGGAGGACTACAAAGAGTTTATTGACGAGTGCCACAAGAGGGGCATTGCTGTGATTTTGGACGTTGTGTTCAACCACGCTACGGGTCAGTTCCCCTGGGCTAAGATGTGGTGGAATTCGTCGAAGAACTGCACAGCCCCCAATAACCCATTCTTCAACGAGGTGGCAAAACACAACTTCAACGTATATCACGACTTTAACCACTCCTACGCTAAGACCCGCTCCTACTTCAAGGAGGTATTGCAGTTCTGGCTCGAAGAGTACAACCTCGACGGTTACCGCTTCGACCTTACCAAGGGTATCGTTCAGAATCCTTCGAACTACGATGCAGGTGGCTATTCGGCTGAGCGTATCGGCTGGCTCAAAGAGTATGCCGACGCTATCCGCGAGGTTGAGGATGATGCTTACATCATCTTCGAGCACTTCTGTGACACGAAAGAGGAGAACGAGCTCGCTGCCTACAAGGGCATTATGCTCTGGCGCAATATCAACCACGCATCTTGTGAGAGCGGTATGGGATGGCCTTCGAGCAGCGACTTCTCGGGCATCAGTGCCTATGGTCGCGTAGGTTTCGCCGAGAGCCACGACGAAGAGAGGGTTGCCTACAAGATGAAGACCTATGGCGACACTGCACTCAAAACCGTACCTTCGGCAGCGGCTACTGGTCAGCTCTCGGGTATGTACGCCTTGGAGTTCCTCTCGCCCTATCCTAAGATGATATGGCAGTTTGGCGAGTTGGCATACGACTACTCCATCGACTACAACGACCGCACAGGCGAGAAACCCGTTGCTTGGACTCTCGGCTACTACGAGAATGCCCACCGCAAGGCTCTATACGACAACCTCTCGAAGATTATCTCGTTCCGTACCGACAATCCCGAGATATTCTCGTCCGACTCGGGCGACACCGAGCGCAAGAAGTGGAGTGTAGGTGCTGCTTCGATGGCAGGTAAGACTCTTGTGCTGAGCAACGAGCACGGTGCAGTCATCGTAGTGGCAAACCAGAGTACTAAGGAGACTAAGACCACCAGCGTAGATGTTCCCCAGACGGGTGTGTGGACCAACATCATCACAGGCGAGAAGATTAACTTGGGCTCGACCCACAGCGTAACCCTCGCTCCCCACGAGTTTGTGGTTCTTGGTAAGGTAAACTAATAACCACTCAACCCAAAAGAAGTGATGAAACGACTTTTTGTAACACTTGTGGCTACCTTCTGTGCGCCCTCGGTGAGCGCACAGAAGGTGGACCGCGTAGAGCCTCTCTCGTGGTTCACGGATATGAAGACCCCTCTGCAACTGATGCTCCACGGCGAGAATATCGCCGCCTCGGAGGTGTCGGTAGAGGAAGAGGGTCTCTATCTGAAAGGCACTATTCGCACCGACAACCCCAATTACCTCTTCCTCGACTTGGACGTAAGGAAGGCGGGCGATTGGAACATTACGCTCACCAAAGGTCGCAAAACTCACACCTTCTCGTACCACATAGACAACCGCCGCGAGGGTTCGGCAGAGAGGGAGAGTTTTAGTGCAAAAGATGTGGTGTATCTGATTATGCCCGATAGGTTTGCCAATGGCGACGAGTCGAACGACACTGTTTCCGAGTGCGCCGAGGGTTGTAACCGCAAGGAGCCCTTCGGTCGTCACGGTGGCGACATTCAGGGTATTATCGACCACCTCGACTACCTTGCCGACTTGGGCGTTACGGCAATCTGGAACACCCCCCTCACGCTCGACAACGAGGGCTTTGCCTCCTACCACGGCTACTCCTGCTCGGACTACTACCATATCGATCCCCGCTATGGCTCCAACGAACTCTACAAAGAGTTGGTTGCCGAGGGTCATAAGAGGGGTATTAAGATGATTTTTGATGTTGTAACCAACCACTGCGGTACGGCTCACTGGTGGGCAGGCGACTTCCCATCGAGCGATTGGGTGCACAATGGCGACAAACCCCTCATCACCAACCACGGCTGGATGATGCAGGCTGACCCCGTAAACCGCTCATCGCGCGACCAGAAGATGATGGAGGAGGGCTGGTTTGACTACTCAATGCCCGATATGAACTTGGAAAATCCTCTGGTGCTCAACTATTACACCCAACTCTACTGCTGGTGGATTGAGTGGGCAGACTTGGATGGTCTTAGGGTGGATACCTTCCCCTACAACAACAAATGGGCTATGGCTCGCTGGACCCGCTCAATTCTGAATGAGTACCCCAACCTCAACATTGTGGGCGAGTGCTGGAACTCTGTTCCCGCCATCTGCGCCTATTGGGAGGGCGACAGCAACAACCGCGATGGTTATTCGAGCGGTCTGCCTTCGGTTATGGACTTCCCCCTGCAAGAAAAAATTGCACAGGGTCTGTCTGGGCAGCCCGACGGCTGGATGTGGGGAGGTCACGGTGTCTATGCCTCCATTATGCAGGACTTCCTCTATGGCAATCCCAACACCCTGCTGACTTTCCTCGATAACCACGACATTGAGCGCTTTGCCGATACTGTGGATGGCGATTTGAGGAAGTATAAGATTGGTATGGCAATTATCGCCACCACTCGTGGTGTACCTCAGTTGCTCTATGGCACGGAGATTATGATGCGTTCGAGCGACCTCTCGACGGGTCACGGTGGTGCACGCAAGGAGTTCGAGGGCGGCTGGAAGGGCGACAAGAACAATAAGTTTACTGCCGAGGGCAGGAGTGCCGACGAGCAGGCAGCCTTCGAGCATACCCGCACGTTGCTCCGCTACCGCACCTCGGAGCCCGTTTTGCACAGCGGTAAACTCACCCAGTTCTACCGCACCGACAACCTCTATGTCTTTGCACGTCACAACCAGGAGAAGGTGGTGCTGACCATCACAAACTTCTCGCCCGAGGGTCGCAAACTCACTTGGAGCGACTACGAAGAGGTCATTCCCGAGGGCGCAAAGGGTCGTAGCATCCTCTCCGGCGAAGAGATTGTGGCAGGCGGCTCGGAGGTTGTTGAGGGCTATGGCTGCGACGTTATAGAATTCGTCAAATAAATTGATACATATATATTATATTAGAGTAGATGAAAAACATTTATGAAACATCGCCCTTTGCGACCTTCTTCCCCCACGAGAAGGAGGCGCAGTGCAGGGCTAAGCACCGCCTTTCGTTCAGGGTCTATGCCCCCGTTGCTCGCCCCTCTCAGAGGCTCTACATCATCGGTAGTAGCGAATTGCTCGGTGCGTGGGACGCAGATAAGGCAGTGCCCCTCACGCTCTCGTCGTACCCCTATTGGACCCTCTCTCTCGATTTGGCAAAGTTGGGCGACGAGTTTGAGTACAAATTTATTATCAAAGAGAACGGCAACGTTTGGTGGGAAGATGGCTACAACCGCCGCTACTACGTTTGTGGCGAGATGGAGAGTGAGCATATCGACGCCACTTTCCGCGGCAACTTCGACTGGAAGGGTGCCGGTGTAGCTATTCCCGTGTTCTCGCTCCGCACCGAGCAGAGCCAGGGCGTTGGCGACTTTGTGGACCTTAGGAAGATGGGCGAGTGGGCTGCCGCTACGGGTCAGAAAATCATCCAGATTCTCCCCATCAACGACACCACCCAGACCTTCACTTGGAGGGACTCGTATCCTTACAGCGCAATCTCCATCTTTGCACTCAACCCCCTCTACCTCTCCATCCGCGAGCTCGGTGCCGAGGACGAGGAGATGGATAGGCTCAACGCATTGGAAATGTGCGACTACGACGCCGTTGTGAAGATGAAGTTCGACTTCTTCCGCAAGGCTTTTGCCAAGAGCGGTAAACGCACCCTTGCAACTAAGGCTTATGCCAAATTCTACGAGGCAAACAAAGATTGGCTCGACAACTATGCAGCCTTCTGCTACCTGAGGGATAAGAAGGGTACCGCCAACTTCCACGAGTGGGGCAAAGAGGCTAACTATTCCAAGAAACTCGTCGAGAAACTCACCGACCCCGCGTCGAAGGAGTACTCGAAGGTGGCTCTCTACTATTGGTTGCAGTACCAACTCGACCGCCAGCTCAAAGAGAGCGTGGAGTATTGCCGCTCGCTGGGCGTAGTGCTCAAAGGCGATATTCCAATCGGTATCTCGCGCGACTCGGTGGAGGCTTGGAGCGACGCACGCCTATTCAATATGAACTGCCAGGCGGGTGCACCACCCGATGACTTCTCGGCAGATGGTCAGAATTGGGGCTTCCCCACCTACAATTGGGAGGTGATGGCTCAGGATGGCTACGCTTGGTGGAAACGCCGCTTCGAGAAGATGGCAGACTACTTCGACCTGTACCGCATCGACCACATCCTCGGCTTCTTCCGCATCTGGGAGATTCCTATGGAGTCGGTTGTGGGTCTTCTCGGTTACTTCAACCCCGCAATACCTTTCAGCTACGACGAGTTGGCACAGAGGGGTATGCCTATGAACCGTGAGAGGTACGTGGAGCCCCAAATCCATTGGGACTACCTGGGCGAGTATTTCGGTGGCGAGGATTGGACCCCCTATCTCAATCCCAAAGATAACGGCTATTTCGAGCTCAAACCCGAGTACCGCACCCAGCGCCAGATTTTGGAGGCTTTGGGCGGTAAGAATGAGAGGGTTAAAAACGCTCTGTTTGGTCTGACGGGCGAGGTGCTCTTTATTGAGGACCCCCGCAAACCCGGCTACTTCCACCCCCGCATCTCGGCACAGCACACCAAGAGTTACGAGTGGCTCTCGGATTGGGAGAAGGATAGGTTCAACGAACTCTACAACGACTTCTTCTACCGTCGCAACAACGACTTCTGGGGCGCACTTGCTATGGAGAAACTGCCCGCACTTGTAGACGCTACGGAGATGATGTGCTGCGGCGAGGACCTCGGTATGGTTCCCGATTGCGTAGGTCCTGTGATGCAGAACCTCGGCATTCTCTCGTTGGAGGTGCAGCGTATGCCTAAGGACCCCAAAAACAAGTTCGGTTTCACCAATCGCTACCCCTATGCTTCGGTCTGCACCACAGGTTCGCACGACACGAGCACCATCCGTGGTTGGTGGCGCGAGGATAGGGCAACGACTCAGGCGTTCTATAACGAGATTCTCTGGAAACAGGGCGTGGCTCCCGCCGAGGCTGATGGCGAGATCTGCCGCACGATTGTAAACAACCACCTCTTGTCGCCCGCGGCACTCACAATCCTCCCCTTGCAGGATTGGCTCTCGATGGACGAGAAGGTGCGCAAAGAGGACGTGGATAGCGAGCGCATCAACATCCCCGCAATCCCCAACCACTATTGGCGTTACAGGATGCACCTGACCGTTGAGCAACTCCTCCAAGAGAAGGAACTCAATCAGGTAATTCGCAGTATGATTGCCTCTTCGGGTCGATAATTTTGGTAAAAAGGGACTCCACCCGTCGCTCAAAACGGGTGGTTTGTCCCCCAAAAATGACCAAAAAGGCGAGTAGTACCTATATTTACAATAAAAAAATTATTTTTGCCACACTTGGCAAAACCTAAGACAAAACACAAACTACTTAATAAATAACTAAACAATCGCTTATGTTAAGACAATTACTAAGTTTTAGAAAGGCACTTTTGCTGGTTGCTTCTCTGCTGGTTGTGGGCGCAAGCGCATACGCACAGAAGATATCCGTTTCGGGTGTAGTGAAAGATGCCAAAGGCGAGCCCGTCATTGGTGCTACGGTTGTGGACGTTAAGACTAACTTGGGTTCTATCACAAGTTACGATGGCTCCTATACCATCAATGTGGACAAAAACGCCACTTTGTGGGTTAGTTACGTTGGTTATACCGACATCTACGAGCCCGTTGCAGGTCGTTCGACCATCAACTTCACCCTCGAAGAGAGCGCACAGCAGATCGAGGAGATTGTGATGATCGGTTACGGTGTAGCAAAGAAAGATGACCTTACCGGTTCGGTTGTGGCTATTAAGGCAGAGGACATGAACCGTGGTGCAGTCGTATCTACTCAGGATATGATGCAGGGTAAAGTTCCCGGCTTGCAGATTATCCCCGGCGATGGTGGTCCCAACTCGGGCTCCACTATCCGTATTCGTGGTGCTGCATCTTTGAACGCATCGAACGATCCTCTGATCGTTATCGACGGTGTGCCTGTTGCAAGCGATGCTGGTTCGGGTATGGCTAACCCCTTGTCGTTGGTTAACCCCAACGATATCGAGTCGTTCACCGTTCTGAAAGATGCTTCGGCAGCTGCTATCTACGGTTCGCGTGCTTCGAATGGTGTCATCATCATCACCACCAAGAAGGGTTCGGGCAACAAACCCACCATTTCGTACAACGGTTCGTATAGTGTGTCGGTTAACTCCAACACTATGCAGGTTATGACCCCCGAGCAGTTCCGTGAGCACATCAACAACTCTTTTGCGGAGGGTTCGACCGAGCGTCAAAATGCTGCGAAATATATGGGCGATGCAAATACCGATTGGCAGAGCCTGATTTTCCGCCCCGCTCTTTCGCACGACCACAATGTGAGCATCTATGGTAACGACAGATCGCACAAGGCTTACGACGAGCTTCCCTACCGTGCTTCGATTGGTTACACCAACCAGCAGGGTACTTTGCAGACCTCGGACTTCGACCGTGCAACTATCGACGTAAACCTCTCGCCCAAGTATTTGGATGAGCACCTTACCGTATCGGTTAATGCTAAGGGTGTTTACACCCACCAGACCTATGCAGATGGTGGCGCAGTAGGTGCAGCAGCGTTCTTCAACCCCACTGTTGCCCCCTATTGGTACAACGAGGATGGTACTATCGACTACACCACTACCAACGGTTTCTATAATGTTGGTACCGGTAGAGGCGAGCACTTCATTACCAATACTCTGGCAGGTGTCAACCCTCTTTCGATGCTCTACGACGTTGATAAGTATTCGAGTACTTATCGTGGCTTGGGCAATATCGCTCTTGACTATAAGGTTCACGGCTTTGAGGCTCTTCGCTTCAATCTGAACCTCGGTGGCGACTGGTCGAAGACTCAGGAGCACGATGGCGTTAAGATTGGCTCTATCCAGGCACTTAGAGATACTGATATTGCTGAGGGTAAAAAATCCGGCTATGGTAAGTATACCAAGAAGGTTTGGCAGCGTCAGAACAAAGTGCTCGACTTCTATACCAACTACAACGAGAGTATGGGCGATCACAATATCGACGCTATGGTTGGTTACTCGTGGCAGCATTTTTACAGCGCAGACCGCAGCGTAACCTACTATAACGAGACCCACGAGCAGCACGAGAAGAGTACCGGCGTATGGGGTCGCGAGGAGAGCTACCTTGTATCGTTCTACGGTCGTTTGAACTACTCGTATGCTTCGCGTTACTTGCTCACCGTGACACTTCGTGCCGATGGCTCTTCGAAGTTTGCTAAGGGCAACCGTTGGGGCTTCTTCCCCTCGGCAGCATTTGCTTGGAATGTTCTCAACGAGGAGTTTATGCAGACTCAGGACCTTATGTCGACCCTGAAAGTTCGTTTGGGTTATGGTACCACCGGTCAGCAGGAGATTGGTAACTACAAGTACATTGCAAAATACACCAGCACCGAGAACGACCTCTCGCACCTTGTGCTTATGGGCTACGACTCGGAGGGCAACCCCATCTACTCGAATATGCTCTATCCCACTGCATACGATCCCAACATCCGCTGGGAGAGCACCACTACCTACAACGCAGGTGTTGACTTTGCTTTCTTGGATGGTCTTGTAGAGGGTAGTGTGGATGTATATCGCCGCGATACCAAAGACCTTCTCAACTGGGTTACCGTACCTATTGGTGTTAACTTTGGTACCAACCTTTTGACCAACGTTGGTTCTATGCGTAACGAGGGTGTTGAGTTCTCGCTGAACTTCAACCCCATCCGTACCGCTACTCAGAGCCTGCGTATCGGCTTCAATGGTACATTCCAGGATACCTACTTTACGAAACTTAACAAATCCAACGACCCCGACTATGCAATCTTTATGAACTCGCCTGGTACGGGTACCGGTGGTAACGACCTCCAGATGCACACTGTTGGCTCGGCTCCCTATACCTTCTATACTTACAAGCAGGGTTATGAGAATGGCAAGCCCGTTCAGGAGGGTTTCTATGACCTCAATGGCGACAAGAAGATCACCGAGGCAGACCGCTACAATACCGGTAAGAGCCCCGCTCCCGACTTCTTCTTTGGTGTGAACCTCAAATACACCTATAAGAATTGGGACTTCGGTTTCAATGGTCACGGTTCGGTAGGCAACTATGTTTTCAACAGCTTCTTTGCTAGCCACGCTGCCACCGTAATGGATACTCGTGCCGGTTTGTCGAACTTCGCAACCACCGTTCTTCGCACCGGTTGGACCAGCTCTACAACTGAGAAACAGGACCGTTCGGACCTCTATATCGAGGACGCATCGTTCTTCCGTTTGGACGACATCAACGTTGGTTACACCTTCGACAAGTTGGGTAACTCCGACATCCAAATGCGCGTAGCTGCTGGTGTACAGAATGTATTTGTTCTTACCAAGTATAGCGGTGTAGATCCCGAGGTGAGTGGTGTAGCAGGTATTGATGGTACCATTTGGCCCCGTCCTCGCATCTTCTCGCTGCGTCTTAGCCTTAATTTCTAATCAACTTAAAACGCAATAAAGATGAAAACAAAACATATTCTTTTTGTAATTGCAGGTGCGTTTTTGACTCTGACCTCGTGTATTGATGACCTCGAGACCAAGCCCTTGAATGAGTGGGAGATGACCTCGGAGACCGTCTATGGTGCAGATAAAGATGCCTACGTACAGGGTCTTGCACGACTCTATTTCAACTTTGTTACCAACGACACCACCGACTTGTTGGTGTCCGATGGTGGTGCATCCGAACTTATTCGTTCGTTCTGGTCCTGCCAGGAGGTTTCGACTGACGAGGCAAAGGTTGCTTGGACCGATGCTTGGTGTAATGCTATCAACAACAACGCTTGGAGTGATAGCGAGAATGATATGGTTTATGCCGTTTTCGTTCGTACTTTGCAGGGTGTTACCTTCGTTAACGAGTACCTTCGTCAGACCGCACCCGACAGGCTTGCTGCTCGTGGTGTAGGCGAAGAGCTCGCTGCCGAGATTGAGGGCTTCCGCGCTGAGGCTCGCTTCTTGCGTGCATACTTCTACTGGATGGCAATGGACATCTTTGGTGATGTTCCTTTCACCGACGAGAATTCTCTTATTGGTGCTGAGGCTCCCAAACAGAAACCCCGCGCAGAGGTTTACAACTTCATCGTTAATGAGTTGACCGAGCTTGCTGCCGAGAATTCGGCTATGCCTGAGGCTAGGAACACTCTCCATCGTCCTCGTGCCGACAAGGGTTCGGTTCTTGGTCTGTTGGCTCGTGTATACCTCAATGCCGAGGTTTACACCGGTACCCCTGCTTGGAAAGAGTGTAAGGAGGTCTGCGAGCAGATTTTCGACTTGGGCTACGTTCTTTGCTCCAACTATGAGCACTTGTTCCGTGGCGACAATGGCGAGAACCCCGACGCTTTCAATGAGTTCTTGTTCTATATAGCTTACGATGAGGATAAAGCCCAGTCGTGGGGTGGTGGTACCTTCCTTACTTGTGCAGCTATCGGCTCGGACGAAAAAGTTGAGACAGTTAAAGAGTTTGAGCAAGAGGTGGACGAGGATGGAAATCCCGTGTTTGACGAGGATGGAAATCCTGTATGGAAACAGGAAATGGACAAGGATGGAAATCCTAAGTTTGATGAAGATGGAAATCCTGTGTACAAAACGGTTGATATTCCTGTGGCTGCACGTAATGGTGCCGGCGGCGGTTGGAATGGACTCCATATTCACGACCACTTTGTGACTACTCACTTCAATCCCACCAATGTAACTTGGGGCGGCGAGGATGGCACATATACCATCGCCGACAAACGTGGTGCAAACGTATTTGTTACCGCACGCCGCGAGAAGGATATTACCAAGTTGCAGGATACCTTCTTCCAGGGTTGGGGTTGCTGGAAGTTCAACAACATCCCTCATAACGAAGATGGCAGACAGTACCACGAGCGCACAGAAACCCCAGACAAGTCTACCAACATCGACTATCCTCTGATTCGTTTGGGTGAGATTTACCTTATCTATGCCGAGGCTTGCTCGCGTTTGGGTCAGGGCGGTACCGCACAGGCTAAGATGAACGAGTTGGCAGAGCGTACCGGTATGCCCGCAATCACCGTTCCTGCTACTTGGAGCGACGAGGCTATGAAGCTCTTCCGCGAGGAGCGTGCTCGTGAGTTGTTCTGGGAGGGTCACCGTCGTACCGACCTTATCCGCTACAACTGCTTCACCTCTGCCGACTATTTGTGGCCCTTCAAGGGTGGTGATAAGGATGGTAAGGCTTTCGAGGATTACAAGAAACTCTTTGCAATTCCTTCGTCGCAGATTCTTGCTTTCGATGGCAACCTGAAAAACCCCGAGGGATACTAGAACCTATCCTGAGTAACAGTTAGAAACGAACTTTTTTATAAACCATTTTATTTATTAACCTTTTAAAACAATTAAGTATTATGAAATTAGTTAAATTTCTTGCAATGTCGATTGCTGCCCTTTCGTTGGTAGCTTGTGGTGGTCCCGAAGAGGGTACTGAAAATGGCGGCGAAGGCGGTGGTGGCTTCATCACTCAGACTTATACCAAGATCTATGTTGATGCTTCGGCAACCGGCTGGGAGCAGATCGGCGTATATTCTTGGATCGATGGCGAAGGCGAGCTCGCTGGTGGTTGGCCTGGTACCGAGGTTACCACTTTGACCGAGGAGGTTGAGGGTGTTACATACCTCGTATGGGACGGCGCTCCTGTTGGTAAGGAGATCGGTTTCATCGTTAACGACTTTGGTGCTGGTCAGCAGACCAAAGACCTCATCATTAACGTTGTAGAGGAGGGTCACGTTGTAGTTCTCACCGAGGCTGGTGCTGACGGCAAATGGTTGGCAACTATTGATGGCGAGGAGCTCGAAGTTAAACCCGCTCCTACTACCTCTTTGGATGGCTACACTTGGAGTGTTCTCGGCGCATTCAATGGATGGAGCGATGTTGTTATGGAGATTGTAGACGGTTGGGCAGTAGCTACCTTCGACAACGTTGCAGATGCTAATGGTTCGTTTGGTTTCAAGGTTCGCGCTGATAAAAACTGGGATCACAACTACGGTATCGAAGAGGGCGCAGAGGTTCCCACCGATGGTACTGAGTTTGTTGCTGTTTACAACGGTAAAGACATCATTGTAGAGGAGGGTAACTACACTATCTCCTTCAAACTCAACCCCGAGGGTGACGGTAATGGTATCTTCAAACTCGTGAAGAACAACTAATCTTTCACCGCTTAGTAATCAGACACAGGTTAGTTAGACATAATTTCTTTGGGTGGGGCGACTTTGGAGTCGCCCCACCTTTTTTAGCGAGCGCATATCGCGGGCGGGTGTGCCTTGTGGGGGGCTGATTTCTGTGGGCGATTTCTGCGTTACGCTTGCGCTCGAAACCTCATTTACGCTGAGTAAACTGCGGTTTCTCGCGCTGCGCAAGCCTTGAACTCGCCTCACATAAATCACCCGCAGGTTGGGAATTGTGGCACAAAAATCCCTCCACAAAACCCACTCGCCAGGGATTTTGGTCTAACGTGGTTTTTCTTATCCGGCGAAATTTGTATATTTGTAGATTAGAAGAGAAACCCAAACAAAACCACACAATAGATGAAACGTATTTTTACCTTAATGGTTGCGCTCTTGGTCGCAACCTCCGCAACGACTCTTTCGGCTCAGACCATCACTTCGCCCGATGGTAACCTTGCCTTTACTTTCGCACTCCACGAGGGTGTGCCCACCTACTCGGTGGACTACAAAGGCTCGCCCGTAATCCTCACAAGCCGCTTGGGTTTAGACCTCGAAGGTGCTGGCGACCTGTTGGGCGGTTTCGAGGTTGGCGAGGTTACGGAGAGCACCTTTGACGAGGTGTGGGAGTCCGTGTGGGGCGAGGAGAGCCACATACGCAACCACTACAACGAACTCCTTGTGCAACTCAAACAGCCCAAGACCAACCGAGAGATGAACCTCCGCATCCGCCTTTTCAACGATGGCTACGGTTTGCGCTACGAGTTCCCACGTCAGCGTAGGCTCACATACTTTACAATCAAGGAGGAACGCACCGAGTTTGCACTCGCGGGCGACCACCGTGCCTTCTGGATACCGGGCGATTATAGCACCCAAGAGTACGACTATTTCGACTCGCGCCTCTCGGAGATTGGTGCCCTTGCTGCACAATATGCTCCCAGCGCCGATGCGCCATCCCGCTTCTCGGATTGGGGAGTGCAGACTGCCCTCACGATGAAGTCGGACGAGGGTATCTACATCACGCTCCACGAGGCTGCCCTTGTGGACTACTCGTGTATGCACCTTGTCTACAACCCCGACACCAAGACCTTCACCTCGTGGCTCACGCCCGATGTTATCGGCAACAAGGGATACTTGCAGACCCCTTGCGTTAGTCCCTGGCGCACAGCGGTCATAAGTGATGACGCAAGGCAGCTTCTCGCCTCGCGCCTTACGCTCAACCTTAACGAGTCCTGCAAAATTGAGGATACATCGTGGATTAAGCCCACCAAGTATATGGGTGTGTGGTGGGAACTCATCGCCAAGAAGAGCGCTTGGTCCTACACCTCTGAGGACAACATCAAACTCGCAGAGGTGGACTACTCGGCCCTCAAACCCCACGGACGCCACGGTGCAACAACCCAGAATGTGAAACGCTACATTGACTTTGCCTCTAAATATGGCTTCGACCAACTCCTCGTTGAGGGCTGGAACATAGGCTGGGAGGATTGGTCGGGCAAACACAAGGATTTTGTGTTCGACTTTGTTACCCCCTATCCCGATTTTGACCTCACAGGGTTGCAGCAGTACGCCAACGAGCGCGGTATGAGGCTTATGATGCACCACGAAACCTCTTCGAGCATCCGCAACTACGAGCGCCGAATGGACGAGGCGTACCAATTTATGGTCGACAACGGTTACAATGCTGTCAAGAGTGGCTATGTGGGCGACATTGTGCCCCGTGGCGAGTACCACTACGGACAACTGATGAACAACCACTACCTCTACGCCGTGGAGAAGGCTGCCGAGTATAAAATTATGGTCAATGCCCACGAGGCTGTGCGCCCCACGGGTCTTTGTCGCACCTATCCCAACCTGATAGGCAACGAGTCGGCACGAGGCTCTGAGTACCACTCCATAGGCACCATCCACCCCCACCACGTTACCATTCTCCCCTTCACACGCTTGCAGGGCGGACCTATGGACTACACGCCCGGTCTTTTCTGTATGGACATCAACTCCTTTGCGCCCAGAAACAAGGCAAAGGTACGCAGCACCCTCTGCAACCAGCTGGCACTCTATGTTACGATGTACTCGCCATTGCAGATGGCTGCCGATATGCCCGAAAACTACGAGCGACACATTGACGCCTTTCAATTCATTGTGGATGTGCCTGTGGAGTGGAGCGAGAGCCGCTACCTGCTGGCAGAGCCGGGCGACTATATTGCAATTGCCCGCAAGGATAAGAACTCCGAGAATTGGTTCGTGGGAGGCGTGACCGATGAGCACCAACGCACCGTAGAGGTTGCTTTCGACTTCCTTGCGGGTGACAAGGAGTATGTTGCTAAGGTCTATGCCGATGCTAAGGACGCCGACTACGAGAGTAACCCAGAGTCGTATGTAATCTACGAGGGTAGGGTTAGTGCCAAGAGCACACATAAAATCACTATGGCTCGCGGCGGCGGCTTTGCAATATCCATCCGCCCCGCAACTGCTGACGACAAGAGGGTAAAAAGGCTGAAATAAGAGTTTGGGGAGTTTGGGGAGTTTGGGGCATTGCTACCTTAAACTCCCTAAATTCTCTAACTTTTCTGGAACTAACTTCTCTTTTAGAACACTTCCGAGAGGATGCGGAGTGAGGCGATGGTGTGGATGGTGTCCAGATGGTAGCCGTAGTAGGCGAGGAGTGCGCCCAGGAAATCCTTGCGTTGCACTCTCGAAAGAGCTATTTGGGCGAGGTCGGCTGGCGAAGACTCCAAGAGTCGGTGGAAGAGCAGTGTGTTGTCGGCGTTGATGTAGAGTCCTCCCAAGGGTGGGGTGTTGGTGAAACATCCCGACTCTATGTCGAATATCATACCCTCGACATACTCCCCCGAGGGATAGAAGCCCAGATGACGACTCAGGGCAACCATAAACCACAAGTGAAAGTTGTAGACTCCCTCGCTCATCCTATCGAGAGCCACCACCGAGCCGTAGACAAACTCGAAGAGTGGTGAGTTGGGCTCCACCTCCCTCACGAGTTTATAGAGCACCTCCGACATAAAGAGCGCAATGGTGCTCTTGCGCACATCGAAGGGTATGGTTTGGAGCGGCTCGGCGAGTGTTACCTCTTTCAGGCGGTCGAGGTCCATCTTGTTGCTCTCCAAACCCACAAACTCCACCAAAAACATAGGCTGAAACAGCGCACCCTTGCCCCGTGAGGAGCCTTTGCCCTTGCCCAAGCCCTGCACCATATAGCCACGCCTACCCGCCACATCCGTCAGGATGTGGGCGATGATGGACGACTCGCCATATTTCAGAGTGTTGAGGACTACGCCTCGGGCTTTGTACTGTTTCATTGTTTTTTTTGTCTAACGACTTGTTCTTTTGCAACTTTTTACAAAAAGTCGCCCAAAAATTTTTTATGCGATACTGCGTATCGCTTTATTACTTTGGTGCCGACTTGCACCACTGCCTTATGCCGCACTCCTCGCACTTGGGACGGCGGGCGGTGCAGACATATCTGCCGTGGAGTATGAGCCAATGGTGCGCTATGGGCAGCAGGTGCTTGGGAAAGCCCTTTTCGAGTTGCTCCTCGGCTTGCAGAGGGTTTTTGGCACCAACCGTAAGACCTATGCGGCGCGACACCCTAAAAACGTGTGTATCTACGGGCATAACCTCCCTGCCGAAGAGTACCGAGGCGACCACATTGGCAGTCTTGCGCCCTACTCCTGCGAGGGTTTCGAGTTCTGCTACCGTGTCGGGCACCACACCCCCAAAGTCGCCCACAAGCTGTCGAGCCATCTTAGCGAGGTTTTTAGCCTTGTTGTTGGGGTAGGAGATGCTCTTTATGTAGGGGTAAATATCCTCGGCTGTTGCCTCTGCAAGCTCTGCGGGCGTGGGGAAACGGTCGAAAAAGGCGGGTGTTGTGAGGTTTACCCTCTTGTCCGTACACTGCGCCGAGAGCATCACTGCCACCAACAACTCGTAGGGCGAGCGAAAGTCGAGTTCGCTCTCCGCCACGGGCATCGCCTCGCTGAAATACTCCACAATTCCACTATATCTTTCTGCACGTTTCATTGTGCTAAGGGCTTTAAGGATATTAAAGAATAACTCTCAATTTTCAATTTTCAATTTTCAATTTGGCATATTTTGCCAAGAGGTTTTTCACATCCCCGTTGTCGAATCTTACGGTCAGTTTGGTGTCGGATGTAAGCCTCTCGATAGCCTCAATTTTGCCCGAACCAAAGCGTGCGTGGCTAACCCTCTGCCCTACGGCATAGACTCCCGCACTCTCCACCTTGGCACTGCCCTCTGCTTCGGTGCGCACGCCCACACTGCGGAATTTTGACATATCGGGTCGCTGAGGTACCGAGGGACGTTGGGGCGTGTTGGGAGTGTAGTTCTGACGGCTACTCTGGAACTCTCTGCGCTCCACGATGGTGCGCCCTTGTCGCTGGTCGAAGCGGCGGCGCAGATCGTCAATCTGCTCGCGGCGACGCGAGGTGCTCTTCTCCTCATCTTGCTCCTCCTCGTCCTCGTAGCGCACATCCAAGTAGCGTGGGTCTATCTCTTTGAGGAAGAAACTCGGATGGAAGAATTCTCTTCGACCCCACTTTAAACGTGATTCTGCAAAGGTAATGGTCACAGACTTTTTGGCACGTGTCATAGCTACATAGAAGAGCCTTCGCTCCTCTTCAATTCTATCTGGTGATGTTAGAGCGTTAATGCTTGGGAATAGATTATCCTCCATACCCGTAATAAATATATGATCGAACTCCAAACCTTTCGAAGAGTGAACAGTAAGTAACGTTACCCAATTGCGCTCGCCATCTTCTTTGGAGTCCATATCGGTCAGTAGCGAGATGTTCTGCAACCACTCCTCCAATGTAGGTTCCGAAATTTCTTCCTTGCCCGCCACCTCAATCATCTCATGACGGAAGTTCTGCATTGAGTTCAGCAACGATTCTATACTTTGAAGTGCTTCCTCGTTCTCGGGCGAGGGGTTGGGTTTGTAGGCAGAAAGGATATTACTGCGGGTCACTACCTCCCAACCTACCTCATGCAGAGTTTTCTCGCCACTGCCTCGTAGAAGAGAAAGTTTATATATAAGCGAGTAGAACTCAAAGACTTTCTTGCCAAATAAAACCCTTTCTTCATCCGAAGCATCGCGTATAGCCTCCCACAAGCTCACTCCCTTGTTTTGCGCCACGGCTTTAATCTTGCCGATGGTTACGTCGCCAATGCCTCGTGCAGGGTAGTTGATGATGCGCAACAACGACTCGTCATCTTTGGGGTTGACGATGGTCTTGAAGTATGCCATTACATCCTTTACCACTTTGCGATCGTAAAAAGAATGACCACCATATACACGATATGGAATATCGCGCTTACGTAAGGCTTCCTCGATGACCTCAGATTGACCATTGGTACGATATAAAACGGCGATGTTGCTCCAATCGCTCGTGCCGTCGGCAATGTGCGTTGCTCTGATGCCGTTTGCCACCATCTGAGCCTCCTCGCCCTCGGTGTAGGCTCGGAAGATTTTTATCTTCTCGCCCTGAGAGTTCTCCGAGAAGACCTGCTTCTTGATGCGGTATTTGTTGTGCTCTATGACGCTGTTGGCAGCATCTACAATGGTCTGCGTCGAGCGGTAGTTTTGTTCGAGTTTGTAGATTTTGGCACTCGGGAAATCCTTCTGAAAGCGGAAGATGTTCTCGATTTTTGCCCCTCGGAAGGAGTAAATACTCTGCGCATCGTCGCCCACAACGCAGATGTTGCCCGAGGCTGCCGCAAGTTTCCTCACGATGAGGTATTGCGCATAGTTGGTGTCCTGATACTCGTCGACCAAGATGTAGGGGAACAACTCCTGATACTTCTGCAACACCTCGGGGTGGTCGCGGAAGAGTATGTTGGTGAGTAGCAACAGGTCGTCGAAGTCCATTGCATTGTTCTGACGGCAACGGGCAACATAGTTCTTGTAGAGCTGGTAGAACTGTGGCTGACGGCGCTTTTTGTCCTCTTCGAGGAGTGTGCCGTTAGCCTCGTAAGACTCGGGAGTCACAAGGTTGTTCTTGGCGAGCGATATGCGTGAACGGGCATCGCGAGGCTTGTAAACCTCGTCGCTCAGTTGCATCTCCTTGATTATGCTCTTCAAAAGACTCTCGGTCTGCGCCGTGTCGTAGATTGTGAAGTTGGGCTCGTAGCCTATGTGCTGCACCTCGCGCGCGAGTATTTTGAGGAATATGGAGTGGAAGGTGCCCATCCAGATGTAACGTCCCCTCTGCTCGCCTACCATAGCGGTTATACGCTCGCGCATCTCCCTTGCCGCCTTGTTGGTGAAGGTAAGAGCCATAATTTTGTAAGGCTCCACACCCTGCGAAATCATCCACGCGATGCGACACGTCAGCACACGGGTCTTGCCCGACCCCGCACCCGCCACAATGAGCGAAGGGGAGGTATAGTCCCTCACTGCTGCCTCCTGAGCAGGGTTCAGCCCCTGCAATATCTTTATCTCTTCTGCGGTCATTTCGACTCCCTAATTTTGAATTTTGAACTTTGAATTTTGAATTCAAAAGCACTGCTTTTGCACACCTTCATCTTGCCTCCGTCGTCGTAGATGAATAGGGCGGCGATGTTCTCCCTCTCGGCAATCTCGCGCGAGCGTTCCAAGCCGAGGGCTATGAACATTGTGCCGTAGGCGTCTGCCAGGGCGCAGTTCTCCGCCAAAACCGTAGCCGAAAGGAGCGAAGAGGTGGTGTTCTCGCCTGTGCGGGGGTCAATAATATGTGTGTATTTGTTGCCCTCTGAGTCGGTACGGTAGTTGCGGTAGTTGCCGCTGGTCGCCATACCCACCTCCGACACCCTCACAACGGTGGTTATGTGCTCGCCCGTGAGCGAAAAATTGCCCTCAAATGGTGTTTCTATGCCCACACCCCACCTCTCGCCACGAGGATTGGTACCTCGGCAGTAAATCTCGCCACCAATATCTACAAGATAGTCGGTGCACCCCTCGCTCTCCAAGAGCCTTGCAGCCATATCAACCGTATAACCTTTGGCTATGGAGTTGAGGTCTATGGTTGTGCGTGGGTCACTCTTGATGATTTTGGAGCCCTCCACACGCACCTTCTCGTAGCCTACAAATTGCAAAAGAGAGTCTATGTTGACCTTGTAGTCGGGGTCTTTGCCCGCAAAACCGAATGCCTCCACAAGTGGTTTGATAGTGATGTCGTATGCGCCATCCGAAAGACGGCTCACCCTCTGCGCCATCTCCACACAATAGATTATATGCTCGTCGGCAACACTGCTCTCGCCACGGTTGATTTGCGAGAGCAGGGAGGTGGGCGAAAAGATGCTCATCGAACGATTTGCCACCTCGAAGAGCGAGTCGAGCCTTTGCTGAAAACCGTCGGGCAACGAGCCGAGCGCGGTAATCTGATAGAGAGTGCCAAGAGCCTCACCGCGCAGAGTTACAGAGGGTTGCACCTCCCCCTGGGCGGGTTTGCGACGGCAATCCACAACCAAAAGAGCCACCACAACGGCAGCTAGCACAAGAGGCAAAATGAGTTTCGAGTGTTTCATACCACAAAGATAGAGGGGAGAATTGAAAATTGAAAATTGAGAATTGAAAATTGATAAAATAAATTTAGTGGTCTTGGAGTCATAGGGGAGTCGGCAATTTGAGTAGGTTGTTGGTTGCTGCTCGACCATCAAAGTGAGTTGTTGACCTCCTTTTTTCACTTATTTTCAATAAATTTCAACTTTCAATTTTCAATTTTATTTGTATTTTTGCGCCACGCTTTGGCGATATTCGATAAGGCGAATTCGTCGTAAAGTGGAACATAACTAAATTTCAACACAATGAGTTATTTGAACGCAGAGAAAAAGCAGGAGCTTTTCGGTCAGTACGGTGCTTCGAAAGTAGACACTGGTTCGCCTGAGAGCCAGGTAGCACTTTTTACCTACCGTATCAACCACCTTACCGAGCACATGAAGCAGAACCGTCACGACTATGGCACCCAGCGTGCACTCCTCCGTCTTGTAGGTAAGCGCCGTCAGTTGCTCGACTATCTCAAACGAGTTGACATCGAGCGTTACAGGGCCATTATCAAGGCTCTCGGTATCCGTAAGTAGTCAAAAGGCTCGAAAGGAGAGATGCAACAGCAAAGGCAACGTCCCACATAGGTACTTGCCTTTGCTTTGTGTTTGGAAATTACATTTTTGGATGCAAATATATTAGACGAAAAAACGATGTTGTACAACGAAATCAAGAAGGTAATCAAGCTCGACGCAGAGCGCGAAATTACCATTTCGACAGGCAAGTATGCCAAACAGGCTGACGGTTCGGTAATCGTTCAGCAAGGTGACACTATGTTGCTCGCTACCGTGGTGGCAGCAAAGGATGCAAAGGATGATTGTGACTTTATGCCCCTTTCGGTAGAGTACCGCGAGAAATATGCAGCAGCTGGTCGCTTCCCCGGCGGTTTCCTCAAACGTGAGGCTCGCCCCTCGGATAGCGAGATTTTGGTAGCAAGGCTCATCGACCGCGCATTGCGCCCCTTGTTCCCCTCGAACTACCACGCAGAGGTGTTCGTAACCGTAAATCTCATCTCGGCTGCAAAAGATATTCAACCCGACGCACTTGCAGGCTTGGCAGCTTCGGCAGCACTTGCAGTGTCGGACATCCCCTTCGAGTGCCCCATCTCCGAGGTGAGGGTAGCAAGGGTAAATGGCGAGCTGATGATTAACCCCACTTTCGAGCAGAACGAGAATGCCGATATCGACCTTATGGTTGGCGCAACCTACGACAACATCCTTATGGTTGAGGGTGAGATGAAAGAGGTTAGCGAGGCAGATATGTTGGAGGCTATCAAGTTTGCTCACGAGGCTATCAAACCCCAGTGCTTGGCTCAGATCGAACTCGCAAAAGAACTCGGCAAGGACGCCAAGAGGGAGTACTGCCACGAGGTAAATGACGAGGAGCTCAAAGCAAAAGTTATTGCCGAGACCTACGATAAAGCATACGCAATTGCCACCGCAGGTAGCGCAAAACACGAGCGCAGCGAGGCTTTCGAGGCTTTGGAGGCTGAGTTCTGCGAGCAGTTCACCGAGGAAGAGTTGGAGGAGAAGAAGGGTATGATTCACCGCTACTTCCACGACGAGGTTATGAAGAAGGCTATGCGTAATATGATTCTCGATGAGGGTAAGCGTCTGGATGGTCGTAAGACTGACGAGATTCGCCCCATCTGGTGCGAGGTTGGCGTTCTTCCCTGCGCTCACGGTTCGGCAGTCTTCACCCGTGGTGAGACCCAGTCGCTCTCGACCGTAACCCTCGGTACCAAACTCGATGAGAAGATGATTGACGAGGTGCTCACTCAGGGTAGCGAGCAGTTCGTTCTCCACTATAACTTCCCTCCCTTCTCGACCGGCGAGGCTCGCCCCGCACGCAGCCTCTCGCGCCGCGAGATTGGTCACGGTAACTTGGCTTGGAGGGCTCTGAAACCTATGGTTCCCGTAGGCGAGGAGAACCCCTATGCAGTGCGTGTAGTGAGCGACATCTTGGAGTCGAACGGATCCTCCTCGATGGCTACCGTATGTGCCGGTACTTTGGCACTTATGGACTCGGGCTTGAAGATGAAAAAACCCGTTTCGGGTATCGCTATGGGTCTTATCTCGGAGGGCGACAGGTACGCAATCCTCTCGGATATCCTTGGCGACGAGGACCACTTGGGCGATATGGACTTCAAGGTTACCGGTACTGCCGACGGTATCACCGCAACCCAGATGGATATCAAGGTTGATGGTCTGTCGTACGAGGTGCTGGCTAAGGCTTTGGAGCAGGCTCGTCAGGGTAGGATGCACATCCTTGGCAAACTCACCGAGTGCATTGCAGAGCCCCGCGAGGACTTCCGCCCCTTCGTACCCCGCATCGTTCAAATTATCATCCCCCAGGACTCGATTGGCGCAGTTATCGGCAAGGGTGGCGAGGTTATCCAGGACATCCAGAAAACTACCAACACCACCATCACCATCACCGAGAAAGATGGCAAGGGTATTGTTGATATCTTCGGTACCGACAAAGAGGGTATGGACGCAGCTCTGGCACGCATCAACGGCATCGTAGCAGTTCCCGAGATTGGTGAAACCTACAACGGAAAAATTCGCTCCATCGTAGCATTTGGTGCGTTTGTTGAGATTCTTCCCGGCAAGGACGCTTTGTTGCACATTTCGGAGATTGACTACAAACGCTTCGAGACTATGGAGGAGACCGGTCTTAAAGAGGGCGATATGATTGAGGTTAAGCTCATTGGCAGCGACCCCAAAACCGGTAAACTCAAACTCTCGCGCAAGGCTTTGCTGCCCAAACCCGAGGGCTATGTAGAACCCGCAGAGCGCCCTGCACGCCCCCGTGGCGAGCGTTCGGGCGACCACAAAGGCGGTCACCGTCCCGAGCGTAGGGAGAAAAAATAGCGTAAAACGCTGTTTTTTTCCTCAAAGCGAGCGTTTTATTAAAAAAAACATATATCTTTGTTAGTCGTATAGTGGTGTAGAACGGCACAAGCCGAGCTAAACCACTATCGGCACAAGGAGAGGTTCGAGAGAACGAAATTTAATAATAACAATAATAAACATCTGAAAAACAACAAATTATGAAAAGATTGGCTACTGTAAGTCTGGTACTTTCGATGGTTGCAACTATGTTGGTTGGCTGTGGCGAGTGCTATGAGAAAATGCAGAAAAAACAGGACCAGGTGCAGGTAACTTGCGTTCCCGAGGTATTGACCCTCAAAGGTTCGACCGTAGAGGCTGACATCACCGTAACTTTCCCCGAGATGTTTTTCGACGAGGAGACCATCTTGAAAATCACCCCCGTATTCGTTTACGGTTCGGAGGAGGTTGTTTGTGCTCCCAAATATGTTCAGGGCGAGGACGTTGTTGGCAACTACACCGCAATCAGCCGTTTCGAGGGTGGTTCGTACACCCAGCACATCTCCTTCCCCTTCGACAAAGCTGTTGTAGGTACTTTGGAGTTGCGTGTTGAGGCTAAATGTTTCGACGAGTGCCGCGAGATGCCCGACTTCACTCCTTGGGCTACCATCGCTGCTGCTAAGGGTATCAACGCTGTTCAGTCGCTCGCTAAGGGCGTAGGCGCTACTGCTCCCGCAGCTGCTCCCGAGGCTGCTCCCGTAGAGCAGGTTGAGGTTGTTGAGGGTAAAGTTGCTACTGCTGCCCACGGTCACTACACTCTTGCAGAGGCTAACTTCGAGCGTAGCTCGGTGAAGAGCGCAGAGGCTGAGATTAAATACCAGATCAACTCTTCGAACGTTCGCAAGAACCAGCTCACCGCAGAGCAGATTACCCTCTTCAAAGAGTTCGTAGCTGCTAACAGCGCAGCTGAGCGCACCACTCTTGGCAACGTATACGCTTCGGGTTATGCTTCGCCCGATGGTCCCGAGAAATTCAATAACCGTCTCTCGGAGCAACGTAGTAAAACCGGTGCTAAGGCTATGCAGAAACAGCTCAAAGGCGTTGAGGGTCTCAACTACGAGATCGCTTCCTATGGCGAGGACTGGGATGGTTTCAAGACTTTGGTTGAGAACTCCGATATCGAGGACAAAGACCTCATTCTCAATGTTCTCCAAATGTACTCGTCGCCCGTTGAGCGCGATCAGGAGATCAAGAATATGAGCGCAGTATTCAAAGTGTTGGCAGAGGAGATTCTTCCCCAGTTGCGTCGTACCCGCTTTGCTGTTGAGGCTACCTATGCAGGTCTGACCGACGAGGAGATCTTGGAGGCTGCTAAGAAGGGTTGCGACTGCCTCGACGTAGAGCACCTCTTGCACGCTGCTACTCTCACCGACAACGTTGCTGAGAAGACCGCTATCTACGAGAAAGCCGCTACCAAATATGGTGACGCTCGCGCATACAACAACCTTGGTGTTTGCTACGCTGTTGCAGGCAAACTTCCCGAGGCAAAGGCTGCTTTCGAGAAAGCTGAGGCTGAGCCCGCAGTTGCTGGTAACCTCGCAGCTGTTTCGCTCGCAATGGGTGACTTGGAGAATGCTAAGAAGTACCTCGCAGGTGCTGACGCAGAGGCTGTGAAAGCTACCGAGGGCGCTCTCGCACTTGCTGAGGGTAACTACCAGGAGGCTAAGACTAAACTCACCGGCTACAACCTCGCAGTTGCTGAGCTTTGCGACAACAATGTAGAGGGTGCTAAGGCTGCTATCGCTGACGTGAAGGGTGCAGATGCTGACTACGTACGCGCAATCATCGCTAACCGCGAGGGTGACGCTGACAAGGCTGCTGCTTACTTGAAGAGCGCTATCGCTGCCAAACCCGAGTTGAAGGCTCAGGCTGAGAACGATATTGAGTTCTATGAGTTGATGCAGACTATGTAAAACCAATATAACGCGCGTCTGCGGCGTTATACTTCGATAAGCGGAGTCCTCATTTACGTCAAGTAAACTGAGGACTCCGCTTTCTCGTATGCCTAGCATCCATCGCGTTCTATTCGTTTTACTGTTGTGGGGCTTCCCTGCACAAAAGCGTCACTCTGACGCCTGCGGAGGGGATTTTCTTGTGCGCCACTATTCGCCTTGCAATATACACTCGGAACCAACGGGTGCTTTGATGTAGCGATTGAATATGGTTGTGGGAAATCCCAGCATGGTTGTGGGAAATCCCAGCACCTGAGGGAACTTGTTTATCTTGTTCCTCCTGTTCCTCCCGTTTCTCCTGCTCCTTTTGCAGGAGTGACGAACAAGGTTAACAGGGAATAGGAGAGGTGGGCGTACATCCTTGACTATTAGGCGTTAGGCAAAAGAAAGAGCCCGTTTAGAACAAAACGGGCTCTTTAAGTTGATATGCGCGCCACACATCGCACATATCCTATTTGAAGTTGGTAGGCAGGTCCTCAAAGGGAGAGAAAGAGGACCTCCTTGACTTATAGATGCAAAAGGGGGGCAAAACGTTGCACGCCACAGAAATTTTTTCTGCACTTTTTTGCACCCCGAGCCATAAGTCGCTTGTTTGCAATGTGTTATAGAACAAAAAACTCGGCACCGAAGTGTCGAGTTTTTTGTTCCGTGGCAGTTTGGCTCCGCTTAGATAGAGATGTCGAGAATCTCGAACTCCATAATACCAACGGGTACCTGAACCTCCACTTTGTCGCCCTTCTTGTGACCGAGCAGAGCGTGACCGATGGGGGTTTCCACCGAGAGTTTGCCCTCCATAAGGTTTGCCTCGTGGTCGCCTACGAGGGTGTACTCCATCTCGGCGCCGGTTTTGGTATTGCGGATGCGCACCTTGTTAAGAATCTGCACTTTGCTCATATCGAGGTGCGACTCGTCGATGATGCGTGCATTGGCGAGCATCATCTCCATACGCATAATTTTCTCTTCGAGATTGCGCTGTGCCTCTTTTGCTGCGTCGTACTCGGCGTTCTCCGAGAGGTCGCCTTTGTCGCGTGCCTCGGCGATAGCGTCGGCAGCTTTGGGTCGCTCAACAATACGCAACTGGTCCAATTCGGCTCTTAATTTGTTGTAACCCTCTTTGGTCAGAACAATTGTTTCGTTTGCCATATAAATTTTGTCTTTTTATGTTAGTATTTATTGTTTTTCATCGCTTGGGCAGGCGCGAAAAAAAGATGAATTCCGACCCGTGGAGGTCGAAACCCAATACCTTTTCTTGCATAATTGCCCTTAAATGTGTCACAAAGGTAACCATCTTTTTCAAATAAACAAAATTTGTGCTAAATTTGTGGTGCATACCCCCAAAAACAACGCTATGTTTCTGAGCAACGGCACTTTCGGCTTTACGGACTTGTGGACGATAATATCGTTCACCTACACCGTTTTTGTCGTTCTTACGGTCGTGGCGGTGATTGCCGACAGGCGCGAGCCCATCAAGACCTTGGCGTGGATTATGGTCATCACGATGTTCCCCGTTGGCGGTATGATTCTCTTCCTTGCCTTCGGTCGCAACCACCGCAAGGAGCGCACCTTTATGCACAAGGAGCTCTTCGACCACGAGCTCATAAGTAAACTCTGTGGCGACCAACTGCGCGAGCTGCCTAAGGAGGCAGATTTTGACGAGTCGGACCGCAGCCTTATAACCCTTACGCTCAACAATAACCACGCCCCGCTGACGCTCCACAACCGCATCGAGATACTCAACAATGGCGAGGAGTGCTTCCCCCGCCTTTTCGAGGATATGAAGAGTGCCGAGAGATTTCTCCACATTGAGTTCTTCGGCATCGAGAGCGGCAAACTTTTCGAGGAGATGTATCCCATACTTGCCGAGCGTGTTGCCCGAGGAGTGGAGGTGAGGGTAATCTACGACAGCGTGGGCGGCAGGGCTCTGCGCAATAGGGATATCAAACGCTTGAAGGAGGCAGGAGTGGACGTGAGGAGCTTTATGCCCGTCCTTTTCACCCGCTTTTCGAGCCTCGCCAACTACCGTAACCACCGCAAAATTGTAGTTGTGGATGGTAAGGTGGGCTACACGGGCGGTATGAACATTGCCGATAGATACGTCGATGGCGTCAGGGGAGGTATCTGGCGCGATGTGCATATTCGTGTCGAGGGCGAGTCGGTGGCGATGTTGCAGACCGTCTTTGTTGCCGATTGGGCATTTGTGACCGATGGAGTGACCCTCGATGATGCACGCTACTTCCCGCCCTCGGACGTGGAGGAGTTGTGCCCCGTGCAGATTGCCACCTCGGGTCCCGACTCAAAGTATGCCGCCATCAAACACTCCTACTTTGCAGCCCTCGGCAAGGCAAAGCGATATGCATACATCTCTACTCCCTACCTGCTGCCCGATGATGCTATACTGACGGCTATCCGCGTGGCGGCACTCAGTGGTGTAGATGTCCGCCTTCTTATTCCCGTCAGGGGCGATAACTTGGTGGTTGCTTGGGCGGGCTATTCGTATGTCGATGCGCTCTTGGAGGCGGGTGTGAAGGTCTACCTCTACCGCAAGGGCTTCAACCACTCCAAGTTTATTGTCATAGACGACGAATTGTGCACCATAGGCTCTGCCAACCTCGACTACCGCTCTTTCAACGACGACTTCGAGGTGCAGGCACTCATATACGACAACGACACCTCGTGCCGTATGCGCGACGTCTTCTTCGACGACCTGAAAGATGCCGAAGAGATTACGCCTGAGAGCTGGGCGCAACGCTCGCGTCTGAGTAAAATTATGGAACCCGTAGCACGCTTGCTCGGACCGCTGTTCTAAAAAACCTACTCCGCAGGCGGAGTAGGTTTTTTTAATTCAAAATTCCAAAACTTGGGGCTACTTGGTTAGAAGAAGAAGCCGAAGTTTATCTGCACTGTACCGTCGTGCTTGACCTTTATCTGCTCCTTATCGGCGGCGACCATCACCTCGGCAGTGGTCTGTTCGAGGTAGCTGGTGTAGCGTACTTCGAGCATTATGCCCCCGAACTCCAAGCCGACACCGCCCACGGCGGCGATGTTGTTGTCGTTGAAGGTGATGTCGAAGGGCGTGTCGCCACCTTTGACATACTGACTTGCCCCAATGCGCCATACGGGACCGCCGAATATCCTCATAGTGCCGAACTTAAATCCCAATAGTAGAGGCACATCCACCCGATAGGTGCGGACATCCTTGTACTCTTTGGGCTCCGAGGGGTACTTGACGCCAAAGAGGTAGTCTCTCTGCGATAGCTGCACTTCGGGCTGAATGTAGACAAATGTGGGGATGGTGAGCCTCATAAAGAGTGCCGCCTGATAGCCTCCGACCCTGTCGCCTGCGGGTTCGAGAGTTTCGCCTTCGATTCTTACAGAGTCGAATTCGTAGGAGCCGGTGCCTATGCCGATGCGTGCACCAAACCCCAGAAGTTGAGCGTCTGCCGCCCAAACGGTCAGCAGTGTGCCGACCAACAGTAATACAATCCGTTTCATAATCCTTAGATGTTAGAGAGGTTTTTAGTGTAAATTAATACCTGTTTTTCACCCTAAGGATTGCAAAGTTTGTGCCCTATGAAGAGAAAAAAGCCAAAAGATTTTATAAATCTTTTGGCTTTAATAGGGCAATTTTGCCGCCTGTGGCGCGGTGTTTGCGGTGCTCTAAACTGATGCCTACCTATCGAGCAACCACTCGGCGTAGTAATCCTTCTGGAAAGCACCGAGTTGCTGCTCGTACTTCTCAATGTTGGACGAGGCGAGCCAAGTGATGTAGCCGCCCGTAAGACCTGCGGCGTAGAGTCCTCTGATCTCCTTTTCAACATTCTCGGCATCGTAGGCAATGCCGTTCCTATCGACGTGGCGCATCACGTTGTAAGCCTGCACCCAGGTGCGCACAACGGCTGGCGTGGGTGTTACCTGCTGTCTGCCCTGCACACGCTTGCCCCATTCGTAGAGAATCTCGTAGGGGTGGTTCCAGGGCTTCTGAATGCCATAGTAGCCGTTGGAGAAGTGGTCGGGGTAGGGCATACCGCTAATGACATCTGCTACGTTGCTGATGGCGGGCCAATACTGACCGTAGGCGGTGGTGTAGCCGGGGTTGGCACTCTCGCCAAAGACGTCAATCGAGACGTAGGCGCCCACCTTGTGTATCTCGTCACAGGCGTACTGCACAAAGCGCTGTATGGCTTGCACCTTGCTCTCGCCATAGCGGTTATGGTAGTCGACAATATCCTCCACCTTATTCATACGGTCGGGGAAGCGCACATAGTCGAAGTTTATCTCGTTGAAGCCGAACTTCTCTACCGACTCCTTAGCCAGAGCCACATTGAACTCCCAAACCCTTCGGTCGAAACCGCTGGGCCAATAGGCTTTGTTGTGCTTGAAAGGCTCGCCCGTAGCCCTCTCGGTGATGGCGCACTGGGGGTTGTCCTTAACGAAATATGTATCCTTGAAGCAAGTGATACGTCCCACAACATAAAAACCCTCCTCGTGCAGACGGCTGACCACCTTGCGATAGAGAGCCTCCTTGTCGCCCGCACGCTTGTGGTTGGTGGGCGAGTAGGTAGCCATAGCATCTGCCTTGTAGCCGGGACTCTCGTTGTCCTTGATGTCAATGACGAAGGTGTTTATCTTGCTCTGCTTGGCGAGGGCAATGTAAGCTTCAATGTTTTTCAGCACGTTGCTGCCCGCATTCAGATAGAGCGAGTAACAAGCCTTGGGCATAGGGTTGTGCTCGAAGGCGGGCTTCTCTACGGGGTAGAAGTCGCAACCGATAGCCTTGCCACCACCGAAGGAGTTTTTGACCTTGCTGTGTATGGGGTCGTAGAGCTCTGCCTTGTAGCGCTTGGCAGCCTCCTCGGGGGTGAAGACGGTGTATTTGCCGTAGATATAACCCTCGCCACTCTCGCCAACCCTCACGCGGTAGGTCGCAACACTGCCGTCTGCCCTCAGCGAGTCGTAGCCGAGAACGGTGAGTTGGGTGTTTTTGTCCGCAAAACCTGCAATGGTCGAACGCTCGGGGTCGGCAATGAGGGTTGCGGGGGTGCGCACCCATACGCTCTGCTCCCTGACAACCTCGCTCTGCGTGAGAGTCAACGCGCTCTCGTGAACGTAGAATTCCGAGCCCTCAAAGAGCACCTTTATGTAGCGATTCTCGCCCGCTTTCTTGAAACTGTTGGGATATGCCATAACACTTGTGCCCCTCGGGAAGTCGCCTGCGGGGTCGAGGGCAGTACCCTCCTCATTGAGGGTGTAGAGTCTGGCAGAAGTGGTCGCAGAGGCGAGATAGCGGATTTCTATCACTTCGGGACTCTTGCAGCCGAAGAGTGCTGCTGCCAGAGCCACGAGTGCGATGTATTTTGTGGTTTTCATACTCTT
Source organism: Tidjanibacter sp. (assembly GCA_045602145.1). Classification (GTDB taxonomy): domain Bacteria; phylum Bacteroidota; class Bacteroidia; order Bacteroidales; family Rikenellaceae; genus Tidjanibacter. The sequence continues at coordinate 53,203 of JAZSAY010000001.1, forward strand.
TTTTTTGTTTAGGTGTTCGGTTACAAAGGCAAATGTACGCTTTTTGTGCGAGAATAGTTATATTTGTAGAACTATAAATTTAATAATGGGTGTATGAAACAGTTTTTTTTATCCGCTATCCTGATTTTATCTGCACTGTGGGGCGCATCTGCCCAACCGAAAGTTATTGCCCATAGGGGCTATTGGCGTGCCGAGGGTGCGGCACAAAACTCCGTAGCATCGCTCCGCGCGGCGGGCGAGTTGGGCTGCTGGGGCTCGGAGTTCGATGTGTGGCTTACCGCAGACGACCACCTTGTGCTCTACCACGACGACGAGTTCGAGGGACGCAGGGTGGAGGAGCTCACGCTCGCCGAACTGCAACACCACACCCTCGAAAATGGCGAACCTCTGCCACTGTTGGAGGATTTCCTGCGTGTGGCGCAGGAGTACCCCGACCTGCACCTTGTCTTCGAACTCAAACCCCACAACAATAAGACGCAAGAGCGCAAGGCTGTGCAGGCTTCGGTGGCTATGGTCGAGGCTCTGGGACTTGCAGACCGCACCGACTACATCAGCTTCTCGAAGGAGGCGTGCTTAGGGTTCATCGCTGCTGCCCCAGAGGCTAAGGTCTACTACCTCAATGGCGAACTCTCGGCTCGCAAGTTGCGGGAGCTGGGCTTTGCGGGCGCCGACTACCACTATGGCATATATAGGGTAACACCCAAACTGATTAAGAAACTCCACGCCCTGGGCTTGGAAGCTAATGCTTGGACGGTCAATAAACAAGGCGATATGGAGTGGCTTGCCGCCCACGCCCTCGACTATCTTACTACCGACTATCCCGAGGTGGCGATGGATGTGTATGGCAAATGAGAGATATGGGAGATATGGGAGATATGAGAGATATGAGAAGTCCGAGTATTGGTTAACGATACTCGGACTTTTTAAGATGCTCCATTCGCGCCTTGTACATCTCCTCTTTGATGCCGCCTTGCTGAATGAAGTCAGCCTTGCGTTTTTCCAACAACCTGCCTAATAAAGTGTCTGTTTGGTGGATTAGGACGATTGCTATATTGGCGATGGTTTCGTCGCTCCGTAGAGGCATTATCTCCTTGTAATATGCAGTGTCGGAGTGTTCCCTGCACGCACTGCGGGCTTGTTGAAGCTTTGGGTCGCCCATTTGCCACTGCCCCAAGTTCCTCACTCGCAGATAATCCTCAAAGTCAATCAGTAGTTCTTGAAGACTTGCTCGGGCGACATTGTATAGTTTAAGCTCGGTTTCTGTGGATGTTGTGGCTGCCACCGACCCTTCGGCAATGTTCTGCTTGCCCGAACGGGCGGCTTGTATCATTTGGTCTATGGTGCGGTCGCCTGCACCGAGAAATTTGTGGGCAAAATAGTAGGTTATGTCGTAGATGCACTCGGCTTTCTGATAGGCAATCAACTTTCGGTAATTACCCTTTTGTTTGAGAAAAATTGCCATAATCTCTTTGTTTTCTCCAAAGATAGCCCATTTCTCTCAAACCCCCAACTGTTTTCACTAAAAATTATTCCCATAACTCCCATATCTCTCATATCTCTCATACCTCTCATACCTCCCACAACCACCCCCCCAAAAAAAAAGCCAAGCCCGACAACTTGACGCTGTCGGGCTTGGGATTAAATGAGTTATAGCGGAAGTGCTATGCGGGGTCTTGGTGGAAGAATGAGGTGGAGTTTACTGAACCATCTGCATTGTAGCACACAATCTTGACATAGCGTCTTGCGCCGTTGGGATCACTATTAAGTGTATTGAACTTGGGCCACCAAGCAACTCGATGTCCTGAAATCCAAGGTACCAATTCAAACATTTCTTTTTGCTCTGCAATACTGTGAATTGTCACATTGCTAGCCGTTTCTTCCGTTGTATACTCAGCGAATTCAAACACCTTCGCAGTGATAGCATTCAGTTGTTCGGTTTCGAGAGTTGCGATTTGCTCTGTGCCAGTATATGTTGTACCATCAATGGTTACCGAGGTCATCTCATAATACACTGCACCGCTAAGACCCGTTGTGTTGTTAGGCATGCCAGTGTTGTGATTTGTGTTGCTCGCCCAAGTCCAATCAGTTACCTGAGGACCCTCTACAACTTCACCTCCACCTTCGGGATTGGCATCTTGGTTGATGATTACATTATCCACAAGAGCGTTGCCCGATTTATCCTTGATAGCAACGGTGTATTTCTTAGCACTCGAAGATGTATTTGCGGGAATAGTGGCAGTGATGGTGCCATTGGCAGCCAAAACAACGCTTGCGCCACCATTGATGGCTACGTTGCAGAACTCGTTAGCATCAGCCACAGCCTCGCCATCGGCAGTAAGAGCCAACGTACCAACGGTAATCTCATTGCCCTCGTAACCTACGGTGCCGTCATATACATTGTTCAAAGTAGCCGCAATGCTTGCTTTGTATGCTTCCTGAGTGATGATGAATTGTCTGAGCATTCTGCGCTCTGTGGAGCCATCATCAAAAGCATAGCCAGCAGGAGGTGTCATATATATACCTACGAGTACCTGACGCTGAGTTGCCTCTGTATTTTTCTCTGCGGTAGCCTCAATCCAAGCCCTTTGGAATTTGCCTTCGTCATTTTTGTCGTATGCCAAGGTAATCCATTTAGCAGCGGGGGCGCCAGCACCCAAACCAGTGCTCATATCGTGAGGAATAATTTCAATGCAGTCGTAGAGCAGCTGAGCCTCTTCTATATTTACCATATTGGCTTCAAGCTGAGTGCCGTTGGAGAAAATCACAAAGTAGCCGTGATCCCAACTTTGGGCATCGCAGGTGATGCTCTTATCGCCGACGCCAGGGTTGAAGGTGAGTTTCTTAGCGGCGCCAGCAATGTCTTGTTTAACAAATACGGCAGGGGTAAGGTTCTCGCCAACATAGAGTCCCGATGCAGACCAGTCCTGAACGATTACACCCTCGCGAGCCACATCCGAGGTGTTCTCCATCACATCCAAATACCAAACACAATCGGTAATATCGCCATTGGCGTTAGTCTGCAAATGAGCACTCATCCAATCTACGGGATTTGAGAAATCTCCGTTGTTGTAGTCCTCAACAGATACACACACCAACTCGGGATATTGTGTGTAATCTCTCATATCTGTGCCCTCTGGCTGTGCAACCAAATAGCCAAGGTTGATATCCTCTGCTGCCGCAGAACTAACAGTAATCTCTTTGCCGATGATGCCACCATTAAAGAAGTACAAGGTTTTTTGTTTAACACCAAGAACCATCTCGGTTGCGCTATTGAGGTTGAGTTTGATGTTCTTCAACTCGTTCTCGTTGAACTTAGTGGTTTTGTCGGTTGCATCGAAGGTGTAGGTTGCCTTGTCGGTGGTAACAACATATTTGTAACCCTCAACATTCACGGGAGGAATGGGCATATAGACTGTTTTGCCTTGGCTGCTCTCGGCATCACGAGTATTTACCTCCATTGGGTTGGTAAGCGATACGGAGATTGTTTTTGTGCCGAAGTAGAAAATTTCGGGATTTTCGCTCTGTGTAGCGTTGTCGTCTTGCCAATAGTAGTAATCTCCTTTTGTGAAGTCGTAGCCAAGCAGACCCGCGATATTGGTTGTTGTCGAAACCATCTCAACAGACTTCACTTTCTCGCCGATATACTCTTCGTTGCTCGAATAGATAATAAAGCGGGCAAGAGTACCAACGATATTCATTTTGGTTTCAATGGTATTTGCGCCAGTGGTGGCAATCTCAACACCCTCTTTACTACGGAGTTTGAGGTAGGATTTGTTCATCACACCCGCACTCTCCTGGGTCATTGTTGGATTGAAGTTAAACTCCGATTTCCAAACAGCGCCACCGTTAAGGTTATAAAAGAAATGTGCAGGGTTGTCATTGATAAGATGTTCGAATGTGAAAGACGCCTTACCATCTGCTGCGATATTCTCTGCGGCGAGTCCATTGCTTACAGCCTCGTGGCTACCGCCGCCGAGTGTATACTGACGAACAGCAATCTGGTCGCCAACCTCCCAAGCCATACCTGCTTCATCGCTCATAGTAGCTTTCGTTGCATCATCCATCGAGGCGATAACGGTAAAGCCCTGAGCCTCGGGGGTGGGTGTTACGCCCTCTTCGGGCTCGTTTGTACAAGCAGTGAGTGCGGCTACGCCTGCTACCACTGCAAACATCATCTTAAAAATCTTTTTCATAGTGTTTTTTTCGTTTTTTCAATTAAACAGTGGTAATGTTCTAACCCCATTGGTCATCCTCGGTTACGGTGTAGTTGAAGTCGCCCTGACCGCCCTGTTCGTACCAGAGTGTGGCACTTGCGGCGATTCCACTCTCGACGGAGCATTGCATCTCGACAATCTCCGGACTGGTGTAAGTTTGCTTTTTCATTGAATAGATTGTGTTTATTGGTTAATTAATGTAATTGGTTGTTAATCTCTTACTTTACTTTGCGCAGGCACATCCAGTTGAAACTGCCCCTGCCTTGGGTGAGCGACATACGCAGCGTGTGCTTGCCCTTCGAGAGGGTCAGAGGCTCCACGCGGGTGGTCTTCCACACCTCTGTGCCGCCCAGCTCGTAGCACTTGGCAAAGGTGTGCTCCACCTCGTTGCCGTCTATGGCGAACTTGTAGGTGGAGTCCATAAAGGCGGAGTAGCGCACCAAGAGTTCGTACTCGCCAGCCTCCTCGACCTCCACGCCATACTCAACCCACATCTCGGTGCTGTAAAAGTCAGTCAGCATAACCTCGCCCGTGGTGTCGGTCGAAGCCTTGATTTTGGGCGCATATTTCCACTCCGTACCCTCGGCTACCTCCTCGGCATTGTTGGAGCGGTAGTGTGCTGCGGGGAACGCCTCCTCGGTGGGGTAGTAGCACTCCTTGTCGAACGAGGAGAACCATACATACTCCTTGCCGAGGTCGGTCAGCGCAGGCTCCTTGGCGGAGGAGTTCACAAGGCTGATGGCTTTCCAGTTGCCCGAGCCGCGCAGCATAAACCACGCATAGCCGCCCACCTTGTCGTCGCACTCCATATAGTTCAGCACGTCGGACATATAGCTCTGCTGGGTTGCCTCGTTGTTGGTGATGCCCGAGCCAGCGTGGCAGAACTCGGTCATATAGACGGGTTTGCCATACTTGTCGAACCTGCGGATGAACGATTTGAGGCTCTCGCCCGAGGGCATATAGCAGTGTACGGCGATACCTGCCACATCGTCAAGACTCACGCCTTCTGAGGCGAAGAATTCATCGAGCCACTTTATGGGGTCGCTATAACCCTCCAATGTGCCGTAGTTCACAGCGGGCGAGATGAGTTTCATACCCAACTCCTGAGCCACCGCTTTGAGTGCGCCCCAATGTGAAGCCGCCACCTCGGGAGTCATATTGGCTTGGTCGGTAAGGTTGGGCTCGTTGTAGGCGAGGATGTACTCTGCCGAGGGGTTAGCAGCCTTGTAAGCCCTCATCTGGTCGGCACCAAAGTTGGCATTCCACGCCATAGGGAGGAAGAGCATATTGCCCTGCTGCATCAACTCGGGGAAGGGTGCCGTTGCGCCCCAATTGTAAACCCAAGCCACTCCGGGAGCAATCATCGTGATGTCGCTCTCGATTTGCGGATGACCGCTCAGACCCCTCTTTGCGCTACGCCTCTGGCGCACCACATACTCCATCGTGAGGTCCTCGATGTTGTCGCCACCGTTGGGCTGTGGGGTGGGGAGCACGTCGCACCCCGCCATCATCACCGCCGCAAGGGCTGCAATAAAAATCTTTGCTCTGTTCATAGTTGCTATGTGCTATTTCTGATAAACTTTCACAAAATCTACATACATCTTAGCCTCGGAGCCCTCGTCGGGGAGTGCGGTGATGCCTGCGGGGTTGTTCACAATGCCTGTGAAGTGTCCGCCCACAGCGAGGTTGAAGAGGATGAAGTGGTCGTGGTGGAAGTAAAGCCCCGTTGCCCACTCGTCATCCGTACCCTCAATGCCCATCTCGTAGTAGGGCTTAACATTGGGGTATTTGTCCAAGTCGAGGTACATACGAATCATCGTTTCGTCCCACACGAGCGTGAAGAGGTGGAACTCGCCATCCTGCACCGAGTAGGGGGCGTTGGAGTGCTTGCCGTAGTTGGGATAAGCACCGTTTTTGTAGAATCCCCAGTGGCACGCACCATTCATAAAGGTCTCCTGGGTGCCCGAGGAGATGCCCTGAGCGTTACCCATTTCGAGGATGTCTATCTCGCCACAGCGGGGCCAGCCAACCTCGGGATAGTCGTTGCCCATCATCCAGAATGCGGGCCACAAGCCGTTGGCGGTCTTGGGAAGGCACACATAAGCCTCCACCTTGCCGTGCGTGAAGTACTTTTTGCCCATCGAGTTCACTCTGCCCGATGTGAAGGGCTTGCCACCATAGGACTCGCGGCGTGCGGTGAGTGTCAGACAACTCCTGCCACTTGCGGGCTCTTTGGAGATGCTCACGTTCTCGCGGCGGTAGTACTGCGACTCGTTGTTGCCGCCACCGTTGCCGTTTACCTCAATGTTCCACACGCTCTCATCGAGCACCTCGCCATCGAAGAGGTCCTGCCATACCAGGTGGTAGCCGTTCGTCTCGCCCGAGCCCTCCTGTGCGGGATAGGTGGGTGTTGCCGAGCCGCCATCGCCCGTGTTACCGCCCTCGTTCTCGGTGTTGTCGCCGCCACCGCCGAGGTTTGTGTTGCCCTGCGTAGGTTCGCCACACGCGGTGAGCATTGCCACCATCAGGGCGATTATGGTTGTTTTCTTAGCCATAGTTGTGCGTTTTTTGTTTGTTATCTTTTTGTTGTGACCCGAAGGGTACATTCAAACCCTCCGAGCCTAAGTTTTTGGTAGATAGACTAAATCTCTATCCCCAAAGGTTTGTTACCCTTATTTTGCGGGTTTGTAGATGAAGCAAGCGTCGAGGTTGAGGTATTTACCTGCGGCGGCACCACTAAGAACACCCAGAACATTCTCGGGTTTGCTTGGAACTGTCCACAAAAGACCCTGATTTGTCCATTCGGTCAGAGGAATCTCAATCTCGTACCACTCGCCATCGCGTTTGAAACCATAGGGGCTGTTCTCATCGCCTACCTTAACCTTAATCTCGCCACCACTTGTGAAATTGTACATAACGAATTCGTGAACAGCGTCATCTTGGCTCTTCATAGCAATGTGCAAAACATAGTCTTGGGGGTTCAAGCTAACAGCAGTAAGATCCTCGAAGAGGTTGGCGGGAACGCAATAGCCCATACCTGTCCATTGTTTATTGCCAGTTATCAAGCATGTCCAATCCTCTACATCGCCAAATACGTTAGGACCCGAGCAGGTGCCGCCGGTATAGGTTTCTTCCCAAACATACAAGAATCTATCAACATCGTTGGGACGGAAGTCCACTTTAACCCTGCTTGCAATCTGCTGGAAGTAGGTCTCGCCAAGAACGATTACATAGTAGTCGCTACCATTGAGGCAAGCGTAGGCACTGTCGGCAGAGCCACCACCCTCGTTGCCACCGTTGTTGCCACCGCCCTCGTTACCGCCGGGCTGCTCGGTGTTGCCACCGCCACCATTGTTGTTGGGACCCTCTACGGGCTCCTCACACGAAGCCATAGCAAAAGTCATTGCTACTGCTGCGAAAATGCTAAGAAATTTTTTCATAGTGTTTTTTGTGTTTTTAATAGGTTAATGTATAAGTAATTGTTTGTCTAATGTCTAACGTCTAACGTCTAACGTCAAGAGTCCTAAGGTTTATGAGAGATATGAGAGATATGAGATTGTTGCAATTATCAACTTTCAATTTTCAATTTTCAATTCTAATAGTATCCCTCGTTCTGCGAGAGTCCGCCAAGTCTTACCTCTTCGGCAGGGATGGGCATCAGTTCGTGTTTGCCCACCACGAAGGGCTCCATATGGCTACCCTCGATGTTGCCATTAGCGTTGTCGGCTCCATATTTCACTCTATAAGCGTTCATAACCTCGCCTGCAATACCCCAGCGACAGAGGTCGAACCAGCGGTGTCCCTCCATTGCGAGTTCTACCCTACGCTCGTGGCGCAAGTTCTCCTCGGTGAGTTCCACCTCGCCCAAGCCCACGCGCGAGCGTACCCTGCTGAGTGCCTCCTTGCCTTTGTCGAGGTCCACACCGCTCTCCAAGCACGCCTCGGCATACATCAACAGAACATCCGAGTAGCGTATCTCCCTGCGGTTCTGCTCGCCACGGCTTTGGTGCGAAAGCACAAGGTAGCTGCCAGAAGCGTCGAGGTTGGCATATTTGCGGTTCAGATAGCGACATCCCAGAGGTATCTCCTGCTCGCGGTTTTCGATTTGGGCGTCGGTGGGGTTGATAATCGTAAGGTCCCTACGGGGGTCGCCCTCCTCGTACTCGTCATAGAGGTCTTGCGAGGGTTTGTTGAAGCCCCAGCCCGCCTTGCCACCCGTGAGGGTTGTGGAGCGCGAGCGTGTGAGGATGGTCGTGAAGGTGCCGCGCGAGAAACCGTTGCCCTCGCCGTAGTCGCTCGTGGGGTCGTCAACGTACTGCACCTCAAAAACAGACTCAATACCATTCTCGCCCTCGATGAGGAAGTTGGTGTAGTAGTCGGTGTTGAGGTCGTACTCGCCACTTGCGATAACCTTCTCGCCCCACTGACGAGCCTTGTCGTAGTTCTTCATATAGAGGTTAACCTTCATAAGCATAGCCTGCGCTGCACCTTTGGTAGCCCTGCCGAGGTCCTCGGGAGCCATCTCGCTTTTGAGTTGCAGTTTCTGCTCGGCATCCTCCAAGTCGTCGATGATGAGTGCGTAGATATCCTCAGCAGTTGCGCGGGGCTGTTTCCACTCGTTCGAAGAGTCGACAACAAAATCGACCTTAGGCACGCCACCAAACATCCTCACAAGGCGGAAGTAGTAGTATGCCCTCAGGAACTTAGCCTCGCCAACGTAGCGGTCTTTCAGAGGGGCTGTCATAATCGTATCTACGGGCATATCGGGAACGTTCGAGAGCGAGAAATTACATCTTGCAATACCCTGATACTGTGCGCGGTAGTATTGCAGCAGCAGTTCGTTGCTCGCTACGGTCTTGAAGTTCTCGATGTCGTATGCAGCAGCCATATCGAGCACGTGCTCGCCACCCTTTACGGCGTCATCCGAGGCGATGTCGCCCACAAACCACTCCGAAAAGTAGGTGCCCTGCAACTCCCACATTAGAGGTGTGTAGCAGGCATTGACCGACTGCAACGCGGTGGTGCCGTCCGTAAAGAAATCTTCGAGTTTGGTGCTACCGGGTGCATCCTCGCGGAGCCAATCGTTACAACCCGTCAGCACGGTTGCCATAGCAACCACCATTATAATATATAAGGTCTTTTTCATAGTCCTCTGCGCTCAATTTTAGAAGTTGATGTTTGTACCAAAAGTGATTGTGCGCGACTGGGGGTAGTTGCCCCAATCAACACCGCCACCCACCTCGGGGTCATAGCCCGTATAGTTGGTAAAGGTCAGCAGGTTGCCCATAGTAACATAGAGCCTGCAACTCGAAATGCCAATCTTCTTCGAGAAGCCCTGAGGCAGGGTGTAGCCCACTTGGAGGTTTTTGAGCCTCAGGTAGCTGCCATCCTCCACAAAGCGGCTCGAAGACTCCTTGTTGCGCGAAGAGCCCGAAGGACCGGCATTGGGGATGGTGCCGCTGGTGTTGCTCTTGGTCCAAACATCACGCATTGTGGTGCTCAGCGTAGATTCCACGCCCGCACCCTCGGTGCGCAGCCTTACGGCATTGTAGATTTGGTTGCCATAGACACCCTGGAAGAAGAGGCTTACATCCCAACCGCTCTTGCGGAGCGAGAAGTTGGCACCATAGGTCAGCCAGGGGAAGGCGTTGCCGATAGCGGTAAGGTCCTCGTCGTTGATTATACCATCGTTGTTTTGGTCTTTGTAGCGTGCATCGCCCCAATGTTCGGTGGGGGTAGCAACACCCCATTGGTGCTCCGAAACCTCCTCGTCGCTCTGGTAGATACCCTCGTATTCGTAGCCCCAGAAGGAGTAGAGGGGCAATCCCTCGTCACAGATGGTGTAGGCACCATAAACCCTCTCGCCACCGTTGAGTTTGGTCAACTCGTTGGAGATTACCGAGCCATTGATGTTCACATCGTACTCCCAACCATTGCCGATGGTGCCGCTGTGTCCCAGCGTGAGTTCTATACCCCTATTTTGTACCGTACCCACGTTTGCCGTAGGTGAATAGCGGTTTCCAACGTGTGCGGGAGCGGTCACCGAGAGGAGCATATCGTAGGTGTTGCGCTCGAAGAGGTCGATAGTACCATAGAACTTATTGTTCCAAAGGCTGAAATCCAAACCAAGGTTAATCTGTTCGGTGGTTTCCCACTTGCCGCCACTATTTACATAGGTGAGGACTGTTGCACCCGTTGCGAGTTCGCCCGTAGTGCCGAAAGGATAGCCCGTGAAGGTCAGGTGGTCCTGATGAACTGTCTGTGTGAAGGCGCCCTCGGCAATCTTATCGTTACCGATGCGTCCCCAGCCAAAGCGGAGTTTGAGGTTGTCGAAAGCGTCGGCATTCTCCATAAACTCCTCTTCCGAGAGCCTCCAAGCAAACGCCATAGAGGGGAAGTAGCCCCAAAGGTGTTCGGGGAACTTCGACGAGGCGTCAGCACGGAAGTTGATAGTCGCCATATAGCGGTCGGCATAGTTGTAGAACAACCTGCCGAGCAGCGAGAAACGCCTTGTGCGCGCCACCGAGTCGCCCGATTCGGTCTTATCCTCGGTGGTCTGGTTCAGATACCAGTTGTTCTCGCTGGGGTTGGTAATCGAAGCACCTGCACCACCAATCGAGTAGTAGGTGTACTCCTCGGTGGTCTGACCGACCATTGCGGTAAAGCGGTGCTCGTCGCGCTCCCAAGCGTAGTTGAGAGTATTCTCGTAGAACATCGTGCGCCCCATACCAATCGACGACGAGAGGAAGTTTTTGTCCATCTTGTCGTAGTCCGAGTGGAGATATTTGTCTTTGAAGGAGCGGTTGAGGCTGGTGGTCTGGTCGATGCTTATCGAAGAGCGCAAGGTGAGTCCTTTAAGAAGCGTAGCCTCCAAGTAGATGTTACCCAACAAGCGTTGGTCTTGGTTGTTGGGATGGGTATGCTCCACCATCGAGAAGGGGTTTGTTACGTTCTTGAAGTTCGAGCCTGCGGCAATCTGTCCGCTCAGGTCCTCGCCATTGATGTTGACCGAGCCCTCGGGGTAGTGTGTGGGGTCCCAGGGAGCCATCGCAAGGGCTGCCGAGAGAATCGAAGCACCCGCACTCGAAGAGTTGTTCATCGCCCAGCGCGAAGAGGATGAGATGAACGAGATGCTCTCGCCAACTTTGAGCCATTTGGTCAGGTTGTACGAAGAGTTCAGGCGCAACGTCAGACGCTCGTAGTTGGAGCCTATAATCGTACCATCTTGTGTGAAGTAGCCCGCGCTGAATGAGTATTGGCTGTTCTGGCTACCGCCATCCACCGAAAGGTGGTAGTTCTGGATGGGTGCGTTGGCTTTGAATACCGCATCCTGCCAATCGGTCTCGATGGTCGAGTAATCGAGATCGGTGGGGTAGTAGGGCGACTTACCCAAGCGGTAGGCTTTGAGCCACTTCAAGAAGCCGTGTTTGTTGTAGAAATTCTGTTGCGAAGCAACACCCTCAATGGCGATGATAGTTTGAGCCATCTCATCACGCCCCATAAGGTCGAGTTTGTTCCAGCGGTTCTGCACACCTGCATAGGCGCTCAGCGAGATTTGGGGTGCGCGGTCCTTTGCACCGTTCTTGGTTGTGACGATAATCACACCATTTGCACCTCGCGAACCGTAGATAGCCGTACTCGAAGCATCTTTCAGCACCTCCGTAGAGGCAATGTCGCTGGCATTGAGGAAGGCAATATCCTCGGTAATCACACCATCGACAACATAGATTGGGGCGGAGTTATTCACAGTACCGATACCGCGAATCCTTACCTCGGCGGCGGCACCGGGCTGACCTGTCGAAGCGTTGACCGTAACGCCCGCAATACGACCCGCAAAGGCTTGGTCAATGGTCGCTACGGGGGTGCGCTGCAAGTCCTCCGAGTTCACCGATGCCACAGCACCCGTAAGGTCGCTACGTTTCATCGTACCGTAGCCCACGACAACCACATCCTCAATCACATCGGCACCCATCTCCAACTTCACGTCCAGGCGGGTGGTGGTGGGGGTTACGGTGAGAGTCTTGTCGTTGTAGCCCATATAGGAGAAGGTAACCTTGCGGCTCGCAGCTCCCGAGAAGGGCACCGAGAGGGTGTAGTGTCCCGCATAGTCTGTGATGGTGACGGTCGAGGTGCCCTCCAACGCCACGGTCACACCAATGAGTGCCGAGCCATCCGAAGAGTCCGTAACCGTACCCTCAATCGAGTGGGTTTGTGCAGCCAACGTACCACACGCTACGAGAGCTGCAATCAATACCAATAGTCGTTTCATCTATCTCTTTGTTTTGTTGATACTTCCGAAAAACCTGCTACTCAACCCAGAAGGAGAGTCGCTCGCCCGAGGCGCTGTCGCCCGAAACCCAGAGGTGGAACTCGCCGGGCTCTACAACCTTCTCCATATCGATGTTCCAGAAGGCGAGCCTTTCGGCGGGGATGGTGATGGTGCACTCGCGGCTCTCGCCTGCCGAGAGAGTTATGCGCTCGTAGGCTTTGAGCTCCTTCTTGGGGCGCGAAACCGAGCCCGCAACATCCCTTACGTAGACCTGTACAACTTCGGTTGCGGCAACCTTGCCGGTGTTGCTCAGAGTGAACGATACCTCGATGTTTTCGCCATTGTCGTAGCGATCCTTATTAGTCTTGATGTTGGAGTACTCAAAGGTGGTGTAACTCAGACCGTAACCGAAGGGGTAGAGGGGACCGAAGCCTGCGTCGAGCCAATATGCCGAGCAGCCGAGCGAGGTCTGACCTGCCTCCAACTCAATGTCGTCGAGGAGCACCTCGTGACCACTTGCGGGACGCTCGGGGAAGTGTGCGTTGTAGTAGATGGGCTCCTGACCTGCCGCAACGGGGAAGGTGATGGGGAGTTTACCGCTGGGCACCTCGTCGCCAAAGAGCAGTTGAGCGAGTGCCACGCCACCCATAGTACCGGGGTGGAACGACCATACAAGAGCGTCCATATTTTCGAGGTCCTTGCCAACGGTCAGCGCCCTACCTGCCAGCACAAAAGCGATGACGGGCTTGCCACTGCGGCGTGCAGCCTTCAAAAGTTCGCTCTGGCTACCCTGCAAATCAAGATTTACAAGGCTGTGAGCCTCGCCCGAGAGGATAGACTCCTCGCCGAGGAAGAGCACTACTGCATCGTAGGTAGTAGCCTGTGCGGTGAAGTTGCGGAGTTCTTTGTCGCTGCACTTCTCGCGACTATAAGAGAGAATGTCCGAATAGCCAACCTTGACACGCTCACCATAGTTCTCCAAGAGAGCCTGCAAGGGAGTTACGGTGTGCGACTTCTCGCCATCGAAAATCCAAGTACCCAGCTGGTCGTGGGGAGCCTTAGCCAAAGGACCTGCAACCAAGATGCGTTTGGTTTTGGGTGAGAGAGGAAGTACGTTTTTGTCGTTTTTGAGCAGAACGGCACTCTCAACGGCAGCCACACGTGCAGCCTCCAATGCCTCGGGAGTGTAGAAGGCAGCCTGATAGTTCTCCTCCTCCACATAGGGATTCTCGAACAAGCCGAGGCGGAATTTGAGCCTCAGAACGTTGCGCACGCTCTCGTCAATTACCTTCTCGTCCAACTCGCCACTCTCGACCAAATCTTTCAGTTGCGAGATGTAGGCGTAGGACATCATATCCACGTCGGTACCTGCCGTAAGACCACGTTTGGCAGCCTCCCTAATATCGGCAGCAAAGCCGTGAGCAAGCATACCGCCTACCGAGCCCCAGTCGCTCACTACGCAGCCGTCCCAGCCCCATTCGCCACGCAATACATCCCTGAGGAGGAATTTGTTGCCTGCCGAGGGGATGCCGTCGTTGTCGTTGAACGAAGGCATAAGAGTCATACAGCCCGCCTTAGCCAGAGCCTCAAAGGGAGGAAGGTAGTAGTTCCTCAGTTCGCGCTCGGTGATGTGTACGGGGGCATAGTCCAAACCACCTTCCGAGGCACCATAGCCCACAAAGTGTTTAGCACACGCTGCAAGGGGTTTCTCGTTCTGCTCGTAGCCGCGCAGCATTGCAAGAGCGAGCTCGCTGGTGAGGAAGGGGTCCTCGCCGAAGCTCTCGGCAATCCTACCCCAGCGCGAGTCGCGCGAGATGTCGACCATAGGCGAGAAGGTCCACCTTACGCCCGAAGCCACAGCCTCCTGGGCAGCAATGCGTGCGCCCCTCTCGACAATCTCGGGGTCGAACGATGCAGCCTGACCCAGAGGAATGGGGAAGATGGTCTTAAAACCGTGAATGACGTCTCTTGCGAAGACCAAAGGAATACCCAGACGGCTCTCCTCCACGGCTGCCCTTTGGAGTTTGTTAATCTCCACGGGGTCTGAGAGGTTGAGGATAGAACCGATATTACCCGTAGCAACCTCCTTGCACATCTGCTCGGTGGTGTAGTGGGTAACCTGATTGAGCTGTCCGATTTTCTCTTCGAGCGTCATCTGCGAAAGCAGTTTGTCGATGCGCTTTTCGGTGTTGTCCTTAGGTGTGCAACCAAGCGCCACGAGTGCCATAAGAGTGATGGCAAGAGTCTTTACTGTACGGTTCATAATTATTCTTGTTTTGATTTATAGTTTTCGGTCCTCATACGCGCGTGTACGCGATTTTATCAAGGTAAAGGTACTTATTTTTTGGCGCAAAATAAGAGGTGTAGAAATTTTAGTGGAACTTCTACACCTCTACAACAGCGTTATATGCTTGATAGTCAGACTACAATGTCGCCCAATGGGGAGTCCTAAAAAGTGGACGCTTCTACGACCGTTCGTCGGGCATCTTCTGCACTTTGGAGCCTATTCGGCGCACTCTGTCCTCAAAGTCATCCCTTGCCACAATGGACTTATTCTTCACTCCTGCGCGGTAGTTGTAGATGGTATTTACAGAGTAGCGTAGCAGCGATGCGATGCGCGAAGAGTCGGTGATGCCGAGTTTTATGAGGGCGAAAATGCGCAGTTCGGTGTTGAGGACTCGGGGATTTTTCAGAACAATCTGCCCATCCTCCTTCAAGAGTGCGTTGAACTCCTCGACAAAGGTGGGATAGAGGCTCAAAAAGGCGTTGTCGAAGTTGGTATAAAACTCCTCCTCGGCATCGTCAATGATGGTGGATTTATTAATCTCTGCTTGGAGAGCC
This sequence comes from Tidjanibacter sp., assembly GCA_045602145.1. Classification (GTDB taxonomy): domain Bacteria; phylum Bacteroidota; class Bacteroidia; order Bacteroidales; family Rikenellaceae; genus Tidjanibacter. The sequence continues at coordinate 68,527 of JAZSAY010000001.1, forward strand.
TCTAAGGAGCCCTGCGAGAGTTTCTTGCGCACGTTTTTGTGGTAGGATTTCAGCAGGTCTATGTAGTTCGAGCAGATGACAAGGAACAAGCCGATATACTGCTCCTTGACGGTGTTTGCCTCACTCAGTTCGGCAGCCAAGGAGTGCTCCACCTCGTTCTGCGCCGAGAGTTTTGCTACATACTCGCTCAGGGTGGTGTTCATCGCTTCGAGTTTTGCCTTGGTTTGGCGAATTTGGCGGTTCTGCTTGCTCTTATGTATCAGCACAATAAGTATCACCACAAGGAGCAGTGCCGTGATGCCTGTGGCAACGTAGAGCGAGGTGTTGCGGGCGCTCATTCGCTCGCTGTAACTGCTCTCAATGACGGGCAACATCTCGGCAACCTGCCAAGGACGCAGGCGCGAGTTGTAGAAGGTTGCGTCCTGCATAGCAATCTGTATGTACTCGAAGGCTTGCTCCACTTCGCCCAGGTGAAAGAGTATCTCGGAGAGCATACAGAGTGATGCGTGGTCGGTGGTGCAGCTGACCATATCGGCTCGGGCAGAGCGTGCCAGATGGGTCATATACTCCTCGCGGGTGCCACGATCGTCGCCCACGCTGATGGCTTTCAGGTAGGAGAAGTAGGCAAACTCCTGCTTGTTGGGCGAGAGGGTTGGGAGGACAATGTCCAATTCGCGCGAGAGGTTCTCCCAATCGGAGAGGTTGCTGTATTTGGTACACAGGAGTTTGTGCTGTTCGAGGGTGTCGCTCTCGGTGGCAATGAGGCGGTCGATGTAGTGCTGCTCCAAACGTGCCGAGAGTGCCTTAGTGCGTGGGTCTGCCGAGTACTCTCGCAACTCGCGATGGTGGGAGTGGGCGGCGCGGTAGTAATGGCGTAGCTCCTCGGGTGTCATCCCGAGCGTGTCTATCGAGGCAAGCAGAGATGCTGCCTCGCTGTAAAATCCCGCCATAGTATAGTACTCCACGTTGCGCAGTGTGAGTCTGTCGGCTGTGTGCTTATCTCCCTCAGCCTCGGCGAGTTCTATGCCTCTGCCGAGCCACACTATGATGGAGTCGAGTTGGTATTTGTTGTACTCTCCTACAAGCAGTTCTATGGTTGCCAAGTGCTCCTTGTAGGGAAGTGTGTGGTTGGTGATTCGCTCGCGCTCGAAGGCGATGCGCTCCTCTTTGAGTTGCGAATAGTGCTGTCGCATCGCAATCGCCTTGTCGAGCTCGCCGAAGGCAACGTCCAGTGCGTCGGGGGCTGGCGAACAGGAGTTTAGGAGTGCCACTACGGCAACCAATAGAGTGGGTATCGTGAGTTTTCGTTTCATTGTCGGTAGCGTTTCCACAAATATAGCTCTTTTTGGGATACCTCGAAAGTGTGGGAGTTAAAATTCTTATAAAAAGTTTTAATTAAACGCACTGTTGTTCTACTTTTACACATCCTTGGGTGCGAGGTTAATTGTTTGGTAATTAGGGTTATGTGCTTTTGGAGAGTTGTTTTGTGTCCACTTTTTTCTACGGGGGCTCTCGCGCGTGGGTTTATTATTCTTAAATTTGTTGAGCAACTTCGCACGAAACACTAACAATATCAAATAAACCTAAATCACTATGAAAAAGTTCCTGAAATTTGGTGCTCTTGCACTGCTGACACTCTTTATGGCTGCCTGTGAGGAGACACCCGAACCACAGCCACAACCTAAGCCCGAACCCGAACCAACGCCCACCACTCGCCCTTTGGAGGTGGAGGCAATCTTCTCGGCAACCTCGAAGGCTTCACTCTCGGATGCTATGGAGTTCGATTGGGAGCCCCAGAATTGCAAGCTCGTGCTGCTTACAAACGAGGCTAAGCAGGTGGAGTCCAAGTCGGTAAGTGTTGAGAATGGCGTGGCACGCTTCTCGTTCGACATCCCCTACGAAACCACTTCGGCAAGAGTATTCTTTGCACCCAACACACTCACTCCCACTCAGTTGCAAGTCAAGGTTGCACCCTCCGTAACGCTCAACGCTGCGGGTAGTACCCAGGGGCTTGCTTTGTCGCTTGTGGATACCGAGCCTATGCTGACTCCCGTTAGCGCACCCAGGGCTACGGTCGATATGGCTCTTGCAACTTCGCTGGCTCGCTATGTGGTTTACTCCTCGGAGGAGGCTCTCGTTGGCGAGAAAGTGCTCTCCGTAACCCTCGAAGCAAACGCTCCACTTGCGGGCACCTTGCTCTATGACCTTGCAAAGAACACCTACGCAGTATCGACAAGCGAAACCCCCTCGCAGAGTGTTGTGGCAACTCTCCACGCCCCCTATGAGGTTGGTGCCGACAAGGATACCGCAAAGGGCATCTTTATGGAGCTGCTGCCTGCCAAGAGTGCAGGTGCTAAGGTTGTCGTTAAGACCGATGTTGCGAAATACACCTTCGACTATGGCGAGCAAGAGTTGACATTTGAGTGTGGTGCGGTACATACCCACTATTTCGACCTCAAAAATGCCACCTCGCGCTTGGAGAACGGCACTAAGGTGGTGACCTACAACGTTGCCAACCTCCTCACTTCGCTCTCGATGAGCGCATTGGGTGGCGAGCAGGATATGGGATACTACTTGGCAAGCGTAGATGGTGTGGAGGATATCGAAAACTACACTGCCGACTACTACACCCAAATCTCCTTCGAGGTAACCGACGCTTCGGGTGTGGCTGCCGATTGGGTGAGCGGAAAAATTGTCAACAACAACCACCCCGTGCTGACCATCGCCAAAAATGAGTCCACCGAGGGACGCACCGCAACTGTAAAACTTCTCTACACCCCATCGACCAAGGAGTACGCTATCGAAAATCCCGTCATCGCCACTATCGAGGTGGCTCAGAATGGTGCAACTGCAACCCACTCACTTGCATACCAATGGTTTGGCGATGCTGTGGTGACAATCCCCGGTGGCGGTCAGAGTGGCGTAAAAGGCTTGGGATACTTCCTTGCCTACTTGGATGGCTCGGCAACGGCAGTGCCCGATGCTGAGGCTATCGAGCCCTTCTTCAAGACGGTGGAGGTTACCACCAATGCCGATTGGTGTGTGGTAAATGTTGTGGGTGGCAACTTCAACAACCTCGAACTTGCAGCCATCGAGCCCAACCCCTCGACCACTGAGGAGCGTAGGGCTACCATAACTGCCACATTTAAGGGCGATACGGATACCTATATTATGACTCCCGACAACACAGCCTTCACTATTGAGGTTGTGCAGCAACCAAGCAAGGCCGCGGGCGAAAGGAGCGAACTCTACTACACCACCGCCAACCTCTCTACATCGTTGGTGGTTACTCCCGCAGGTTTGACCGAACGCGATTTGGGCTACTTCTTTGCTATGGTCGATGGCTCGCAGACCGATGATGGCGGCTCGAAGTGGTTCGCTTCGCTCGTAGTGGAGAGCAACGTCACGTGGCTCACTGCTCGCGTAGGTGGCAATCACGTCTATCTGACTGCCGACTCCTCTGCCGAGGCAGATTGGCGAAAGGGTGTGGTAACACTCTCCTATCCCGAGAGCGATTCCGAGGTAGAGATTGTTGGTGGCAACCCCGTAGTGACCATCGAGGTTACTCAGATGCCCGCTTCGAGCGATGCTCCTGTGGCTGTCTACACCTTTGGCAACGACCCCAATAACCTTAATATGCGTCAAAATATGACCGTTGGCGCAGGTGGTTGCACCAATGCAGGTGTTACTTGGATGTCGGTGTACAAGGTTGTTGACGGTGTGGTAGATGGCACTCGTGACAACACCTTTGGCGATGATGCGCACGCTATGACCTACACCTATGTCGATGCAGAGGGTAATTCGATTGATTGGCTCTCGGCAGGCGTGGGTGGCGACTGGCTCAACTACTCGGCAGCCGAGAATACCTCGGGCAAGAGCCGTGTGGGCTACATCCACGTTCATCCCGCAACAGCAGCCGGTCAGGCATACGAGGGTTACAACATCCCCGACCCCTGCCTTGTGGTTAAGGTTACTCAGAGTGCTGAATAATGAAACTCTCTAAGCACATAAAATCTCTTGTGGGAGTGGTGGCAGCCCTTATGGTGGGCTGTACACCCACTCCCGAAGAGCCAACCGTAACCCCCGAGCCCGAGGAGCCTACACCCCCACCAATAGAGCAACCCGCCGAGGGCGAACTCCTTGCTGTAAGCGTGGAGCAGGAGTCCTACGTTCTTGACTTCTCGGATGAGGCGACTATCTACCTCTTCGTTGAGGAGCCCACAGCCGTGGTCGAGGCGGAGTGGTTTTCGCTTGTGGCTGCCGAGAGTGATGCTGCTCCTGAGCACCTTGTGCTTCGCAAGGCAGAGCCCACCGAAGCAGATGGTCGTTGGCGATTGTTCCTCGCCCGCAAAAACCCCATCGGGGAGTTTTGCGAGAGCCTAAGAGTGAGGGTTACAAATGGGCAAACAACGCTCTATACCGAGCCTTTCGAGGTCAGCAGCCGCAATATGGAATATACGCTGAAAAATCTGCGTTTTCTGCGTGCGGACAACCCTGCGCTCTCGGGCGATGTGTGGATGGTCTACGACTCCGCAACCCGCACCTTCTCGGGCGCAACCGAGGAGCCCTTAGCCGATATGGCTCTTGTGGCGCGTTTCGAGAGTAGTGCTGCGGCAACCATCGGAGGAGTGGTGCAGCAGAGCGGAGAGAGTGTTGTGGACTTCTCGCAAGAGGTTGTATATACGGTCGGCTCGGAGCAGTTCCGAGTGAGGCTTACGAACTTTACGGGGCTGCCCGTAATGCACATCTATACCGCCGATAGAGGTCCCGTAACCTCCAAGGAGGATTGGAAGAGCGCAACGCTCTCCATAAATGGTATGGGGCAGTATGACGACTTGGAGGATGCCGAGGTCAATATCCGAGGTCGTGGCAACACCACTTGGGGCTGGAACAAGAAGCCCTACGCACTGAAATTCGAGAAGAAAACCTCGGTGCTCGGTATGCCCAAGCACAAGCGTTGGGTGCTCTTGGCAAACGCTATGGACAAAACGATGCTCCGTAATCGTATGGCACTGAAAATCGCCCAGCAGACCTCCTTAGCGTGGACACCTCGCAACGAATATGTAGAACTCTTCCTCAATGGCAAGCACTTGGGTTGTTATCTGCTAACGGAGCACATAAAGGTAGATGAAAATCGTGTGAATATCACAGAGATGACTCCCGAGGATAACGCTGGCGAGGCTCTTACGGGCGGTTATCTCTTCGAACTCGACTTCCACTTCGACAACGAGTGGCAGTGGCGTACCTCGCGCAACACCCCCTTTGCCATAAAGTCGCCCGATGAGGAGGACCTTACGGCAGAGCAATTCGCCTGGGCGCAGGAGTACATCAACTCTTTGGAGCGTCTTATCTACTCGGAGGATTATCTCTCGCCCGAGAGTGGCTACGCAAACTACATAGACCGGCAATCCTTCATAGACTATTGGCTCGTCTTTGAGGTATGTCTTAACCACGAGATAAACAACCCCGGAAGTGTCTATATGTACAAGGACCGAGGCGGCAAACTCACCGCAGGACCCATCTGGGACTTCGATTGGGGCACATTCTCCTACAATGTCTCCACCTCGGCAAAGGGCAGGCTCTACCTCACGGGCGCACTATGGTACAACCGACTGCTCAAAGACCCCGCAATGCGCACTCTCGCCAAAGAGCGTTGGGCAGAGATATACCCACGCCTGCTCGCACTACTCGACTTTATGGACTCCGAAGCGGAGCGACTGACTCTCTCGGCACAGCGCAACTTCGCACTCTGGAATCCACAAGATACGGGCGGTGTGAATGGCGACGAGGCACTCCCCTGGAACGAGGCTGTCGCCCGTATGCGCTCCATCTACTCCGAACGCCTCGCCGACATCAACAACGCCTTCAATAGCGGCGACTGGGATTGAGGTGGTTTGAGTTGACTTCTTTCTCCGCTTTTTCTCCGCTTTTTGTAAAAAGCGGAACCAAAAACTTTTCGCGCACCAACCAATCGTGGTACTACCTGCCGCTTTGCTTAGGAGTGGCTTCGGAGCCACCTGCACAAAAGCGTCACTCTGACGCCTTTTTGTAAAAAGCGGAACCAAAAACTTTTAGTGCAGCCCTTGCGGTGAGGTGTGGCTATCTTTCGCAGATAGCTTGGCTGTCAAAACAATAGCCCTCTTTCAAACGAGTTTGAGAGGGCTATTCTTTTGCCCGCCACTCTCCTTCGGAGAGCCACACACCTCCCCGAAAAAAGGTCTTCTCTTAAACCCTCCCCTAAGTTAGAGTAGTTCCTCCCCTACGAAAGGGGAGGTTAGGAGGGGTGGTCGAAATTGTGCTCGGCGTCCCCGCCGAGCAGGGAGGGTGCCGAAGGCGGGAGAGGTCTGTCGCCTATAAGGCTTATACGCCCTATACGCCCTATATGCCTTATAAAAAACTCGCGGGTATCAAAAAAGATACCCGCGAGCAAAACGGCGAAAAGTCTTTAATGCCCTATAAGTCCTTAAAGTCCTTAAAGCCCTTAAAGCCCTATAAGCCCTAACGCCTACTCAAAATCGTAACCGTAGATATATGATTTATAGTCGCTCCAATATAAGGCTTTCTTGTACGCATCCACACTCTCGGTGGGAACATAAATCGTGCAGCCAATAGGCACATATTCACCATCAATGTAATACGAGAACATAGTCGTGTTTCCTCTGGGCGGTGTTACGGCCTTGCAATATACACTTGTCAGCGATTCGCAATCATAGAATGCAGCTTGTCCAATCTCAGTAACGCCATTGCCTATGGTAACACTTGTCAGCGAGGTGCAACCAGAGAATGCATTAATTCCAATCGAAGTAACGCTGTCGGGAATGGTAACACTTGTCAGCGAGGTGCAACCTTCGAATGCATTATTTCCAATCTTAGTAACGCTGTCGGGAATGGTAACACTTGTCAGCGAGGTGCAACCACGGAATGCAGCCCCTCCAATCGAAGTAACACTATCGGGAATGGTGTATTCGGTAAGTCCTGCTGGGGCAAAAGACTTGAGAGTACCATCAACGATTAAGCAACGACCATCCTCCGAAGCATATATACCGCAAAAACTTGTCAGCGAGGTGCAACCATTGAATGCAGTATCTCCAATCTCAGTAACGCCACTGCCAATGGTAACACTTGTCAGCGAGGTGCAATTATAGAATGCTGCTCCTCCAATCGAAGTAACACTGTCGGGAATAGTAATGCTTATCAGCGAGGAGCAATCCTCGAATGCCTCATATCCAATCGAAGTGATGGTGTCATCGAAGGTGAGGACACCCTGACCATCCTCGTAGGTGTTCGAAACAAGGATTGCGCCAAAGGCGGCAGGTTCAGTGTTGCTGGGGAAGAGCTTTTTGCCATCGGAGGTGGTGTAGTATATTTTGTTATTCTCTGCCGAGGGCTCGCCACTACCACTACCCAAAGGAATAACTATCACGGTGCCATCGGCGAGAGTGAAAGTCACATCCTCATCGCCAACCACAATAGATTCAATAAAGGAATCACCATCTTCGTCCTTTTCGCCTTGCTCGCCATCCTTAATGGACATAGAAGTTCCATCCGAGAAGGTAATCGTGTAGCCGTTGTCGGTCTGGGTTACAGCAGTGATTGTGAGTTTGTTGGCAAGAGCATAGAGGAGCGTCTGCTGAGCGTCAATCTGAGCCTGCATCTCATCGTGCTCTTTCTCTATTTCGGCAATCTTGTCCATAATTGCGCTGTCGTCATACGAACAGCCAATCATCAGCCCCAAAGTGAGTGGGGCAAGAAGTAGAAAAAGTCTTTTCATAGTAATGTATAAATTTGGTTTAACGTATTTTGTTCCAAATTACATTACCGTAGCAACTCCAACTGCGGTGGATTATCTGCAAAAAGAAAGTGTGGAGTTGATTTTCGTTTATCTAATCGAAGGTTGTGGAAGAACCCGTAACAACAATAAACGACACAATGCCCCACACCTATGTACAATGCTCTACTGGTGTGGGTACACCAATGGCATATATACAAGGAATGAGTGCTATTCGTTGTCCTGTTGTTCTTGAAAACTTCCACATTTTCGATTAAGGACAGTGCGAAAACACTTTCAAATATGTAAATCCACGGGCGTTAAACCCATAGACACCACAAATATAGAAAAATTTTCGCAAAACGAACAACACTCACCGTAAAGGGCATTGCATCACACCCCAAAAAATAGCCCCACAAAGCAACCCCCACCTCCACGGGTATATTTTTTAATACCCGCGCTCCGAGGGGGAAATGATGCACAATAGAACACAGGTATCTTTTTTAATACCCGTGAATGTGAGGGAGGGGATCCCGTGGTCGGAGGGGCGCACTTGGGATAGGTGGTGGTTTGTGTCTAACGTCAATAGTCATAAGCCTTATAGGGCGTATGGGGCTTATAGGAATTTAAGGAATTTAAGGAATTTAAGGGCTCTAATGTCCTTAATGTCCCTATCTTCCTTATGCTCACGTTAAAAAAAGAGGTGGTTCCCATCAGCGGAAACCACCTCTTCGTGTATTGTCAGACCTCTGACTATTTCTCCAACTTGGGACCTGCTGCAACCAGTGCCTTACCCTCTTCGTTGGTGGTGAACTTCGAGAAGTTCTTGATGAACCTGCCAGCCAAATCCTCAGCCTTAACAGTCCACTCAGCCTCTGCTGCGTAGGTGTCGCGGGGATCGAGAATTGCGGGATTTACGCCGGGCAACTCGGTAGGTACGGTGAAGTTGAAGTAGGGAATCTGCTTGGTAGGAGCCTTGTCGATAGAGCCGTCCAAGATAGCGTCAATAATACCGCGGGTATCCTTGATGGAGATACGTTTGCCGGTGCCATTCCAACCTGTGTTCACAAGGTAGGCGGTTGCGCCCGAAGCCTGCATCCTCTTAACGAGCTCCTCGCCGTACTTGGTGGGGTGCAACGACAAGAATGCTGCGCTGAAGCAAGCCGAGAAGGTGGGGGTGGGCTCGGTAATACCACGCTCGGTACCTGCAAGTTTTGCGGTGAAGCCCGAGAGGAAGTAGTATTTGGTCTGCTCGGGAGTCAGAATCGACACGGGAGGCAGTACACCAAATGCGTCAGCCGAGAGGAAGATAACCTTCTTGGCAGCGGGTGCCTTCGAGATGGGCTTAACGATGTTGTTGATGTGGTAGATGGGGTACGAAACGCGAGTGTTCTCGGTAACGCTCTTATCTGCAAAGTCGCAGTGACCCTCAGCGTCTACGGTTACGTTCTCCAAGAGAGCGTCACGGCGGATAGCGTTCCAGATGTCGGGCTCGCTCTCCTTGTCGAGGTTGATAACCTTAGCGTAGCAGCCACCCTCGAAGTTGAAGATACCCTCGTCATCCCAGCCGTGCTCGTCATCGCCGATGAGTTGGCGTTTGGGATCGGTCGAAAGGGTGGTCTTGCCGGTACCCGAAAGACCAAAGAAAATTGCGGTCTCGCCCTTCTCGTTGGTGTTTGCCGAGCAGTGCATCGAAGCGATACCTTTCAAGGGCAGGAGGTAGTTCATATAGGAGAACATACCCTTCTTCATCTCGCCACCATACCAGGTGTTGATGATAACCTGCATCTTTTCGGTGAGGTTGAAGACAACGGCGGTCTCGCTGTTCAAGCCGAGTTCTTTGTAGTTCTCAACCTTTGCTTTCGAAGCGGTAAGTACCACGAAGTCGGGCTCGCCATAGTTTGCGAGTTCCTCCTCGGTAGGACGGATGAACATATTCTTCACAAAGTGAGCCTGCCAAGCAACCTCCATTACGAAACGGATTTTCAAACGAGTGTTCTCGTTAGCACCGCAGAAGGTATCCATAACGTAGAGTTTCTTGTTGCTGAGCTGGTCGGTAGCGATTTTTTTGAGCTCTTTCCAAGCCTCGGGAGTAACGGGTTTGTTGTCGTTTTTGTACTCCTCGCTGGTCCACCATACGGTGTTCTCGCTGGTTTCGTCCTTAACGAAGAATTTGTCTTTGGGCGAACGACCGGTGTAGATACCTGTCATCACGTTTACTGCGCCGGTCTCGGTGAGCTGACCTTTCTCGTAGCCTGTGAGGTTGGGATTGGTCTCATCCTCGAAGAGCTGCTCGTAGGAGGGGTTGTAGATTACCTCGGCACCCTCAATGCCGTACTTTTTCAAATCCAAAGTAGCCATAGAATACTGCTTTTTTATTGTTGATGTTTGCTTTTGTGTTTGTTTTTGTTTCTAACTAACCGAGTGCAAAGGTAATACCTTTATTGTTATTTTGTGAACAATGAGTGTAAACTTTACATTAATTTTTGCCCAAGCGCATATCGCGGGCATCTGCTGCGTTACGCTTGCGCTCGAAAAGCTCATTTACCCATTAGTAAACTCCGCTTTCTCGTGCTACGCAAGCCTTGCATCTGCTCCGCGATATGCACTTGGGTGGGTCTGCAACTAACGACTGTGCAATCACGTCTTCTGGGCATCTGTTGCGTTACGCTTGCGCTCGAAAAGCTCATTTACCCATTAGCAAACTCCGCTTTCTCGCGCTACGCAAGCCTTGCATCTGCTCCGCGATATGCACTTGGGTGGGGTAGCCGACCGTCTGCTGTGATTTGTGGAAGATATGGGAGAAATGGGAGTTATGGGAGTGTTAGCCCAAAAATTTTGAATTTTGAATTTTGAATTTTGAATTTCTTTGCTGACCTTTGGGGTATGATGACGACCTCTTCACTCTACATACACATTCCCTTCTGCAAGAGGCTCTGCGGATATTGTGATTTCTACAAGACGATGTCGCTCGCACGCAAGTCGGAGGTGCTTGCTGCAACGGCTCGCGAGATGCGTGAGCGTGCGCCGATGTTGGAGGGTACGGTGCTGAAAACCATCTACTTCGGCGGTGGCACGCCAACTGTCTGTACCCCCGAGGAGTTGGGTGCTCTTGTGGCGTGTGCGGGGGAGGTTTTTGACTGCTCTGAGGTGGAGGAAGTAACCGTTGAGGCAAACCCCGACGACCTCTCCGAAGAGTACCTTGCAGGGCTGAGAACACTAGGGGTCAATCGTCTAAGCATTGGCATTCAGTCGTTTCGTGACGAAGACTTGCAGATGATGAACCGCCGACACACTGCCGAGGAGGCTGTGAGGGCTGTGGAGAGGGCTCGCAAGGCGGGTTTTGACAACATCTCCATAGACCTTATATATGGTCTGCCTACTGCCACTTTGGAGGATTGGCGAGGGAATGTGGAGAGGGCTGTGGCTCTGGGCGTTGAGCATATCTCTGCCTATCATCTCACCATCGAAGAGAATACTCTCTTTGGCAAAAAGGGGGTCACGACAGCCCCCGAAGAACTCTCCGATAAGGAGTATGGGGTGCTGTGCGAGGTGCTCCGCAAGGCGGGTTACGAACACTACGAAATATCCAACTTTGCCCGCCCGAACTACCGTTCGCGACACAACTCTGCCTATTGGCGTGGAGTGCCCTATTTGGGACTCGGTGCGGGGGCTCATTCGTTCGACGGAAAGTGTACTCGCAGTTGGCATTTGCCCTCCATAAACAAGTACCTTGAAGGCTCCTCGCTCGACAGCGAAACACTCTCAGCACAAGAGCGTTATGAGGAGGTTGTGATGGTGTCGCTAAGGACCGTCGAGGGTGTCGATTTGGTGGCTCTCGAAGAGCAGTTTGGCAGGGCAAAAAGGGCGCAATTTGAGCGCATTGCCGAGCCCTTTCTGGGGGCGGGTGTACTACTCCGAAAGGGCGAAAACATAGCCTTTGCCGAGGAGCATTGGCTGGTGTCGGACGGGGTAATTGCAGAGTTTTTCGACTAACCCCCAAAGGCGACCACTCGCACCCCGAAAAGCGCCGTTCGTCTTAACAAAATAGCAGTTATTAAAAAAATTTAATAACCCTCTAAATAATATATTGGTAAGTTTGGAAAAATTTTGTATTTTTGTGTCGTTTTTGGCTACTTGTTGCCAAAGGCAAGCAAACAAAAGAAAATTAAACTTACAAAACACAATAAAAAGCAAAAATTGGTTGGGCAGTTGTTCCGCTGAGAGCACCTTGTGGACGAATTAGTTAGATTAGGGCAAGGCGACCGAGGGGCAATGTTCGACAATCAAGAAAAACAGGTATGAAAAACGAAACAGTACAGAAACCGGATTACTTATTTGAGGTTAGTTGGGAGGTCTGCAACAAGGTGGGCGGTATTCACACCGTGGTTTCTACCAAGGCACAGACTATGACCCGCGAGATGGGCAATAAATATATCCTGATAGGTCCCGATATCAACCGCGAGGGCGAGAATCCTGAGTTCCAGGAGGACCTTAATATGCTCCGTGAGTGGCGCCAGGTGCTCTACTCGCAGGGCTACCGCGTGAGGGTTGGTCGTTGGAAGGTGGAGGGCGAACCTATTGTGGTTCTGGTGGACTTCTCCTCGCTCATCAGCAAGAAAGACGATATCCTGAAATTCCTCTGGGAGAATCATAAAGTAGATAGCATCAGTGGTCAGTGGGACTACATCGAGCCTGTGCTCTTTGGCTTTGCCGCAGGTAAGGTTATCGAGAGCTACGTTAGCAACTTCTGCTCGTCGAATGAGCGCATTGTGGCTCATTTCCACGAGTGGATGACTGCCAGCGGTGGTCTTTACCTCCGTTCGGCTTCGCCCTATGTGGCTACCGTATTTACGACCCACGCAACCGTTATGGGTCGTTGCATCGCAGGTAGCGGTCTGCCCCTCTATGGTGGCTTGGGTTCGTTCAATGCCGACGACTACGCACGCCAATTCAACGTGGTGGCTAAGCACTCTTTGGAGAAAGTTGCAGCACGCAACCACGACGCTTTCTGCACGGTGAGCAAAATAACCGCCAAGGAGTGTAAGTATCTGCTCGGTACGGAGGTGGATGTAGTAACACCCAATGGTTTTGAGGATGACTTCGTATGGAAGGGCGAGGAGGCTGTGAGCCGCCGTAAGGCTGCCCGCAAGGCTATCATCGAGGCTACCGAGGCTTGCTACGGCAAGAAGTTCGACAAGGAGCCTCTGATTGTAGGTACTTCGGGTCGCTACGAGTTTAGGAATAAGGGTTTGGATGTATATATCGACGCTCTGAAAAAAGTTGCCGAGCGCGCTCCCGAGGGTCGCGAGGTATTGGCAATCATCACTGTTCCCGCTGGTAACGAGGGTCCCCGCCGCGACTTGGCAAACCACTTGGCAGACAAGAAATACCCCATCGATCCCTCGCAGCTCCGCTTTGTGACCCACACGCTTACAAATCCCGAGAGCGACCCCATCGTAAGGGCTGTGTCGGGTAGCATTCTCGATGGCGTAGATTCGAGAGTTAAGGTTCTCTTCGTGCCCACCTATTTGCAGGGCGCCGACGGTATCTTCACCGAGAGCTACTACGACTACCTCTCTGGTATGGATTTGACCGTCTTTGCATCCTACTACGAGCCTTGGGGCTATACTCCTCTCGAAAGTGTGGCGTTCTCTATTCCCACCGTCACCACCTCGCTTGCAGGCTTCGGTAAGTGGGTAGACGACCTCTCGGGTGGTCACAAGGGCGTTACGGTCATCACTCGCAACGACTCCAATAGCGAGTCGGTGTCAGAGACTATTGCCGAGACCATCGAGCGCTATGCCACAATGAGCAAGAAGGAGTACGAGGAGGCTCGCCAGTCGGCATACGAGATCTCGCGTACGGCACTCTGGAAAAACTTTGTAAACAACTATACCGAGGCATACGGTGTGGCTCTCGATAGGGTCATCACCCGCACCAATAAAGCTGTCTATGACGGTGGCAACACCTACGAGCAGGTGAACTTCGTGCGCCAGCAACTCGTGAGCAGCCAGCCCTCGTGGAGCCGTCTGATGGTCGAGAAGAGCCTTCCCGAGCGTCTGCGTGCATTGGAGATTCTCTCGAAGAACCTCTGGTGGAGCTGGACTCTGGGCGCACACGAACTCTTCGAGTCTATCGACCCCGAGCTGTGGGCAGCAACATCCAAGAACCCCATCGCACTCTTGGACAAAATCCCCTATGCAAGGGTTAAAGAGTTGGAGCAGGACGAGAAATTCCTCGCAAAACTCGACGAGGTATATGCCCAGTTCCGCGCCTATATGGCTAAGAAGGCTGAGGCTAAGGGTCCCAAAATTGCCTACTTCTCGATGGAGTACGGTTTGCACTCCTCGCTGAAAATCTACTCGGGTGGTCTGGGTATCTTGGCTGGCGACTACATCAAAGAGGCTTCGGATAAGAATGTGCCTATGGTTGCAGTAGGTCTGCTCTACCGCTACGGCTACTTCACACAAAAACTCTCGGCTCAGGGTGCTCAGGAGGCGGCTTATGAGGCTCAGAACTTCCAGAAACTCCCCATCTCGCCTGCTCGTGATGAGATGGGCAACTGGTGCTCCATTCAGGTGGCACTGCCCGGTCGTACCGTGACTGCCCGCATCTGGAAATGCGAGGTTGGTCGTACGGACCTCTACCTCCTCGATACCGACCACGAACTCAACATCGAAGAGGATAGGAGCATCACTTACCACCTCTATGGTGGTGATTGGGAGCACCGCCTCAAACAGGAGCTTCTCTTGGGCGTAGGTGGTATCCGCGCACTGAATGCTATGGGTATCAAGTCGGACATCTATCACTGCAACGAGGGTCACGCAGCCTTCATCGGTTTGGAGCGTATCCACAACTATGTCAAGGGCAAGAACCTCTCGTTCAGCGAGGCTTTGGAGGTTGTTCGCTCCTCTTCGCTCTACACCACTCACACCCCCGTGCCCGCAGGTCACGATGCTTTCCCCGAGCAGATGATTCGTCAGTATATGTCGCACTACCCAGATAGGCTTGGCATCACTTGGGAGCAGTTCATCAACCTCGGTAAGACCCGTCCCAACGACCCTAGCGAGAAATTCTCGATGAGTTTCCTCGCTTGCAACCTCTCGCAGGAGGTAAATGGTGTAAGTTGGCTCCACGGCGAGGTAAGTAAGGATATTTTGGGCGATATGTGGCCCGGATATTTCAAGGACGAGTTGCACATTGGCTATGTTACCAATGGCGTACACTTCCCCACCTGGACCGCATCGACACTCCGCAGGCTCTATGCTAAGTACTTTGCAGAGGGCTTCTCTGAGGAGCAGTATAACATCCCTGCTTGGCAGAAGGTTAACAACATCCCCGACAAAGAGCTCTGGGAGGCTCGCTTGGAGCTCAAACAGCGTCTTTTCAAGACCGTCGGCAAGATTATGAGCGATAGGACCAAGTCGGCTATCGCTTCGCCCCGCCAGATGGTGGCTGTGAAGGAGAACTTCAAACCCGAGGTGCTCACAATCGGTTTTGCTCGTAGGTTTGCGACCTATAAACGCGCACACCTCTTGTTCACCAACCTCGAAAGGTTGTCGGCACTTGTGAACAACCCCGAGCGCCCCGTGCAGTTCGTCTTTGCGGGTAAGGCTCACCCCCAGGATATTCCCGGTCAGGACCTTATCAAACGCATTGTTGCCGTTTCGCAGATGCCCGAGTTCGCAGGTAAGATTCTCTTCCTGCCCAACTACGATATGGACATCTCGCGCAAGATGGTACAGGGCGTGGATATCTGGCTCAACACCCCCACCCGTCCTTTGGAGGCTTCGGGTACCAGCGGCGAAAAGGCTGTGATGAACGGCGTTATGCAGTTCTCGGTGCTCGATGGCTGGTGGGTTGAGGGCTACAAAGAGGGCGCAGGTTGGATGTTGCCTATGGAGCGCACTTACGCCGACCAGAACCACCAGAACGAACTCGATGCGGAGATGATCTACCGCACCATCGAAGAGGAGATTGTACCTCTCTACTACAACCGCGACAAGAACGGTATGCCTCTGGGATGGATTAAGAGTATGAAGAGTTGTATTGCCGACATCGCGTCGAACTTTACAACCAACCGTATGATTACCGACTACGAGGAGCGTTTCTACAATCCCCTCTACTTGCGTCACCGTGAGGTCATCAAGAGCGACTATCTGTTGGCTCGCGAGATTGCGGCTTGGAAACGCAAAGTAAGTGCCGCTTGGGACAAAGTGAGGGTTGTGAGCACCAAGCAGGCAGATATGAGCAAGCAGCCTATGGTTGTGGGCGGTAAGTATCGTTTCGAGGCAACACTTGACATCGACGGCTTGCGTCCCGAGGATATCGGCGTAGAGCTCTTGCTGGCAAGCCAGATTGAGAGCGGTCACGATGTGAAGATTGCCAAGAAGGTAGACTTGGAGGTTGTGAGCGTTGAGGGCTCGAAGGTTGTCTATGCTGTTGATGCACTTATGGAGCACACCGGCTCGTACGATGCAGCACTGAGGGTTTATCCCAAGAATAGCAAGTTGCCCCATCGTATGGACTTTGCCCTCGTTAAGTGGGCGTAAAATTCCTCTGGCGGGCTATTGTGGCGTCTGCCTCGTTCTCGGAAACCTCATTTGCGCAAAGCAAATTGCGGTTCATAGAATTTCGAGCAGCCTCAAAATAGCCCCGCCCTAGACGGAGTTTTAGGGTATAAATAAGGTTAAAGAGGTTAGGGAGGTTAGAGAATTTAAGGAGTTCGCAGGGTGCGGAGTCCTTAGGTTCCCTGATTTCCCTAGCGCTTAAAATAGAGGGGTGGTGATTAGCGGTCAGCAGTCACACCACCGCAAAGGCGTCAGAATGACGCTCAAAGTGCAGGTGGCTCCGAAGCCACTCCGAAGCCACTCCGAAGCAAATCGGTAGGTAGTACCACGATTGGAAGGTGCACTAAAAGTTTTTGGTTCCGCTTTTTACAAAAAGCGGAGAAAAAAGGGCGACCTTTTTACAAAAAGGTGTGAAAAGAAGAAAGAACAAACAATAAACTAAACAAATAACTAAGAACAAAGGAGAGAGATATGGCAGAACTGACATTTGACAAGAACAGTTTGGGCAACCTTGAATACTCGCTCCAACGCGAGATGCTTTCGACCAACCGCACGGGTGGCTATATGAGTACCACCATTGTGTGTTGCAACACTCGAAAGTATCACGGACTTATGGTCTGCCCAATCAGAGAGGGTGATGATAAGAGCTATGTGCTCCTCTCGTCACTCGACGAAACCGTCATCCAGCACGGTCAACCTTTTAACCTCGCTCTGCACAGATTCCCCGGAATCTACGAGCCTCGAGGTCACAAGTATATTGTGGACTTCGAGTACAACCCTACACCTACCATACTCTATCGTGTGGGTGGTGTGCTCCTGAAAAAGGAGATTCTTTGGCGTCAGCACACTTCGCACTCTCGCCTTTTTATTCGCTACACTTTACTCGAAGCCAAGAGCGAAACAACACTACGTTTGCGCCCATTCTTGGCTTTCAGGGAGAAACACGCGCTGAGCAAAGCCAATATGTATGCCAACGGTCACTCGTGGGACATCAAGGGCGGTGTTAAGTGCCGCTTGTATGAGGAGTTCCCCTACCTCTATATGCAGTGCTCCAACCCCGTGGCAGAGTTTGTGGCGGCGCCCGATTGGTACTACGACTTCGAGTATGCCGAGGAGGCAAAGCGTGGCTATGACAACCACGAGGACCTTATGACTACGGGCTACTTCGAGATGAAGCTCGAAAAGGGCAAACCCGTCGTTTTCTCGGCGTCGTTGGAGGAGATAGACCCTGAGGGCTTGGAGGCTGCCTTCGAGAAGGAGCTCTCGGAGAGGAACTCCAAGATAGACTTCATATCGCTGCTACGTCACTCGGCGCACCAATTCGTTATCCGCTCGGGTGGCAAGAGTGAGGTTGTGGCAGGCTATCCTTGGTTTGGCAGATGGGGTAGGGATACCTTTGTGTCGCTGCCCGGCATCACTCTCGCGCAGGGCGATGTTCAGGCGTGCTTGGATGTGCTGGATACTATCACAAGGGAGATGAAGGATGGTTTGTTCCCCAATGTGGGTACGGCATATAATTCGGTGGACGCTCCTCTGTGGTTTGTGTGGACTCTTTCGCAACTCGAAGAGCACATTGGTCGCAAGGCTGTTTGGGAGAGATATGGCAAGTATGTAAAAGATATTCTTGCGGCATACCGCAGGGGTATCGACGGTATCGTGTCGCTCCATACCAACGGCTTGGTGTGGGCTTCACACCCCGAGTATGCCATCACTTGGATGGATGCCGTTGTCGATGGCAAACCCGTAACGGGCAGGGATGGCTACCAGGTGGAGGTCAATGCACTGTGGTATAACGCACTCTGCTACGCGCTGGAATGTGCTGCGGAGGCAAAGGATAAAGCCTTTGTTGAGGAGTGGAAGGACCTTCCCGCACAAACGAAGGAGTCGTTCCTGAGACTCTTCTGGTTGGAGGACGGATATTTGGCAGACTATGTAGACGATAAGGGTGCAAATGTATTTATTCGCCCCAACCAAATTATCGCCTGCTCGATGAACTATAAGATGCTCTCGCTGGTGCAGCAGGAGGCAGTGTCGGATGTGGTTAAACGCCACTTGTTGACCCCTCGCGGTCTGCGTACCCTCTCGCCCCGCAACCCCCTTTATAAGGGTCGCTACGGTGGCAACCAGCGCGAGCGTGACGAGGCATACCACCAGGGATGTGTGTGGGTATGGCCCTTGGAGCACTATGTTAAGGCAAGGTTCGATGTTCAGGGTGACAGCTTCCTCTATAAGGCAGAGGAGATACTCGCCGCCTTCGAGGAGGAGATGAGCACGAAGGGTATCGGCTCCGTATCGGAGATCTACGAGGGCGATCCACCACACGATGCTCGTGGCGCCATCTCGCAGGCTTGGAGCGTGGGCGCACTGCTTCGCATAAACGAAATGATTCAAAAATATAAAAAATAGGTCACTATGAGAGTATTAATGTTCGGTTGGGAGTTCCCCCCTCACATTGCCGGTGGCTTGGGTACGGCTTGCTATGGTCTTACTCGTGGCTTGGCACGCAATGGTGTGGAGGTGATTTTTGTAGTCCCCAAGGCGTATGGCGATGAGGACCAGCGATTCATTAGGGTTGTCAATGCCAGCGATGTAGATGCGGTATATCGTAGTGGCGAGGCTGACAGCGAGATTTGGCGCAACGTGAAGTTTATGGAGATTAACTCCAATATGGTGCCCTACATTTCGCCCGAGCAGTTCGAGGCTGAGCGTAGCCGCAGCGAGAAGGTAGGCACAATCCACCACGAGGGTGACGTATGGCGCGAGAGGTATAACTTCTCGGGCAAGTATGGCGCAAACCTTATGGAGGAGGTTGCACGATATGCTCTTGTGGCTCGCCAGGTGGCTATTGACTTGGAGGGTCAGTTCGACGTTATCCACGCACACGATTGGCTCACCTACTATGCAGGTATTGCAGCCAAAGAGGTGTCGGGTAAGCCTCTGGTGGTGCATATGCACGCTACGGAGTATGACCGCAGTGGCGAGAATATCAACACCCAGACCTATGCCATAGAGCGCGGAGGTATGGAGGCGGCTGACTTGGTTATGGCTGTGAGCAACCTCACACGCAATATAATTATTAATAAGTATGGCATTCCTGCCGAGAAGGTCATCACGGTGCACAACGCTGTGCGCTTTGCCGACAACAACCAGGTGGAGGAACGCGGCGTGAAGGATAAAATTGTCACCTTCCTCGGACGTATCACCTACCAGAAGGGTCCCGACTACTTTGTGGAGGCGGCGGCTAAGGTGCTCAAACGTACCCCCAATGTGAGGTTCGTTATGGCGGGTAGTGGCGATATGATGAACCACGTCATCCGTCGCGTGGCAAGACTCGGCATTGCCGACAGGTTCCACTTCACGGGCTTCCTAAGGGGTGCCGACGTGCAGAAGATGTTTGCGCTGAGCGACGTCTATGTTATGCCTTCGGTGAGTGAGCCTTTCGGCATCTCGCCCTTGGAGGCTATGAGGTCCAATGTCCCCACGATTATCTCGAAGCAGTCGGGTGTTGCCGAGGTGCTCGACTACGCCGTCAAGGTGGACTATTGGGATGTTGATGCTATGGCTGATGCAATCTATGGACTCGTTACCTACCCCGCACTCGGTGAACTCTTTGCCCGCAAAGGCTTGGAGGAGGTGAACGGTCTGAAATGGAACAACGCTGCTGCCAAAATCAAGGCGGGCTACGAGCGTGTTATAAATGAGATGAATAACAAAAACTAACCGATATGAAAACAGTTTGTCTATACTTTCAGGTCCACCAGCCTCTGAGGCTCAAAACCTACCGCTTCTTCAATATGGGCAAGGACCACAACTATCTCGACGTTAGCGCCAACCGCCTGATTATGCAGCGCGTGGCAGCCGAGTGCTATCTGCCTATGAACAACCTCTTGCTGCGCCTTATCAAGGAGCACGAGGGCGCTTTCAAGGTTACATTCTCCATCTCGGGCTTGGCTATCGAGCAGTTCCGCAGCTACTGCCCCGAGGTTCTCGACAGTTTCCGCGCTCTCGCCCAGACGGGCTGCGTGGAGTTCTTGGCAGAGAGCTACTCCCACTCGCTCTCGTCGCTCATCTCGCCCGAGGAGTTCAAAAGCGAGGTGGAGGCTCACGTTGAGCTGATGAAGGAGGAGTTTGGTTATACACCCACTTCGTTCCGCAATACGGAGCTTATCTACTCCGACCAGATTGGCGAGCAGGTGGCAGCAATGGGCTTCAAAGCAATGCTTGCCGAAGGCGCACGCCACGTCTTGGGTTGGAAGAGCCCCAACTTTGTCTATGCCAACGCTTTGGACCAGAAACTCAGGGTGCTCCTGCGCAACTATAAACTCTCGGACGACATCGCCTTCCGCTTCTCCAATCAGGGCTGGGGCGAATACCCCCTCACTGCCGAGAAATATGCAGGTTGGATTGCCGACGAGAATACCACAGGCGAGGTTGTGAACCTCTTTATGGACTACGAGACCTTTGGCGAGCACCAGAAGGCTTCGAGCGGCATCTTCGACTTTATGGCAGCCCTGCCTAAGGCTATGCTTGCTACGGGTGCTTTGAAGTTTGGCACCGTAACCGAAACTGCCGCTGCAAATCAGCCTACGGGAGTTCTCTACTGCACACACGCTATGTCGTGGGCAGACGAGGAGAGGGATGTCACTGCTTGGCTCGGCAACGAGTTGCAGAACGAGGCTTTCGGCAAACTCTACGGCTTGCAGGAGAAGGTTCGCGCACTTAATAACGAGGACTTCAACTATGTTTGGAACTTTATGAAGGCCTCCGACCACTTCTACTATATGGCTACCAAGTGGTTCTCGGACGGCGACGTGCACAGTTACTTCAACCCCTACGATTCGGCATACAATGCATTCATTAATTATATGAATGTGTTGTCCGACTTCGCCAATGAACTCGACTTGGCGAGTGAATAGGCGAGCGTGCCTTGTGGGCGATTAGGTCGTTGCACTGCGATAAACCACCTCCTCATTTACGAAGAGTAAACTGCGGAGGTGGTTTTCTTGTGCGCCTACTACTCACCTCACAAAACCCACTCGCCCAAGTGTGCCTTGTGGGTGCTTTGTGTACCAAACTGCGCATCGCAACTTCCTCATTTACGATTAAGTAAACTGCGGAGTCCGCTCCTTCTTTTCGCACAAAATTTCCATCACAAAACCCACTCGCCACTTTTCATTTCCGCACAATTTTCCTCCGAGATATTCTACTTGCCAAGGGGGAAATATGGGAGGAATGAGAGTTATGGGAGAAATGGGAGAAAAGAGAGTTATGGGAGGACTAAGAGATAGAATAATTCTCAATTCTCAACAGAACCAGCCTTCGGCTGTTCTAAAATGCTCCCGCTCGGCATAGCGTGCAAGCCGCTCTACTCTCGCTCGACTCGCATTTACCTCAATTCTAATTGTATATTGCTGTGGCGAAGGAGCAGATGCTGACTTTGGCGCCAGGGACTTGGCTCAATATAGCGTCGGCTGCCGAGCCTATGGTTGCTCCCGAGGTTATGACATCGTCGACCAACAAGATATGTTTACCATCGAACTCCTCGGGGTGCAAAACACTAAAAATATCCTCCACATTCTCCCACCTCTCGCGGCGGCGTTTGCGTGCCTGCGAGGGGTTGTTGCGGTGGCGTATGAGGTTGCCCGTAGAGCGTGGGCGCGAAAGTGCCGCAGCCACACCCTCGGCAATATAGTCGGCTTGATTGTAGCCCCTATGGAGTAGTTTGCGCCTATGCAGGGGTACGGGGATTACCACATCTACATCATAGAAGAGACCGCCCTCTGCAAGCGCCTCGCCGAGCCATCTGCCACACTCGCGGGCTATGCGCCAACTGCCCGAGTACTTAAACTCGTGAATGGTGCGTCGCCAACCGCTACCCTTCTTGAAGTGAAGCAGAGCTGCAGCCCTCTCGATGGGAACGATGCCCCTCATATGGTCGAGGAGCTCATTGCTGGCTTCGGTGTGGTGGTTGGTCATCGGGGCGTTCATACGGCAGAGCGTACAGAAGGTCACCTCGCCCTCCACAAGCGTCTTGCCGCACGCAGGGCACACCCTCGGCACAAACAGGTGGAATATGTCGCTAAATACCTTCAAATTGAATTCTTAATTCCCTACTGCGGGTCAACGTCTATGGTGATGGCAATGTTGCGATATATGGGGTCTTTGGCAAAAGCCCTAAGGCTCTCTTTAATAACATCTTTGGTGTCGGCTGGCGACTCGCCACGCGATATGCGCACAAGGATCTCCATATAGTAGTTGTCGTGGGAGTGGCTTACGGCGGGTGCGTGAGCGTCGGTAACCCCTCTGCCGAGCACCTCCCTAAGGCGTTGCGAGAGGGTGCCTGCTCCTCGCCACACAAGTTCGGGCGAGGTGTGGCGCAACGTGAGCCTCACAAGGCGTGTGAAGGGCGGGTAGCCGAAAGCCTCCCTATCCCTGAGTTGTGTGCGAGCCATAGCCATATAGTCGCCTCGGGCGGCTTGTATGATGGTGTGATTGTCGGGCTGGGCGGTCTGGATTATGGTGCGACCTTGGTGGTCGGCTCGACCTGCCCTGCCGGTAATCTGCACAAGAGTCTGGAAGGTGCGCTCCTCAGCCCTGAAATCGGGGCGCGAGAGCAGGTTGTCGGCATTGAGAACACCTACAACAGCCACACCCTCGAAGTCAAAACCCTTGGTGATGAGCCTTGTGCCGACCAAGATATCTGTCTCGCCCCTCTCGAAGGAGCGAATTACCGAGCGCATACGCCCTGCCGAGGCAGCAACATCGCCATCGAGCCTTGCAACCCTTGCCTCGGGGAACATCTCTGCCACCACCTCCTCAATCTTCTCGGTACCGAAGCCCTGAGGTAGAGGTTCGCCCGTATGGCACGAGGGGCAACGGGCGGGGCTGTCTATGGAGTGACCGCAGAGATTGCAACGCAACTTGTTACCTTTTTTGTAATATGTGAGCGTCACGCCACAGTGGGGACACCTTGCGCTCCAACCGCACGTCGGGCACTCCAAGTAGGGGGCAAAGCCACGCCTATTCTGAAAGAGCATTACCTGCTGATGGTTGGCAAGAGCCTCTTGTATGGCATCGTGCAACTCTTTGCCGATGTGACCTTTGCGCTCGCCACGTTGGGCGCTCTTTATGGTGTTGGAGACAATAACTTCGGGGAGTGCGCCCTCGCCATAACGTTCGCCGAGCCACGCATAGCCATAGCGACCCGTGTAGGCGTTGTAGAAACTCTCGATGGAGGGAGTAGCACTACCCAAGAGGGTCTTGCAGCCCAAATTATGAGCCATCCACACCGCCACATCGCGTGCCGAAAAGCGGGGTGCGGGGTCTTGCTGCTTGAAACTCTCGTCGTGCTCCTCATCGACGATTATTAGGCGCAGATTGTTCAGCGGCAGGAGCACTGCCGAGCGAGTACCGACGACAATCTCGCCACCCTCCGAACGACTCAGGCGAATGTACATCTCGGTGCGGGCACGAGGGGTCATTGCCGAGTGGTAGATGCTCAGACCATCGCCAAAAGCCTTGCGTAGTCGTGTGGTAAGTTGCTCCGTAAGAGCGAGTTCGGGAATGAGGTAGAGCACCGAGCCGCCCTCCTGCAAAACACTGTTGGCGAGGTGGATGTAGAGCTCGGTCTTGCCACTCGAAGTGATGCCGTGGAGCAAGGTGGTGTGGTAACGCGAGAAACTGTTGCCGATTTTGTCGAGCACCATCTGCTGGCTGTCTGTGAGTGTTGCAGAGTGGCGCAAAAGGGCTGTGTCGTAGTGGGGTGTACGCTCGCGAGTAAAGAGCGCAACTAGCCCCGCTTCGAGCAATTTTCCCACCACCATAGGCGAGGCGTCCATAGCCGAGCGGGGCACAGAGCCGTCAAAGATGTGCTCCTCGCCAACCCTCTGACAGAACTCCATCATAGCGGCATATTGCGCCTTCTTGCGGGGTAGGAGCGCATCGAGAGCCACCGAAAGAGCCTCCTCGGTGCGCACATCCTCGCCGAGTTTTATCATCTGCTCTTTGCCGAGCGAAAAGACCTTTTGTGAGAAGAGGTCGTCATTCTGGGCGGAGGGTTTCAGTAGGGAGGGCAGGGCGGAGCGCATAATCTCGCCCATCGTGCACATATAGTACTGCGCCATCCACTCCCACAGCGCAAGCTGTCCCACACTCGCCAAAGGTTCCGAGCGGACGATACCCGAAATTTGGCGTATGCGCTTGTAGGGTGGGGTGTTGTGGTGCAGACGGCAGATGATGCCTGTGTAGATTTTGTTCTTGCCCAAGGGCACCGACACGCCCGAGCCAACCGCCACGCAGTCATAAAACTCCTCGCCAACCTCGAATGTGAGGGGTTGGAGTGCCAAAGGGAGTACTATGTCGGCAAAAAGTCGTTCCATTCTGTGGTGTGCGGTGCCCCCAAACCGAGCCGAAAGAAAAATATCGCTCATTAGGGGGCAACAATTCTTTACAAAAATAGTCAAAAATCGGGAAAAAGGTTGTACCTTCGTGTCGAATTATAATCATAAAAGAAATGAAACTCTCAAAACCTACTTTTGGTAACGTCTTTACTTGGGTTAAAGACTTGTTGCTCATCACTATCGGTGTTGCAATTTACGCATTTGCTTGGACAGGTATCATCAACCCCGCCGATGGTATGGGTGGTGGTGCAACCGGTTTTGCACGTCTTGTGTGCGAGCTTACTGGCGGTATTAATGGCGGAGGTGTACCCATTGGTGTGACCTTCTTCATCTTCAATGCCGTATTTCTGATTATATGTGTGCTGTTGCTGGGTGCCAAGTTCGGCATTAAGACCATCTACGCCATCTTTATGACCTCGGTGCTGATGACCCTCTTCCAGGAGATTCTGCCCGTGGAGGGTATCTTCCCCGCTTTGGCTCAGGATAAACTCCTCTCGTCAATCTTGGGCGGTATCGTGATGGGTATCGGTGTGGCAAGTTGCCTTTTGATGGGTGGCTCGACGGGTGGTAGCGACCTTATAGCAATGATCGTAACACGCTATATGAACCTCAGTTACTCACAAGTGGTGGTGTTTGTCGATATCTTCATCATCGGTGCATCCTACTTTGTATTCGGTGGCGACATTATGATTACCATCTATGGCTTTATCACCACAGCGGTATTTGGTTATGCCAGCAATATGGTTCTCTCGGGCGATAAACAATCCTTGCAGATCTTTGTCTTCTCGAAGGACTACGACGCTATTGCCGATGTGGTTTCGACCAAGTTGCAGAGGGGTGTAACCCTGCTCAACGGCACGGGTTACTACTCGAAGCAGGATGTGAAAATCGTGATGATCGTTTGCCGCAAGAACGAGATGGGTATGATGATGCGAGCAATCAAGAGTGTGGATGGCAAGGCATTCATCTCGGTTGCTAACGTAATGGGTGTCTATGGCGAGGGCTTCGATAAGTACAAAATCGCCGGCAACAAGGAGCTCAAAGCAGTTAAAAAAACCGAGGGTATCATCTAATTCGCCCTCGATAGGTTAGGAGTATAAATAGGTTTTAACTAAAAAGAGAATATAAGCCATAATGAGCAAGAAAGAGTATAAGAGATATTTGGTCACTTCGGCACTGCCTTATGCCAACGGTCCTGTGCATATCGGTCACTTGGCAGGTGTATATGTTCCCTCGGATATCTATGTGCGCTACCTGCGCCTTAGGGGTAGGGATGTAGTATGGGTGTGCGGTAGTGACGAGCACGGTGTGCCCATCACCATTAAGGCACGTAAAGAGGGTGTATCGCCCCAGGATGTTGTGGATAAATACAACGATATTATCAAACGCTCGTTCGAGGGTTTGGGCATCTCGTTCGACATCTACTCGCGTACGACTTCGCCCACACACTACAAGACTGCTTCGGAGTTCTTCCGCACACTCTACGACAAGGGTGTCTTCTCGGAGGCTACTTCGCAGCAATACTACGACGAGGAGGCTAAGACTTTCCTTGCCGACCGCTACATTATGGGTACTTGTCCCCATTGCCAGGCAGAGGGTGCCTACGGCGACCAATGCGAGAAGTGTGGTTCGACACTCAACCCTACCGACCTCATCAACCCCAAGAGTATGATTTCGGGCTCGGCTCCCGTTATGAAGGAGACTACCCATTGGTACTTGCCTCTCGACAAGTATGAACCCGCACTGAGGGAGTGGATTTTGGAGGGTCACAAGGAGTGGAAGACCAATGTCTATGGTCAGTGTAAGTCGTGGATGGACCTCGGATTGCAGCCCCGTGCCGTAAGCCGCGACCTTAATTGGGGTATCCCCGTACCCGTAGAGGGTGCCGAGGGTAAGGTTTTGTATGTTTGGTTCGATGCTCCCATCGGCTACATCTCGGCAACCAAAGACCTTACTCCCGATTGGGAGAAGTATTGGAAGAGCGAGGATACGAAGATGGTACATTTTATCGGTAAGGACAATATCGTCTTCCACTGCATCGTTTTCCCAGCGATGTTGATGGCTCACGGAGGTTACATCCTGCCCGAGAATGTGCCTGCCAACGAGTTCCTAAACCTCGAAGGCGACAAAATATCCACCTCGCGCAATTGGGCAGTATGGCTCAACGAGTACTTGGAGGATATGCCCGGTAAGCAGGACGTGTTGAGGTATGTTCTCTGCGCCAATGCGCCTGAGACCAAAGACAACGACTTCACGTGGAAGGACTACCAGGCTCGCAACAACAACGAACTTGTGGCTGTGCTCGGTAACTTTGTGAATAGGGCGTTGGTGCTTACCCATAAATACTATGGTGGCGTGGTGCCCGAGGCTGGCGAACTGACCGACTACGATAGGGAGATACTCGCTGAGCTGCCCCGCATAAAGGAGGCTTTGGAGGAGAGTTTGGAGAACTACCGCTTCCGCGAAGCACTCAAAGAGGCTATGAACATCGCCCGTCTGGGCAACAAATACCTCGCCGATACGGAGCCTTGGAAGGTTGTGAAGACCGACCCCGAGAGAGTAAAAACTATACTGAATGTGGCTTTGCAGATTGTGGCAAACACTACGGTGGCTATCGAGCCCTTTATGCCTTTCAGTGCCGAGAAGTTGCGTCGTATGCTTGCAGTGGAGAAGATTGAGTGGGATATGATTGGCAGAAGCGACATCATTCCCGCAGGTCACACCATCGCTGCCCCCGAACTCCTCTTCGAGAAGATTGAGGACGAGGTTATTGAGCGTCAAGTGCAGAAGTTGCAGGACACCAAGAGGGCTAACGAGGCTGCGGCAGCCAAGGTTGCAGAGCAGAAAGAGAGCGTTACCTTCGATGAGTTTGGCAAGATGGACATCAGGGTATCGAGGGTGGTGGCCGCCGAGAAGGTTGCCAAGACCAAGAAACTCCTCAAACTGACCGTAGATACAGGCATCGACACCCGCACCATTGTGTCGGGTATTGCCGAGTACTACACTCCCGAGGAACTCGTTGGTCGCCAGATTTTGGTGCTCGTAAACCTTCTGCCCCGCGAACTGAAAGGTATTACCTCGGAGGGTATGATTCTGATGGCTGCCGATGCTACGGGCAAACTCACCCTGCTGGCTCCTACGGACGAAGTACCCGTAGGCTCGCAGGTGGGATAATTTTGAATTCAAAATTGACAGACCCATCCGCCCTGGCGGGCACCTCCCCTAACTTAGGGGAGGAATAGGGGTAGAGCAAAGTAATAAAGCGATACGCAGTATCGCATAAAAGTTTTTGGTAGCACCTTTTTACAAAAAGGTGCGAAATGAAGGGAATAAGAAAAATTAACCAAATAATACACTAAACATTCCTAAAACTATTTAAGTGATGAAAGACATTAAATGGCAAGAACTTGGTTTTAGTTACGTTAAAACCGATTACAACACCCGTTGCGTATGGAAAGACGGTGCTTGGGGCAAGATTGAGGTTAGCGACAGCGAGTACCTCCCTATCCATATGGCAGCGACCTGCCTCCACTATGGTCAGGAGGTTTTCGAGGGTCTCAAAGCTTTCCGTGGCGTTGACGGTAAGGTGCGTTTCTTCCGCTTGGAGGAGAATGCAAAACGTATGCAGCGCTCGGGTGAGTATCTGCGTATGCAGGTGCCCAGCATCGAGCTCTTCGAGGAGATGTGTGTGAAGGCTGTGCAGGCAAATGCCGAGTACATTCCTCCCTATGGCACAGGTGCTTCGCTCTACTTGCGTCCTCTGCTGATTGGTACGGGTGCTCAGGTAGGTGTTAAGGAGTCTAACGAGTACACCTTTGTGGTGTTCGTAACTCCCGTAGGTCCCTACTTCAAGGAGGGCTTCAAACCTATCACCGTAACTTTGGAGCGCCTTTATGACCGCGCAGCTCCTCACGGTACGGGTCACACCAAGGTGGGCGGTAACTACGCTGCTTCTATCGGCTCGGGCTCGCGTGCTCACGAGGCTGGCTTCGCAAACTGCCTCTACCTCGATCCTCAGGAGAAGAAGTATATCGACGAGTTTGGCGCTGCCAACTTCTTCGGTATTAAAGAGGGTAAGTATGTTACCCCCAACTCGACCTCCGTTCTTCCTTCGATTACCAATATGTCGCTCCGCACCTTGGCTGAGGACTTGGGTTTGAAGGTTGAGAACCGTCCTATCCCCGTTGAGGAACTCGCTACGTTCGAGGAGACCGGCGCTTGCGGCACAGCTGCTGTTATCTCGCCCGTAGGTCGCATCTACGATCCCCTCACCCAGAAGTACTTCGAGTATGGCACTGAGGCTGGTCCCGTAAGCGTGAAACTCTACACCCTCTTGCAGGATATTCAGTATGGTCGTGCGGAGGATGTTCACGGCTGGACAAAGGTTATTGAAGGCTTGTAAAAAACGCATATAGCGGGTAAATTTTGCACCGCTCTGCGATAGGCGAGTTCCTCATTTGCGTCAAGCAAACTGCGGACTCGCCTTCTTGTTTGGCACAAAATTTCCTCCGTTCTCTGCGTTTTTTTGTCCAACGTCTAACGTCTAACGTCAATAGACCTAAGGCTTATAAGGCTTATAGGGCTTATAGGGCATATAAGGCGTATGGGAGAAACGGGATAGATTTCACATTACTCTCATTACTCCCATTACTCTCATCTCGGACACGAAGTGTCCGCGACTATTGACGTTAGACCTTAGACGTTAGACAAAAAAAGAGAGAGGGACTCAAAAACTGAGTCCCTCTCTCTTTTTCTTAGAATATGTAGTTCGTTCCGATGTTCAGACCGCCCTTGCCATCTCGTTTGTCGAAGGGTTTGCCGTATTCGCACGAGATGATGAAGTTGTGGTTCATCACTATTTTCACGCCTATACCTGCGCTGGCGTGGATGCCGCCATAGCCGTAGCCGCTATAAAGCCCCAATGCCTTATTGGCGAGTTCTGCCACCTCGTTGCCACCTTTCTGTTTGTCGAAGGAGCGAGCCTTGGTGATGACGCCTGCATCCACAAAAGGATTGAGGGCAATATACCAGTTCTGGTTGATAAGGCGGAAGCGGGCAACCTTAACCCTTGCCTCGAAGTTTGCCCAAGCGTAGCCGTCTGCCAGGATACGGTTTTGGAAGACGCCACGGATGGAGTTCTTACCACCCAAGCCCTCGTTCTTAATCTGGCGGAGGTAGAGGGGAGTGGTGGTCTGTTGGAGGTAGAAGGGGGTGTTGCCGAAGGTCTGCTGCCAATTGATGCGGTAGCCCAGAACGAGGTTATCCTCCAATACGGGGAAGAACTGACGCCAAGTAGCCATAATGCGACCATAGGTTTCGCCCTCACCGAAGAGGTCGGGTGAGAAACTACCCACAATCTCGGCGCAGTAGCCGCGCGTAGGTGCTGCCTCCATATCGCGAGTGTCATAAACCAAACCCGCTTTGAGTTCGAGGTGGGTACCTGCTACCTCGTCATCGCTGATAAGACCTGCTGTGCGGTAAACCTCATAGAGCGAGAGTTCGTCTTTGTATTTGTCCAGAGCGACGTCGCCCGTTGTGACATTCCAGAAGGTAAGACCTGCCATCCAAGTGAGCCTGTCGGAGAGGCTACCCTGCACGTCGGCAATGGCACGCAACATTGTGCGGTCCATATAGTACCACGAACTGCCGCTCGTCTTGTCCCAATCCATAGGCGAGGCAAAGCCGTTGAAGCCATAGAAGGGCGACATTGCCGAGTCGAGGTAGCTCACCGCAGCCGTCAGACGCAAGCCGGGGATGAGGTATTTCGAGTCGTAGAACATATGTGCGATAGTCTCGCCTTTGGTGTAGTGCGAGAGTTCCACATTGAACTTGTGGAGGTAGGTGGGGTAGGTGCTACCATCGCCAAAGTAGAAGAAGTCGCACAAGGCGCCATACTGAAATCCGAGGTCGGAGTTGTAACTAACTGCGGGCAGAGGACCAAGGTTCCAGCCCGTCTTTACCTTCTCCTGAGCCGTTGCACTAAGAGCCACAGCAGCGCAGAGAAGCGAAGTGAGGATAAATTTCTTCATAGTATTATCTGTCTGTTATTATTACTTACATAAGTATCACGCCGCCGAGCATCTTGAACACCAAGAAGCCTAAGTAGTTGCCCAAAGCGTAGCCCACCAAGCCGATGGTTACGCCCACAACCAGCATATCTCTATTCTTCATCGAAGCGGCAATCATAGGAACGAAGATAGGCGAGTTGATGAGGGTGTTGGAGGTGATAACAGCCGTATCGCCGTCTACCTTGAAGAGTTTTGCGCCCAAAATGGTGAGCAGGAACGAGCCAAAGACCACCAAAATCTGGAACAGCACGATGTAGAGCGCACCCTCGTAGTTCATCGTGCGGAAGTTTGCCATCGAGGCAACAACCACCGAGAAGATGTAGATGAGGTACATACCCGCATCGTAACTCTTGTCCCACCTCTTGACCTCCTTCCAGAGCGAGAAGAGCAGCGCAAGAGTTGTAATGGTAAGAATCATTACTACCGTAAAGATGTTCTCATCGTAACGTTTTGCAAGGGTTGCTACACCAAATGCCGCGCCAACAATGACGAGCGTCAGCAAAAGGATTTTCAGCAGCTGGATGAGGCTCTTGCTCTTTGCGAAGTCCTTATAGGGGTTTTTGTTCTCGGCAAGATCTTCGGCAGTTACCTCGGTGTCGGTGGTGTAGATGCCCCTACCGAGCACCTTGCGAGCCCACTTGATACCTACGGTCATAAGCATAACCAGATAGAAGAAGCAGATGACCATATCGAACGAGTTGAGGATGATGAAGGTGCTGTTCTCCATATTGAGCATAACCTTCAATGCCGCCAAGTTGGGAGTACCTCCCGTACACTTGCCCGCAATGGCACCCGCAATAGTGGCAGCCTCTTCGCCCATACCGCCCCCCAGCAGGAAGAATCCCACCACAACGGCAATCACAACGGCAACAACGCCAATGATGGTAATTTTGAGCGATGTTTTGATTGAAAACCTCTTGAAGTCGCAACTATAAAGCATCATAGGCAGTGCCAAAGGTATGGCAATCGTAGAGATGGTGTCCTGAATACCCTTATAGTCGGCAGGAATGAGGTTGAGATTGGCAACAATAATACCAAGGAAGTAGAGCAAAAGAACGGGACCGATTTTGCTCAGCACCTTCCATTTGTTGCACGCCCACAGTACCACAGCGGGCGAAAGCAGATAGAACAGCACAAGTGCAATTTTTCCTAACATACCTTTATGTTTTTTAGTTTTCTTACGGGCTCTTTGCGGTTCATCGCAACGCCTTTGGTTGCGCTCAAAACCGACGAGCGGGACCCGTAAAGGGTTTATGTGTGGCGTGTCAAATATAGCAATTTTTTCCAAAACACGTCCATTTTCTCCACAAAACAGAAAGCCCTCCGCTTTTTGGGAGGGCTTAGTGTACATATTGTAATCCAAAAATGTGTTTTTTAGAGCACAAGGAGAAGGCGGAATATCAGGTAGCCAAGGTAGTTGCCCACAGCATAGCCCGCCAGACCATTGGTGATACCGACCATAATGGCACCCTTGTTCTTCATCGTTGCTGCAATCATAGGCACGCAGATGGGCGAATTGATGAGTGTGTCGGAGGTAATGACTGCGCTGTCGGCATCGACCTTGAATGGGCGAGCCAAGAGGACTGCCAAAAGGAGCGAGCCAAAGACAATGATGGTTTGGTAGATGATTACCCAAAGTCCCATCTCCCAATCGAGTTTCGAGAGGTCTGCCAGCATAGCCATTGCGAAGCAGAATATATAAATAAGGTACATACCTGCATCGAAGCTCTTGTCCCACGAGCGCACCTCCTTGATGCCCGTTAGCAGAAGACTAATGGTCGTAAGAACGAGGATAAGTGCCACCATTGAGAAGTCGCCGCCCAAGACGTCATACATCAGCGTGCCCTCCTTGAAGAGGTTGCTCACAAGGAGCGAGGTAACAGCCACCAGAGCCGCCGCAACAAAGACCTTAACGAGTTGTTTGATACTCTTCTTCTTGCCAAAATCCTTGTAGGGGTTTTCGTCCGTATACTCCTCGGCATTGATAGAGTCGTTATACTCTTTGATATTCTTGCCGTGGACAATGCGGCGAGCCATTTGTACACCGCCACCCATCAGGAACATAAGGTAGAAGAACGACACCACAAGGTTGCAGGTGCTCACAAGTGCGAATTTCTCGCCCGGAAGCCCCTTGTCGCCAAGCATCATATTCACGGCGGCAAAGTTGCCAGCACCACCCGTGTACTGTCCTGAGAGGGTTGCACCAATGGTCGGTCCGTCGGCGCCGAGTTGGTCTGCCAGCAGCAAATAGCCACCGACCACCATTGCAGCGGTGGCAACCACACCAATGACGAAAGCCCTGACGGTTGTGCCTGCATTGAAGTTCTTGAAGTTGCAACCAAAGAGCATCATAGGAATTGCCAAAGGAATCATCACGTCTTGAAGAGTCTTCTGAATTCCATAGCAATCCTCGGGGATGATGTGGAGGTTGGCAACCACCACACCAAAGATGTAAAGTGTTAGAACAGGTCCCACCTTGTTGAGAAGTTTGCTCTTGCGACACGCCCAAAGCACTCCTGCGGGAACCAACAAATAGAAGATGATGAGAAGTAGTTTTGAAACCATAGTTTCCTCATTTTTGTTTTTTGTGGCACCGCAAAGATAGTCAAATTATCCAAAAAGAGATGTCATTTTATTCTCAAATCGCTATACCTATATATAATATAAAGGGCGCACTTCACTATGTCTAACGTCTAACATTGATAGCCCTAAGGCTTATGGGACTAATAGGGCTTATGGGAGATATGAGAGATATGAGAGGTATGGGAGGTATGGGAGGTGTGGAATAATTTTCAATTGACCAGCCTTCGGCTGCTCTAAAATGTTCCCGCTCGGCATAGTCTGCAAGCAGCCTCTGCCCTCGCTTAATCGCGGCGCTGCGAAGCCCGAAAAACCGCAGTTTACTTAGGCGTAAATGAGGATTTTGAGGGCAAGCGTAACGACAAAATACACTTTTTATTCAGCCTCTTGGTTTATAGACTCTCTACAAGAGTTAATATTTTCTTTAATTGATGATGAAACTGCATTTGTCCTTGATGCCATTGAAGGAAACCGAAAGGAAGTTGGATTGTGCTACCACCCATTCTTGTTCCATATATAACAGCATCTGCTTTCTCAGCAACAGCTCTTTTTATATCAGATATATTGTAAAGTTTCTCAGTTAATCTTCCGCCAACCTCATTTTTATACCACAAATACTCAGACCACTCTTTTGGATTTGAAGCTAAACCTCTTGCCAAACAGAAATCTGTAATATTG
>JAZSAY010000002.1:0-48017 GCA_045602145.1 Tidjanibacter sp.
CTCCGCGAATGGGTTTTGTGGAGGGATTTTTGTGCCAAACAAGCGAGCAACTCCGCAGTTTGCTCAGCGCAAATGAGGAAGTTGCGATGCGCAGTTTGGTGCAAAAAGCACCCACAAGGCACGCTCGCCCGAATGAACTCTATACGCTCTTAGCGTATAGAGTTCATTCGGATACTTGCCTTAACAAACGCAAGGGCACGAATACGCTCTATCTCAATATCTTTATCGGCGTGGTGGGGGTTTTGGCTCACAAGTTTTATGCATCCGGGTCGCTCCGACTTTTGGATATACTTCACGGTCACATACTCCTCGCCTTCGAGGTCGATGGAGAGCAGATACATATCGCCCCAGAAGATGTTGCTCCAATCGTTCATCTGCTTGTAGAGGACAATGTCGCCACTCTTCAAGAGGGGGTACATACTGTCGCCAACGACATAGATAGCCCCGTCGCACTTGGGCAGGTTGGGAATGTGGATGTAGTCCACGGGCTTAATCTTCGAGGGGTCCAGAAAGAGGGGCACCAAACCTGCCGTACCCTCCATATTGTAGAGAGGTACGCTTTGGTGGGGGATGGTGTTGTCGGTGCGAAGGGTAAAACGCTGCCACTCCTCCTTGGGACAATTGAACATTTCGCCCTTGCCGGTGTCGAGCCAATCGGGATTTACGTTCAATTCCTGAACCAATATATTTTTGTTTCTCTCCGAGAGGGCGGTTTTGTTGTTCTCTATCATCGAGAGGGCGCTCTTGCCCACTCCAAGCACCGCTGCGAACTCCTCGCCCGTCATTTCCAAATTTTTACGAATACTCCTTATTCGTTGTCCCTTATTATCAGCCATATAGTTTGTGTGTGAAAAAATTTTTCGCTTTGGGTGGTTTTAAATTCAATTTTTGAACTTATCTTTGTTCCGCAAAGTTAAGAAATTTATTTCGATTGAACAAAACATAAACCTTAAAAACTTCACAAAAATGCACGAAAAAGACAAAACCCCACAGCGACTGTTCGGTTTAGCGGAGCAGTCGGCTCCCCTCGCCCACCCCGAGATAACGTTCAGCCACGAGGATTATGCTCTGGTATGGCAGTCGTTGTTGGCTGCCGTGGGAGAGAGGAACTATTTTAGCGGCAAAATCCATACCGACCACGAGGGCTTCTACTCGGTGCTGACCATCTCGGTGATAATCTACCGCGATAGGGAGCAGCCCGAATGCCCCGTTTGCGACATTGTGCCCATATGGTGGCAGATGGCGACCTACGCCAACTTCGATAGCGAGGGCGAACTCTGCAAAGAGTGCCCCAACGACTTCGAGTTTTGCGACCTCAGGAGAGTCTGCAAAGAGAGTTGAGAGTTCCCCATATCTCTCATATCTCTCATATCTCCCATAACTCTCATTATTCCTATCACTCGTCTCAATTCGTATGACCTTCCTCGACTTCACATCTCGGATGTTTCCTTCGTTTAGGACAACACCGTTCCACACGCGCTACTACGCACTCCTTCAAGCATTTGCCGAGGGCAAGGTGCGCCGACTGATGATTACGCTCCCTCCCCAGCACGGCAAGTCGCTCGGCTCCTCGGTGGCTCTTCCTGCGTGGCTCTTGGGCAACAATCCCGACCTGCACGTTGCCATAGCCTCTTATAGTGCCTCGCTGGCGCAGAAGTTCAACAAGAGGGTGCAGCGACTCATCGACTCGCCCACCTACACCGACCTCTTTCCCGACACCACCATCAAGGCAGCGGGCAGAACGGGCTCCTACCAGCGCACCGGCGAACTGACAGAGATTGTGGGACATTCGGGCGACTTGGTGGCAGTGGGCAGAGAGGGCTCACTGACGGGCAACCCTGTCGATGTATTTATTATTGACGACCTCTACAAAGACGCTATGGAGGCAAACTCTCCCACCGTGAGGGACAACTGCTGGGATTGGTACACCTCGGTGGTCCGCACCAGGGAGCACAACAACTCTCAGGAACTAATCGTCTTCACACGCTGGCACAAGGAGGACCTGATAGGTCGCATAATGCAGAAAGAGAGGGTTGTGGAACTCAAAGAGTGGAGCCAACTCGACACCATAAAGTCCAACGAGTGGCTCCACCTGAACCTCGAAGCCCTCAAAACCACCCCTGCCACCGAGCTCGACCCCCGCGAGGTGGGCGAGGCGCTGTGGGAGGAGCGACACTCGGCAGAGCTCCTCAGGGAGAAACAGCGACTCGACACTCTGCAATTCGAGGCTATGTATCAAGGTCGTCCCTCGGACGCTGCGGGTCTGCTCTATGGCGACAACTTTAAGACATACACCGCTCTGCCAAAATCCACCGATATTACACGCAAGGCAAACTACACCGACACTGCCGATACGGGCGATGACTACCTCTGCTCGGTCAGCTACTCGGTGGGGTTGGATGGGGATATATACATCGAGGATGTGGTCTACTCGCGCGAGAAGATGGAGATTACCGAGCCACTTGTAGCGAAGATGCTCACCGAGCGGGGCACTCGCGAGGCACTCATCGAGAGCAACAATGGCGGCAGGGGCTTTGCCCGCAACGTTGGGCGACTTGCCCCCGGTTGCTCGGTGGCGTGGTTTCACCAGAGTGCCAACAAGGAGGCTCGTATCCTCTCGAACGCCTCTACGGTCCTGCGCACCATCCGTATGCCCATAGATTGGAAGGAGCGGTGGGGCGATTGGGCGGCACACCTTATGGGCTACAACCGCCGCTTCCGCACCAACCGCTGGCACGATGCGGCAGATGTGCTGACGGGCATTGTCGAGTGTGAGGTTGGGCGCACGCTCCGCAAGCGAATACTCAGCACGGGCTTTTCGGTACGCAACTATGTTCGCCCCAAGGAGCCACCCAAGCCACCCCAACGCCTTACCGACGAGGATTTCCGCAAGGCTGCCGAAGAGTTGGGCGTGGAAGAGGCTGCGCTGAGGGCTGTGGTGGAGGTGGAGTGCTCCTCCAAGGGCGGTTTCCTTGCGGACGGCAGACCCCGAATACTCTTCGAGGGACACATCTTCTGGAAGCGACTCCAAAGGCGAGGCATAGACCCCTCGACACTCGCATCCTCCCACCCCGACATCCTCTATCCCCGTTGGACACGCACCCACTACAAAGGAGGCAAGGGCGAGTGGGAGCGTTTTGGGCGTGCGGTAGCCATATGCGAGAGTGCGGCTGTGGAGTCGGCAAGTTGGGGACTATTTCAGATTATGGGCTTTCATTGGAAGACCTGCGGTTGCGGCTCAGCAGAGGAGTTCCGCAGGGCTATGGAGCGCAGCGAGGGAGAACAATTGAGACTGGCAATGAAATTTCTCAAAAAAACGGGTATTGCGGTGTATCTTAAAACAAAAGATTGGTGTACCTTTGCACTCAGATACAACGGTAGCGGATATAAGGCTAATCGCTATGACGAAAAACTCGCTGCCGCCTACCGCAAATTCAAAGAGCAAGAAGAGAAGACCGCATAAAGATGAAACAACTCGAACTCCTCGCCCCCGCCAAAGACCTCGCCACAGCCCGAGCCGCCATCGACTCGGGAGCCGACGCTGTCTATATGGGAGGTCCTGCGCTGGGTGCCCGCCGAGGAGCTACCAACTCGTTGGAGGACATCCGCGAGGCGGCACGCTACGCCCACCTGTTTGGCGCAAGGCTCTACATGACAATGAATACCATAGTCTATGAGCACGAGTTGGAGGAGGCGCGGAGGATTGCCCAAAAGGCGATAGACTTAGGTGTCGATGCACTGATTGTTCAGGACCTCGCCTACACCCGTATGGGGCTCCGAAATGCCGAACTTCACGCCTCAACGCAGATGTACAACGCCTCGCCCGAGAGGGTTGCTTTTCTCGGCAAAGCAGGCTTCTCGCGCATAGTGCTCGAAAGGGGACTTACGGCAGCAGAGATGAGGGAGATTTGCAGTGCTACGGAGGCAGAGATTGAGGTCTTTGTGCACGGGGCAATTTGCGTGTCGGGTAGCGGCAGGTGCTATATGAGCCGCTCGCTTTCTTTCCGTAGCGGCAATCGTGGCGAGTGCAGCCAACCCTGCCGACAGACCTACGACCTTATAGACGGCAACGGCAAGACCATCCGCAAAGGGCAACATCTGCTCTCGGTGAGGGACCTCGACCTCTCGGCTCACATTGGAGAACTTGTGGATATGGGTGCCGTATCGTTCAAGATTGAGGGCAGACTCAAAGACGAGGCTTATGTGCGCAACATTACGGCACATTACAGCCAACTGCTAAATAGAGTCATAGCATCGCGAGAGGGTTACTCTCGTGCCTCACGAGGCAGAGTGGCGCTCGACTTCACTCCCTCGCCCTCCAAGACCTTCACCCGCAGCGGTGGCGACTACATATTCTCGGGCAAACGCCCCTCGCTCGCCTCTTTCGACACCCCCAAGGCTATGGGCGAACCCATAGGCAAGGTGGCAAAGATGGGTAAGGGATGGTTTACGCTCGATAAGAAGGCAACACTTTCGGCTGGCGATGGCGTATGCTGGATTGAGGGCGGAGTGTTGCGGGGCACCAACATCAACAAGGTGGACGAGGGGCGCATATTCCCAAACCGTATGGAGGGCATATCGCTCGGGGCGCACCTGTTCCGCAACTACGACAAGCGTTTCTACGACACCATCCTAAACTCGCGCACACGCCGCACACTACCCATAACGCTCACACTCTCGGGCTCCACCGACCGCCTAAGGCTCACTGCCACAGACGAGTGCGGCACCACTGCCGAGGCGGAACTACACCAAGCATTCGACATCGCCTCGAAACCCGAGGTGGCGTTTGGCTCTATGCGCTCTTCGCTCGGCAAGAGTGGCGGCTCGGTGTTCGACATTGTGGATGTAGTGTTCGACTTCGAGGGCGAGGTGCCATTTGTGCCTGCGGGCGTGGCTAACGGACTGCGTAGGGAGGTTTTGGAACGCTTGGAGGAGCAACTCAGGGAGCAACTACCACCCCGCAATATCGCCACCGAGGACCCCGAGGTGCACTATCCCCAGAGCCATAGCGGCGGCGTCCACAACGTGGTCAACTCGCTCGCAAGGAAGTTTTACGAGGAGCACGGGGTGGAACGTATTGACGAGGGATACGACACCCTGCCCGACTTGGAGGGCGTGGATGTTATGCGCACCCCCTACTGCCTCCGCCGCGAGATAGGACACTGCCTCCGCAAAGGCTCACGCCTGCCCGAACCCCTCACCCTCGTCCACGGCACCGAACACTACCTCCTCCGCTTCGACTGCAAAAACTGTATGATGTATGTCACGAAGTCTAAGGACTGAGGTCTAATGACAACTATAAAGGTGCGGTCGCCATTGAGCGACCGCACCTTTACTATTCCCCCCCCCACAAAAAAGTCACATCCTCATTCACGGGTATTAAAAAAGATACCTGAGAATGAGGCAAAAGGTTGGGGTGGGTGAAGTGCGACAATAACAGCATCAATGATCACAAGCCCAACACAATAAACCGACAGTTGTAATATTGACAAAACTCTCCGACACGCATCTCGTTAATGCAAGTTTCGGGATCTCGCTTAATTGAAATCCCGAAACTCACATTAAAATAATTACACCTTACCAGAATGATAAGCATTGGAGTTATTGACTCATCATTAAAATCCAATGCCAAATGTTACTCCCCACATCTCGTAAGAGTCCTCTCCAAAATGACCTTCAACACCCACATTTAAGCCATGGATACACAATTCAATTTCTGCCATGACGGTTAAAGAAGTGCGATCTACATCCATATCTTTGAATTTGGTCTCATTGTCATTGTGGGTGTATTTACCCGCAATAATATAGTTCAAATTTGGACCCACTCCAAAGTCTATATAAGCAACATCTGAAAACCTCAGTGTATAACCACCCAAAAGAGGAATGCTTAGAGTATGGGAATCAATACTGGTTTTAGTAGGGTAATTATGATACATCCAACTGTTTTGTGTCCAAAGAAGACCGCTTTGCACATAAATATCCTCTGCTATATATTTCCCGGACAAGTAACCAATACTAAGAGCAAATGCATCTTCACCCCTAGCACCAGATGTTTCCGGAAAGAAGTATCCTATCTTTACTTCTCCTTTTGAAGTATCTTGTGCGGAAATGGTCGTCACAGACAAAAGCAAAACAAGAAGAAACAAAAACCTCTTCATAAAAACCCACTACTTAAAATCTGTACTATATAAGGAGAATGTCTTTACATTACCATCGTCAAATTTAATCTTGACAACATTGATCTTTCTATTGGTAATTTCTCCGTCTTCATCGAAATATGCGTCCATGATTTCATACGAGCAGTCCTTTGTTTTTTCATCCTCGAAACCGCAATACTCCTGTTTCCCCTCAGAGCAGTAAACACTTACATCATTATACTCTATGTCAATGATAGAACTATTTGATTTGGAAATACTCCATTCGCCTTTACCAACACATTCATATTCTTCTTCGTAGTCGTTTACATAATATGCACTTACGAAAACAACCTCACCATCGCCACTGAACGATATTCTTTCGTCATAATACAACGAATCATCGTCGGTATAAATGCTGTCTACATTCCACCAATGCCCTACTAGTGCCTTTTCATAATCAATAGCGTTTTCTTCGGTACTACCATTGTTCCCGTTGCCATTATCCTCATTGGTTCCACCATTCTCGGTACTTCCACCATTCTCGGTTCCATTGTTAATGGGTCCTTGATTTTCGTTAGGTTCGCAAGCAGCCAACACAGATGCGATAATTGTCGCAAATAAAAATACTTTTTTCATTGTTTTTGATTGTTAGTGTTTTAATAATTTGTTATACATTCTGTTACATCAGTAGCAACATATCCCATAGGACTCTCGACAGCACATTGAACGTAGTAAGTGGTACCTTTGTCTAACCCTGTTATTCGAGCATAAATATACGAGCCATTGACTGTGGCATTAATAAATTTTGACGGATTTGGCGTTGTCCCATAATAAATCCTTGCACCAGTAATCTTAGTCTCAGATTTATTGTAAATCTTATATTCAACTTTTAATGATGATGTAGTTGCAGTAAAATCATAGAATCCAATATCTGGTGTTTCATAATCACCCGAATTATCATTGGAACCGCCACTGCCAGAATTACCATTACTATCTTCCTCGATGTTGCCTCCATATAACTCAAAGGGTACTATTCTTGTACCTGAGGCGTCGCTTATCTGATATTTTAGGACTATCGTATTAACCTTCGTATCTGTATTACTTGCGCTGGATTTATATGCCGCAAGAATTGTCAACGTTTGCCACACACCTCCATTACTTCCGTAGATATCCACCTCATAATCATTTTTCCAAGACATCATCCAAGGTTTTTCAAGTATATTCCAACGGTATTCGCCAATATTCTCACCATTCACCTCATTCACTAAATCTCCATTCTCATCGTGCACATAAATAAGCCTAATCCCATCAAGTGTCCCATTTTGTCTAAAAATAAGAAACTCATAGTCGTCATAAGTGTAATTGTCAAAATACGGTGCATCATTACAATTGTACAAACTATACCAATTCCCTACTAATGCCTTTGAAAAATAGACGTCTTGCATTTTATTGCCCGAGCCTTTGCGGTGACTGATATAATACGCTGGTACAGGTCCTCCTGCCTCTATGTTACCTTTATACAAACCCCTAACCGTTGCCAATGTAACGTTATCTCCAACTTTCAGCCCCAACTTAGAAAATGATTTATCATTGGTATTTGACTTACTAGATGTCAAACCATAGACATAAACAGCACCTCCACTATCATCACAAATCGTAAAATCACCATATTCAGCATCTTCTATATCAATGATATCTCCAGATAACTTATACCATATTCCATCATTGGGTGCTGCATTCTCAATAAACTCCAAAATTGATACACTGCGCAGATTGCTGCCATTCGTACTTGAACCAGAGCCAGAATTGGAACCAGAATCAGACCCCGTATCATCATTATCGTAATCTCCCCACGAATTATTTCCCGAATTGTCTTGATAATCTTCTTCACAACCCACAAAGCACATTGCTAACATGAGTAAAAACACAACTACATACTTCTTCATATACTTTTATTTTTATAATTATTATCTGTGTCCGGTACCATTACACGATGTACAACGAGTATGATAGTGTCCAGCGGGAACCATTTTACCACATTCACTACAATACTTATCAGAAGCGCTGCTTCCCACATAAGTAAGTTTCTCTACTCTGCCAGTACCCTTACACACATAGCAAACATCTGATGAGGTCGTATTCGATGAGGAACCACCACTATAAGAATCGCCAACATACGAGCCATATGTAGGATATGCACCATAGCCATATCCACCACTCATTGGC
Organism: Tidjanibacter sp.; assembly: GCA_045602145.1. Classification (GTDB taxonomy): domain Bacteria; phylum Bacteroidota; class Bacteroidia; order Bacteroidales; family Rikenellaceae; genus Tidjanibacter. The sequence goes on from JAZSAY010000002.1 coordinate 8,364, forward strand.
ATCGAATAAGGCATAGACATTGCACCCATCGTATATAGCAATGTTTCTAAAATCACCTCACAGGAAGTCAGAGTAAGTGCCAAACAACACATACACAAGAACCTGAAAACCCTCTTCATTAAGTTAAATTATTTAAGTTAAACATACTATTGTGCTACTTGCACTCATTGCCAGCAGATGACAACCGTTTAACTCAAAAAAGAAAACGTGGGTTGCTTACTGATAAGAAGGTACGACCAAGCACCCATACGAACATAAGCACAACCCACGCCATAGGGCGTGAGCATTTAGCGTGCCTATTGTGTGTTCGTAGTAATAATTTGGTCGTTTTACTTATCAACAACAATAGCCTAAATGCCATCAAAATAACTGCGTATTCCGCAATTCATCGACAAAGATAACAATTGTTTCCCAATATCCAAACACCTACCCACAATATCCCCTTTTGTTCTTGGGTATTAAAAAAGATACCAAAGCAACTTATTGCCGCCCCACCACCTTTCTCGAAATACCCCCAGACCTCGCGGGTATTAAAAAAGATACCCACCGCCAAAACATTCTCCGCTAATGGTTGTGGGTATTAAAAAAGATACCTATCTTTGCAAAAAGCAGCAAACACTATGGCTAAACACGAGATTAAAACTCTTCTGGGCGAGAACTTGGTGGGCGAATTGTTCGCCCGATTTCCCGAGTTGAATGTGCGACAAATTGCCCGTGCGATGAATATCAACGAAACGCTGATGCAGCAATATGTGAACGGCAAAAAACGTCCCTCCTTCGAGCGCGTGGTGGAGATTGAGGATTTCCTCCACCAGCTCGGCAAGGAACTCTCGCAAACGAACATCATCCCACGACAATAGCCACCCGCTTTGCATCATAGGTATTAAAAAAGATACCCGTGAAGAAAGTGGGTTGCTCGCAGGTGGAAATGAGAGGAGTTGAGGGTTGACAGCCTCCTCCGCCCTGACGGGTATCGCAACTAACTTAGAGGAAGAATTGAAAATTGAAAATTGAAAATTAGAGATATGAAACAGCCGCAATTGCTTACTCCCGAGTGGGAGGATTATGAACTGATTGATTCGGGTGATTTTGAGAAGTTGGAGCGTTTTGGCAGGTGCATAACGCGCCGTCCCGAGCCACAAGCCATCTGGCGCAAGTCGCTCTCCGAAGAGGAGTGGTGTCGAGTTGCCACAGCCACCTTCCGTCGCGAAGGCGGCAGCGAGGAGCGCGGCAAGTGGTCGCTCGCACCCCGTCAGCCCGAGCAGTGGCACATATCGCAAACGATTGGAGGTAAGCGCATTACACTCCGTTTAGGGCTTACATCCTTCAAGCACGTTGGCGTATTCCCCGAGCAAGCCGAAAACTGGAATTTCATCTTCGAGAGCGTGAAAGCACTTGGCGAGGAGAGGGCGCAGGAGGGCACACGTCCCAAAGTGCTCAATATGTTTGCCTACACGGGTGGTGCATCTCTGGCGGCGGCAGCAGCAGGTGGCGATGTAACGCACGTTGACAGCGTTAAGCAGTGCATAACCTGGGCAAGGGAGAATATGGAGGCAAGTGGGCTCAGCGGCATACGTTGGGTGGTGGAAGATGCTCTGAAATTTGCCCGCCGAGAGGTTAAGCGTGGGCATCGTTACGATGGCATAATACTCGACCCGCCCGCCTATGGCAGAGGACCCGAGGGCGAAAAGTGGGTGCTCGAAGAGAACATCGCCGAGATGCTCTCACTGTGTGGCGAGATGCTCTCCGAGGGCGGTTTCTTGGTGCTCAATCTCTACTCTATGGGGCTCTCGGCAATGCTTGCAAAAAGTGCCGTAAATCAAGTGATACCCAACCCCTCGATGGAGCAGTTTGGCGAACTCTACTTCACAGACCGAGCAGGCAAGTCGCTCCCTCTGGGTGTCTACTATCGTTGCCGCAAATAAGGATGAATCAAGAACTTAGGACATACATCGAAACGGAGATTTTACCCCACTACGAAGGGTACGATGCAGCCCACAGGCGCGACCACATAGAGGGTGTCATTGCCCGCTCGTTTGCGCTTGCGGAGCACCACGATGTGGACGAGGATATGGTCTACACCATTGCCGCCTACCACGACTTGGGCTTGGTAGAGGGCAGGGAGTTGCACCACATCTCTTCGGGGCGTATGCTCGCCGAAGACAGCCGCTTGCGCAGGTGGTTCTCGGAGGAGCAGTTGGAGATTATGAGGCAGGCTGTGGAGGACCACCGAGCCTCTGCCGACCACTCGCCACGCACCATCTATGGCGAGATTGTTGCCGAAGCAGACCGACAGATTGTGCCCGAGGTGGTGATGATGCGCACGGTGCAGTATGGTTTGGCGCACTATCCCCACCTTACAAAAGAGGAGCATTGGGAGCGTTTTGTGGCGCACCTCGGGGAGAAATACGACTATGGCGGCTATCTCAAACTCTACATTCCCCACTCCGACAACGCTCGGCGGCTCGAAGAGCTCCGACAAATCATCGCCCAACCCGAAAGGTTGCGTGAGGAGTTCGAGAAGATTTGGGGAGAGTTGGAAGTTGAGGTTGAAAATAAAAAATAAAAAAAGGAGAATTGATTGCTCAATTCTCCTTTTTCTCAAACAGCGGTGTGTGACCATCCGAAACATCCACATCCACCACTCTCGGACCCTTGATTGTGCGGTCGGTACCCCACTCGCGCCAGCGACCCTTAGGCAGGCGTACCATTCGCACGCCGCCACTCTGCACTACGGGAGCCACAAGCCACTTTGAACCAATCATAAACTCGTCGCGCGCATTGGAGAATCCCGTGCGGGGGAATTGGTACTCCAAGTGGCGCAATATAGGCTCCGCCGACACCACACCCTGTTCGGCAAGCGAGAGGTAATAGGCTCCGTTCTCCGCCCTCCACGAGAGCAAGCGACAGAATGCTGAGGTATCCGCAAGCGACCACACCGAATAGGGAACTATTGCCACCGGCAAGAGCGCTGCAAGCGAGGCAGTGCGGAGTATCAGCTCGGGGTTATTCTTTGCAAAATTCAAATCCGCAGCCAGCGAGGTGCGCGTAAAGCCCAACACGGAGGCGTCGATAGCCCTTTCGAGGCTCTCTTCGAGGCTCTCCCAAGTGTAGTTGCGGGTGGTCGAAACAGACGAGGCGATGTTGCCAAGTTGCTGACCCATAGGCGAAGAGTAGATTGCCACATCTATGCCCTCGCTCACCGTATGCCACGAGTCCAGAAACTCGCGCAGGCGAGTGGGGTTGTTAGCCAGCAGTTCCATAGCATCGAGGCAGTCGAAGTAGAATCCATCCACGCCATACTCCTTTTGCAGTTCTTTGAGCGAGGCGTTAAGAGCCGCAACGCCCTCGGGCGAGAGTGCACGGCAAGCCGTATAGCCCAAGCGACTCTCGAAGACCACCGCATCGCCCTTGCTGTCGGTCAGCAGCGCCCCCTCGACAAGGCGTTGCTGGTAGCCCCTGCCCGCAGCCATAACGTATGGCGTGACGGTGAGCATAACCTTCATACCCTCCTCGTGGAGGTGGTCTATCATCTCTTTGGCGTTGGGGTAAGCCTCCAAGTCGAAAGTCATAGCCCCCGAAGGGCTATTCCACCCCTGAGGCAGCAGCACCGTACCTTTGGGTGCACCCCTCCGGGCAAGCATATCGGCAAAGGCAAGCACATCGTCGGCGGTGTAGAGTATAGCCTTCTCGCCACCGAGCTCGTAGATGGGGCTCTCGAAGAGCGCCGCCGCCGAGCCCACCTCGCGCGGAGGAAAGTTCTTGTGGCAGCACATCAGGTAAGCCTCGCGAAGCGAGCGTCCCGACTTCTCGACCTTGGGCACCTCCACACCCTCGGGCGCCGAGAGAAGAATCTGTTTGCCATCGAAGTTAACCGTAAAGGGCTGAGCACTCCACACATAGCGTCCCCTATTGGAGAGCATCATATTTGCCGAGTAGTATTCGGGCGAGAAGTCGGCACCGCTCAGCCGAAAGGCTCCCTCGAAGGGAAGGTGCACCGTCGCAGGATCCACAACAAGACCCCACCATTTTTCGCCATTCTGTATCTTGATTGTCGTGGTTGTACCATCGTCCTTGGCGCTGAGCGGGCAGATAACCATCATCAGCAGCCACGCAAGCACTACTATTCCTTTTGTTTTCACCTCTATTGTTCGTATTACTTTTTTACTCTTTTTTCGACCACCAAAGGTACGCTATTTTTTGGGAATTCCTAACCTCCCGTCTCTGTTTGTCCCACAGCAGGGAATAGCGACTCCTCCAAGAGGACGTTCATAGCTGCGTGGCGCAATATGACCGAGTCGCTCTGAGCATAGCGGCGAGCCAGCTCCGAGGCATCCCCCACCCCCTCCACAGCCGCCATACGCAGCAGCAACACATCGACGTTGGGCGAGATGCCCTCGGGAGCATCGAGAGGTGAGAGTGTGGGGCTATACATTTTGAGTACCTCAACAACATCGCCAACCTCCTTCCACGAGAGCGCAAAGGGGTGGCGGGAGAGGAGTTCCACCACCCTCTCGGGCGAGAGGTAGAGCACAAGCAGCAGCTGTGCGAGCGCCGCCGAGGGGGTTTGGAATGTGGCTCTCGCCACCCTCCGGACACTCTCCGCCGAGGGGTAGAGCCACAAGAGCCACCCGAGAGCCTCGGTGCGTCGTCGTCCCGCACTACGGGCAATGCGCCACACAAGAGCCTCTTCGAGTCGCCACACCTGCGAGAGGTGGCGCACCAGCAGCGGATTGCACTCCACAACCTCTCGCGAGAGCGACGCCACAACCCACGCCAGTGCAACTCTCTCGCGGAGAGTCGGAGAGAGCGAGAGCAGAAAGTGGTTCTCATTCGGCTCGGTGGCGGTGAGGAAATCATAGATGGTCTCCACGAGCCCCAAAGCATAGTGGCGTGGCAGGGGGTGGAGAGCACTGCTCACCCTGCGTAGCACCAATAGCGACACTCCAACCACCAGCCCCACAGCCACAATGCCCACAAGCAGTATAATAATTTCCATCCTCATAGTCCTTTTCAACGATAGCGGCGAAGAGAGTATTCGATTTTGCGCCTTAGGCGTGCGGTGCTGACGGGGAGCGTGAGGACCTGCTCCACACCTCTTTCGAGCAGCGTCACAACCTCGCTGGGCGAGGGGCGGTCGGCAAGCACGAAGAGTGCCGAGGAGCGCGAGGTACCACCCGCAAGGCGCCTGGCAGTGCGGTAGCCCGCAATAAGTGGCGCACGAAAGCAGGTGAGGATGACCGCATAGCGGTGGTGGAGGCAGCGAGTCACAAGAGCCTTATGAGAGGTTACGCACTCCACACCACACCCGAGGGTGCGCAGTGAATGTGCCAAGATACGCCTGAGTGGCTCCTCGGAGCAGGCAATGATGATTTTCGGTGTGTCGGCGTTCTGTTTCATTGGTTGCAGGTGGCGACTTAGCCAACCAACAGACGCCAAAATCGTGCCTGAGATGGGAATGCAAGATGTAAAATGCAAACTCTAAACTTCGAGGGAGGCTGTGGAGCAGCGAGGAGGTGTAAGAAGAACAGGAAGAACAGGAAGAACAGGAGTGACAGGGATAATAGGAGTGACATGAGTTGCAAAACTCCGTCTTGCCACGACCACCGAAGGTGAGCGGTTGGCATCTACCGCTCTTAAACTTCAAAGCCCGACCCCATTTGTTCTCGGGTATCTTTTTTAATACCCGCGTTCGTATAGGGCTTATAAGGCTTATAGGGCATATAGGCGACAGACCTCTCCCGCCTTCGGCACCCTCCCCTAACTTAGGGGAGGGTTACACACGCCTCGCCACGACTCCGTACCTCCCCCTTCTTCTCGGGTATCTATTTTAATACCCACCCATCCACTGAGGCACTCCCTTACTTCTCGGGTATCTATTTTATATTATTATATCAAAGGTGTAACAATCCCAAATTCCCAAGTTAAATAATTTAACAAAGCCCCATCACACAAAAGTACCACAAATTCTAGATGATTTCAAGAGTTTCAACTGTATTGAGTTCCAAATCACTAATAATTTGTAGATTAAGATTTTTGTGCCAACTTTGATATAATAATGTAAAAAAGATACCTGCGACATCAGGGAGGATTTACTACATTCATTGATGGTGTTCCCTCTTATGGTCTCGGGTATTAAAAAAGATACCCGGGTGGTTGTGGGGGATGATTTAGTATTACAGTTTGCGTTCTCACTAAAAGCAGGTATTAAAAATAATACCTGCGTAGTTGGGGATAGTTTGGCGGGAAATCTATATGGCTGAAGGCCACACTAAATGCTGCGACCGCATTGCAGGCGGAAAGAGGCGTGGGGTGTTGGGTGCGTTAAGAAACAAAGAAGTGCCCGCGAGGGCACCGCCCTTTGTGGTGCGTTTGTTTTAGCACACGACAGCACAAAGCCCCGCCGAAATGCATCGCAGTGGTTTTGGGTTCCTTTTGCCACCAAAAGGTACAGCAACAGAGGGTCAAGAGGTAGGTGTCAATCGCTCCATCTGCAATGAGCTGGTGCTCAAATTTATGAATGGCAAGACGGAATAAATTGAAAATCAAAATTGACCAACACCTACGTCCTCAGAGCACTCCGGGCGTTTGGCAATACAAAACAATAGCTCCCACACACTCCCACAAAAAAGGCTAACCCATATTTTGGATTAAGCCTTCTTTGTAACCGTTTGACGAACAAATACATCTGCTCACAATTTTGTAGTGCCACCTACAACAATCGGAAAATCAATAAACTCTCTCTGTATTGCTCCTCATCATATTAGTAGTACACAAACTATAAGCTACAAATTTACACCTATATCGTCTATAAGTTTATTAACCTTGCAGCGAAGTTTATTGACAATAGGTACCCATACAAGAACCAAAGCTATCAAACTGCCGACACTCACACCGAGTATTACACAATCACAGAATACCGTCAGCCTTATATTATTTGATATTAACACCTGCAAAAGGACACAAACCAGAATAATAACGGTAAAGATACGCAACAGTTTAGACACAGTACGCAACGAAAAGGAATAGACTTTATTCACTTGGCGTAGTTTCGCATAGGTGTCGTTCTTCATATCAAAAGGACCATCCGAAGCTCGCTTTTGGAGATAAATCCAATCCTTAAAATCACCCACAACACGTATCCCACAATCAGTCAGGAAGTTGAAGTAGCTCTCCTTCACCTCGCCTGACTCAGTACGCTCTACCATATCGAGTTTATAAATATACTCACCCTCATTGCCACGACGAAAGATATAACGGCAAAAACCTACTGCGGTAAGATTCCATCCTGCACGTGCCATTTCATTCAAGAATGCCTCTTCGTGTTCGTAGTCGGCAATTGAATAGAATCGCCAAAGTTTCTTGATTTGCTTCTTCTCCATAGTTGTTAGTTATATAGATTAAACCTATCCGTTTTGTTGATTTAATATATTTCGACCATTCTCGAGTAGCTCAGCGAGACGCAGAAGTTCCTGCTGCAACACTTCACGACCAGCAGGAGTTATACGATAATCTTTTTTACGGCCCTCTTCAGGAAGTTGCTCAATCCAGCCTTTGTCGAGCAACGAGGCCAATGCCCCATAGAGCGTACCAGCAGAAAGACGCACCCTACCCTTACTCAAAGCTGTGGTCTGCTGCATAATGCCGTAACCGTGCATAGGTTCAACCAGCGCAAGTAAGATATAATATACCGCTTCAGTTAGTGCATTGTTGGTTGTATTCATAGTTCAATCAATTTCACCTTTATATCGACCGTCGTTATATCGTTTGCCAATACAAAGGTAAACGATACAATCTATATATGCAAGAAAATATTGAAAAAATATATATTACGATGTCATTGACTAACCAAAACAACATCCAACAAAGCTCTGGTATTAAAAAAGTATTATTATATCAAAGGTGTAACAATCCCAAATTCCCAAGTTAAATAATTTAACAAAGCCTCATCACACAAAAGTACCACAAATTCTAGATGAGTTCAAGAGTTTCAACTGTATTGAGTTCCAAATCACTAATAATTTGTAGATTAAGATTTTTGTGCCACCTTTGATATAATAATACTATTTTAATACCCGTGTTCGTATAGGGCCTATAAGGTTTATAGGGCATATAGGCAACAGACCTCTCCCGCCTTCGGCACCCTCCCCTAACTTAGGGGAGGGTTTATTATACAGCTCCCCAATGTTAGGGGGGTGGTTGTGCGACTTCCATAGCCCCCATAGCCCCCATAGCTCCCGTAATGCCTATGGATAGCGGACGGGCGACAAAAAGGGGTCGATAATTGCATTATCGACTTTTTTGATTATATTTGTAGGTTAAATGCGCAACAAAAGAACAATCCTCAGAATACGGCTGGGTTTTGTGAGGTGAGTTCGAGGCTTGCGAAAGGCGAAAAAGCGGAGTTTGCTGGGCGCAAATGAGCATTTTGAGCCTAAGCGTAACGAAGAAATCGCCCACAAGGCACAGCCGAGCGGGCGGGAGAATTACAAAGCAACAAAAGAACAATCCTCAGAATACGGCTGGGTTTTGTGAGGTGAGTTCAAGGCTTGCGAAAGGCGAAAAAGCGGAGTTTGCTGGGCGCAAATGAGCATTTTGAGCCTGAGCGTAACGAAGAAATCGCCCACAAGGCACAGCCGAGCGGGCGGGAGAATTACAAAGCAACAAAAGAACAATACACAATACAAAACTATGAAACTTGCAGACAAATACGCACCACAAGAGATTGAACAGAAGTGGTATGACTACTGGATGAAACACAATATGTTCCACTCGGAGCCCGACCAGAGGGAGCCTTACACCATCGTTATTCCCCCACCAAACGTGACGGGTATGCTACATATGGGTCATATGCTCAACAACACGCTCCAAGATGTGCTGGTGCGTCGCGCCCGCAAGCAGGGTAAGAACGCCTGCTGGGTACCCGGCCCCGACCACGCATCCATCGCTACGGAGGCTAAGGTGGTGGCTAAACTCAAAGCCGAGGGTATCGAAAAGAGCGACCTCACGCGCGAGGAGTTCCTCAAACACGCTTGGGAGTGGAAAGAGAAACACGGAGGTATCATCCTCCAACAGCTCCGCAAGCTCGGTGCTTCGTGCGATTGGGACCGCACCTGCTTCACTATGGACTCGGAGCGTAGCGAGAGTGTCTTGAAGGTATTTGTCGACCTCTACAACAAGGGTAAGATTTACCGCGGCGTGAGGATGGTCAACTGGGACCCCTCGGCACAGACAGCCCTCTCGGACGAGGAGGTTATCTACAAGGAGTCGCAGGGTAAGTTCTACTACTTGCGCTACAAGGTGGAGGGCTCGGACAAGGCTCTCATCGTGGCTACGACACGTCCCGAAACCATCTTGGGCGACTCGGCAGTCTGCGTAAACCCCAACGACCCCCGCTATCAAGACCTCCCCGCAGATGCAAGGGTTATCGTTCCTCTGGTGGGTCGTTCGGTGCCCGTAATCAGGGACGAGTATGTCGATATCGAGTTCGGTACGGGTGCACTGAAAGTAACCCCTGCACACGATGTGAACGACTATATGCTTGGCGAAAAATATGGTCTTGAAACCATAGACATCTTCAATCCCGATGGCACCATCAACGACAAGGTGGGCTTGTATGTCGGTATGGACCGCTTCGAGTGCCGCAAGGTCATTGAGGGCGACTTGGAGGCAGCAGGTTTGTTGGAGAAGACCGAGGCTTACACCAACAACGTAGGTTACTCGGAGCGTACGGGTGTGGCTATCGAGCCTAAACTCTCGATGCAGTGGTTCCTCTCGATGCAGGAGCTTGCCGAGCCCGCCACTCGTGCCGTAATGGAGGACGTCATCAAATTCGTACCCGAGAAATACAAAAATACCTACCGCCACTGGATGGAGAACATCAAGGATTGGTGTATCTCGCGCCAACTCTGGTGGGGTCACCGCATCCCTGCGTGGTATCTGCCCCAGGGTGGCTTTGTGGTAGCCGAGAACGAGCAGGAGGCACTCCGTCTGGCTCGCGAGAAGGTGGGCGACGAGAGTTTGCAGCTCAGCGACCTTCGTCAGGAGGAGGATGTACTCGACACTTGGTTTAGCTCGTGGCTCTGGCCCATCAGCGTCTTCGACGGCATCCGCAACCCCGAGAATGAGGAGATAAAGTACTACTACCCCACAAACGACCTTATCACCGGTCCCGACATCATCTTCTTCTGGGTAGCAAGGATGATTATGGCAGGCTACGAGTGGAGAGGTGAAAAACCCTTCAACCACGTCTACTTCACAGGTATCGTGCGCGACAAGCTCGGCAGGAAGATGTCCAAACAACTCGGCAACTCGCCCGACCCGCTGGATCTGATGGCTCAGTATGGTGCCGATGGCGTGAGGGTGGCACTTATGCTCTGCACCTCGGCAGGTAACGACCTTATGTTCGACGAGTCGCTCTGCGAGCAGGGGCGCAACTTCTGCAACAAAATCTGGAACGCCTACCGTCTGTTGGGCACTTGGACCATCGACGAGGCAGCACCCCAGCCCGAGCACAGCAAGAAGGCTATCGAGTGGTTCGAGTCGGTACTGAACAAGACCACCCGCGAGATTGACGAGCACTTCGATGCTTACCGCATCTCGGACGCTATGATGGCAGCCTACCGCCTCTTCTGGGACGATTTCAGCGGTTGGTACTTGGAGATGGTAAAACCCGCATACGGTTCGCCCGCCGACCGCGCTACTGTGGAGGCAACCAAAGGATTCTTCGAGCGTCTGCTCGGTATGCTCCATCCCTTTATGCCCTTCGTTACCGAGGAGCTCTGGCAGCACATTGCAGAGCGCAAGGAGGGCGAGAGTCTTATGCTGAGCCTCTTCGAGGAGCCCAAGCCCTATGACGAAAAGATGCTCGCCGAGGTGGATTTGGCACGCGAGGTGGTGAGCGGTATCCGCAACATCCGCGCACAGAAGAACATCCCCAACAAGGAGAAAGTTGCGTTGGAGGTTATAGCTGACGAGAACTACCACCCCGCATACAACTGCCTGGTGGAGAAGATGGCAAACCTCTCGGAGATTCGCGAGGTGGGCGAGAAGAACCCCACAGCCGCAGCCTTCATCGTCAAGACCACACAGTATTTCGTTCCTATGAGCGAGAATATCAATGTGGAGGAGGAGTTGGAGAAGATGCACAAGGAACTCGCTTACTTCGAGGGCTTCCTCCGTACGGTTATGGGCAAACTCTCCAACGAGAGGTTTGTGGCTAACGCGCCCGCAGCCGTTGTGGAGAACGAAAGGAACAAACAGCGCGATGCGGAGGCAAAGATTGCTGCACTGAAAGAGCGAATTAACGCTTTGGCGAATTGAAAATTGAAAATTGAAAATTGAAAATTGCGGTGCACATTCTGTGCAGAAGTTTACACAATGAATAGAGATAACATCGTTGTAACAAAGAGTCAGCAGTTTGCTATTCGCATTGTCAGATTTGCTAAGTTCATACGCAAAGAGGGCGTAGATACTATTCTTGTCCGTCAAATACTCAAAAGCGGAACGAGTATAGGTGCCAATATACGAGAGAGTATAAATGCTCAGAGCAAAGATGATTTTATACATAAGTTATCCATCGCATTGAAGGAAGCTGATGAAACCGCATATTGGTTGGAATTGTTGGTTGGTGCAGAGGAGATATCCAAAAATCAATTTGACTCTTTGTGTATAGACCTCAGAGAGATTATCGCCTTGCTCACATCCATAATAAAGACCAGCAAAGGAATATGAAACATTGAAAAATAAACACTGCGCCTTGGCGCACCTTAATTTTCAATTTTCAATTTTCAATTTAACCAAGCATTGAGAGTGAAACGATTAGCAGTTATACTTGTCGCATTGTTGGCATTGTGCATAGGTGAGAGCCACGCGCAATACAACAAACGCTACATCGCTTGGGCGAGCAGGAATATGCTCGCCTCGGATAACTACAAGGATGCTATCGACATTCTCAATGTGCTGATTCGTTCCGACAAGGAGTCCTACGAGGCATACTACCTCAGGGGCTACGCCAAATTGGGATTGGGCGACCTTGTGGGTGCAGAGGCAGACCTTTCGAGGGCTATCGAGATAAATCCCGTCTACACCGAGGCGTTCCACTATCGAGGCATCGTCTATGCCGAGATGGGCAACTACGAAGATGCCGTAAGGGACCTCTCGGCAGCCATCGAATTGCGCCCCGACATTATCGGGTCGTACTATTCGAGGGGCGTGACGCACCTGAGGAACAAACAGTGGGTAAAATCGCTCGTGGACTTTGATATGGTCTTGCGCTTTACGGACAAGGATGCGCAGACACACATCAACCGAGGCATAGCACTGCTCGGAGCACGCGATACGCTCGGCGCACACGAGAGTTTCGACAAGGCAATACGCACCAACCGCGACTACACCGAGGGTTACAATCAGAAGGCTCTGCTGTTGCTCCGCGAGGGCAAGAACAGGGAGGCTCTTGGGATGTTCGATAAGGCGATAGAGTGCGACAGCACCTATCTGCAACCCATCTTCAACCGAGGTATTGTCTACTGCAACTTGGAGGAGTACGATAAGGCAGCCAAAGACTTCGAGCGAGTGGTGGAGATAGACCCCTACGTTACGGGAGCCTACTTCAACCTCGCAGTCGTGTACTCCTTGGAGCGCAACTTCCCCAAGGCGCTGGAATACTACAACAAAGTGGTGGAACACGCACCCGAGAATGTCAAGGGATACTACAATCGTGCGGCTGTGCTGATGGAGATGGATAGGGATATGGAGGCTCTGAGCGACTACTCGAAAGCCATCGAGCTCTATCCCGACTTTGCGGGAGCCTATCTACAAAGAGCAGAGGTCAAGAGCAAGATACGCGACTTGGCGGGTGCTTCGCGCGACAGGGCTATTGCCGAGCGCAAAATTGCCGAGTACGAGGCTCGCTTGGAGGAGGACCCCGAGGGTCTTATGCTCTATGCCGACACCTCCAAACGCTTCAACCAGCTGATGTCGTTCGAGTCGAGGCTCGCCGAGCGCAAGCTCGCCGCCGAAAGCTCCTCGGACGCCACACTGAGGGAGCTCTTCTGTTGGAAGCCCACAGCACCCGCAGCCACAGAGGCGCACCACTACTACACCCCCCTCATAAACGAGGCACAGGTGGCTGCCGAGGGCAACATCTCGTTCTCCGCAGCGCCCACCACTCTCTCCGAGGAGGAGGTGGCAGCGCTCAACAAGGAGTATGAGGCACGCGCCTACGAGAGTGTGGAGTCGCTCTTCCGCTACTCCATATCGCAACTCGCAATGAGGCAGTACACATCTGCTCTGGGTATACTCTCGGAGGCTATACGTCTGGCGCCCGAGGATGCTATGCTCTATCTCAATAGGGGGGTTGCGAGGGCTCAGATGATAGACTTCATATCGTCGGTGGGGCTCTCGGAGCGCATATCCATCGACTCGGATATGGCTCTGCGCTCGGCGTCGAAGCGCACCTACAACTACGACGAGGCTATCGCCGACCTCACAAAGGCTGCCGAGCTGGCTCCCGAGGTGGCATATATATACTATAATAGGGGTAACCTCTATGCGCTATCGGGCAATATGCCCGCAGCCTACGAGGACTACACAAAGGCTCTCTCGCTTGCCCCATACCTCGCCGAGGCGTACTTCAACCGAGGACTTGTTCAACTCTATATGAAGGACACTCAGAAGGGTATGATGGACCTCAGCAAGGCTGGCGAGTTGGGTATTAAGGAGGCTTACGGTATTCTCAAACGATACCAAAAGAATTGAGTGGTCAGTAGTTAGCGATACGAAGTATCGCATAAAAATTTTTGAGCGACTTTTTATAAAAAGTCGCAAAACAAAAGAGAAAACTCAAACTAATAATTCATAAAAAACAACAAAAAACTTATGGTACAACAAATTCAAAGAAAACTCAACGACTCGGCGCTGGCTCGCTGGGCGGCACTGATTCTCATCGCGCTGATGATGTTCTTTGCCTATATGTTTGTGGATATGCTCTCGCCCTTGAAGAGCCAACTCGAAACAGGCTTGGGCTGGAATAGCACCACCTTCGGAACCTACGCATCGAGCGAGTATTTCCTCAATGTCTTCTGTTTCTTCCTCATCTTCGCAGGTATCATCCTCGACAAGATGGGTATCCGCTTTACGGGTATGCTCTCGGCTTCGCTGATGGTTATCGGTGCGGCTATCAAGTTCTACGCAATGAGCGACTTGTTCATCGGCAGCAGCTTGGAGGCTTGGATGAACTCGTGGTGGACCTCGCTCCCCGGCACCGCCAAACTCTCGTGCCTTGGCTTTATGATTTTCGGCTGTGGCTGCGAGATGGCAGGTACGACAGTGTCGAAGGCTATTGCTAAGTGGTTCAAGGGCAAAGAGATGGCTATGGCTATGGGCTTGGAGATGAGTATCGCTCGCTTGGGCGTATTTGCTGCAATGTGGCTCTCGCCTATGGTCTATGAGAAGTTTGGCTCGGTAGTGTCGGCACCCGTAGGCTTTGGCGCAATCCTTTTGCTCATCGGTCTTATTTTCTACTCGGTATTTGTTGTGATGGACAAGAAGTTCGACAAGCAGTTGGAGGCTTGCGGCGAGCTGTCGGCAGAGGATAGCGAGGAGGAGTTCAAGTTCAAAGACCTCGGCAAGATCTTTTCGAGCAAGATGTTCTGGCTCGTGGCACTCTTGTGTGTACTCTACTACTCGGCAATCTTCCCCTTCCAGCGTTACGCTCCCGACTTCCTGAACACAACTCTCGGCGTGGAGAATGGCGCACAGCTTTTCAGCTGCTTCCCCATCCTCGCAATGGTACTCACACCCTTCTTGGGCGCATTTATTGATAACAAAGGTAAGGCTGCCTCTATGCTGATGGTTGGCTCACTCATTATGATTGCTTGCCACCTCTCGTTCGCATTCTTGCTGCCCAAGTTCCCCTACCAGTGGTTGGCAGTGACTATCGTGGTTATCCTCGGCGTGTCGTTCTCGTTGGTACCCGCAGCTTTGTGGCCCTCGGTACCCAAGATTATCGACAACCGCATCCTCGGCTCGGCATACTGCATCATCTTCTGGATTCAGAACATCGGTCTGTTTGCAGTGCCCATCCTCATTGGTAACGTGCTCGATGCAACGGGCGGTTACACAATGCCTATGGTTATCTTCTCGTCGTTTGGTGTATTGGCGCTGATATTCAGCCTCTGGCTCAAACGCGAGAACCGTAAGCAGAACTTTGGTTTGGAGGAGCCAAACATTAAGAAATAAGAGAAAAAGAGAGCTCGGCAGTGTTGCCGAGCTCTCTTTTTCTCTTGTCCAACGTCTAAGGTCTAACGTCGATAATCCTAAGTCCTACTCCTTATTCAGAGATATGAGAGAAATGGGAGATATGGGAGGAGTGTTAGTATCCGCTCCTATTAGTCCTAAGAATTCAGCACATTCCAGAGTGCGTCTTTCAGTTCCACTATGCCCTGCATAGCCACCGAAGAGATGAAGTAGGCGGGAATACCCTCGGGGAGTGTGGTGCGGAGGTGATCGATAATCTCTTGGTCGACCATATCGCACTTAGTAATCGCCAGCAGGCGTTGTTTATCCAATAGTTCGGGGTTATACTCCCTCAGCTCGCCCAATAAAATCTCGTATTCACGCTCTATATCATCCGAATCGGCAGGAACCATAAAGAGCAGCACGGAGTTGCGCTCGATATGGCGCAAAAAGCGCATACCCAAGCCTTTACCTTCGTGTGCGCCCTCGATAATACCGGGGATATCTGCCATAACAAAGGAGTGCGAGTCCCTGACCTCAACAATGCCGAGGTTGGGCTCCAAAGTCGTGAAGGCGTAGTTGGCGATTTTGGGTTTAGCAGCCGAAACGACACTCAGCAGGGTGGATTTACCCGCATTGGGAAAGCCCACCAAGCCCACATCTGCCAAGACTTTCAGTTCGAGGATGAAAGCACCCTCCTGTCCCTCCTCGCCTGGCTGGGCGTAGCGTGGAGCCTGATTAGTGGCGGTCTTGAAATGCCAATTGCCCAAGCCACCCCTGCCACCTTTGAGCAGCACGAGTTCCTCGCCGTGGGCTGTAACCTCGCCCACAATCTCGCCCGTCTCGGCGTCGCGTGCAACCGTACCGAGAGGCACCTCGATAATTTGGTCGGCAGCCGTCTTGCCCGACATACGCGAGCCACCGCCTGCCTCGCCATCCTTGGCGAAGACGTGGCGGGCATATTTGAGATGTATGAGGGTCCAATACTGGCTATTACCACGCAGGATGACGCTGCCACCTGCACCGCCATCGCCACCATCGGGACCGCCATAGGCGACAAATTTCTCCCTGCGGAAGTGGGCACTACCCGAGCCACCCGCACCCGAGCGGCAAAATATCTTTACATAATCTACAAAGTTCGACATACCTTTATTTCCTTTATTTTCTGGGTGCAAAGATAGTTATTTTTCGCTATGTGGCAAAACATCCTCGGGCGAGGCAAGTAGCAGTTGGTAGCCTTCGTGGAAGTAGTCGAGCACCCCTATGAGCGTACACTCGCCCTCGGGGATTGGTTGGTGGGCGAAGTCGCTCCTACCCGAAAGGCGCACTGCAAGGGTGTCGGCTCCGTGTGGCGAGGCGACAATATGTCGTGTGGTGTCCCTTTCGAGGGGCGCCCACTCCTCGCCCGCCTCCACAAATCGCACACCTCGGAGCAGTAGGCGCGTGGAGATGTAGCGTGCCGAGAGTTCGTCGATGGTTATCTCGTGAAGGGGTACTTGCGGGGCAACACCCACAAGATTATGTACCTCTTGCCAGCGGGCGGGGCTTAGTGGAGCCACCTCACTCAGCTGCCCCTCGGCGCCGAGTCGCGGGCTTCTACCATAGCCGCCAAGGGTCAGTCCGCAGCACTCCACCCTCAGAATATCGCCCACACTATGGAGCAGGCAGAGCGAGTCGCTCGCAACCATCACCGTAATACCTCCCGAAGCATCTTCCATCACCACCCTATGGCGGAACTCACCGTGGCGGTCGTCGCTGATGACCACCCCCTCGATGGCAATCCTCTGCGAGAGCTCCTGCGGATAGCCTTCGTAGAGGCTCGTAAGGTAGTTTATGGACACAAGTTGGGTTGTAGGCTCGTCACTCCCCTGAGCCGACGCACAACCCGTCACAAGCAACAGCACCATAATGGCACTACATATTCCTACTCTACCTCGCAACATCATCTCCGCTACGCAATCTAACAAAATAGTTATCCTCGCTCTTGTATAATATGCCCTGCACGCTCAGTTCTCCCTCTGGGATAGGCTCGGCGGCAAAATCGGCATAGGGGCTGGTGCGCACCTCTAACCTTTCGCCCCGAGAGTCCACAAAGTATCGGTCGGCAGCGTAATCCACCCCTACATCTGCCCACGAAGCAGGTGTGCCCTCGTAGTGTACACCCTCTATCCTAACCAGCGTGCCGCAAAGGCTCTCGCTAAGCTCGCCAATGTTGCACACGCGGGGCTCTTGTGGCTCAATCGTAGCCGTAACCCTCACACGTTGGAGCACCTGGCTGCGGGGAGCCACGGGTTCCACTCTGCCACTCGACCAATCGTAGGGTCTTCTGCCGATGCAGAGTGCACCATCCGAGCGCACCACGGCAAGTCCTCCGCACTCTACCGCCACCTCGCAACCCACAGGGTAGAGTGCGTGGAGGTCGTAGAGGGCGAGTCGGAGCTCGGCACCCACACCGTCGGCTTGTACCACAAGGGTGCGGTAGAAGTTTCCCGACGCATCGTCTGCAACAACCCTCGCCTTGAAGACGGCACCATCGGGCAGTAGCTCGCCACTTATGGCAAAGGGAGCCAAGTTGGAGAGGTGGAGCGAGGTCATAATCTCCTCTCCACTCGCCAAGGGCGGGCACTCCTCGTGTCTGTCGTAGTCGCAACCCACCATAAGCAGCAGGGGCACAAGCAGCATCAGCAAAGGCAATATGTAGCGTCGTCTAAAACTCATAGGTAGCACTCAAAAGCAGGTAGCGTGGATAGATGTATTGGTATCGTGGTGCGTGGGGCACGTAGTCTATCGTGTGGTCGCTCTCCCTGACACTCAGGCGCGAGGGTTGGTAGCCATCGCGGTAGGCAGAGGTGAAGTTAAGCAAGTTTTTGACCGACACAGAGAGTAACACCCTACCCCTACGATAAGAGGCAAAGAGGTCTACAAGATGTGCCGAGCCAAGACTCTGGGGAGTGGTTATGGTACTCAGCGTCTCTGTCGTGAGGGCACGCGAGAGCACCTCCTCGGAGCAGAGGAAGAGCGAAGGGGTCATCTCTCGGCGAGCAAGGTAGCTCCACGAGCCACCCACCATCCACCCTCGGGGAGCATAGTAGCGCAGCACCAAAGCCGTAGCCGCCCCTGGCGAGGAGGTGGCACTCCGTCCGCGAAGTCGGATAGGAGTAGCTATGCTAAGAGGTGCGCCGCCGTTGTGTTCGACCACGTCGCCCACCCCATCGGAGATGTAGCGCGAGGAGAGCAGTGTGGTATGGAGCGCTGCGGAGAAGTTTGGGCTCACAGGCACCTCAACCGACAATTCTGCACCATAGGTAAGGCTCTCCAAATCGCCAGCCAGCATCGTCGAATAGCACCCCGCAAGGTCGTTCCAGAAGTGTTCTACCCTACTCTTGTCGCCCTCGTAGCGAACAAAAAGCGTGGAGTGGAAGGATAGTTTTCCCACCGCAAGGTAGCCCCAAACATCTGCCGAGGCGACGTGTTCACTCCGAGCGTAGGGGTTGGTGGTGGCAGCACCCTCGGGCGACCCGAAGCACCCCTTCCAATGTGGCGCACGGCACTCATAGCGAACATCGGCACCCAACATCAACCTATCACTCAACGCCCTATTCCAACGCGCCACAAGGCTGGCGGTAAGGTGTTCTCTATTGTGCTTATAGCCATTTGCCGAGGAGAGGTAGTCCACAGCCACACCACCAAGTTCGGCAGCCAAGGAGTACTCGCCCCACGCTGCGGCTCTTCTATTGTGAGTAAGGTAGAGTTCCCACGCGGAGTGGCTCACGCGGTAGTCGTAGCGACGAAATCCATCGGCGAGGCTTTGGGCTCCGAGTAGGTCGAGGGGAAGGTTATGGTTGTGGGTCGCGTGGCGCGAGAGTCTTAGACCAAGGCGCAGCGGCTCAATGCCGACAAGTGCTGCCGAGGCATCTACCTGAGCCGAGAGGACATCCTCGCGCTCCTCCAAGAGTGCATAGCGAGCCCCATCGGTTGAGAGGCTATTGGCGGTATAGAGACCCTGCCAATCGAGTTGTGTAAATCGCTCGTCGCCACGAAGCCACACCTCTCGGGCAAGTAGCGCCACTTCGGGGTCGCTCTGAGCACTCGGCAGGTAGAGGTAGTAGTCGGGCAGAGGATTGGGCGCAGAGTCCCATTGGAGCGTCGAGCCGCTCTTGCGTCCAGCCCTAAGAAGTGTCGAAATGTTTATGTTGGAGAGTAGGTAGCCGTCGTCGATATCGAACGAGCCATAGAGCATAGGCACGCACTCGCGGCGGATGCGCGAGGAGCGCACCTTGCCCTGTTGCCAGCCCCAATAGGAGTTGTAGTGTCTATCGCCCGAGAGTGCAAAGACCTCCTCGCTGTTCCAGCTACGCAGCGAGCGCTCGGTAGGTGCGACCAACAAAGCCAATTGCAGGCGTCGGGTAACGCCCTCGCCCCAAGTCCTCTCTACCGAAAGCCACAAGTTCTCCTCGTCGGTAAAGACGCCCTCTATATTGCCGTCACGACCCCATTTGCCACCCACCAAAAGCGAGTAGCGCCAAAGGCTGTCGAGCCCTCCCACAGAGGAGTAGTAGCTCGCCAAGCGGTAGGAGCGCGAGGAGAGTCCTATTCTGAGGCTATGGCGGTCGGGGAGTCTTGTTACAGATGGCAAAAAGAGCTCCGAGCGCACGTCGGCACCCCACTCGGAGTGGGTGTTGCTCCAAAGGTTCGTGCGAACAGAGGGTATGCGTCTTAGAAGATTGAGAAGTGTATAGTCGGGGTAGCTATCCAAAGGGCTTGCAACATCCACAGCCCCAAGGCGTGTGGTGAGTGAGCTCACGCTCTCGCCCCTGAAACCATAAGCCACCGACATAAACCCAAAACGAGAGTAGTTCTCGAAGGGTGAGCGGGGCGTGCGGGGCATACTCTGCATCTGGCTCTCGGCAGCCCACAGCTCGGCGTCGACCCACTCGGGGTTCTCTTGGTAGTAGCTCTCGCTGAGTTGTTGAGCCAACGCACCCTGCACTACCGCAACAGCCACAAAGACGAGTATTACAACACGCCGTAACATTGGTTTGGGTCGGGAATGGTTCTATTTATATCGGTGGGATTAGCGTTTGATTTTACAGATGGGGATGGGCTCCATCTTGTGGCGGTTGGCGCGGTTACGGCGAGTATAAATCTCCATAACCTCGCGCTCTCTGCCCTCGAAGTCATCGACCATTGCGCCCCTCTCGTACTGCTCCATAGCCCACTCCAATTCGGGGTAGGTGGCTCCTATCTGCTCCTCGTCGCTCCTATCGTCGCCAAAGAGTCCATCTGTGGGTTTGGCAGAGAGTATGGAGTCGCAAACGCCCAAGTAGGCACCCAGCTCAAAGACCTCTGTCTTTGTCAAATCACCAATGGGGCTGATATCCACGCCGCCATCGCCCCACTTAGTGTAGAAACCGATGCCGAAGTCCTCTATCTTGTTGCCCGTACCTGCCACCAATGCGCCCCTCAGACCTGCATAGAAGTAGAGGGTGGTCATACGCAATCGGGCACGGGTATTGGCAGTGGTAAGTTCGAAGTTCGCACCCCCCTTTGGCAGTGCTGCAAGCAGACTTTCGTAGGGTTCGGTAAGTTCTGCCGTTGCAGACTCCACATTGGGGTACTCCGCCACAAGGTTTGCTATATGCTCGTCGGCACGACTCACCTGCGAGGCGGCTTGGTGGATGGGAAGCGTCACGCAAAGCGTAGGAAGTCCCGTGCGGGCACACAGAGCCGACACCACAGCCGAGTCCACACCTCCCGAAATGCCCACAACAAAGCCCTTCGAGCCACATCCCGCAGCATAGCCACTGAGCCAACTGACAATATATTCTGCAACTGCCTTTGGATTTTTCATTACTTTTATCCTTTTAAGTTCTTCAAGTACAAATATAAGGAGTTTTTTTGTATGCGGGAAATTTTTATTACATTTGTAGCAACATACGGAAATATATTATAGCGTTTTTCCTATTGTACTTGATTCAGAAAACTGCCAATTTTCAACGCAACAAGAACAGTAGACACGAAAACGCCTGCGCTTTGCGTGGGTGGTGTTTATATGTTGCGTGGGTATGGCAGTACCTCTGAATCATATAGCCTACCCACGCATTCTTTTGTTATGCATAGGGTGGTTGTTTACAGGACACTTACACTTATTGTATAATTAAAACACAAACATTATGAAAAGATTTTTACTTATTTTCTGTCTCGGGCTAATTCTTACATTATCAACAAGCGCATCTCCCCAAACCCCTGTTCGTTGCAACAATTGCGGTGGTTCTGGCGGTGTGGTTATGGGTTATAACTATTACGGTCAACCTGTCTTTGGACCCTGCCCCATTTGTGGTGGCACAGGGGCAGTTATGGTATATCCTCAACCAACCCCTCAAACAACCCCCAAACCGAAACCCAATTCAAACACAAAATTTGGCATGAAAGATATATATAAAAAAGAAACAAAACCATATGTTGATTGTTCTGAATGTAAATGTACCGTGTATAAAGGATACAAAAATGTTCTCAGTACAAAGTACGAAGGTAATTGTGAAAAATGTGGTCATTCACCCGAAGCCCACGGGTTAAACAAATAATAAGAAGGGCTGTCCCCATATTTTTATCTGGCACAACTTATGATTATAGAAAAAAGACCGAGTGGCGAGGAAGCATCAAACCATCATGTCGCTAAACTAACGTGCGGAGCCCCAACTCCTACGGCAGTGTTCGCGAACATACTCCAAGCGTCCAAAACGTACACGAGTATATGCTCGAACGTGGACAGGCTTGTCAACTCCACAATAGAGGTGACCGCCAATAAAAGCTACTTCGTTCATTATTAAATAAGTTATTAGAAAGGTGTGTAGCGAAGTGCCTTTTGACGAAAACCACTAACCACTCGGTTGTATTTATGATTTCAAAAAGAAAAGCATCTACTTGGGGATAGATGCTTTCTTTTTAATGAACGAAGCGTTGCTACATTCTAATAACGCCACAAAGATAATACACATTTGTCGGAAATCCAAATGTTTAGATAATTTTTCTAAAAACTCATCCTGGCGCCGAGGCGGAAGCCTGCACCGAGGGCGCGGTAGGTTGCCCAATGGTAGATGGGCTGCCCCAAGAGGTTATCGCCCCTTAGCCACAGCGTGAAGTTCCTCTTCCAGAGCCATTCGGCACCCACGCCAAGGTCGCAATACGAGGGCATCTCTATCACCCTCTGTGCCGATACGCCCTGCACCGTAACCTCCATAGCACTGCGCCATTCGCAGCGGGCAGTAAGTTGCAGTCGTCGGGCAGCCATCCAGCGAGCCTCGGCTCCCACACGCCACTTGCGGGGTTGGTAGTAGGCTGTGCTGTTCTCTGCATTGCCAAGCGAGGTGAAGCCCACGTTGGCCTCCACGCTAAGTCGTTCGGAGGGGCGGTAGAGCATTTGGGCATCGGCATACCACACCCTCTGAGCCTCATTGATGCCATAGCCCAAACGTGGCGAGCCCTCAACAATCACCTCGTACACATAAGCCGAGAACCAGCGCGAAGAGCCCGAGAGTTTATAGGTCCAATCGCCCACTTCGCCCCTAACGCCCAGCTCGGCAAGGAAGACCTTGCGCGAATCGGGATAGACCATTGTCATATAGGGGTTCTCCCACAGGAAGTCGCGAGTGAGTTTGGTCTGTACGTCATTGGCAACCGTAAGGTATGGCACCGCAAAGGCATACTTATCGAACGAGGCAGCAAGGCTCGACACGACACCATTCAGCGAGTTCTTGGCACCCTTATATATCATATGGTCGTAGCCCACCATAGCCTCAACGGGTATCCACCTACCAATCCTAAACTTCCACTCGGGAACGAAGGTTATGGAGGTGTCGTAGTAGGGTCTTACGCACTCCGACTGCACGCCCGAATAGTGGAGAGTCACACGATCGGGGAGCCAGCCCCTTATTTTGTTGAGTCCGAGAAGCCCGAAGTTCAGGTTAAAGCGCCACACATTCTCGCCCGAGTTGTTCCACGCATAGAGTCCCATAGCGTTGGCGTCATATCCGAGGGGGGACTTGGTGCCGAAGTCGCCCGTAAGGTTCATCTTAGCCTCCAAATCGTTGACCAACACGAAAGGTCTGTTGCCCACAACACCCACACCGCCGTAGCTATCGCCCAACGTACCGCGGTAGTTCACGTCTGCCACAAGATGGGTGCGCTTGCCAATGGCGGTGGCATAGTGTACGCCAGCCCTATTGCGCAGCGTCATTGCCCTCAGACGTTCTCCGTCGAGGTTTGTAACCTTACCCTCCAAACCCTCGTGGTTGAGCCACAAGGAGAGTTGCGAGCGAGAGTTGTCGACGGGAGTCCAATAGAGGTCCGCCTCACTCTGCAAGGGTAGTCCGCCGCCTACATTGAGATAGAGTCGGCGTGGCACACTCCACTCTGCTGTGGAGATACCCAGCGGACGGAGCGAGGAGGTTGCAAAATTGGTCAGATGCGCCGTAGGGCGTATGCGGTACGAGAGTTCGGGGCGCACAATGGCGGTGTCGAGCAGCATCACCTCCTGCTCAATACGCTCGGCACTCCTAACGACCACCTCATACTCCTTCTGCACCTCAATCTGCTTGGTAAAGCCCTCCTCTTGGGCGTAGGCGGCTGTGCCACAAACCCCCAGCGCAAAGGTCAGCATTGCTATGTATCTTCTTACATTCATATTTTTGAGTTTTCGGTTATCAGTTTTTGGTTTTTTACAGACCCCTTTGTCACTTTGTGACATCACCCCCAACTTAGGGGTGGGAGATGGTTGTGGGATTCCCATATCTCCCATATCTCCCATAAGCCTTATAAGCCTTAGGACTATTGACGTTAGACGTTAGACGTTGGACGTTGGACAATAATTTTTAATTATTGAGGCTCTCGACCCTCTGTATGGCGGCATCAACAATGCCATCGCTCTTGTCGGAGTAGCCGTCCACAACGCTCTGGTAGGTAGCCCTTGCCTGGAACAGGTCGCCACGCGAGGTGTAGACATCGCCCAGCAGCAAGAACGCCCTTGCGAGCCAATAGGCGTGGGGGGTATTCTTGTCGGCAAACTCGTAGACAAGACTCTCTGCCTTCTCGAAGGAGCCAAACTTGAATGCCGTCTCGATGATGCGGTAGGCACTCTCGGCACCCTCCACATTCGACACATCCTCGCTCAGCGCAGAGTAGATTGCCACCGCAGGATTGCGTTTACCGCTCTTTTCGAGAGCCTTAGCCTTCTCGAAGCGTGCCTTACGGCTCATATCGGTTGTGGTGTCGGGGTGAGCAATAATGTAGTCTGCCATCTCGATGATGGCGGCATTATCTTCGGAGGCGACAGTTGTCGAGAGGCACTTTTCGAGTGCTTCACGCTTGGCTGCTGTGGTGGTTGCCATATCTGCCAGCGAACGGTAAGCCGCAGCAGCAGCCTTCCAGTCGGCACCCGCTGCCGAGAGGCTTGCCAAGCGTTCATAACCGCGCTGTGTGTAGTTGTTGTAGTAGAGCGAGGTGAGGCTGACGAGTCTTTCGCGTGCGGCAAGTGTGTCGCCCAGCGATGTGTGGCACTCTGCCGAGTAGTAGAGTGCTGCGGGCGAGTAGATACCCTCGGGATTCTCGCTGTTGTACTTATCGAAAGCCTCCGAAGCCGCCCTCTTATCGCCTGCAATGTAGAGCCTTTGGGCTGCCACAAAGCTGAGCGAGTCGCGCTGGATGCCCCCCAGATCGCTACTCATACCCGCACCATCGGCGTAAGCGAAGAAACCATCAACGTCGTTGCGCTCGATGTAGATGTTGCGTATCTCGCCCAGGGCATTATGAGCCGCCAGGGAGCCTTTATTGGTCGCAACGATGCGTTTGTAGGTCGCCATTGCCGCATCGTCGTTGCCCGTATTGCGGTAAGCCAGACCCAGGTCGGCGAGTGCCGAGATGTAGTCGCGCGAGGCGGGATAGCGTTCCACAAAGTCGCTGAGCACCTCCACGGCACGCGAGTAGTTGCCCGCACCAAGCAGGGTATTGCCCAGCTCGTAGTGCGATCTTACGACATAGTTGCCCTTGCCGAGCTCTACGACATCTTCCAGAGCCTCGACCCTTGCCACAACATTGCCAGCCATACCCTCCATAAGTGCTACACGGTAGGCACCATAGTAGCGTTCGGAGGTGTCGGTCTGGGCGCTCTTGCGATAGAGGTCTGCCGCCTTGGAGTACTCCCTCTGTGCCGCCTTAGCATCGCCCATACGGTTATAGGCGTCTGCCCAGAGGCTATCTTGGCTCTTATGTATCATCACAAAGTCCGAGAAGTCGTCGTAGGCTGCCGCCCAGCGCGAAGAGTTGAAGTTGGCGTAGCCCATATTGTAGAGCGCCAGCGGGTACTCCCTCTGGTGGGTCATATCCATTGACAAGTATTGGTCGTACATCGAGGCAGCCTCCTTGTAGCGTCCCTGCTGGTAGTCTATCTCGCCGAGCAGGTAGAGTGTCAGGGCTGCCACCTCGTCGTCGTACTCCTTGAAGTCGAGAGCGTAGCCCAAGAACTCCTCAGCCTCAGCCCACTCGCCACGCGAGTAGCACTCTGCCGAGTAGTAATATGCAATCTTCTGCATAGCCTCGCCAACCTTGCCGCCCGAAGTGGCAAACTCCTGCAAGATGAGGTAGGCACCCCTGAGGTCGTTGGCAGAATAACAAGCCGAGATGAGGTAGCCCTCTATTTCGACACGATGAGCCGAGCGGGGGTAGCGCACAAGGTAGCTGCGAAGCGACTGTATCTCCTCGTTGAACGACGAGCCGCCGAGTTCCACTTGCAACTTACAGTAGTTGTAGTGTGCATCCTCGCTTATGGGGTCGCTATCGGCGCCGCCATAAGCCATCGAGAAGCACTGCATTGCTCCCCTCTTATCGCCCCAACGCAGCAGGCAGTCGGCAAGGTGGTAGGCGGCATTGCGTGTGAGCGAATCCTCGCCCGCACAAGCTTTTCTCAGGTAGTCAGCAGCCCTTTGCCACTCACCCAAGCGGTAGAGTGCGTAGCCAGCAATATAGTTCTCCTCGCGCGAGAGGGTTGCGCCCTCCTCGTCCCTAAGGGAGGCAATGTGGCGTTCTGCCTCGCTCCACTCCTCATTGCGGAAGGTGCTCTGGGCAGCAATGCGGCGCACCTCTTTGCGCCTTTCGCCATCCACGCCCTCCAATACTCTGTCTGCATTGCGGGCAACATAGATGTTGTTGCCAAGGCGATGTTCGACATTCAGCAGGTAGTAGGGAACGATGGCTCCATATTGCTCATTCTCCACAAGGGTTTCGAAGTGCTCCTTGGCACCCTTATAGTTGCCGTCGGAGTACTCAATCATACCGAGCAGATATTGCGCGTGGTGGTAGTGGTCGCCCTCGCGTTCGACTTTCGAGAGCCACGTGTGGGCTGTGGCATTATCGCCCACAAGGTACCAGCTATGACCGCACTTGAAGCACAATCTATCCAAGTCCTTGTCGTTCAAACGCTCTATCCTCACCCTCTCGAAGGCACTCGACGCCTCCAAGAAGCGTTTCCACTCGTAGTGTTCCTCACCCGAGAGCAGCAGCGCCTCGTTGGTGTAGGGCGAGCGAGGGTGGCGGGCAGCGAACTGCTCCAAAGCCCCTGCGCCATCGCCCAGCTTGGCATCACACAGCGCCGAGAGCCACTCCACCTCGGTGGTCGTTGTGGGGTCCACATTGCGCAGAGCGGTAGCCTTGGCGGTTGCTCTCCGCAGCTCCTCTTGTGCCTGGCGGTAGAAGCCCTGCTCGTAGAGTGCACGCGAGCGCACAAGGTACTCCTCAATGGTACGCTCCTGCGCCACAGCCTTAGGGATGGCAAGCAGCGCAAGGGTGCAAATTGCTATGAATAAATGGTTTCGTTTCATATATTTCTTGGTCTAACGTCTAATTTTTATGAGAGTTATGGGAGTTATGGGAGATATGGGGAACACACGCCCCCGCTGCTCCGCAGCACCCCCTCTAACTTAGAGGGGGATTAATCCACAACTTTCAATCCTCAACCCAGCGAGTGCATATCGTGCCGCAGATGCAAGGCTTGCGAAGGGCGAGGAAGCGGAGTTTGCTCTGCGCAAATGAGCATTCCGAGCCCGAGCGTAACGCAGCAGATGCGGTGCGATATGTGCTCGCAGCGAGTGGGTTTTGTGGAGGGATTTTTGTGCCACCCCTCCCACCTCTGCGGGTGATTTATGTGAGGCGAGTTCAAGGCTTGGTTTTGATTTTTGCTCCGCAGTTTACCGAGCGTAAATGAGGAAGCAAAATCAAAAGCGTAACGCAGAAATCGCCCACAAAAATCAGCCACCCACAAGGCACGCTCGCCTATCGTAGGGCGGCAAGGGACACCTTCTGCATCACCACTCCCCTCTTCAAGGTCACAACACCTGCGGGGGCGCGAAGCAGAGCCCTCAGTGCCGTGGCGTCCATATTGCAGAACTCCAAGCCAGGGAAGAGGCTCTCGGCACGCCTCAGGGGAGAGGCGGTAACAACCACCACTCTATCGCCCTTTGCCACGCAATCAAGACCTATGCGGCGCAGTTTGGTGAGTTCCTCGGGCGAAAGGCTCATCACATCCTCGACGCACAGCAGGCGGCAGTAGGGCATAGCAAGTATCTGGTCGGTGATATCGAAGCTGCCACTCGTAAGGCGGAAGTCCCTGACGGTGACCCTCACATCGTCGCTTGCAGGGCTCTCGGTGCGGACAAACTCCCACACCTCTTCGTTCCACCACTCCTTATCCTCGACGCTGAACTTACGCTCCTCGCCCGAGGAGAGGTTGCGGCACACCACGAAGGTCTGCCCCAGCTCCTCACTCCTGGCTCTCTGCATAGCCTCGGCAATGTTCACTCCCTCGCCAAAGGGGAAGCGGTCCACAACGGGCAGCATAACGAGCCCGTAGAGCGAAAGGGCAACCACGCAACACATCATTGCAAGCGACACAACAGCACTCCACACTCTACCTTTACGCCCTGCACTACCCCTCAGAACAACGACCGACAGCGCCACAAGCACCACATTCTTGGCGAAGGTCTGCCAATTCGTTAGGTGCAGAACATCGCCAAAGCAACCACACTCGGCAACGGGCTCGGCAATGGCTATCCACAGCGTGAAGAGCATAAAAAATCCGTTGAGTATCAGTGCCACACGAGAGGTTAGTCGGGGCACAGCACCCACCACAAGCGCCACACCCACAAGCATCTCCAAGTCAATGAGTGCAACAGCGAGGGGGGTGGCAGCAGGCTCTGCCCAATGGAGGTGAAGAGCATCAATATATTCGCCAATTTTCAGCACCGTACCGTAGGGGTCCAAGCCCTTGGCTACTGACGAGAAAATCAGCACCGCACCCAACAAAATACGGGCTACAATACTCATAAGGTTATGTCTATTACCGCACATTTTCAATTCTCAATTCTCAATTCCCAATTCTAAAAGTGGTTTTACCACTTCGGCTACGCGGCGGAAAATCTCCTCGGGCGATGCCATATTGCCCTCGCTGTCGGAGCAATCGACAACTTTGAAGTCCTCCTCCTTAGCGGCAGCCTCCAAATAGACCTCGCGCACTCGGCGTTGCAGGTCGAGCGACTTCTCGTGGATATCCTGACCGCCCGAGAGGTAGTCCCTATCGGCGCCCT
This sequence comes from Tidjanibacter sp., assembly GCA_045602145.1. Taxonomy (GTDB): domain Bacteria; phylum Bacteroidota; class Bacteroidia; order Bacteroidales; family Rikenellaceae; genus Tidjanibacter. Next base: position 37,232 of record JAZSAY010000002.1, read on the forward strand.
CGCGCTGGGAGGTCAGTTTAGCCTCGGTAAAGCCAAAAGGCACGTCCAAGAAGAGCGAGAGCGTGGGGCGTGGAATCGCAAACTCCTCAAACTCGGTCTTATATATCCACTCGGCGAGCCTCTGGCGTTCCTCCTCACTCTCCACCTTGGCGCATTGGTAGCCTATGTTGGAGTAGACGTATCTATCGACAATCACGCACTTACCCTCAGCCATCCACTCTCTTATCTGTCTTGCTGCATCTGCCCTGTCGCCCGCATAGAGCAGAGCAACAAGGTAGGGGTTGACCTGCTCCACAGAGCCGAACTCGCCCCTGAGGAAGCGTGCAATCATATCACCATAGATGGGCGCATCGAACCTCGGAAAGTGCAAATACTCGCACTCCCTGCCCGTCGCCTCAACCATCTGGCGCAAAAGTTTTATCTGGGTGGATTTACCGGCTCCATCCAAGCCCTCCAATACTATAAACATAATTCTTCCGAATTGAGAGTTGAGAATTGAGAATTGAGAATTATTTTATATGAGTATTATGCCGCAAGCATTCCTCAATTTTCTTTTTTCCCATTTATTTTAACATTCTCACAGCCTTACGCACCGCCGCGACCAAAGCATCTACCTCCTCCATTGTGTTATAGAGCGCGAAGGAGGCTCGTGCCATACCCTGCACGCCGTAGTGTGCCATAACAGGGTCGGCACAGTGTGCGCCTGTGCGTATAGCCACACCGCTCCTATCCAGCACAGCTCCGAGGTCGAAGTTATGTATGCCCTCGACATTGAAACTCACAATGCTACACTTATCCTCTGCCGAGCCATATATCCTGAGTCCCTCAATCTTGGAGAGTTCATCGGTGGCGTAGTCCAAAAGTGCCCTCTCGTGCGCCAGCACTGCCTCCCTATCGAGCGTGCGGAGGAAGCGTATTGCCTCCGCCAAGCCTATGGCGTCTATATAGTTTGCCGTACCCGCCTCGAACTTCAACGGGAGGTCGGCATAAGTGGTTTTATCGAAAGTGACCTTCTTCACCATATCGCCACCGCCCAAGAATGGGGGTATAGCCTCCAACCACTCCCTCTTGCCGTAGAGCACGCCCACGCCATTGGGACCATAGAGTTTGTGGCTCGAAAAGGCATAGAAGTCGCAGTCGAGTTCTTTGACATTAACCTCGCTATGCACAAAGCCCTGGCAGCCATCGACCACAACCACCGCACCCACCGAGTGGGCTTTATCCACAATCGGGCGGAGGTTGGGCATTGTGCCGAGGGTGTTGCTCGCCTGAGTGACAGCCACAACCCTTGTGCGCTCGTCAATGAGCGAGTCCAAGAGTTCGAGCCTCAGGTTGCCCTCGTCATCGAAGGGCAGCACCCTCAGTTGCGCCCTCTTACGCTCGCACATCATCTGCCAAGGCACGATGTTGGAGTGGTGTTCCATCTCGCTCACCAGCACATTGTCGCCCTCCGAGAGGTATCTCTCCGAGAAGCTATATGCCACCGTATTGAGTGCCGCCGTAGCACCCGCCGTAAAGACCACCTCGCCACTATCGCTTGTTCCCAGAGCCTCGGCAACCGTCTTGCGGGCGTCCTCGTAGAGTTCCGTGCATCGTTCCGAGAGGTAGTGGACACCTCGGTGGATGTTGGCATTCTCCTCCCTATACAAACGCGCCACACACTCTATAACCTGACGCGGCTTTTGTGCCGTAGCACCATTGTCCAAGTAAACCAGCGGCTTACCATAGACCTCGCGCGAGAGTATCGGAAACTCTTCTCGTATTTTCTTTACATCAAACATAATTATTCTTTAAGGAGTCTAAGGACTTTAAGGGCTTTAAGGCAGTCTTTCAATTGACCAACCTGCGGTTGCTCTAAAATGCTCTCGCTCGGCATAGCGTGCAAGCCCGCTCTGCCCTCGCTTACTCGCATTTGCTTCAATTTTCAACTTTCAATTTCTCCTCGAACTCTGCTCTGAGAGCCTCGTCCTCTATCTTATCCAAAATCTCCTGCATAAAACCACCGAGTTGCAATCTACGGGCATCCATCTCCGACAAGCCCCTCTGGCGCATATAGTAAATCTGTTCCTCGTTCATCTGCCCCACCGTTGCGCCGTGTGAGCACTTCACATCATCGGCATAAATCTCCAACTGTGGTTGGGTTTGGATGCGTGCCTCGGGCGAGAGGAGTAGATTGCGGCTCTGCTGGTAAGCCTCGGTCTGCTGTGCATCGGGTGCCACATAGACCAAGCCCTCGAACAAGCCGTAGCCATTGCCCGAAGCAACACCTCTGACTTGTTGGTCGCTATGGCAGCGAGGAGCATTGTGGCGCATCTCGGTCTTAACCCTCGCCTTCTTATCCTCGCCCGCAACCATCAGTCCATAGACCTCGGCACTTGCACCCTCGCCCGAGAGGTCTATATGGTAGTCGTAGGATACATCGCCCTTCGAAGCCGCCACAAAGACCACCTTAGCCTTTGCGCCCTCCGCCAAGTGGAGCGTCACGCTGTGGGAGCCGAGCGAGCAGAGCTGGTAGAGTTCCAGGCTCTCGCCCGCAGCCACCATCCACTCGCCACCGCACTCTTCTCTTAAAACTATGATTTTCTTCTCTGACATAAGAGCAATTTGAATTTTGAATTTTGAATTACTCCTTGTAGTCTGCGATGAGCCAATCGTAGCCCTCCTTCTCCAATTTCAGGGCGAGTTCCTTGCCACCCGAGTAGATGATGCGTCCCTTGTAGAGAACGTGCACATAGTCGGGCACGATATAGTCCAGCAGTCGTTGGTAGTGGGTGATGAGCACCGTTGCATTCTTCTCCGAGCGCAAGCGGTTGACACCCGTAGCCACAATCCTCAGTGCATCTATATCCAAGCCGCTATCCGTCTCGTCCAAGAGCGAGAGTTTGGGTTCCAACATCGCCATCTGGAAAATCTCGTTTTTCTTCTTCTCGCCACCCGAGAAGCCCTCGTTCACTGCCCTATTCATCAGTTTGGCATCGAGTTCCACCACTGCTGCCTTCTCCCTCATATATTTGAGCATCTGACCCGCCGAAAGGGGTTCCAAGCCCTGAGCCTTCCTGCGCTCGGCAACAGCAAGTTTCATAAAGTTAGCCATACTGACACCGGGAATCTCTACGGGGTATTGGAAGCCGAGGAACAAACCCTCACGAGCCCTATCCTCAATGCTCATAGAGAGCAAATCCTTGCCCTCATACTCCACCTCACCCTCGGTGACGGTAAATTTCTCATTGCCCGCCAGCACCGAGGCAAAAGTACTCTTGCCCGAGCCATTGGGACCCATTATGGCGTGCACCTCGCCCGCCTTAACCTCGAAGTCGATACCGCGCAAAATCTCTTTGCCGTCAACCTCTGCGTGTAAATTCTTAACTTTAAGCATATATCTTTCCCGAATTGAGAATTGAAAATTGAGAATTGAGTATTATTTTATAACTACTATGCCGCTCTATAAATACTATGCCGCAGGCATACCTCAATTTTCCATTTTCAATTTTCTTGTTTTCAATTTTCCATTTTGCATTTCTCTTGCGAGTCGTAGCGTGGTGCAAAAAGCACCCACAAGGCACGCTCGCTATCCCACGGAACCTTCGAGTGAAATAGAGAGCAACTTCTGCGCCTCCACCGCGAACTCCATAGGCAACTTAGCCAAAACCTCCTTGGCGTAGCCATTGACAATCAAGCCCACAGCCTCCTCGGTGCCAATACCCCTCTGGTTGCAGTAGAAGAGTTGGTCATCGGAGATTTTGCTCGTTGTAGCCTCGTGTTCGACAATGGCAGAGGTGTTCTGGCAGTCGATATAGGGGAAGGTGTGGGCACCGCACTTATCGCCAATCAAGAGAGAGTCGCACTGCGAGTAGTTCCTTGCTCCCTCGGCAGCAGGCACCACCTTTACCAAACCACGGTAACTATTCTCGCTCCTACCTGCCGAGATACCCTTCGACACGATGCGCGAGCGGGTATTCTTGCCGATATGTATCATCTTCGTACCCGTATCTGCCTGCTGGAAGTTGTTGGTCAGTGCCACCGAGTAGAACTCGCCCACCGAGTTATCGCCTTTGAGGATGCACGAGGGGTATTTCCAGGTGATTGCCGAGCCCGTCTCGACCTGAGTCCACGAGAGTCGCGCGTTGTCGCCACGGCAGATGCCTCGTTTGGTCACGAAGTTATAGATACCACCCTTACCCTCAGCATCGCCGGGATACCAATTCTGCACCGTTGAGTACTTAACCTCGGCATCTTTCTCCACAATAATCTCCACAACGGCAGCGTGCAGCTGGTTCTCGTCGCGCATAGGAGCCGTACAGCCTTCCAAATAGCTGACATAGGAGCCCTCGTCTGCCACAATCAGCGTGCGCTCGAACTGTCCCGTACCCGCAGCATTGATGCGGAAGTAGGTGGAGAGTTCCATAGGACACCTTACACCCTTGGGGATGTAGCAGAACGAGCCGTCCGAGAAGACCGCAGCGTTGAGTGCCGAGTAGAAGTTGTCGCCCACAGGTACCACCGTGCCGAGATACTTACGCACCAGTTCGGGGTACTCCTTCAAAGCCTCGCTCATAGAGCAGAAGATGATACCCTTCTCCGCCAGCGTCTCGCGGAAGGTGGTCTTGACGGACACCGAGTCCATAACTGCATCGACAGCCACACCCGCCAGAGCCATCTGCTCTTCGAGTGGAATGCCGAGTTTGTCGAATGTTTCGCGCAATTTGGGGTCTACCTCATCCATCGACTTTTTGTCGGGCTCCTTCTTGGGAGCGGCAAAATAGATGATATCCTGAAAGTCGATGGGAGGAATACGAAGGTGTGCCCACTCGGGCAGTGGCATAGTGAGCCACTTGCGGTAGGCAGCAAGGCGGTATTCGAGCATCCACTCGGGCTCGCCTTTCAGGGCAGAAATCTGGCGCACAATATCCTCACTCAGCCCCTTGGGCAGGATATGAGTCTCAATATCGGTCACAAAGCCATATTCGTACTCCTTGGAGGTTACCTCGCTAAGTATTTTATCTTGTTCTGACATAGTTTACAAATACGTTTTCTATCAATCTACAAAAATAAAAAAATAGTTGGATATATCCAACTATTTTTTTGTCCAACGTCAAACGTCTAACGACTTATTAAATTGGAATTCAGACCAGACTGCCGTGGAGAAGGAAGTACAAGCCCACCAACAGCACACACAGTGCCAACGCCTTAGAGCGGAGGTTGCGTTCCTTGAAGAAGATGGCGCCCAGCGTGAACGACACAATAACCGAGCCACGCCTAATGAGCGAGATGACAGCCAGCAGTGCGCCCTCTTGTGCCAGAGCGTTGAAATAGCAGAAATCGGCAATGGAGAGAAAAATCGAGATAAGCACAATGCTCCAACGCCACTCGAACTTGCTCTCCTTGCGTTTGGGGCACCAAATGATGAGCATCAAAACGCCATAGAGCAGTGCGATATAGAGTCCGCACCACGCCTGCACCGAGGCGGGTTGGATGCCTCGCATAAGTATCTTATCGCAAAAAGCACTACCCACGCCCAGCAGCACCGCCATCATAAGGTAGAAAATGCCTCTGTTATTCGAGAAGTGGATGCCCTCCTTATGGCTCGAGCGGTTCATCATATAGAACGCCACAAAAGCCACCACAACACCTATCCATTGGTACACATTGAGCCTCTCGCCGAAGATAAGTATCGAACCCAAGAGTACCAGCACGGGGCGCAGGGCGTAGATGGGCGATACAATAGTGAGGGGCAGGTACTTAACTGCCAGATAGCCAAACAGCCACGTTGCTGCAACAATAACCGCTTTGAGAGCCACCAGCAGGTGTTGTTCCAAGCCCATAGGGGTGACGTAGAACATCGTACCCTCGGCAAACCAGCCGAGGTTGAACTCCGAAGAGAGTATGACGGGCAGGAAAAAGAGTGCCGAAATGGAGGTGGCAATGGTCAGTACGGGGAGTACCGCATTGTCCTCTACGGAGCGTTTCTTGGCAACGTCATAGAAGCCAAGCAACACCGAAGAAATCACTGCAAACCAAATCCACATAGCGATTGTATCCTTGTTTTAAGGCGACAAAGATAGTAATCAAATTCAAAATTGAAAATTGAAAATTGAAAATTGAAGCAAATGCGAGTAAGCGAGGGCAGAACGGGCTTGCACGCTATGCCGAGCGAGAGCATTTTAGAGCAACCGCAGGTTGGTCAATTGAAAATTAATAGACCTCTCCCCCGCTTCGCGGACCCTCCCTACTCAGCGAGGACGCCGAGCGCAATTACGACCACCCCTCCTAACCTCCCCTCATCGTAGGGGAGGAACTTCTTTAACTTAGGGGAGGGAGATGGTTGTGGGTTTACCGATATCTCTCAGTCCTCCCATATCTCCCATAAGCCCTATAAGCCCTATAAGACTAAGGACTCTTGACGTTAGACGTTAGACCCTATTTCGAGCGCAAGCGTAACGCCGAAATCGCCCACAAGGCGCAATTCGTAGCGAGTGCATATCGCTGAGGGATTTTCGTGCCAAAAGAAGGAGCGGGCTCCGAAGTTTACTTAATCGTAAATGAGGAGTCCGCTCTCTGAATTTTGGTGCAAAAAGCACCAGCGATATACGCTCGCTAATGGTTGAACATAAAGCCTATGTAACACCTTATGCCCGAGGGGAAGTCGAACTTGGGGGTACCAAGGGAGAACATATAGTCGGTCTTGACGGTCAGCGACATACGCTCGGTGAGTCCATACTCTACGCCCACAAAGGGAACCACAACACCCACACCAAAGCTGCGATAGGAGAGGTTCTCCTCGGGGATGGTATCCATCTTGGGGTCGGAAGTGAGGGTAAGGTTTTCCACCACTCCGCCGCCAATGGTTGCGCCCACGTAGGGGGTAAAGCGCCCCATCTGCCACGCCCAATCGACCAGCAGACCACCCCACCCTATGGAGAGCGAAGAGCCATAGTCGCCATAGCCGAGCGAGGAGGTATAGCCCTCGGTGCCAACTCTCAGGTGGTCGCCAAAGCGCACTTTCAGCGCACCTCCAATGCCAAGTGGCACACCCGAAAGAGTTTGTCGCGGCTCACCTCCAACGGCAATGTCGCCTCGGGCAACCCAACCTGCGTGGAGCATCATACCGCCCGAAAAGCCACGATACGAGAGGTCAAAGCCACCCTTATCGGAGGCGTGGAGTGTGAGTGCGCAAAGGAGCGCGAGGAGCGAGATGAGTGTCTTTTTCATTCCTATATTATTTATTCCTATTGGTTTACAAATATAAAGCCAAAAAAACGAGCGTGCAACACTTATATATTAGTAATTGAGAATTATCCCCGCCCCAAATTCTTCCTTTGGGCAAGAAGGAACGCTGTCAAAGAGTCTTTTGAGGCTCAAAGGTAAAAAGGGTGCAACGGTTAGAAAAATGTAAAATAACGGGATGAATGCAAGGCTTGCAAAAAAAATCCTCCCGCAGTTTACTAAGTGGCGGTAGAGGTTAAAAAAGGGGTGATATCGCGGAGGAAATTTCGTGCAAAATGAAGGAGCGGCTCCGCAGTTTACTTAACGTAAATGAGGAAGCCGCTCTCTGAAATTTTGTGCGAAAGTTACCCGCGAGATTACTTCTTTTTAACCTCTACCTGGTCGTAAGACTCGATTATATCTCCAATCTTAATATCGTTGTACGACTCGATGTTCAGACCGCACTCCATATTGAGTGTTACCTCCTTAGCATCGTCCTTGAAGCGTTTGAGCGAGCCAAGGCGACCGGTGTAGATAACAATACCGTCGCGGATGACACGGATGGGCGATGTGCGAGTAATTTTACCCTCGCGGACAATACCACCGGCAATGGTACCCACCTTGCTAATCTTGAATGTTTCGAGAACCTCGACAGTACCCATAATCTCCTCCTTCATCTCGGGCTCCAACATACCCTCGATAGCGTCCTTGATGTCGTTGATGGCGTCGTAGATGATGGAGTAGAGGCGAATCTCGATAGCCTCATTCTCGGCAATCTTCCTTGCGCCAGCCGAAGGACGTACCTGGAAGCCCACAATAACAGCGTTGGAGGCAGCAGCGAGGAGCACGTCGCCCTCGGTAATCTGACCCACAGCCTTGTGGATAACATTTACCTGTACGGTCTCGGTGGAGAGTTTCAAGAGCGAGTCGGTCATAGCCTCAATGGAGCCGTCCACGTCGCCCTTAACAATAATGTTGAGTTCCTTGAAGTTACCAATTGCGATACGGCGACCAATCTCATCGAGGGTAACGTGTTTCTGGGTCTTGATACCCTGAATACGTTGCAACTGCTCACGTTTGGTGGCAATCTCCCTTGCGCTGCGGTCGTCATCCATAACATTGAACTTATCGCCCGCCTGAGGTGCGCCATTCAGACCCAGCACCTGTACGGGAGTTGCAGGACCTGCCTCGCTGACCTTCTTGCCGTGCTCGTTGAACATAGCCTTCACACGACCCGTATGGGTACCCGAGAGTATCACATCGCCCGTACGGAGGGTACCGTTCTCGACCAAAACCGTAGCCACATAGCCACGACCCTTGTCGAGCGACGACTCGATAACCGAACCGACAGCCTTCTTATTGGGGTTAGCCTTCAAGTCCAGAAGTTCAGCCTCCAAGAGCACCTTCTCCAAGAGTTTGTCGAGGTTGATGCCCTGTTTTGCGGAGATATCCTGCGACTGGTACTTACCGCCCCAATCCTCCACCAAGTAGTTCATATTGGCAAGTTGCTCCTTGATAGCATCGGGGTTGGCAGCTGGCTTATCTATCTTATTAATAGCAAACACCATAGGAACACCTGCGGCAACGGCGTGGTTGATAGCCTCAACGGTCTGGGGCATAACCTTATCATCGGCAGCAACGATGATAATAGCCACGTCTGTTACCTGAGCACCACGAGCACGCATAGCCGTAAATGCCTCGTGACCGGGGGTATCGAGGAAGGTAATGGTCTTACCCTCGTACTTCACGCTATAAGCACCGATGTGCTGGGTGATACCACCCGCCTCACCAGCGATGACGTTAGTCTTGCGGATATTATCCAGCAGCGAAGTCTTACCGTGGTCAACGTGACCCATTACGGTGACGATAGGTGGACGTGCCACGAGGTCCTCCTCGCTGTCGGCAACATCCTCAATAGCCTCCTGAATCTCCACGCTCACGAACTCCACCTTGAAGCCATACTCCTCGGCAACAATAACGAGTGCCTCGGCATCCAGACGCTGGTTGATAGATACCATAAGTCCGAGGTTCATACAGGTTGTGATAACATCCGTAACGCCTACGTTCATCATCGTAGCCAAGTCACTAACGGTCACAAACTCGGTGAGTTTGAGCACCTTGCTCTCATTCATCGACTGCTCGAATTCTGCCTCCATACGCTCTGCCACAGCCTGGCGTTTCTCTTTGCGGTGAACCGAGCCTTTGCTCTTACCGCCCTTAGCCGTAAGTCTTGCCAGCGTATCCTTAATCTGTTTCTGAACCTCCTCGTCGCTCACCTCGGGGCGAACAACAGGTTTAGGAGCGTTCTTCTGTTTATTCTTCTTATCCTTCTTTGAGGTGGGTTGCTGGTTGCCATTCTGACCACCACCCTGCTGGGGTTTGCCGCCACCGTGCTGGGGTTTATTAACATCCACCTTATCTTTAATACGTTTGCGTTTCTCGCGGTGCGAAGGCTCGGCACTCTTGCGCAAGCTATCGACATCTATCTTACCCAGCACCTTAGGACCCGAGAGGTTGTTATTGTCCAGACGGAAGACCTCCTTGCTCTCTGCCAAGCGTTCGTCGTAGGTCTTACTCTGCGCCTCGGCATCCGCAACGGGAGCCTTAGGCTCTGCGGGGGCAGCCTTCACCTCCACCTTAGCCGCAGGCTGTGCAGGTTTGGGGTGTGCAGCAGGCTTAGGCTCGGCTTTGTGTGCGGGCTTAGGTTCGGGGTTGGGGGTTGGGGCAGCCTTAGGTGCAACGGGTTGCTCGCTCACCTTCTGGGGCTGAGGCTTAGGCTCGGCAGGCTTCGCGGGAGCCTCGGGCTTGGGCGCAGGGGCACTCTTGGGCTCGAGGTCAATCTTACCCAGCACCTTGGGTTGTGGAACCTCGGTGCGGATGAAGCTGCCGCCACTCTTGATAACCACCTCCTGCTCCTCGTGAGCGTGCTCCTTCTTATCGCCCAGCGACACACTCTCTTGTTTGAGGTTCATACGCTCGCGTACGCTATCCCTCTCACCACCAAGGTGATTGCCGCCAAACTCCTTCTCCAACAAAGCGTAGACATCACTCTCCACCAATGTGCTGGGTGCTACGTCCTTGATACCTTTCTTTTCGAGAAATTCGGTAATGGTGCCCAGACCAACCTTGAACTCTCTTGCAACCTGTACGAGTCTCAGTTTTTTCTCCATTTGCTATATTTTTTTATTGTTTCTCTTTCGCGACTTTTTATAAAAAGTCGCCCAAAAATTTTTATGCGATACTGCGTATCGCTTTTTTCGTGCGGCGAGGTGTGGCTACCTTTGCAGGTAGTATAGCAGCCAAAATAGCAGCCCTCTTTCAAACAAGTTTGAGAGGGCTCCTCTTTCGTCTGCCACTCTCCTTCGGAGAGCCTCACACCTCCCCGAAAAAAAGACATCTCTCAAAACTCCCCTGTTTCTCCTGTCTTTCCTGTCGCTCCTGCAAGAAAAACAAGATAGGTAAGTGCCAACCGCCTGCCTGCGGCAGTCGTGGCAAGACGGACAGACCCCTCCCGCCCTTACGGGCACCCTGCCCTAACTTAGGGGAGGCAGGTGATTGTGGGACTCTCATATCTCTCAGTCCT
>JAZSAY010000003.1:0-13044 GCA_045602145.1 Tidjanibacter sp.
GCGTTTCGCTGGTCTCGCCATAGTACTCGCGGCGCTCGCTGTGACCAAGAATAACATACTCATTGCCGTGCGAAGAGAGCATAGCGGCACTAACCTCGCCGGTGTAGGCACCCTTAGCCTCGGCAGCGCAGTTCTGTGCGCCAACCTTCACGCGGCTACCTTTGGCAGCCTCAGCAACCTGCGAGAGGTGGGTAAAGGGAGGGCAAACGATGAAGTTTACATCCTCGCGCACCTCTGCGCTCTGAGCGATTACGTTTTTAACTAACTCTAAACCTTCTGCGGGGGTGGTATTCATCTTCCAGTTACCCGCTACAATCTGTTTACGCATAATTTTTTTGTCTAACGTCTAACGTCTAACGTCTAACGACATTTGACTTCGACAAGTTATTGTTGTTTGTTATCGTTATTTAAGTATAATATCAAATTGTGTATATTTGAACCTATGCGCTCTGTTGTATCTTGAAGAGCGACTATTGTTTGGTGTTCTGCCTGAAATAGGTCATCCATTAAGTATAGCATACTGCGCACTTCGCCACAACTGCCCTTGGCAATGTTGAGGAATTTGGAGAAATTTGCATCACTGCCCGATTCGGAACCCTCGGCAATGTTGTTCATTACGGATACGGCTGCTCGCCTTATTTGGTCTTTGAAGCCCCAATCCTGCAAGGGTTCGGTAAGGGTATAAATATCTCTAACCAAATAACGTGCATCCTTCCATACGCGCAATTCTTCAAATCTTCTCATACTATCAATGTGTTTTCGGGCAACTCGTTGCCCGCGACTATTGACGTTGGACGTTAGACGTTGGACTCGCTGGATGAAATCCAGCCTTTCACCTCGTCCATTGTGGGGTTCTTCAAGCCGAGTTTGTTCTTCTTGTTGAAGCCACACAGGTCGTTGAAGAGTTTGCCGGCGGAGAGTTTCTGCAACATCTCAACCTTCACGAAACTCATCTTCTGCAATACGGGAATCCACTCTGCGGGGATGCCTTTCTCCAAGTATTTCTCGTCCGAGTCTTTCTGGCTGCCCTTCTCGGGTTTCATCTGGGGGAAGAGAAGCACATCCTGAATGGTCTGCTGTCCCGTCATAAACATCGTAAGGCGGTCGATGCCGATACCCATACCCGAGCAGGTGGGCATACCGTACTCCAAAGCCCTCACAAAGTCCATATCGATGAACATAGCCTCGTCATCGCCTTTCTCCGAGAGGCGCAACTGCTCCTGGAAACGCTCGTATTGGTCGATGGGGTCGTTCAGCTCCGAGTAGGCGTTGCAGAGTTCCTTACCATTCACAAAGAGCTCAAAACGCTCCGTAAGGTCGGGATTGCTGCGGTGACGCTTGCAAAGAGGCGACATCTCGATGGGGTAGTCCGTAATAAAAGTGGGCTGAATGAGATGTTCCTCGCAGTAGGTGCCGAAGATGGCGTCAATCAGTTTGCCCTTACCCATCGTGTCGTCAATCTCCACGTTGAGCCTTACGCAAGCCTCGCGGAGTTGCTCCTCGCTCTGACCCGTAATGTCGTAACCCGTCTTCTCCTTGATGGCGTCGGTCATCGTAAGGCGGCGGAAGGGAGCCTTGAAGGAGATGGTGTTGCCAGCAATGTTTACCTCGTTGGTGCCGTTTACAGCCACGCAAACTTTCTCCAACATCTTCTCTGTGAACTCCATCATCCAGAAGTAGTCCTTGTAGGGAACGTAGATCTCCATACAGGTGAACTCGGGGTTGTGGGTGCGGTCCATACCCTCGTTGCGGAAGTTGCGCGAGAACTCATAGACGCCGTTGAAGCCACCCACGATGAGTCGTTTCAAGTAGAGCTCATTGGCGATACGCAAGTAGAGGTCCGTATCGAGCGAGTTGTGATGGGTAATGAAGGGACGTGCCGCAGCACCACCGGGGATGGGCTGCAATACGGGTGTGTCAACCTCCAAGCAACCTGCCTCGTTGAAGTACTCCCTCATAGTGTTCATAATCTTTGCCCTCTTGACGAAAACCTCTTTGACGTGGGGGTTTACGATGAGGTCAACGTACCTCTGGCGATACCTCTGCTCGGGGTCGGTAAAGGCGTCAAACACCTGACCATCTTTCTCCTTTACGATGGGCAGAGGACGGATGCTCTTCGAGAGGAGTGTAAACTCCTTGCAGTGTACCGAGAGCTCGCCCGTTTGGGTGATGAACGCAAAGCCGCGCACACCGATGATGTCGCCGATGTCGAGCAGTTTTTTGAATACGGTGTTGTAGAGTGTGGGGTCGCCCTCGGGGCAGACATCATCGCGGCGGATGTAGACCTGAATACGACCGGTGTGGTCCTGCAACTCGAAGAACGATGCACTACCCATAATACGGCGGCTCATCAGACGACCTGCGATGGTGATGTCGGCGAAGTTGCCCTTCTCGGGGTTGTATTCTGCTGCCAACTGACCTGCGGTGGCGGTCACGTCGTAACGCGCAGCAGGGTAGGGGTCTATGCCCAAGTCACGCAGTGCCTGCAACGAAGCCCTACGCTGAATCTCCTGTTCGGAAAGGTTGAGGTTGCTCATAACTTTCTTGTCTATTTATTCTTAATTTTCGATATTTTCCCAATTAACCCACAAAGATACAATCGAGAATTGAGAATTGAAAATTGAGAATTGATAATTTTGCAAGAATTCTATTGTACGGTCTTTGAAGGTGCTCGTGAGTCAAGCAGTTTACCCATAAAAAGATGGGAGAAACAGAACGATTATTCCATCTCTCCCATCCTTTTGATATTCTCTTAGCGTTGGTGTTTGAGTTTTAGTTTGCCCAGACCGCCCTCGGAGGTCTCCTTGTAGAGCGAGGGGAGGTCGTGACCTGTGCGTTTCATAACGCTCACCACATCGTCGAATGGCACTCGGTGTGCTCCGTCGGTGTAGAAGGAGTATATCTGTGCATCGATGGCTCGTGCGGCAGCCATAGCGTTACGCTCGATGCAGGGTATCTGCACAAGTCCGCACATAGGGTCGCAGGTCATACCGAGGTGGTGTTCGAGCGCCATCTCGGCAGCGTACTCAATCTGTGCAGGCGAGCCGCCCATCAGCTGGCTTGCGGCAGCGGCAGCCATAGCGCAAGCTACGCCCACCTCGCCCTGGCAGCCCACCCCGGCGCCCCATACGGAGGCGTGAGCCTTCACAATAGCACCCACCAAACCTGCCGTAGCAAGAGCTCTGACGATTTGGCTGTCGGAGAAGTCGTACTCTTTCTGCAAGTGGTAGAGCACTGCGGGCACCACGCCACTCGATCCGCACGTTGGAGCCGTCACTACCGTACCGCCCGAGGCGTTTTCCTCGCTTACGGCGAGTGCGTAGGCAAAGAGCAAACCTCTGGTGCGCAGGTTGTCTTTGTAGCCTCGTGAGCGCACATAATAGCTTGCAGCCTTGCGACGCAGGTGGAGTGGACCAGGCAGTACGCCCTCGTTGCTTATGCCATTCTCGACCGCCATACACATATGGCGCCATACGTTTATAAGGAAGTATTTAATATCCTCTCCCTCGTATTCGTAGACGTACTCCCAATAGGAGCGACCCGTGTGGTTGCACCACTCCATAATGTCGCTCATTGTGGTCAGGGGGTAGATCTCTTCGCCTTCTTTCTGCTCTTCACCCTCACAGACAATGCTTCCGCCGCCCGTGCTATATATGGTCATTTGGTCGGTGGTGTTACCCTCGCCGTCGAACGACTCGAAGAGCATTGCATTGGGGTGGAAGGGGAGGAACTCCTGTGGACGCCAAATGATTTGCAGTGGTGCCACGCCCTTGAAAACCTCCTCGATAGCCACATCCGTAAGGTGACCCTTGCCTGTTGCGGCGAGTGAGCCATAGAGAGTTACTCGGAATGCTGCTGCCTCGGCGTGGGTGTCGCGGAACAGTATAGATGCCTTGCGAGGACCCATCGTATGACTGCTCGAAGGACCCTTGCCCGTAACAAAAATATCCTTAATAGATTTCATATCCTCAATTTTGTAACCTAATGTTCGTTCAACTAACCGCCTGCAAAGATAGTGCAATGCGCCCAAAGTAGGAAAACTTTTACCAACTTTTGGGCGCATTTAAGCATTTGGTGGGCTATTGAGTGACTCACCCTAAGCCGCTATGAGGTAGGCAACGGTTGAGCCTATGGTAAGCACCAAGCCTACAAGTGTTTCGTAGGGGATAAGGCGCAGGCGTTGTTTGATGGTCATCTCCACCGAACCGCCCGTGGCGTGGAAGAACGAACCGTGGGGCAGGTGGTCGAGCACCGTGGCGCCCGCATTTATCATCACTGCACCCCACACAGCCGGAATACCTGCGGCAAGAATAGTCTGCCCGAATGATGCAGAGGCTACCGTAGCACCTGCGGTGGTCGATGCCGTAGCGCCCGACATTATGGCGCCAGAGAGCGGAGCCAGCAGCACTCTGCCGCCCTCGCCACTGCCCATAAGGTCTATCAGAAGGTCGGTGAGCGAAGAGGCTTTGATGATGCCTGCAATGGCGCCCGTACCCACGAGCAACACAGCCACAACCGACATCTTCTCCAATCCGAAGCCGATACTCTCGCCAGCCTTACTCCACGAGCGAGTGGTAAGGATACTTACAACACCTCCCACGGGCAGAGCCACCATAGGGTCGATAGCTATGCCTGCCAGAGGGCGCAATGCCAGCAGTAGGATTGCCACCAGAGGACCCGCAATGCTCGCCCAAAACGAGGGCAATCCCTTATTAGCCTTGCCCTGCTGCTCTGTTACCTCGGGGGTATAGCGGTCGCTGTCGGGCATAAGTGGTAGGATGATGTAGACCGTAACGAGGAGTCCGATAATGGCGGGCACCAGAGCCGAAAACATCACCGACGAGAGAGGTGCACCCATATTCTCGGCAGCAATGATGGTGTTGGGGTTGGGTGAGATGATGTTGCCACACTTGCCGCCACCAATCATTGCAAGCAGTATCTTGAATCTCGAAGCACCCAATCTTCGACCAATCATTATCGCTACGGGAGCTACGGTGATGACTGCTACATCGACAAATACGCCCACTGCGGTGAGCAACATTACCGATAGGGCGAGTGCAAGGTAGACCTGCCGCTGACCGAGTCGGTCCACAATGGTGTGGGATATGCTCTCCGCAGCGCCGCTCTTAATCAGTACGCCCGAGAGAACGCCTGCCGCCAAGATACGCACAATGGCAGGAGTGATGTCCTTCACTCCGCCTACCATAGTTGTCGCCGTAGCCTCAATGCCGAGTCCGCCAAGCAGACCACCCACCAGCGCACCTGACAATAGGCTATATACGGGGGCGAGTTTGCGTATAATCAGCACGATGGACAACGCCAAGCCCACCAATGCTCCAATAGCACTCATCATCATAACTGTGATAGCTTATTTATTCGTCTTTTTAGTTGATAGGATCTCTTCAATGATGCGCTTTGTGGCTTGCCTTACATTCTCTTTGGCAACCTCGGGGCGCATAGCCTCCTGCAAATCCATACCCTCGGGGGTGGCTGCAACGATGGCTGCAAAGCCGCTCTCGTCGAGCTCCTTACACCAACTTACACCGCCGCCAATGGCTATTGCGGGGATGCCTTGTTCGCTCGCGGCGTGTAGCACTCCGCTTGGGGCTTTGCCCATTACGGTCTGAAAGTCGATGCAGCCCTCGCCCGTGATGACAAGGTCGCTGCCGCGGAGCACCTCCTCGAAATGCAGAGTCTCCATAACCATATCAATACCTCGCTGCAACTTGGCTCCCAGCACTCCCACAAAGCCTGCACCCAGACCTCCTGCTGCTCCTGCGCCCTCCACGAAGTCTACTTCACAGCCGTTGAATTCCCTCACCACGCGAGCAAAATTGCGGAGTCCGAGGTCCAACTGCTCGACCATCTCCGGGGAGGCACCCTTCTGGGGCGCAAAGACGTGGGCGGCGCCATTGGGTCCGTAGAGTGGGTTGGTGACATCGCACGCCACCACAAACTCGCACTCGCCGAGCTCCTTTTTTGCAAGGCTGTTGTCTATGCGGTCGATGTGCAACAGCGCCTCGCCACAAGGGGGTAGCACCTCGCCCTCGGCGTTAATAAAGCGGTAACCCAAGGCGTGGAGCATACCCATTCCGCAGTCGTTTGTGGCGCTGCCACCAATGGCTACAAGAAACCTCCTGCTGCCTCTTTCGATGGCGTCAGCAATCAGCGCACCTGTTCCTATGGTTGAGGTTCTTAGAGGGTTACGCTCGGAGGGGGAGAGTAGTGGTAGTCCGCTTGCCACTGCCATCTCCACCACAGCACATCTGCCCTCCTCTATCAATCCGTAGCGAGCCTCGATGGGTCTGCCCAGAGGGTCGCCAACCGTCAGGTGTATCCACTCGCCACCGAGGCTCTCCACGAGTGCTTCGGCAGTTCCCTCGCCACCATCGGCGATGCTCACCTTTCTTATGTCGCAATCGGGCAACAGGGCACGAATGCCCTGAGCCACAGCCTCTGCTACCTCCGATGAGGAGAGCGAGCCCTTAAAGGAGTCTACTGCTACGGTAATTCTTTTCATAAGCCTATGTTATTCTTCAATACGGCTATAAACCGTCTCGGGAGTGGTGCTGTTCGAAAGTGTGAGGGTGTCGCCGTCGAGAAGTGCAATATACTCTTGGGTGTCTTGCCAGCCACTGATGATATAGGTGATGACAAGAATCTGATTTTCGGCGCTATACCTATACACTATACTCTCGGTTAGCGAGGTGCCTCCGTGCTCGGGGTGTTCACTGAGGGAGTGGTAATTACCTGTGCCGTCGGCAAGAAAAGTGTAGGTTTGAGTTCTGGTCACCTCTTCGGTCTGAGTTATGTTCTGCCAAGTGCCAACAAGAGGACTTACCTCCACATCCTCGTTGCCACTGTTGTTTTCGCCGTTGTTCTCGCCGTTGTTCTCTCCGCCACCATTTTGTTCAGTGTCGGGCTCCTTGTCGTTTTGGGGCTCCTCGCAAGCCACAAATCCCAGAGAGAGTGCTGCTGCAAGGCAGAGAGTGAAAATTCGTTTCATATCAATATGTTGCGTGTTATAATTTGGGGAATACCATTCTTGATATTCCCCAAATCGTGTGATTAGTAACTATTTAAGACCAAGTTTCTTCTTGATGTCTTTGGGAAGTGCATCTTTGTGAACGATGATGTTCATAGTTTTGTAGCGCACAAATGCCTTCGAAGCGTACCAGATACCCTCGTACTTGCCGCTCTTGCCCCACGAGTTCTTTACCAAATAGTATTCGGTACCCTCCTGGTCAACAGCCTTACCGTAGATAAGCATACCGTGGTCATCGGTGGTCTCCCAATTGTCGTAAGCCACCTGACGCTCCTCCTGAGTGCACCATTTCTGGGGCTGAGGTTTAGTGGTGAGTTTCTTCTCGGCGGGCGAAAGGCGCAACCAACGTGCCATATCCGAGCCGCTGAGCTCCTGAGCCTTCTCTACGTCGGGCATAACGGCAATACCGTCGCGGGTGAAACCCTGCTCGCTTACGTCGCTACCCCAAGCGATGGTGTAACCGTTCTCGATAGCATTGTCGAACACCTCCATAAGTTCGTCGATGGGGAGGTTGTAGGACTGAGCCCAACGCCAGTTGTCCTGAATCTCCAATACGAACGAGGAGTAGAAGGGATGGTGAGTGTAGCTGGTCAGAGAAACATAGTCGCTTGCCTTCAAACCGGTCGACTCATAGAACGACTTGGGAGTGTACTCCTTACCCTCGTAAACGAAGTTCTCGGGGCACTCGCCGAGGTAGATGTCGTGAACAGCCTCAATAGCCTTCTTCCAGAGGGGCTGACCGTTCTCGTCGGTCTGCAAGCTGCGGTGGTTGCCCTTAGCAATGGCAGCCACAACTGCGTCGCTCACTGCCGAGAGTTCGTTGTGGTTGCTCAAAGTGTCGCCATACATAACGCCGGGACGCATCTCTGCCTCGGGTACCAAGCCATAGTGCTCCATACCATAGATTACGTCGTAGAACGAGCCACCCTGTGCAAACGAGATGTCGCCGTGGGTACGTACTGCCTTGTCGGCACGGTCTTGATAGGTTTTGTGCACGATGTACATCTCCGAGAAGTCGTACTCGCCTTTGCCCATACGCAATAACTCTGCCTCGATGAACGAGAGAGCCGAGTAGCACCAGCAGGTACCTGCGCGGTTCTGGTTTTTAATGCTTGTGATGGGGTTCTCCTTCACGGTAGTAAATACGAAACCCTCTTCCTGTTTGGGCTCTTGCTCCTGAGCGCTCACGGAAAGTGCTGCTACGAGAGCCGCAAGTGTGATGATAAGTTTTTTCATTTGTTTTAGAAATTAGTGTGTTTGTTTATAAATAATTTAATAATATCTTATTCTTTAATAAGTAATTTAATAAATTAAGCAGGGCTTGTAATTGTGAATTCTCAATCATTAATTTTCTCACATTCAAACCCGATATTCATACCATCGTAGGTTTTGGCAATAGCACCGATGGTAGCGAGAGTAGAGTTGCTCGACTTTGCGCTCACGGTTTTTATGAGTTCGAGGAGTTTGTCTGCCCCAAAGAGGATGCAGATATTGTCGCCACAGACCACCATACGGGTTGTGAACTCCTTGCCCTTGATGCCGAGCGTCACCACCTCTTGCTCCTTGTCGAACTTCCAAGTGCCGCTAACGCTCTTTTGTGCCAGGGTGGTGGTCACGGTGCCATCTTCGTTGAATGTGAAGCTAAAAGCTCCCTTTTGTATGCCCACTTTGGCGAGCATAGGGGCGATTTTGCTCTCCACAGTCTCGGCAGCGACTTTGCCGCCTGCATTTGTGAGTGCATTTGCGCTCTCGAACTCTACGGCTACATCCACATAACTCCAAGTGCCCGGAATTTCCACCTCTGGGAGTAGTGCGCCCAGAAGTTGTTGTAATCCCTCGGGAATAGCCTCCTCGGTTGCCTTGCCTGCAACTTCGCTCACTGCCTCTTTTGCTTTGTCTAACAGTGAACCGAAGTCGAATTGTGCCCTTGCCGAAATGGTGCAGAGCAACAAACTAAGTATCAGAATAGTTCTCTTCATTTATTTCAATTCTCAATTCCCTTTTATTCTGCCCAGAGTTTGATGAGGTTCACGATAGTCTGCACACTGCGGTACATACTATCGAGCGAAACGTACTCAAACTTGCCGTGGAAGTTCATACCGCCCGTAAAGAGGTTGGGGCAGGGCAGACCCATATACGACAGGCGGCTGCCATCGGTACCACCACGAATGGGCTTGACGATTGGTTGCACGCCAGCCTGCTCCATAGCCTCCTTCGCCTTCTGGATGATTGCGGGGTGTGGCTCGACCATCTCGCGCATATTATAGTATTGGTCTTTGAGCATCAGGTGGACATACTCGCCGCCGTGTTTGGCGTTGACATACTCCACAGCCCTCTGGATGAGAGCCTTCTTCTGCTCGAACTTCTCGCGGTCGTGGTCGCGGATGATGTAGCTCATCTCGGCACCCTCAACCTCGCCTTTGATACCCACCAAGTGGAAGAAACCCTCGTAGCCCTCGGTATGCTCGGGGCGCATAACTGCGGGCAGAAGGCTGTTGACCTCCATTGCGAGTTGTATAGCATTGACCATCTTGTCCTTAGCCGAACCGGGGTGGATATTCCTACCGCTGATGGTCAGCTTGGCACCTGCGGCGTTGAAGTTCTCGTTCTGCAACTCGCCCTCCATACCGCCATCGACGGTGTAGGCATACTTGGCACCGAACGCCTCCACGTTGAAGTAATCTACGCCTCTGCCAATCTCCTCATCGGGAGTGAAGCCGATGCGTATCTTGCCGTGTTTCACCTCGGGGTGGGCGAAGAGGTACTCGGCGGCGGTCATAATCTCCGCAACACCCGCCTTGTCGTCAGCACCGAGGAGCGTTGTGCCATCGGTCGTGATGAGCGTGTGACCCTCGAAGAATTTAAGCTCGGGGAAGTCGCTTACTTTCATTGTAACCTCCTCGTTAAGAGCTATATCCTCGCCATTGTAGTTTTGGATAATCTGGGGTTTGATAGCCGCACCGCTCATATCGGGCGATGTGTCTACGTGCGAGAGGAAACCAATGGTGGGGCAGTGTTCGTAGCCCTCCGAAGCCTCGATGGAGCCCATAACATAGCCGTGCTCGTCAATCGTTACCTCGGTCATACCCATAGCCTCCATCTCCTCTTTCAGTGCACGGAGGAGTATGAGTTGTTTATCCGTAGAAGGGAACGAAATGCTGTTCTCGTCGCTTTGGGTGTCAAAACCCACATATTTCAAAAATCTATCTTGTAATTCCATACTATTCTTTCGTTTAATTGAAAATTATGGTGCACCTACGGCGCGTAATTTTGAATTTTGAATTTCGCATTTTGAATTATCACATCTCGCTCTTCTTTGCGCGGAGCGAATCCCAAATGAAGTAGCCGATGATTGCCACATAGGTGCCTACGCCAAGCCATTGTGCGCCACTCGAAGCGTACCATTCGCTCATAAATGGATCAACGCCTGCATATTTCAGCACTGCGCTCACTACGCCCATAAGTGCGCCGCCGGCAATGAAGCCCGAAGCGATGAGTGTACCGCGCGAGCCACGAGCCTTATTAACCTCTGCATCTTTCGAACGGCTCGTAACGAACCAGCTGATAAGACCACCCACCAGCAGGGGAGCGTTGAGCTCCAGGGGGATGAACATACCAAGCGCGAAGGGGAGTGCAGGTACACCAATCATTGTGAGGATAAGTGCCAAAGCAGCACCTGCAAAGTAGAGCATCCAGGGGGTAGTACCGCCCGTCATAAGGGGTTTGATAACCGCAGCCATAGCGTTAGCCTGAGGTGCCACGAGTGCACCCTCGCCCGTAAAGCCATAGGTCTTGTTGAGAATCATCATAACACCCGCAACCGTAGCAGCCGACACAACGGTACCGAGGAATTTCCAAGCCTCTTGTTTCTTGGGAGTTGTACCAATCCAATAGCCGATTTTAAGGTCCGTTATGAAACCGCCAGCCATAGAGAGTGCCGTACAAACCACGCCACCGATAATCATTGCTGCCGTCATACCGCTCTTGCCCTCCAAGCCTACGCTAACGAGTACAAGCGAGGAGAGAATAAGAGTCATAAGTGTCATACCGCTCACGGGGTTGGAGCCCACGATAGCAATGGCGTTTGCAGCAACGGTCGTAAAGAGGAATGCGATAACGAATACCACAACCAGAGCCACAGCCGAGAGCCACCAATTCTCCAATACGCCCACGCGGAAGAATACCAAAACACTAATGAGCACAGCGATAAGCACCGAAAGAATAACTTTCATAGAGATATCCTTGTCGGTACGTTTGGTTTCGCCAGCCGCCTTTTTGCCACTCAGCTCGCTCACTGCCATACCGAGCGACTGCTTGATGATACTCGCCTGGCGGATGATGCCGATGATACCTGCCATAGCGATACCGCCGATACCCAGAGGTTTGCCGATGTAGGCAAAGAGGTTCTCAGGAGTGAAGATGAGTTCGGGGTTAGCCAAAAGGCGTGCGTCTGTGATACCCAGCAGTGCAATGAGGCTTTCGGGGTTGATACTTGCCTCAAACGAGCCCACCATAGGCACAATGAGGAACCACACGAGGAACGAACCTGCGCAGATGAAAGCCGCATATTTCAGACCCACAATGTAGCCCAAGCCGAGAACGGCAGCCGAAGTGTTGAGTTTGAAGACGGTCTTGAAGTTGTCTGCCAAGTGTGCGCCCCAAGCGGTGATGCGGGTCGAGATGGTGTCGGTCCACAAGCCGAAGGTGCTCACGATGAAGTCGTAAAGACCACCAATCAAACCACTAATTGCCAATAGTTTAGCCTGACCTTTCTGACCCTCGCCACTAACGAGTACCTCGGTGGTAGCCGTAGCCTCGGGGAAGGGATACTTGCCGTGCATATCCTTCACGAAGTACTTGCGGAAGGGAATCAGCAGCACAATACCCAGCAGACCACCCAGCAGCGAGGAGAGGAAAATCTGGTAGAACTGAGCCTCCAAGCCGAGGATGTAGAGTGCGGGAAGTGTGAAAATGGCACCCGCAACAATAACGCCCGACGAGGCGCCGATGCTCTGGATAATAACATTCTGACCGAGCATATTCTTCTTGCCCGTCATTGTGCCCACGCCAACGGCGATGATGGCGATAGGAATTGCAGCCTCGAATACCTGACCCACTTTGAGTCCGAGGTAAGCCGCTGCTGCCGAGAAGATTACTGCCATAAGGATACCCATACCTACGGAGTAGGGGGTAACCTCCTTGGGTTTGTCGCTCGACTTCATTACGGGAACATACTCTTCGCCCTCGGCAAGAGGACGATAGGCGTTGTCCGCAAGTTTCTTGATTTGGTTGTTTTCTGACATAAGAAAAAGTCTATTTTAGGTTAAAATTTTTCCAACTTACAAATATAATAAAAAGAATTGGATTACCAATTCTTTTTGCGCCAATCGTACGCCAGACAGCCAATAACTTCCAATCGACGACCGATAATAGACACTTACACCCCTTCTTCTCGGGTATCTTTTTTAATACCCGAGAAGAAGGGGTGGGCTTAAATAAAGCGAGGGTGCCCGAAGGGCGATAGATGTCTGTAAAAGAGCGGTAGATGCCAACCGCCCACCTTGCGGTGGTCGTGGCAAGACGGAGTTTAGCAACTCCTGTTATTCCTATTATTCCTGTTACTCCTGCAAGAAAAACAGGAAAAACAGGAGGAACAAGAGAAACAAGCCCCCAAACCTCACGGGTATTAAAAAAGATACCCGAGAGGCTTGGGAGATTAAGGACCTTCTCTTAGGCGCAAGAAGAAAACCACCTCCGCAGGTGTCAGAGTGACACTTTTGTGAAGGTGGTTCTTCCCAAACGGGTGCATATCGCTGAGGGATTTTTGTGCCAAAAAAAGGAGCGGGCTCCGACGTTTACTAAGCGTAAATGAGGAGTCCGCTCTCTGAATTTTGGTGCAAAAAGCACCAGCGAGATGTGCTCGCAGCGAGTGCGATTTGTAGAGCGAGTAGTAGGCGCAAGAAGAAAACCACCTCCGCAGTTTACTCTCGTAAATGAGG
>JAZSAY010000004.1:0-98765 GCA_045602145.1 Tidjanibacter sp.
GATCACAAGCCGCCTAAGGGCGGCTTGTGATCCCTCGGCTCCTTAATGCTCAAAGAAAATTTAAGTGCAGCCCTATGGGCTATAATTTTTATGATATATCCGCCTTGTGAACGAGTTCCCAGGCGGTTATATCATAAAAAAACGACTGCCTTTTGGGCAGTCGTGCACTTAAATTTTCTTCGGGGCGGAGAGAGAGGGATTCGAACCCTCGATACCCTTTTGAGGTATACGCACTTTCCAGGCGCGCTCCTTAAACCACTCGGTCACCTCTCCTCGATATGTTACCTCCGCGACCTTTCGGTGCGAAAAGCGGCGCAAGATAAGAATAATTTTTGGTTTTCAGCTATTCTTGGCGTTTTTTTATTTCTAACACCCCATTCCACACCCATAGGTATTAAAAAAGACACCTGAGTTTTTATAGGGCGTATAAGGCTTATAGGGCATATAGGCGACAGACCTCTCCCGCCTTCGGCACCCTCCCCTAACATAGAGGGGGATTATAACTCCGTCTTGCCACGACTGCCACGAGGCAGGCGGTTGGCATCTACCACTCTCAAAATTAAAGCCGCCTCTTGGACACGGGTTTCTTTTTTAATACCCGCGCCAAAAGGCGGTGCTATGGGTGGGTATGGGAGTTTAGGGACTCTCCAATTGCCCAAATTACCCAATTCTCTGTTTTCTCTAATTCACCCTACTTCCCAAACTCGCCGCAGATGGCTTTTTTGAGCATTTTGGCGCGGGTGGCGGGGGTGGTGGCGTGTGCCAAGACGTACATCATCTTCGTAACTGCTGCCTCGGTGGTCATATCCCTACCACTGATGACGCCTATTTTTTGCAGCGCAACGCCCGTCTCATAGATATCCATATTCACCTCGCCATTGCTACACTGTGTGACGTTCACAACGCTGATACCCTTAGAGATAGCCTCCCTCAGTGCGCCAATAAACCACTCCTTCGTGGGAGCGTTTCCTGCACCATAGGTTTCGAGTACCACACCCTTCACGCCGCTCGCCAGCATAGCCCTTAGGATACTCTCGGTGAGTCCGGGGAAGATTTTCACAATAGCCACATCCCTTTCGAGGGCGGTATCAACCTTGAACTCCGCACCGCTCTTGGGGCGCTCGATAAACTGTTCGTTATACTGTATGCTCACGCCTACCTCGGCAAGTGGGGGGTAGTTGTTGGAGGCAAAGGCACTCAGCTCCTCGGCGCTCTGCTTGGTTGTGCGGTTGCCGCGGAAGAGGCGGTTCTGGAAGTAGAGGCTCACACCCGGCACAGCAGCTCTGCCCTTAGAGTCTTTGGTAGCAGCAATCTCTATGGCGGTGATGAGGTTCTCCCTGCCGTCGGTGCGCAGTACGCCAATGGGTATCTGGCTACCCGTAAAGACCACAGGCTTGGCGAGGTTGTGGAGCATAAAACTCAGAGCACTCGCACTATACGACATTGTGTCCGTACCGTGCAGCACCACAAAGCCGTCGAACCTCTCGTAGTTTTCGCCAATCTTCTCGGCGAGCCTTACCCACAACTCGGGCGAGGCATTCGAGGAGTCGATAGGCTCGAAGGGCAGCACCTCAATATCGGCATCCAGCCTACGCAACGAGGGGAACTCTTCGTAGATGTGGTTGAAGTCGAAGGGCACAAGTGCGCCACTCTCGGGGTCGGTGTGCATACCGATGGTACCTCCGGTGTAGATAAGCAGTACGGAACTTTTCATTGTTATCGTGTTTTAGGTTTTTCTCTCCAAGTGTTATATGCCAAAGAGTGTGCGTGCGTTGCGGGTTGTCTGCTCTGCCACCTCTTCGGGTGTGCACCCCCTAAGGCGTGCTATTTGTTCGCAAATATACACTAAATTTTTGGGTTCGTTGCGTTTGCCCCTAAAAGGTACGGGCGAAAGGTAGGGCGAGTCGGTTTCGAGCACCATCCGCGAGAGCGGAATGTGGGGTATGCTCTCCAACAGGGGGCTCTTCTTGTAGGTCGAAACGCCGCCAATACCCACCAAGAAACCACCCAGGCGCTCTATGCGCTCGTAGACCTCCGTATTCTCGCCAAAGGCGTGGAGGATACCCCTTGCACGCCCCTTGTAGCCCTCCAAGATGTCGAGCATCTCGTCCCAAGCGTTGCGAGTGTGTATCACAAGTGGCAAGTCGTACTCTATGGCGAGCTCCACCTGACGCACGAAGCACTCCCTCTGCTCCGCCTCCCAATCCTTGCTCCAATAGAGGTCCAAGCCCACCTCGCCAACGCCATAGAAGCGCTCCACGGGTCGCTCCTCGGAGCCTATGGGGGCACTGCTTGCGCCACCATTGCACGCTGCCAGAAGTCGCTCCACCTCGGCAAGTTCACTCCTCCACTCGGGGTTGTCGTTTACGGACGTGGGGTGCAGACCTATGAGCGAGTAGCAGTCGTCGCGCTCGCGCGTGAGGGCAAACTGTGCGCTGTTGGTCTGGCGGTCTATGGCAGGGAAGATGAGAGCCTCCACGCCAGCCTCCTCGGCACGCGCAAAGACCTCGCTCCTGTCCTCGGCGAACTCCTCGCCGTAGATGTGTGTATGTGTATCTATAAGTCGCATAGTGGTTTACAATTTTCTCTCGCACTTTCTGCCGGGCAGTATCGTCACCGCATCGCAGAGCTCCAAACCCATAAGCAACGACACCACCTTTTGTGGCGCGTAGCCCGTGCGCTCCGTCAAAGCCTCATATTCCACCACCTCGCCCAGCTGCATACTCTCCAAGA
Source organism: Tidjanibacter sp. (assembly GCA_045602145.1). Lineage (GTDB taxonomy): Bacteria > Bacteroidota > Bacteroidia > Bacteroidales > Rikenellaceae > Tidjanibacter. The sequence continues at coordinate 2,734 of JAZSAY010000004.1, forward strand.
GGGTCTGTTCGTCGGGTTGCAGGTTGAGTGTTTCGGTGGGTGCCACGGTGGGCGCAAAGGTTACCTCCTCCTGTTTGGTCACATCCCAGCCGAGTTCGTAGACGATGTCGCCACCCGAGCAGACCATTGCCGCCTTGTTTTGCTTTATGAGTAGGTTGGAACCGTAGGAGTTCTTGTCAAAAGCCCTTCCGGGCACCGCCATAACAACCCTACCATAGCCCAAAGCGTACTCGGCGGTTATCAGCGAGCCTCCCTCGTAGGGCGACTCCACAACAACCACACCGCTCGACAAGCCCGCAATTATCCTGTTGCGGGCAGGGAAGAATTTGCCCGTATTTTTGTGTTGCGAGGATATCTCTGTAACTATCGCTCCGCCCTCTGCCAAGATGCGGTCCGCCAGCGACCTGTTGCCGACGGGTGCAACCTCGGGCAGGGCGTTGGCTATCACAGCCACTGTTGTGGCGCCCACTTCGAGCGCCGCACGATGGGCATTCTCGTCGTTGCCGTATGCCAAACCGCTCACAATCGACACCTTGGGAACCCTCTCGTGGAGCTGCGCCACAAGCCTCTGACCCGCCACCTGACCATAGGAGGAGAGCCCCCTGGTGCCCACAAAACCCACCGAGGGTTGCGAGAGCGCTGTAAGGTTGCCCTGCACGAAGATGACGTGCGGACGGTCGGCGCACTCCCTGAGCAGAGCGGGATAGACCTCGTCGGTTGCGGCTATGGCGTAGATGTGGTGCTTCTCGCAGTAGCTCATCTCGCGCTCGGCAGCCGCCATCCCCTTGCGGGCGACAATATCTTTTATAATGGTATCGCGCAAGAGGGGCAACCGCCCACGCAGCTCACTCTCGGAGGCGGCAAAGAGTGCCTCGGCAGAACCGAACGTGTCGATGAGCGGGACTATGGTCGTGTTGCCAAGCCCGGGCGTAAAAATGAGCGCAAGATCGTAGATGTTCATCCTTAATTTGTTTTCGAAGAGGTAAATTTACGCAAAAAATTTGGAGTTTGCGAGAAAATAGTTACTTTTGTGCTCCGAAAGCAACCATAAAGCCGCAACGCTTTTGCGATATAAGTGGTGTAAGTTACTGGTGGACAATATATTGGTGCGATGGCCGAGTGGCTAGGCAAAGGTCTGCAAAACCTTCTACAGCGGTTCGATTCCGCTTCGCACCTCAAAAAATAGGCTCGCTGTTGGCGAGCCTTATTTTTTGAGATGCGAATTGTTTCGCATCCATTTTTACATTCCCCCTAAATCCCCCTTTGTCAAAGGGGGACTTATTGTTTGCGGAGGTGGCATTTGCCGACCTTTGTTTTTCTGGTGCGAATTGTTTTGCACCCATATTCACATTCCTCCCCAACCCCCTCCTTTGCAAAGGGAGTGGCTTATTTTGGTGTCGGCTTTGGTGTGAGCCTTATTTTTTGAGATGCGAATTGTTTCGCATCCGTTTTCACATTCCTCCTAAATCCCCCTTTGTCAAAGAAGGGGGCTTATTATTTGGTGGCTGTGGCGAATTTAGATGCTATTGCTTCTGTTGGTGGCGGAATGGGGCTGGGGAGTGTCTTTGGGTTGTTGTGGTGCGGGCATTTCGTAGCGCTGGCTATCTCGCAGAGCCTGCTCGTAACCTGCCCTATATCCCGCATTGCGCCAAGCACTGCCCGCCCACATCAGAGCAAGTGCAATAAGCACAATTTTGTAGATGCGTTTTTGGCGCGGAGGCATCACTCGCCAGCCGTATGACACCCTGCCGCAAAAGCTGCGCCACCAAGCCACCATGCGCTCCCACAAACCCCTGAACGAGAACTTTTTACCCGACTTGGGGCGGTATTCGCGAGCTCGGATGGTTTTGAGGTTTTTGACCTTTACAGACAGCTCGCAAACCTCCTTGCGGGTGCCCTGTGCGGCGGCGAGTCGGAAGGTGGTTTTGCCCTTCGATTTTTCGATGAGGATGGTGCGGCTGCCGCTGTCGGGCAGTTGCAGGCGCGAGGTGCGATAGCCGTTCTCGATAGTGAGAGTCACCGAGTCGGGCATCCCGCAATCCCACGTGAGGGTCACATACTCGCCCTCGCCGGCACTCTTGCGGTCGGCTGTAAACTTTATTTTGCTACTCATTGGGTTGTTGTTTTGTTGTTGTTTCTGTCCCCGTTACCTCAAAGACCATACCACCCGCCGCCGACTGACATTTTGGCAGAGTTGCAGCCCCTTGCAAAGAGGTTTCCACAAGTCGATGCGCCAAATGTCTGAAATTATTTTCTCACAAATGCAATTCTTTTTACGTTTAGGAGTATTTTTTCAAAAAAATACATATCTTTGTAGCGTTGCTTAATTTCGGGGTGGAGTGTAGGGGCTCTCCGCACGGAAGTTTGAGCAACCACAAACAGACGAAATTTACACAAACAAAACACGTTTAATTAATTCCAAACAAATTCAAAGTTATGAAAAAACTTTTTATGATTTTGTCGGTTGTAGGCGTTATGAGCCTTGCAACTGCTAACGTTTACGCACAGGAGCCCGAGGCTGCCGCTACTGAGGAGGTTGTTGCAGCAGAGGAGGAGGTTGCCGCTGAGGAAGTTGCTCCCGTTATTGATGAGGAGACCGAGGTTGCAGGTGTGCCTTTCCACCAGGCTATCAAACAGAAATTTATCGAGGGTGGTGTGTTCTGGATGACTCCCGTGTTGCTCTGCTTGATCATCGGTTTGGCAGTGGCAATCGAGCGTATTCTCTATCTCTCGTTCTCGAAAATCAACACCAAGAAGTTCATCGCTGAGTTTGAGGCTGCTCTTAACGAGGGTGGTATTGAGGCTGCCAAAGAGTTGGCACGCAACACCAAAGGTCCCGTTGCAAGCATCTACTATCAGGGCGCACTTCGTTACAACGAGGGTTTGGACGTAGTTGAGAAAGCAGTTGCTTCCTACGGTTCGGTACAGAACGGTCTTATGGAGAGCGGTTTGAGCTGGATCAACCTCTTCATTGCTCTTTCGCCTTCGTTGGGTTTCATGGGTACCGTTGTAGGTATGATTGAGGCATTCGACCAGATTCAGGCAGCAGGTGAGGTTTCGGCTACCTTGGTTGCAGGTGGTATCAAAGTGGCTCTGCTTACTACCCTTGCAGGTCTTCTTGCAGCAGTTGTTCTCCAATTGTTCTACAACTACATCCTCAACAAAATCGACTCCGCAGTTGTTGAGTTGGAGGATTCTTCGATCACCTTGGTTGATATTTTGACCGCTTACAGCAAGAAATAATTAATCACCTTCTAACATTGTACAATTATGAAGTGGATTAAATATGTAGAATATGTACTCTTCGCAATCACTATCGTGTGCTTTGCTTCGCTCTTCTTCCTGCCCAAGGTGCAGCATATGGGAGATTTGCACGCAAACCCCGATATGATTATGTGGTGGATGTACGCTATCGTAGTCATTGGCATCATTGCTGCCTTGATTTCGCCCGTTAAGAATTTGTTTACTACCCCCAAGGCTGCTTTGAAGGCTTTGGTAGGTCTTGTAGTTGCTGCTGCTGTCATTGGTGGTTGCTACGCTCTTTCGAGTGCAACACCCGTGCCCAATTCGGCTGGTGGCTTCTTCGAGAATGTATTTGATTTGAGGTTTACCGACACCATGCTCTACCTTGCATATTTGGCAGCAGGTGTTAGCATCCTCTCAATTCTCGTTGGCGAGATTCGCAACGCTATTAAGTAGTTTGTCACCATATTAAAAAAAGATTGTAATATGGCAAGAAAGACACCGGAGATTAATGCAAGTTCGATGGCGGACGTAGCGTTCCTCCTGCTTATCTTCTTCCTTGTTGCAACTACAATGGACATCGACTCGGGTCTTAACCGTGTGCTTCCTCCTTGGAGCGAGAAGCAGAGCGAGGCTCCCGATATCAAAGAGCGTAACCTTATGTTGGTTCACGTTAACAAGTATGACCAGATTGCAGTGCAGGGTGAGTTGGTACAGGTAAGCCAGCTCAAAGATAGAGCTAAGGAGTGGGTGCTCAACCGTGACAACGACAAGAATCTCCCTGAGAAAAAAGAAGAGAATATAGATCTCATCGGCAAGCACGCGGTTAGTCAGGGCGTCATCTCGCTCCAAAACGACCGTGGTACGAGCTATGAGATGTATATCAAAGTACAGAACGAACTTACTCGTGCCTTCAACGAAATCCGCGACGAGTTGAGCAAAGCCCACTTTGGCAAGTTGTTCAACGACCTCGAAAAAGAGCAGCAAGACGCTATCGCTAAGGCTGTTCCTATGAAGATTTCGGAGGCAGAGCCTCAAAACATTAAGTAGTATGCCAGTAATCAGGAAAAAAGAGAAAAAGGAGATCGGTCATATTTCGACCTCGTCGCTCCCCGACATCGTGTTTATGATTCTCTTCTTCTTCATGGTATCTACTTCGATGAAGGAGACTGAGTTGGTTGTTAAGTTCAAAGCACCTCAGGCTACGGAGATTCAGAAATTGGAGAACAAATCGTTGGTAAGCTACATCTATGTAGGTCCTCCCGCAACCGCCGACTTGCGTGCTAAGTTTGGTGAGGCTGCAAAGATTCAGCTTAACAACTCTTTCAGCAACCCCGAGCAGATTGGTCAGTTCATTGCTTCGGAGCGCGATGCCCTCAATGAGGCAGACCGCAACAAGATGACCGTTTGCTTGAAGGCGGATAAAGATACCCGTATGGGTGTTATCACCGACATCAAACAGGAGTTGCGTAAAGCAGAGTCCTATAAGATTAGCTACGCTGCCTCGAAGGCTGTGGGCAACTTGAAATAGGCTCGTTGCAGGAATATGAAAAGTGGAGGGTGGTATTTGCCACCCTCCACTTTTTTGTAGCGAGCGCATCTCGCACCGCATCTGCTGCGTTACGCTCGGTCTCGGAATGCTCATTTGCGCTAAGCAAACTGCGGACTTGCTCATTTGTTTGGCACAAAAATCACCTCACAAAACCCACTCGCAGGGATTAGGGTCTAACGTCTAACGTCAATAGTACTAAGGCTTATAGGGCGTATAAGGCATATAGGGCTTATGGGAGAAATGGGAGGACTGAGAGATATGGGATAACCCTACAACTATCTCCCTCCCCTAAGTTAGGGGAGGGTGCCTGTAAGGGCGGGAGAGGTCTGTCCGTCTTGCCACGACTGCCATAGGCAGGCGGTTGGCATCTACCTATCTTGTTTTTCCTGTTCTTCTTGTCCTTCTTGTTTTTCTCGCAGGAGTGACGCTCAAAGTGCAGGTGGCTCCGAAGCCCCCCTAAGCAAAGCGGTAGGTAGTACCTCTATGGGTTGGTGCACTAAAAGTTTTTGGCAGCACCTTTTTACAAAAAGGTGCGAAAAAAGGCGACTTGTTACAAAAAGTCGCGAAAGAAACCTTTACAAGACCAATTCGGCACAGTTGTGGGCGGTTTCGTGGAGGCGTAGGGAGTGGAGGCGTATGCCTTGTGGAATGTGAGGTGCGATGAGCGATGCGAAGTGCAGCAGGATATTCTCGCTCGTTGGCTGCCAATCAAAAGCATAAACACCTTCGAAGTGGCGGGTGAGCACCTCTACAACCTCTTCGGCTTCGGCTGTGCGGCGCAATAGGAGTGAGTGGTCGTAGGGCTCGACAATGGTGCGCTCAACAATCTCTTTTATGACGCCAAAGTCGATGCCCATTCCCTCCTCGGAGCCTGCATTTTGGAGGGCTGCTGCGTCACATTCTACGGTCACCTCCAAACGATAGGAGTGCCCGTGCAGACGGCTGCACTTGCCCTCGTAGCCCACCAGGGCGTGTGCCATCTCCAAGCGGAACTTTTTTGTGAGTAGGAATTTGCTCATAGCGGTAGATGTTAAACACTAACTCCCCACAAGTTTGCACCGAGGGGAGTTAGCATTTTATAATCAACAGTTTGAACTATTTGATAACGCCGAGCTCTTTGCCAATCTTTGTGAAGGCTGCGATGCACTTGTCGAGGTGCTCGCGGGTGTGACCTGCCGACACCTGAACGCGGATGCGTGCCTGACCTTTGGGAACTACGGGGTAGTAGAAACCGGTAACATAGATACCCTCTTCAAGCAGTTTGGCAGCCATAACTTGCGACAGGGGTGCATCATAGAGCATTACTGCACAGATTGCACTCTGGGTGGGTTTGATGTCGAAGCCAGCCTCCAACATCTTGGTGCGGAAGTACTCCACATTCTCCACCAAACGGTCGTGAATCTCGTTGCTCTCGCTGAGCATCTTGAAGACCTCGATGCTTGCGCCCACCACTGCGGGGGGTACGGAGTTGGAGAAGAGGTAGGGACGTGAACGCTGACGGAGCATCTCGATAATCTCCTTGCGACCTGTGGTAAAACCGCCTACTGCACCACCAAAAGCCTTGCCGAGAGTACCGGTGAGGATATCTACCTGACCGCGGCAGTTGTAGAGTTCGGTCACACCACGACCTGTTGCACCCACAACGCCTGCCGAGTGGCACTCGTCAACCATCACGAGAGCGTCGTATTTCTCTGCCAAAGCCAAAATCTCGTCCATCTTTGCCACGTTGCCGTCCATCGAGAATACACCGTCGGTTACGATGATGCGGAAACGCTGAGCCTGAGCGAGTTTGAGGCAATTTTCGAGTTCCTCCATATCGGCATTTGCGTAGCGATAGCGCACAGCCTTGCAGAGCCTTACACCATCAATAATCGATGCGTGGTTGAGCGAGTCGCTGATGATGGCGTCCTGCTCGGTAAAGAGTGGCTCGAACACACCGCCGTTAGCGTCGAAGCAAGCAGCGTAGAGGATGGTATCCTCGGTGCCGAAGTAGTCAGCGATAGCCTTTTCGAGCTCTTTGTGAATATCCTGACAGCCGCAGATGAACCTTACGGACGACATACCGAAGCCACGATTGTCGAGAGCTTTTTTGGCAGCCTCAATAAGGCGTGGGTTGTCCGACAGACCCAGGTAGTTGTTGGCGCAGAAGTTGAGCACCTCTTTGCCACCCACCTCGATGGCAGCCCTCTGGGGCGACTCGATGATGCGTTCTACCTTGTAAAGACCAGCCTCGCGGATGTCGGCGAGCTCTTTCTGCAAATGTTCTTTGATTTTACCGTACATAGTTTATAGTTATTTTAGGTTTGAATAAATACACTTTGTTACAAAGATACTACTTTATTTCTTTGGTTGTTACACCTGAGGGGCAAAACTGACCTTTGTTGGAATGTTTTTTGTCCAAAAACTCACAAGTGACAACACAATAGACAAATTTTACTATCTTTGTAGTTCCAAATGTGGAAGATTTTTTAGTACATCAATAATAGGTTAGTAATTATGCAGACAATCGACACTTACAATTTTGAGGGCAAACGCGCCATCATCCGCGTGGATTTCAATGTGCCCCTCGACAAAGAGTTCAACGTTTCGGACGATACCCGCATCCGTGCAGCAATCCCCACCATCAAGAAAGTTTTGGCAGGTGGCGGTGCGGTAATCTTGATGTCGCACCTGGGTCGTCCCAAAAAGAACAACGACGAGAAATACTCCCTCTCGCACATCATCTCCGCAGTGGAGGCTCGCCTCGGCACCAAGGTGCTCTTCGCAGGCGACTGTATGGGTGAGAAGGCTGCCGAGATGGCTGCCAACCTCAAAGCAGGCGAGGTTATGATGCTCGAAAACCTCCGCTTCTACGCCGAGGAGGAGGGTAAACCCCGCGGCTTGGCAGAGGACGCCACCGACGAGGAGAAGAAAGAGGCTAAGAAAGCCGTTAAGGAGAGCCAGAAAGAGTTTGTGAAGAGGCTCGCCTCCTACGCAGACTGCTATATCAACGATGCTTTCGGTACCGCACACCGCGCACACGCCTCCACAGCACTCATCGCCGAGTACTTCCCCCAGGACAAGATGTTCGGCTACGTTATGGAGGGTGAGCTCAAAGCTATCGAGAGCGTTATGGAGAACCCCCAGCGCCCCTTTGTGGCTATCGTTGGTGGCTCGAAGGTTTCGACCAAAATCTCCATTATCGAGACCCTTATGGAGAAGTGCGACAAGATTATTGTAGGTGGCGGTATGACCTATACCTTCTCGGCTGCTCTGGGCGGCAAGGTTGGTAAGTCTATCTGCGAGCCCGAGATGTTCGAGACCGCACTCGGCATCCTCAAAAAAGCCAAGGAGAAAGGTATCAAATTCGTGATGTCGCCCGACGCACTTGTTTGTGACGACTTCTCGAACGACGCCAACACCCAGGAGTCCTCGGTTAAGTCTATCGACGACGCTTGGGAGGGTGTGGACATCGGCTCCGAGGGCAAGAAACTCTTCCGCGAGGAGATTTTGGACTGCAAGACAATCCTCTGGAACGGTCCCGTGGGCGTCTTCGAGATCGAGAAGTTCTCTACCGGCTCGCGTGCTGTTGCTGAGGCTATTGCTGAGGCTACCCAGACCAAGGGCGCATACTCGCTCATCGGTGGTGGCGACAGCGTGGCTTGCATCAACAAGTTCGGCTTGGCAGACAAGGTAAGTTATGTTTCGACCGGTGGTGGTGCACTTCTCGAATTTATTGAGGGTAAAGAGTTGCCCGGCGTAGCCGCCATTAAAAACGCATAACAAGAGCGTCTGCGGCGTTATACTTCGATAAGCGGAGTTCCTCATTTACGAAGAGTAAACTGCGGACTCCGCTTTCTCGTATGCCTTGCATCAATCTCTTGCTCTGCGTTTTTAACATTTGGGAGCAGACTGCGGAAGGGCTTTTCTTGTGCGCTTATAACTCGCCCGCGACTATTGACGATAGACCTTAGACGTTAGACAAAAGAGAGAACGGAAGACTCATTTGAGCCTTCCGTTCTCTCTTCGCTATTTGTATCGTATCCACTTGGCGAGTTCGCCGAAGGTAGGTTTCTTACCATACATAAAGACTCCTACACGGTATATCTTGCCTGCAAGGTAGACCATTGCTACAAAGGTCACAAAGAGCAGACCAATGGAGAGTGCGAGTTCCCAGCCGGGGACGCCATAGGGCAGTCGCACCATCATCACAACGGGCGAGGTGAAGGGTATGAGGCTGAACCAGAATGCCAGAGGTCCGTGAGGGTCTTGCATTGCGCTCATCATCACAAAAATTGCGAGGATGAGGGGGATGGTGATGGGCAGTTGGAGGTTGTTGGTATCCTTCTCATTGTCCACAGCGCTACCCACAGCCGCAAACATAGCCGCATAGAGCAGGTAGCCGCCAATGAAGTAGACGAGGAAGCCGCCCAAGATGCGCAGGAGGTATGCGGGGTCGGTGATGGTGCTCAGCACGGCAAGCAGTTCGCCATCCATTGCGGGCATCTCGGCGGCACCCATCATTGCTGCGGGGTCCATAGCTGCCGAGGCGGTGGCTGCTGCCATCATATCGCTAACACCAAAGAGGCTCATTGCCACTCCGCCAACAACCAAGATGAAGACCACCCAGATGACAAACTGAGTGACAGCCACCGAGGCGATACCCAGAATCTTACCCATCATAAGCTCGAAGGGTTTGACGCTCGACACCATAACCTCCATAACCTTGTTGCTCTTCTCCTCGATGACGCCCTGCATAACCATATTGCCATAGAGGAATACGAACATATAGATCAAAAAGCCGAAGATGTATGCCAGGGCGATGTTGAGGATTGAGGAACTCTCCTTCGTCTCGCCACTCTCGCCCAGCTGTTTCACTTTGAGCGATACGGGGGTCTTGATTGCCTCCAATATGGAGTCTATGTCCTCGATGTTGTAGGCTTTGAGCTTCTCTGCCTCTATGATGCTTTGTATCTGGTTGGTAATCTCGCTCTCGATGTTGATTGTCGAGGACTCATAGGTGAGCAACTGTACGTTAGATGGGTTGGTCGCCACGTCGCTACCTATTATAAGAATACCGAAGACATCCTGCTGTTCGGCGGTCAACTCTTCCAGAGTGCGGTCGGAGGAGGTGTAGTCGATGGTCGCGCTGTCCTGCATCTTGGGGGCTATGGCACCGCTCTGGTCCACCACCACAATCTCGTGTTTCTCGTCGCTCTGGATGTTCATCATCAGTGCGGGGATGAACATAATAGCCACAAAGGCTATGGGCATCAGGATGGTGGTAATGATAAAACTTTTCTTGCGTACGCGCTCGTTGAACTCGCGCCCTGCTATGATTGAAATTTTTCCCATAATCTTAACTTTTGTCTGATGGTTGAAAAATTAAAGTTCCCCCGCTACTGCGCGTATAAAAATGTCGTTCATTGAGGGAATGACCTCGCGGAAGGAGCGCAGTGAGGTATGATTGTTGATAGTAGCCACAACATCGCGCACATCCTCGTCGTTGGGGATGTGGAGTTTGAGAGTTGAGGCAACGGTGTGCTGTGTTGCCTCGTCGTCGCTGGCTGCGGTGTCGAGGATGGTGCAGGGGGCTGCCGAAAGAGCCTCCACAAGAGCCTCGCGCGAGCCGCGGTGCTCCACCTCGAAGATGTTGCCGCCGTGACTGCGACGTATCTCATCCAGCGAGCCACTGAGGATGTTGTGCGACTTGTTGATGAGGGTTATGTGGTCGCAGACCTCCTCCACCGACGACATATTGTGGGTGGAGAAGATAACGGTTGCGCCCTTATCGCGGAGAGCCAAAATCTCCTCTTTGAGCAGATTGGCATTGATGGGGTCGAAACCGCTGAAAGGCTCGTCGAAGATGAGAAGTTCTGGCTCGTGGAGTACGGTGACGATAAACTGTACCTTCTGAGCCATACCCTTGGAGAGCTCGCTGACCTTCTTGTTCCACCAACTCTCGATGCCGAACTTCACAAACCACGCTTTAAGGCGACGTGTAGCCTCTGCCCTCGAAAGTCCTTTGAGGCGTGCGAAGTAGAGCGCCTGTTCGCCCACCTTCATAGTTTTGTAGAGACCGCGCTCCTCGGGCAGATAGCCGATGTGGGGGACATCCTCGGGCGCGAGGGGATGACCATTGAACCACACCTTGCCACTATCGGGGGCGGTGATGCGGTTGATGATGCGGATAAGGGTGGTTTTGCCTGCTCCGTTGGGTCCGAGCAGACCATAGACTGCGCCACGAGGTATCGTGAGCGACACATTGTCGAGTGCAGTGTGACCTGCAAAGCGTTTGGTCACATTTTCGACCCTAATAAGTTCTTCCATTGCTTCAAAAGTGTTTTAATATGCACAAATATACAAATAATTTGCGAGGGTGTGCGTGGCGCTATCGTATTTTTGCTTAATTTTGGCTGCGAAAAAGAGAAACAGAACACGAAATATGCTATATCCGTTGAAATTTACGCCTCTGCTGAAAGAGGTGCTTTGGGGTGGTGAACGTTTGGCGAGGGCAGGGAAGCCCCTGCCACGAGGCGCCAATCCCAAGGAGATCGGCGAGAGTTGGGAACTCTCGGGCGTTGAGGACTCCGAGTCGGTGGTCTCCGAGGGCGATCTTGCCGAGAATAGTCTCTCGGAACTCATAGAGGTCTATATGGGCGAGTTGGTGGGCGATAAGAACTACGAGAAATACGGCTTGGAATTCCCCGTGCTGCTCAAATTCATAGACACGCGCGATAGGCTCTCGGTGCAGGTGCACCCTTCGGACGATTTCGCCCGCCAGATGCACTCCACGCGCGGCAAGAGCGAGATGTGGTATATTATTGACGCCGAGGAGGGAGGTGCCATCTACCTCGACCTGAGACACCCACTTTCGGAGGAGGAGTACGACAAGGCTGTTGAGGAGGGCACCATTGCCGAGCACCTTAATCGCATCCCCGTCCGCAAGGGCGAAGCGTATTTTGTTCCCTCGGGCACCATCCACACCATCGACGGAGGTGTCTTTCTGGCAGAGATTCAGGAAACATCGGCTATTACCTACCGCATAGACGATTGGGGACGCAAGGACCGCAATGGTCACCCTCGCGAACTACACACCGCGCTTGCGGCAGAGGTCGTAAGATTGGAGCCACAAGAGGGGCTGTGCATCACTAAACCTTCGGCTCGCAACCAGGCAGTAGAACTGCTCTCGTGCGAACAGTTCTCGGTAAACCTTGTGGAGATAGACGGTACCATTGAGAAGGACTATGCGCCGTTGGATAGCTTTGTTGCCTTTATGTGCATCGAGGGTGAGGTCTCGGTTCGTGCTATGGGGCACCAGATGCAGCTCCCTGCGCTCGAAACCCTCTTGGTGCCTGCCGAGGCTACCGATGTGGTTATCTCGGGTAGGGGTAAACTCTTGGAGGTCTTCATCAAGTAGTGTGAGGGAGAAAAAGCACCCCGAGCACTTGTACTTTCCCAAAAAAAACATATATTTGTAAAAATAACCGCAGACCATAGGGTTTGTGGGCTAATCATAATTGAACCAAATATATGGGAGAGAGTACTCCAAAGAAGATTGTCGGTCGTGTGGTGCAAATCGTAGGACCGGTTATAGATGTTAGTTTCGAGGATGTTCAGGAGGTGGGCGTAGAACTTCCTGCCATCCACGATGCGGTAGAAATCCAAAAAGCAGACGGCAAAAAACTTCTTGCCGAAATCCAACAACATATTGGCGAAAGGAGCGTAAGGGCGGTAGCTATGGACTCCACAGACGGACTGAGTCGTGGTGTGGAGGCGGTGTCGCACTATGCGCCTATTGCTATGCCCGTAGGAGAGCAAATCAAGGGGCGACTGATGAATGTCGTGGGCGACGCTATCGACGGCATTGGCAGCCTCGAAATGGAGGGTGCGCTGCCCATCCACCGCGATGCGCCCAAGTTCGACGACCTTACAACTTCACAGGAGGTGCTCTATACGGGCATTAAGGTCATTGACCTCTTGGAGCCCTATGTTAAGGGTGGCAAGGTCGGCTTGTTTGGTGGCGCAGGTGTGGGTAAGACGGTGCTTATTATGGAGCTTATCCGCAATGTGGCGAAGAAACTCGGCGGCTACTCGGTCTTTGCGGGTGTCGGCGAGCGCACGCGCGAGGGCAACGACCTGCTGAGGGAGATGATCGAGTCGGGCGTTATCCGCTATGGTAAGGAGTTCGAGGAGGGAATGAAGAGAGGCGATTGGGACCTTTCGACCATCGATCCCGAGGAACTCCGCAAGTCGCAGGCGACACTCGTCTTTGGTCAGATGAATGAGCCCCCAGGTGCTCGTGCTTCGGTTGCGCTGTCGGGCTTGACGGTTGCCGAATCCTTCCGCGACGGCGGAGCCAATAGAGATATTCTTTTCTTTATAGATAACATTTTCCGCTTTACGCAGGCGGGCTCTGAGGTGAGTGCGCTGCTGGGTCGTATGCCCTCGGCTGTGGGCTACCAACCCACGCTGGCTACCGAGATGGGTGCAATGCAGGAGCGTATCACATCGACCAAGAACGGCTCCATCACCTCCATTCAGGCGGTCTATGTCCCTGCCGACGACCTCACAGACCCCGCCCCCGCAACAACCTTCACCCACCTCGATGCTACGACCGTTCTGAGCCGTAAAATTGCCGAGATGGGTATCTATCCTGCGGTGGATCCCCTCGAATCGACCTCCCGCATCCTCGACCCCAATGTTGTGGGCGAGGAGCACTATAAGACCGCCCAGAGGGTTAAGCAAATCCTCCAACGCAACAAGGAGTTGCAGGATATCATCTCCATTTTGGGTATGGAGGAACTCTCGGAGGAGGATAGGCTGACGGTCAATCGTGCTCGCCGCGTGCAACGCTTCCTCTCGCAACCCTTCTCGGTGGCAGAGCAGTTTACGGGCGTAGCGGGCGTTATGGTGTCGATTGAGGATACCATTCGAGGCTTCAAGATGATTCTCGATGGCGAGGTGGACCACCTGCCCGAGGCTGCATTCCTCAATGTGGGCACCATCGAAGAGGCTATCGCCAAGGGTGAGGAGATTCGCCGTAAGGTTGTCGAATAGAAGAGGTTGTACCACTTAGTAATCCACACCGAAAGATGACACTGAAAATCATTTCCCCACGAGGGGCGGTTTTTGAGGGCGAGGTGCAGAGGGTGCTGCTCCCCGGTGCTAAGGCTCCCTTTGTGGTGCTGCAACACCACGCACCACTAATCTCTTCGCTCACAAAGGGCAAAGTGGCATTCACGCTTGCTGACGGCACTCCGCAGGAGGTGGCTGTCGAGGGTGGCTTTGTGGAGGTCAAAAACGACACGATTGTGGTTTGCACCGAGTAAAACAATGAACAAAAAGAGAGATATGAGATACAAAACAGCAGCCAATGTGCTCATCAGCGCGACGGTGCTTTATGGTGTGGCTCTGCCGCTGATGAAGACGCTGGGAGCAGATAGTTACACCTTGCTAATGTGGATAGCACCCGCATTTTTCTACCTCTACGAGAGCGTTTTTGTGTGGCTTGTGGGCAGATACGAGAGGATGAAACCCCAAAAGGTGCTCACAACTTCGCTTGCGATGAGGGGTGTAAAATTCCTCGGAGTGGCAGTGATGATGTTTGTGTGGGTGGCTCTAAAACTCCCCGCCAAGACCGAATTCCTGCTCTACACGCTCGGCTACTACCTGCTCACCTCGCTCTTTGAGGGATGGGTTGCCAAGGCGTATGGTAAAGAGATGTCCGATAAACAACAATAGACTACTTGCCGTATGAAACTACGATTGAGAAATATCACACTGATGCTTGCGGTGCTCCTTGTGGGGGCGCTGTGGGGTGGTGTGTATGCTCAGTCGGAGGAACCACGCCCCGCAAGCAACGATGCCCAAAAGGTGCAAGAGGCAGAAGAGGGGTTTGATGTTGTGGGACTCATCTTCGACCACATCAGCGATGCCTACTCGTGGCACATTGCAACCTATAAGGGACACCACATAGAGATACCCCTGCCTTGCATTGTCCGCTCGCGCGAGGAGGGTTGGGAGGTTTTTTTGTCCTCGCGCCTTGCCCACGGACACACCTACAAGGGCTTCTCCATTGCCCCCGAAGGTGCCGAGTGGGAGGGAAAGATTGTGGCTACGGGAGCAGATGGCAAGGTCTACCGCCCCATAGACCTCTCGATAACGAAAAACGCTGCGGGAGTTATCATCAACTCACTCATACTGCTGGTTGTAATCCTAGGATGTGCAAGGTGGTACCGCAAACGCGAGGGCGATATATATGCCATTCCCAAAGGGTTTGTGGGGGCTGTGGAGATGCTCATTGTGAGCCTTGTGGACGATGTTATACGTCCCTCGGTAGGCAAAGACTACAAACGCTACGCGCCCTACCTGCTGACAGCCTTTTTCTTCATCTTCATCAACAACCTTATGGGCTTGGTGCCGACCTTCCCGGGCGGAGCCAACACCACGGGCAACATTGCCATAACGCTCATTTTGGCTTTGGCGACAATGTTTGCGGTCAATGTCTTTGGCAACAAGGAGTATTGGAAGGAGATACTTTGGCCCGATGTCCCCATATGGATGAAGTGCCCCATCCCCCTGATGCCCGTCATAGAGTTATTCGGCATAATCTCCAAACCTTTCGCGCTGACCATACGTCTTTTTGCCAACACCCTGGCGGGACATATGGTCATCCTCGCCCTCACAAGCCTTGTCTTTGTGTCGGCAACGATGGGCACGACAATGAATATCGTTATGACCATCTTCTCGGTCTTGCTGACCGTCTTTATGTTGGTATTGGAGATTCTTGTGGCATATATTCAGGCATACGTCTTCACGATGCTCTCCTCGGTCTTTGTGGGGCTCTCGCGCAAGGACCATCACGAGGCAAGGAAAGAGAAAACAAAACAATCAGAATAGAATTATTAACCTTTTAACACACAAAGAATTATGTTGGCATTTGTAACACTCTTGCAAGCCGTAAACCTCGGCGCAGCAGTAGCACCTCTGGCAGCCGCTTTGGCAGTATTTGCCGCTGCTTGGGGCATTGGTAAAATTGGTTCTAACGCCTTGGAGGCTATGGCACGCCAGCCCGAGGCAGCAGGCTCGTTGCAGTCGTCGATGATTATCGCAGGCGGTCTTATCGAGGGTGCAACCTTGTTTGCTATTGTGGTCTGCCTGCTTGCAATCTAAGCACATAGGGAGAAGATAACTAAACCTTATTTGTTATGTCGCTACTTACACCCGACTTGGGGCTTCTGTTTTGGATGCTCCTTTCGTTCCTCATAGTCTTTGGGGCTCTGGCGAAGTTCGGCTTTCCTATGATTACGGGTATGGTCGAGCGCCGCAAGGCTCACATCGAAGAGTCGCTCAGCGCAGCCGATGAGGCTATGCGCCGACTCGAAGGTGTGGAGCAGGAGGCTCAAAAGATTATGGAGGATGCCACACGCCGCTCGGGCGAGATGCTCTCGGCTGCTACCGCAGACTCCGAGCGTATTGTGGCTGCTGCCCGCCAGAGGGCTGAGGCAGATGTTGCGGCGCGTATGGAGGCGGCAAGAACCCAAATCGAAATCGAAAAACAGAAGGCTCTGGGCGAGTTGCGTACTACCGTAGCACTCCTCTCGGTGGATGTTGCCGAGAAGGTGTTGCGCCAAAGGCTCGACGAGGGCACTGCCTCGGGCGAGTATATCGACCGCTTGATTGAGGAGGCAGAGAAGAGCAACAGCCCCAAAGCCTAACACCACACAAACCCTTGTATCGCTATGAATAAGAGTCTGCTTGCGGGACGCTACGCCAAAGCACTCCTCGCCTACGCCTTAGAGGTTGGCGAGGCGGAGATGGTGTACCCACTCCTCAGGGAGTTGGGACGCACACTGCGCCCTTCGGCAACTGTGGATAGGGAGTTGTTGATTACAAATCCCACTCTCACTGAGGGGGAGCGCAGTAGGGCTGTGGTGGCGCTTATGGGGGAGGTTGTCCCCGAAAGCCTTAGGCGCTTTGTCGATTTGGTGTTCAGCCACAACCGCGAGTCGCTCCTGGGCGAGATGGCACGAGCCTACATTAGACTCTACCGCCGCCATAAAGGGATAACTTTCGTTAGGATAACTTCGGCAGAGGAGCTCAATGAGGAGTTGCTATGCAAAATTTGCGAGATGGTGCGCCACCATAGAGGGGGCGAGGTGGAGGTTGAGACCGCTGTGGACCGAGGACTCATAGGGGGCTTTGTACTCAGGGTGGATGGCGAGGTTATGGACGGCTCCGCAAGGAGTGCCATAGAGCGCATCCGCCAACAATTTGTCAGTAAGAACAAAACATTAGTATAGAAACATTTACGATATATGGCAGAGATTAAACCGTCGGAGGTGTCGCGAGTACTCCACGACCAATTGGCAGGCTTAGATACGGCGCTCCGCTTCGAGGAGGTGGGCTCGGTGCTCCAAGTGAGCGATGGTGTAGCCCGCATCTGGGGCTTGGAGGGTGCCGAAGCTGGCGAGCTCTTGGAGTTCGAGGGTGGCGTCAGTGGCGTTGTGATGAACCTCGAAGAGGATAATGTGGGCGCAGTGTTGCTCGGCTCCTCAGAACACGTCAAGGAGGGCTACGACGTAAGGCGCACCCACCGCATAGCCTCGGTGGCTGTGAGCGAAGAGATGGTCGGCAGGGTCATCAACCCGCTGGGCGAGCCCGTCGATGGCAGAGGCGAGATTGGTGGCGAAAAGTTCGAGATGCCCTTGGAGCGCAAGGCTCCGGGTGTGGTCTTCCGCCAACCCGTGAATGAGCCTTTGCAGACGGGTCTGAAAGCCGTCGATGCGATGATTCCTATCGGTAGGGGTCAGCGCGAACTTATCATTGGCGATAGGCAGACGGGTAAGACTGCCATCGCTATTGATACCATCATCAACCAACGCGCCAACTATCTCAAAGGAGAGCCTGTCTATTGTATCTATGTCGCTGTGGGTCAGAAGGGCTCGACGATTGCGACCATTGTGAACACCCTACGCGAAAAGGGCGCTATGGACTATACCATTGTGGTTGCGGCAACAGCCTCCGATACGGCAGCCTTGCAGTACTTTGCACCCTTTGCGGGTGCCGCCATTGGCGAGTACTTCCGCGATACGGGTCGCCACGCGCTGGTGGTCTACGACGACCTCTCGAAGCAGGCTGTGGCATACCGCGAGGTGTCGCTCATCCTGCGCCGTCCATCGGGTAGGGAGGCGTATCCGGGCGATATCTTCTACCTCCACTCGCGCCTTTTGGAGCGTGCGGCAAAGATTATCTCGCGCAAGGAGGTTGCCGAGAAGATGAACGACCTGCCCGAGTCGCTCCGAGGTAGGGTAGAGGGCGGCGGCTCGCTCACTGCACTTCCCATTATTGAGACTCAGGCGGGCGATGTGTCGGCATATATTCCTACGAATGTAATCTCTATTACGGACGGTCAGATTTTCCTCGCCAGCGACCTCTTCAATCAGGGTATACGCCCCGCCATCAACGTCGGCATTTCGGTGTCGCGTGTGGGCGGTAACGCACAGATTAAGGCGATGAAGAAGGTGGCAGGTACACTCAAAATTGACCAGGCACAATACCGTGAGTTGGAGGCATTTACGAAGTTTGGTGGCGACTTGGATCCCGTTACGGCATACGTTATCGACAAGGGTAACAAAAACACCCAACTGCTCATACAGCCACAATATAGCCCTATGCCCGTCGAGGAGCAGATTGCGGTGCTCTACTGCGGAGTGAACGGACTGCTTAAAGAGATTGCAGCCCAGCAGGCAGGGGAGTTCGAGAGGCAACTTTTGGAACGACTCAGAGGCGCACACCAAGAAGATGTACTCATCCCCTTGGCAGAGGGCAAACTGACCGACGAGGTTACCGCTACAATAGAAAAAGTTGCCCGCGAGGTGGCGGAAGCTCTGAAATAGAATTGAAAACTCCTGTTTTTCTTGTCCTTCTTGCAGGAGTGACAGGAGTGACAGGAGAAACAGGGGCGTTTGAGGGAAGTCTTTTTTCGGGGAGGTGTGAGGCTCTCCGTAGGAGAGTGGCGGGCAAAAGAATAGCCCTCTCAAACTTGTTTGAAAGATGGCTGTTGTTTTGACAGCCAAACTATCTGCAAAGATAGCCACACCTCACCGCAAAGGCGTCATAGTAACGCTTAAAGTGCAGGTGGCTCCGAAGCCACTCCTAAGCAAAGCGGTAGGTAGTACCACGATTGGTCGGTGCACGAAAAGTTTTTGGCAGCACCTTTTTGCAAAAAGGTGCGAAAAAAGGTGCGAAAAAGAACGCTTTTTATAAAAAGTCGCAAAGAAAAAGAAAACACACAAGCAAAGTGGCATCGCTGAAAGAGATTAAAGGAAGGATTGAGTCTATACGCTCTACGCGCAAGATTACCTCGGCTATGAAGATGGTTGCGGCGGCTAAGTTGCACCGTACACAGAGGGAGGCTACGGCTCTTGTGCCCTACTCCGAGGAGCTGCAAACGATTGTGACTCATTTGGTTGGTGGTGAGGGTATTGGGCGGATACCCCTTGCTGAGGAGCGCGAGGTGGGGTGTGTGAGGATTGTGGGCTTTGCCTCCAATTCGTCGCTGTGCGGTGCCTATAACGCCAATGTTGCCCGCGAGGTTGCGGCTGCAAGGGCGAAGTACTCCGCGCTACCCCCCGAGAGTGTGGAGGTGGTGGCTATGGGCAAAAGACTCGCTCGCGAGTTGCGTAGGGCTGATATTGCCCACTCGGAGGGAGATGCTGAACTTGCCGAACACCCAACGTATGAGGCTCTGAGGACGATGGCTGAGGGGCTGATGGGGGACTTTATGCAGGGTCATATAGATAGGGTAGAACTTGTATATTATAAATTCCACTCGGCTGGCAGACAAGAACTTGTGTGCGAAAGACTGCTGCCCGTGGAACTGCCCGTGAACGACTCCGGGGTGTGGAACCCCGAGGTGCCCTATATCCTCGAACCCTCGCGAGAGGAGCTTATTGCCACACTGCTACCCCGAGAGGTGTCGCTGAAACTCTATACGGCTGCTTTGTCGGCTTTGGCGTCGGAACACGCGGCAAGGATGCTGGCTATGCAGGCGGCTACGGATAATGCTGACGAACTCATTGGCGAACTATCTGTGGAGTATAATAAGCAACGCCAACAGGCAATTACTGCCGAACTGCTCGATATTGTGGGCGGTCAGAACTCGCAATAATCATAGAACCGAAATACTCATAAAACAATGCCAACTCTCTATTGAGTATGGTATAATTCTCCCTGCTTCTATGTCCATATTTTCCTCTTTTTGAAAAAAGTACAAATAATTCGGCGGATTTTTGGAACATTCGTGAGGAAAATTGAAAATTAACACCTACCTTTAACGTAGAAACGGGACGGCGCCCCAAAGAGAGTGTTTTTTTTGTAAGAAGCCCAATTAAGAATGTTTTTTTGGGGGTAAGATAGCCCCAATGAGTGTGTGTTTGAGCGATAGTCCCTTAGCCTGCAATGTTATGGAGCAAAAGACAAGTAAAACCATAAGCTATGAATTTATAAGTAGGAGCCTCGGTCTTCGCGAGGGTCCCTTGTTGCGCTATTTTGATTTGCGAGCCGACGATAGGTTTGTGTCGGGCGCTATGGAGCGTTCGATTGTCCTCTCCGACGTGATGCTCGTGTGGTTATGCCGCAAGGGTAGTTGCTCGGCTACGGTTAGCGGTATGACTCATAATCTCTCTGCGGGTCAGATGTTGATAGTTTTTCCGGGTACATACTGCCGCTTCCACTCTGTTTCGGCTGATTTTGAGGCAAGTACGGTTGTGGGTCAAATCAATCCCAAGGCAACTTACAACAGCCTCTCTATTGCATTCCCCAAGATTCTCGCGCTGCCTATCTTGATGCTCAACAAGAGGGAGTATACGACCCTTTTGGCGCTGTTTGAGTATATCAGAACCTCGCTCCTCAATCCCGACAATGCACATCGTAAGGAGTTGGATGTTGGCATCTTGGCGATACTGCACGACGAGATCTCCGACATATTATTGCGCAACAAGCTCGAGCCGCGCGGTCAGACGCACGACGAACAGTTGGTAAAGAAGTTCCGCCTGATGCTCTCGGTGGGCACTTTCGAGCATAGGGATGTGGAGTACTACGCCCAACAATTTGGTCTTACGCCCAAACGATTTGCGGTGAAGGTCAAAAAAGTGACGGGCTCTACCCCCTCGGAGATGATAAATACGGCGGTCGTTACGGCTGCCAAGAGATATTTGGCTTGTACGGACCTGAGTACGACCGAGATTTCTAACAAACTGAACTTTGCCACCCCCTCGTTCTTCTGCCGCTACTTCCGCCGCTATACTAAGACCACTCCCTCGGAGTGGCGCGAGAAGAACGCCAACAAAGAATAAGTGTGCACCAACCGAGAATTACGCTAGGTTCAGCGAATAATTCGAAACCAATTGCCCCTTCCCATATCTTGCGGAGGGGTTTTTTTGTGTGCAAAACAGTCTTTCTGATGTTCGGTTTTTCCAAGTGCGGGGGTAAATATACTTATTTACCCCCTCTTTTGAGGGGTTACGGGCAGAAAGGTGTGCAATTTTGCCAAAAATGGGCTATCTTTGATGGTTGAAGATTCGCACATTTGACATAGTGTGTCATTGGGTAGGTTGGTGGGATTGTACGGATAGGTTGTATGAGATTTTTGATGACGATTTTTACCTTGTTGCTGTCGGCAACTACGCTCTTTGCTGAGAAGAAAGCAGAGAAGAGCGAGGTTGTCGTTTTTTATCGTCACGACAAACACTCCATCGACCACCACTACCTCTCCAACCCCGAGGCTTTCGCAACCCTCGACTCGCTCTTTGCCAACTACTCGGGCTCCATCGACAGCATATCTATCGTGGCATATGCCTCGCCCGAGGGTCGTATGGTCTACAACCAGTGGCTCTCCGAGAAGCGTGCCGAGAGTATGAAGCGCTTCTTGAAGGTCAAATATCCCAAGACCGACTTCTCGAATCTTGTGACCTACGCCGAGGGTGAGGACTTCGACGGACTCATAAGGATGGTCGAGGAGGACAAGAAGGTCCCCCACCGCAAAGAGGTGCTCAAAATCCTCCGCAACAAGAATCTCAACAAAGACGCCCGAATGAAGAGGCTCTATAAGCTCAGGGGCGGCTATCCCTATCGCTATATCCGCAAACATATCCTGCCCTACCTACGTACGGCAACCACCTGCATCATCTATTGGAACCAGGAGGCTCTGGCAGCCCTCGGGGTTGTGGAGAGTGTTGCCCGCTCGCCTCTGCATTTGGAGAGGGTGGGCGGAGGCAAGATGCTTCTCTCGCTCCCGCTCAGTGGTGTGCAACCTGCGCCCTACCGTCGCCCCCAAGTGACCGAGCCCTCCAAACCTGCCGAGATGGCGCCCCAGTCCGAGCAACTCCTCCCCGCAGAGGGTGTGCAGGAGGCTCAGAAGGTGCGACCCTTGCGCGACTATTTGGTTGCCGCAAAGACCAACCTCCTCTTCGACGCTGTGGGTGCTGTGAATATCGGCGCCGAGTTACCCATCAACAATCGCTGGTCGCTGGATCTGAATTGGACATTCCCTTGGTATGTGGATAGGGAGTGGGATTGGTGCTACGAGTTGCTGTGGGGCGACGTGGAGATGCGCTATTGGCTCTTCGAGCGCACAAGGGAGAATAGACTGCTGGGTCACTTTGTGGGCTTGTATGCGGGTGGCGGTCTTTATGACTTCCAGCTAAGGAGCACCGACGGCTATCAGGGTGAGTTCTTCATTGCGGCGGGTGTGAGCTACGGCTACGCTATGGAACTCAGCAATCGCTGGCGCTTGGAGTTCGAGCTGGGCTTGGGCTACTTGCAGAGCGACTACCGCCACTACTTCCACGTGACCGATGCAAGCGGCGAGGAGCTGCTGATTCGCGACAAGCTGAGCGGAAGGATTAGCTACTGGGGTCCCACCAAGGCTAAGGTGTCGCTTGTGATACCCATCGAGTGGAGCGTCAATCACAATAGGACAAAGAGAGTGAAACGATAGACCAACAACAAGAGGCAAAAGAGAGTGAGTCTTAGGAGAACGATAGAGAGTGTGGTGTTGCTGCTGATGGCGATTGTGCTGTCGGTGGGTTGCCACCGCCGTCCCTTGGATGATATGGACGACGGTCTTTATCTCGACCTTACACTCGACCTCAATGTCCAAAACCACCCCGGACCCGTCGCTAAACCCGAACTTATGAGGGTACTCTTCTACGACCAGACGACCCACGAACTCGTCTCGGACGACTATGTGCTGCCCGACGGCGGATATATTTCGGCTCAGCCGGGTAAGTATTGGATGGTGGTCTATAACTTCGACACCGAGTCTACGCTTATTCGTGGCGACCACCACGCACCCCTCTTGGAGGCTTACACCAGCGACATCCCCAACACCACACGCTCCAACCTTCTGACGAAACTCAACGCCTCGTCCAAGACCGATTTCGTTGCTCCTCCCACCTCGGAGCGTATCGTCTACGAGCCCGACCACCTCTTCGTGGCACGCAAGCCGGTGGAGGTCTACCACCGCACGGGCACTCAGACCATCTATGCCGACGCAAGCAGCATTGTGGAGACCTACTACCTCGGTGTGAGCCTCAAAAATAGCCAATACCTCGCCAGCGCTCAGGCGCTCCTCTCGGGTCAGGCAGAGAGCAATAAGTTTGCCTTCGAGGGCGGTGTAAGCAAGGAGAGCGTCATCCTCTATTTCGATATGAAACGCGGTGTGAACGACCGCTACGGCACTCAGGTGCTGGAAACCACCTTCAATACCTTTGGCAAACTGCCTAACGAGGAGTCGCGCCTATGGCTGACCATTGTGCTCACCAACACCGCAGGCACCACCATCACTTGGCAGCAGGATATTACAGACCACTTTAAGGATAACGACGAGAAGTATATCTACATAGAGGAGGACCCCGACAACCCGATTGTCATCCCCACTCCGCCACCTGTCGAGGGCGGAGGAGGTTTCCAACCCGCTGTTGACGAGTGGGATACCATCTACGAAGATATAGTAGTCTAAGCAAATAATGAGTAAGAAAACGATAATTAAAACCAAAAAAACAAGTAAGAAGATGAAAAAGTTTATCGCTGTGGCAGCTGTTGTGGGCTTGATGCTTACAAGCTGCGTGACAAACGAGATGTTCGACGAGCAGACGCCCTCCGAAATCAGGATGGAGGCTGTAACTAAGGTCGCAAACAAAGCAATTGTTGAGGGTGCAACCGTGCCCGACGACTTCAACTTCACTGTCTTTGGCTTCTTCACCGAGGACGACTTCGCAACCACTCCTCCCCAGCAGTTTGCGATGTACAACGTCGACTGCACCAAGCAGGGCACCTACTTCAAGAACGCAACCCAGTCCTACTATTGGCCCCTTAGCGGAAAGGTGGGCTTCTATGCCATTGCGCCCGCAGACGTGGAGCCCTCTTTGGCTTGGAGTACGGGTATCAGCCTTACCGACTACACCGTCACAGGACACGAGGATAAGGATCTGATGTTCGCCTACAACGTGGGCTCCAAGCAGGCAGCAGCACTCGATATGGTCTTCTACCACGCTCTGGCTCAGGTAGAGGTGGCTCTGAATACCGACAAGGAGTACAGCGGGGCAACCATTGATGTTAATGCTGTGTCGTTCAAGAACGTAGATGTTACGGCAGACTGCACCTATAAGGAGCTCTCGCCCGCCGACCAGACCGCCAACCCCTCTATCGCTTGGACCAATAATGCCGCCTACGACAGCACCGAGGAGTATAGCGACACGGCTCAGACCGTCGTTTATGGCACCGATGCTGCTGCCTACGGTTCGGGCATTGTTGTAATCCCCCAGAAGATGTGTACCACCGTTGGTGACGAGTCGATGATTTCGATTAACTATACACTTACCCAGAACTCCAACGCCATAAGCGGCACCATCGATGTGCCCATCACCACCGAGTGGGGCGTAGGCAACAAGTATATCTACACCGTTACCTTCAAACTCGACGAGATTCTCTTCGACCCCTCTGTGGAGGATTGGGTTGAGGTGGCTACCGAGTCTGTAACAATCGAGTAGTTCGGAAAAACAACTAAACAACATAACAAAACAAACAACAAACAATTAACAACAAACATTAACCTTTTTAACAATTACAATTATGAAAAAGTTTTTTGCAATTGCAACATTGGTAGCCGTAGCGCTCACCGGTTGCGTGAAGAACGAGGTTATCACCCCCAATGCAGGTGAGATTCAGTTCAAAAACTTCTCGTTGAGCAGCAAGGCTCTTGTTGAGGCAGGCGCTTTCGACACCGACCTTACCTTTGGTGTGGAGATGTTCAAATCTGCCGACGACAGCGCCTGGGACAAAGGCGAGGTTGTTTACAAGACCAACTATTGGGGTTTCAATCCTGCAAAGTATTGGCCTACCGAGAACGGCACTCCCGTTGCTCTGAACTTCTACGCATACTATCCCTATGGAGAGGATGTAACTGTTGTTCCTGCAAATGGTGTTTCGTTTAACAACGCTAACTTGGGCTACACCATCGGCTCGCAGACCGACTATATGCTCGCTCCTATGGCTGGTCCTTATCAGGTTATGTCGAACGACGTTCCCGTTGTTTTCGAGCATATTTCCAGCCTCTTGCTCTTCTCGGCAAAGGATGTGACCGTATTTACCGAGTTGCAGAACAAAGTTACCGTTAATAGCATTAAGGTTCAGAACATCAGCACTACCGGTTCGTATGCCAATAGCTTTGCTACCGATGTTGCAGGTACTTGGACTCCCGGTTCGACTCACGATTTCGAGGCAATCACCATCAATAAAGCTGTTGACACAGCAGGTGTTGTAGAGTTGACCTCCAACAATAGCAACCCCGTTTTGGTTGTTCCCACCACTCTGAAAAACGCCAACGAGGCAGGCGCACAGCAGGTTACCGTTAACTACACTGTTGCTGCTTACAACTATGGTGGTACCGCTTTTGCTGAGCAAACCTTCGAGAAGAGCTTCGCTTTGAAAGCAGGTTCGATTGACAAATGGGAGCAGGGTAAGAAGTATGTTTACACCCTCTCGTTCAGCCTCAGCGAGGAGCTCGAAATCACCTTCGCACCTACTGTTGCAGATTGGGAAGAGGGTGGTTCGGTTGACGTAACTCTCGACAACGAGTAGTCTGCCTCCTCTCGAATTGTTCGACCTTTTGGTCGAAAACCTTAGCTTGGGGGAGATTGAACCCTCCCCCAAGCACCAATGGAGTACTCCCATCCCCTGTGTAGGGAGTACCATAAAGGCAGCTTAGAGATGAAAAGATATGTAGAGATAGTGTTGCTTGCGGGCATTGTGGCGCTCCTTACGGGGTGTGTCATAGGGCACGATAGGGGCTCGGGCGAGGCTGTGGAGCTGAGCCTGAGGGCTGTCGTGAGCCACCGCACGCGCTCGGCTGAGGGCACCGACCACGGATTCTCTACCACATTCCCTACCGACACCGACTTCGGTATGTGGGCATTTTCGCTGCCGCGCGATAGGAAGTGGGAGGTCTTCCGCCCCGACGCAGAACCTCTTGCCACCAACGCCAAGTGCTCCTACGGCGCAAGTGATGGCTTGTGGCACCCCGAACAAAAGGTCGCTTGGCACTATCCCGAGGCGCTGACTCTCATAGCCTACGCCCCCTATGACCTTGCGGCAAGGCTCGACCCACGACAAGGTCTTGTGATAGAGGAGTTCGATATGTCTGAGAGAGGTGAAGTAGACATTCTCTATACCGACTATCTTGCCGACCGACTGATGGAGGAGAATACCCTGGGCGTTAATATGCCTTTCTACCACGCACTCGCCAAGGTAGACATAAAGGCTCAGTGCGTCTTGCCCAAGGGCTATGAGATTGTGGTGCACAAGATTGCGGTTGAGGGCGTTGCTACCCGAGGCACCTTTACGTCGCACCCCGAGCCTGAGTGGATCGCAGAGGGGGCGCTCAGTGAGGTGGTGCTCTATCAGAGCGACGAGGGCTGGGACCTTACGGCAAACAATGGTGCCTATGTGGAGGAGGCTGACGGGCTCTTTGTGCCGCAGAGCCAACACCTTACGCTGCGTATCGAGACGGAACTCACAAGCGGAGGTTTCGCTGCTCCGCGCGTGTTTAGAACGCCGCTACTGAATGTGGTGTGGGAGGCAGGTAAATACTACACCTACTCGCTCTATTTCTCCAATGACGAGGTGAGGGTTGAAGAGCCCCAAAAACAGAATTTCGACTAACAAAAAACGTGAGTTTCCGAGAGAAACTCACGTTTTTTGTTATCTACCACGCCGTGTTGTCGCTATACCTCCGCGGGAGCAGAGCCTTCTTCGGGCATTGTGCTCTCCGTTGGGGCGGCACTCTCGGCAACCTCGTTTACGACAATCTCACCCTTCACTTCTATGGGCTCTTGTGATGCCTCGGCTGTGCTTTCGGTTGAGCTTTCGGTATTGCCCTCCTCAGCAGCCACCTCCTCGGCAGGTGTGCTTAGGGGTTGTGGCTTCACAAGGAGAGCCTCAGCGGGAATGTCGCTCATAACCAAAAACGCCTTTGGGAAGTGCTTCCTAACCCTTGAAAGAAGTATTATCGCCTCCTCGTGCGAGAGGCAGTTGCCGCAGGTGACGAGGAAATATGGATTTTCGTAGGCGAAATAGACGGGCACCTTAAAGTGCTTCTCGAAGAGTGCTATGGCAGCCTCGGCGTCGGTGCGGGCACTCTGACTCTTGCTCGCAAATATGCGGATGCGGTAGCCCTGATAGCTCTCCTTGGGCGAGGTTTGGGCGTTGTACTTGCTTATAGACTCCTCGGCGCTGAAATGTATGGTCACATTCGAGCGTGCGCCACTGAGCGAGTCGGGCTCGGCAAGCCTCTGCACGAACTTCTCTGCCTGGGAGAGTTCAACCTGCTCGGGCGCAACCTCCTTCTGCTCCACAAACGCCACTTGTTGCTCGGCAGGCTCCACTTGTTGTGTGGATGGTTGTATCTGTTGCTCTACGGGCTCAACCTGCTGTGCGTGGGCACTCAGCGCGAAGAGGGTCCAAGCAGCCGCCAATAATATATATAAGGTATGTTTCATCTCTTTACTGTTTCTGTTATCACTATAAATACTCCTTTGGTTCGCCAAATATACCTATAAATTTCGAAATAGGCACATCGCGCCTCTCGTAACGTTTCTTAAATATCCAAATTTTGCCCTCTCCGTAGCCCGAAATTGTTAGGTCGTCGGGCGAGGAGGTGAGTATGCCGAGCGCTTTGAGTGCTGCAAGTGGCGAGGCAAAGCGCAAACCAACATCCACCCTAACGGTCGTAGTAGACTTGCGGGGTAGCACAACGGGGTGTCGCATAAAAACCTCGCCAATGGGGTCGCCTTTGAGGTCGGCAACGAGCTCGCCACCCACCACGGTGACCTTGAAGAGCGAGTTGTTGCGGATAGTCATCTCCACCGTTGCCCCCTTCGATAGGTCGAATGCGAGAACTTTGGCATCTTCGAGCACAAAGCTATCGAGCGAGATGAGCTTGCATCCCGCCAGCAGCGAGGTCATCGCCACCACCACCGCCATAATGATGTGTTTTAGTGCTTTTTTCATCCTTGCAATTTATTGGTATTTAAGCGTTTGGTCGGGTCTGATGCGCGAGGTTATCGCCACAGGTATCATCATCAGCACCATCAGTACGGCGGGTAGCAGGATGTTGAGCCCGAGCCACCATCCCCACTCGAAACCCACAGGCACTGCCGAGAGCATATATGCCTCGGG
Organism: Tidjanibacter sp.; assembly: GCA_045602145.1. Lineage (GTDB taxonomy): Bacteria > Bacteroidota > Bacteroidia > Bacteroidales > Rikenellaceae > Tidjanibacter. Next base: position 31,250 of record JAZSAY010000004.1, read on the forward strand.
GTCGAGGCTCACAATGCCCGTAAAGTGCTGAATGGCAAGCAGTACTCCACCAATAGCGTTGCCCCACACCATTCCCCTTAGTACTATGCGCCCTCCGCAAATCAAAAAGACCTTCTGCACACTGCTATTGCGCATACCGAGTGCTTTGAGGGTGCCGATGGTGCGGATACGCTCGAAGATAATAATCAGCAGCGCCGAAACCATATTCAGCAGTGCCACAGCCAGCATTATGACAATAATTACCGCTCCGTTGATGTCGTGCGTGGCGAGCCAGTCGAAGATTTGGGGGTAGTTGTCGGCAATGCTCAGCGTGCGCCACACCTGCTCGCCGCCCGCCAGATATCCCTCGGCACGCACCTCTCCACACAACTCTGCCACATTGTCAAACTCATCAGCCATAATCATATAGCCCGACACCTGGTTCTCCTCCCAGCCATTCAGACGCTGCACGTTGCGGATGTCGGTGATGGTGAGATTTTGCTCCATCGAGGTCATCCCCGTAGAGTAGATGCCCGACACCTTATATGCATCGCGCCTTATGGGGCTGTATGGCGAGGTGAAGATGAACTCCACCTTGTCACCAACCCCCACCTCCAAGAGTTTGGCGAGGGTCTGGGAGATGAGAATATCTTTCTTACGCTCGGGAGTGGCAATGCGTGGCAAGCTGCCCTCTGTGAGGTGCGAGGCGAAGAAGAGCGAGTCATAACCCTCCGCAAACCCCCTCAGGTAGGCACCCTGCATCGACTCCTTGCCCTTAACAATACCCGCCTTCGAGGCGTAGGGCACTATGGAGCCGAAGTGGTCGAACGTGGCAATCCTCTGCTCGAAATCGCTGTTGAGCACAAGGGGCTCTTTTTCGAGCGAGTAGTAGGAGCCCGCAGGCTCGACCGTAATGTGCGCCTCCAAACCCGTAAGCTGCTCGTGCATAGCCTCCTCGAAGCCCGTGATGACCGACAGTGCAACCAACATCACCGCAAAGCAGATGGCAACACAAAGGCGAGCGATGTCGGTCATTGCACCACTTCTCTCGCCCTTTCTGGGGGCTATTCTACTCGCCAAAAACAGTTCTACTCTCTCTTTTGCCATCTTTTTGTGCTGTGTCGGCTCAAAAGTACGAAAAAAACGGTATATTTACCATCAGAAAACCTACAAAAACAATAAAGAACCTATGAGCAAAGTAGTTTTAATCACAGGAGCAACCTCGGGAATTGGTGAGGCAACGGCAAGAGCCTTCGCCGAAGAGGGCTATAAAATCATCATCACGGGTCGCCGTAGCGAGCGTCTGGCTGCACTCAAAGCCGAACTCAAAGAGCAGTTTGGTGCCGAGGTGTGCGTGGCATCGTTCGACGTGAGGGACGAGGCAATGTGCGAGGCGGCACTCGCAGCACTGCCCGAGAAGTTTGCCAATATCGACATTCTGGTCAATAATGCGGGCTTGGCGTCGGGCTTGGAGCACCTGAACGAGGGCGCCTCCTCCGACTGGAACGCTATGATAGATACCAATGTCAAGGGTTTACTCTACATCACTCGTGCAGTAGCAAACCGTATGATTGCAAGGGGCGAAGGGGGACACATTGTAAACCTCGGCTCTACGGCGGGCACCCAAGTCTACGAGAATGGTAATGTCTACTGCGCCACCAAACACGCCGTACACGCCCTTTCGCACGGTATGCGTATCGACCTGCTCAGACACCGCATTCGCGTGACGGAGATACGCCCCGGAATGGTCGAAACCGAGTTCTCAGTTGTGCGCTTCCACGGCGACAAACAGCGTGCCGACGGTGTCTACAAAGGTCTAAAACCCCTCACGGGCGAGGATGTTGCCGAGGCTATCGTGTGGGCAGTTATGCAACCCGCGCACGTCAACATTAGCGAGATAGTCCTCACCCCCACCGCCCAGGCAGACTCCTACTACAAATTCCTCGAACAATAGAACCTCCCTCGATAGCGTTCTTAGTGTGGAACCAATAAACAGACAGAAAAATGAATGTGTCGTATTTTTTGATAATTGTGATAGCCGTTGTCGGTATGATTGTGCAGGCAAGGCTTCAATCGGTCTTTAAGAAGTATTCGCACGTTGCCTTCCCCGGCGGATTTACGGGCAAGGATGTGGCTGAGAAGATGTTGCGCGACCACGGCATCTATGATGTGAGGGTTGTCGCCACACGCGGACACCTCACCGACCACTACAACCCCGCCACCCGCACCGTAAACCTCAGCGAGAGTGTCTATTCGAGTGCATCGATTGCCGCGGCTGCGGTGGCTGCCCACGAGTGTGGTCACGCTGTGCAGCACGCCACGGGCTACGCACCCCTGAGGTTGCGCTCGGCTCTTGTGCCCATCATTCAGTTCTCCTCGTCACTCTCGACGTGGGTTATCATCTTGGGTATTGTGTTGCTCAACTCTTTCCCTGCAATTTTCTGGGTGGGTATCGCAATGATTGCTGCCTCGGCACTCTTCTCCGTTGTCACTCTGCCCGTAGAGTATAACGCCTCCGAGAGGGCTCTCGGGTGGCTCAGAAGTTGCGGCGTGCTTGCCCCCGAACAGATGAGGGGCGCTACGGTGTCGCTCCGCTGGGCTGCTCGCACCTACCTTGTGGCAGCACTGAGCGCCATTGCCACACTGCTCTACTATTTGGGCTTTGCAAGGGATAACGACTAAGTTTCCCTTCTCGCAATGGCACAACACAAAACACTCTAACCCAAATACAAGGTATGAATTTCACAACATTAGACCACTCTGCTACCCTCTGGCTCAACTTCGACGGCGGGGTGGTTGTCGATAGGCTTATGTGGCTCGCGTCCGAGAAACTGACGTGGGTGCCCTTGTACCTTGCCCTCTTGTGGCTTGTGTGGCGCAAGTGGGGCTGGCGCTATATGGTAGTAATTCTGCTGGGCGTGGTGCTCGGCATAGCCCTGAGCGACCAGGTGTGCAACTACTTCAAGGAGACTTACCAGATGTTGCGCCCCAATAGGGTGGAGGGTGTGAAGGAACAGCTCCACCTTGTGTGGAATCCCATCAAGGAGGCGTTCTGCTTTGGCGGGGCTTATGGTACCATCTCTGCCCACGCTGCCACCACAATGTCCATCTTTGTGATTGTCGGGGCGTGTGCGCTGCGCCACTCTCAACCCTATTGGTGGCTGATGCCGCTGTGGGTTGTGGCGGTGGGCTATTCGCGCATCTATCTGGGTGTCCATTTCCTCTCGCAGGTGCTCTTTGGATGGGTTCTGGGAGCGCTCGTTGGAGGCTTTGTGGTGTGGCTGGTCTTGAAGTTTGGCAATAGGTTTAAAAAGAGCGAAATATAACCATTTTAGGGATGAAAAAATAAGGTACGTTTGAGTCCAAACGTACCTTATTTTTATACCCTCTTTTTTGCCCCTAATCCTCGGGCAGCTTCTTGCGAGCATAGAGGCGCAGGTTGTAGACAAATTTCATAAGCCAATGGCGTCCCATACCCATATTGGTATTCACCGTAACAGCGGTGGTGTTGATCGAGCGACGCGAGAGCCTTCCACCCTCGTTCAAGAGGTCGTTCACACCAATGCTAATCTCGCCCAAGTTGCGGGGCAATACCTTTCGACCTATGTAGAGGTTGCACAGCAGGCGGTTGTCGGTGTAGTCGGTGCCCAGAGCGATGTAGTTGTACCACTCCGCCGTCGCCGAAATCATAAAGTTGTGGGGCGTGACATACTTCACCTCGCCCAGAGCGCTCTGCGTCAGATAGTCGTTCGACACAAAGTCGTTCAGAAAACGTGTGGTGGCGAGGTTGTAGCGCCCATTGTATGAGAACGTAAAATCCAGATACTCACTGATGTTGCTGCTCAGCGTGGCGACAAATTCGCCATAGGCAGTGTTGAGCATCAGGTGGGTGTCGTTGAGGATGCTCGGCACCTGACCCACGCTACCTCCCAGCCTAAGGTTAAGGTTGCCGCCAAACCACTTGATGGGTACTCCATAGCCAATCCTCAGTCGTGCATCCCAATATCCCCTCATATTCTCGGGCTTGGAGAATTGGTTACCCTCTCCCAGCAGCTCGCCGTTGGGCAGAACGTAGTCGGGGCTGTCGACCACAATCCTGTCGGCGATGTAGGAGTTGTTTATTCTCACGCGAGAAGTCACCGAGAAGGATGTTCCCTTTCGGGGTATTGTGTAGAGCCAATTGAGGTTTATGCGGTGGAGGTATGATTGTCGCAAGTCGGGGTTACCTATGCGCAGATACTGCGAATTGGATGTGTCGAGTACATCTTGCAGGTTTGTGGGCGAGGGGTTGCTGAGGCTGCTTACCGCATCAATCTTCAATCGGCTGATGGGGCTGAAAGCTATGTTTGTGATGAGCGAGTAGACAACGTCGCCATAATGCTGTTGCACCTGGTTGACTACGGGCTCGTAGTAGTTGCCCACATAGTCCACCCACTGATAGTGTAGTCCGCCTGTAACGGTGGTCTTACCCTTGCTATACTTATATTGCGCGCCCGCCTTGTGGGTGGTGTATTCCGAGTCGAAGATTGTCGAGGCGTTGGGTTTGTAGCACGCCTCCAAGTCCTCAATCACCTTGTTCGACTTGTAGACCCTCTTGTCTGTCGAGGAACCGTTGCGCGAGAATGTGTATGCTGCCGTCAGGAGCGAGCGACGGTTTATGGGGCTGGTGTAGCTGATGGTTGCTGCCAGAGAGTGGCTCGGCAGCTTGCGCAACTGGTGCTGAAAACTTTTCGAGGTGGCATTCTCGGGGATAAACTCATCCTCCTCAATCCTCTTGTAGTTGTACTGCTCGGGGTTGGAGATATAGTCCGAGTCGGCATATTTGGTCTTGATAGTAAGGGCTATAAACTCACGCTTCTGCCTTAGGCGTAGACGGTAGGAGATGTTGTTTGTGATGTTGACGCTTGACTGCAACACCTCCGAGAGCGACAGGTTGTACTTCACAAAGGTTGTATCCGAGCCATTGAGGTTGTCTGTACGGTTGAATGCTCGACTCGTGTTGTTCTGACTCTGCCACACCACCGAAGGTCTGATAGATATCGATTGCTTGGGCGAGAGAGTGAAGTCGAAGCGCCCTCCGAAACGGTGCATTTGTCTAAGCGAGCGGCTCTCTGCTTCGGAGTCGAGGAGCACCCTTCGCTCTGTGGCTGTGAAAGTTATGCGGTCGGAGGTTGTTTGGTCGCGATTGTCGATGTCGTTGAAGAAGTAGTGAAACGACACCTTCACTCGTTTGCCCCAGTGGTCGTTGTAGTTCACACCAAAGGAGCCCACCTCGCTAACGCCCCTAAGCGGTTTGACCTCGAAGATACCGTTCGAACTCGAACCTCCCAAAGCCGAGACATCTTGGTCCGAGAAGTTCATCTGGTTGATGTTGTTTTTAAGACCGATGACTGCCACGTGTTGGTCCTGATTGAGGTAGTTGATGCTACCTCCCGCAACACCTTTGCGACCCTCGCCACCACCCATATAGAGCTTTCCAAAGACCCCTCGCTTCTTGTCCTCGGCGGTGACGATATTGATTGCCATATAACCCTCGCCGTCGTCCACGCCCGTCATCTCGGCATTGTCGCTCAGTTTGTAGTAGGTCTCAACATAGTCAATCATATCGGCGGGGATGTTCTTGACCGCCGCCATAGGGTCCGAGGCGAAGAACTCTTTGCCGTTGACATAGACGCGCTTGACGCTACGTCCGTTGACCTCTATGGTGCTGTTGTCGATTGCCACACCAGGCATTTTGGCGAGCATCTTGTGTGCGTCGGCGTCGCCCGCAACCTTGAAAGCTGAGGCGTTGTAGACCGTCGTGTCGCCCTGTATGGAGGTGCGCATCATTGCGCCCTCAATCCTCACATCCTCTATCGTGTAACTCGTCGAGCGGAGCGATAGTTTGCCCATATCGGCTCCTTTGGCTGCAACCGACGCCTCGAAGCGGCAGGTCTCGTAGCCCAAATACTCTACCACCAGCGTGTAGTTGCCCGTTGGGACCGTAAACCCGAAGTAGCCTCCGAGGTTGGAGGTACCCACATCGACCCTCTCTTCCTCTGGGTTGAGTACCTCTACAACGGCACCCACAAGGGGCTCGCCGCTCGAAGAGTCGGTAACCCTACCCGATAGGTTATGATTGGTTTGTGCTAAAAGTGGCAGGGAGGCAACAAAGAGGAGCACCCAAACCAAGATGCACTTCCAAAGGATATCGCCCCGAGAGTTTACCATAGCGATATTGTGCGCGAAAGATCGGTTCGAGAGAAGAAATAGAGGGTTCCGTTATCACAACCCACCAATAGGTTGTCGCCTGCCGAGGTGTCGCCCAAGCCACAAGTTGTGGGGGCAATAGAGAGTGTGCCGAGCGAGAGGTCACGACCCTTGAAGAGCATCTGTCGAGGATAGGTAAAGCTCATCTCTTTGTTGGAGCCTATGTTCTCCAAGAAGAGCACGTTCAGACCCTCAATCGGATAGCGCGACCAGGGGAGTCCCTTGCTGGGCGAGGGGAACGATGCAGTAATAGGCACACCAACGAGCAGGTCGAGGTCGCCGTCGGAGTCCCAATCCGTAAGGTGGAGTTTCTCCCTGCCTCGCTCCGAAAGGGTGCTCACAACGGTACTACGGTAGCCCGTTATGGGCTCCGAGAAGTTGAGTGTTGCCAGACCGCGGTCTATAACTGCATTACCCACCCTCCTCTCGTAGATGTGGATTCTATCCTCCACGTCCATTGTCACAAGGTATGTCGTGCCGTTTTGGGTAGCTACTGCGGGGCGTACGCGCCACATACCTGCCACCTCCATATTGTCCTGCATAATCTTCTCTCGCTTGCCAAGCTCGGGCACTGCACCGCCCTTAATGCCGTGCATAACCTCCAAAATGCCCTCGTTGAACGAGTAGACCACATCGAGCACTCCGTCGCCGTTCCAGTCCACAACCGTTGGGCAGAGGAAGCCCCAGCCCGACTCTTCGGGACCGCCGGGCGAGTAGTATCCTGCCCTAATCTCCACAATCTCGCCTGCCGAGCGGAGCAGTTCGCCCTCGCCAAAGGCGGGAAGAGCATTTGTGCCGCGATTCCTGAAAAATACAATGTTGCCCGAGGAGTTGCCTACGACGATGTCGAGCCTGCCGTCGGCGTCCCAATCCACAACGTTAGGAACAGCCATAGAGCCTGCATAGAGCACGCCGCCCTCCATCAGCACCTCTTCCGAGTGCCACGAGCCGTCCGCCTGGTGGCAGTAGCGCATCATAACACCCTCGCCAGAGGCTATAAAGCTGCCATCTGAGAGAGTACACAGACCCTCCACCACCGAGCGGTTGCGCAGTGCAGCGCCTTGTGGGTCGGTGGGTTGTGTGACGGTGCCACGCGAGTCGATAAACTTGATGGCGCCAAAGGTGTTGGCAACAGCATAGAGACCCTCACCCACCGTGCACACACCCGCAGGGGCTATGATAAGGTGGTCGGGACCAATCTGTCGGGGCTCTGCCGCAAGCGTAAAGTCTTCAACCGAGAGCGAAACGCTCCACAAGGCTCCCACCGACATCTCGCCACGATAGGTACCCAAAGTGTCGTAGTAGGAGTGTGTCACATCGTCCATCTCGGGGCTCTCAGACACTACGGTAAGTCCCAGAAGCAACAGGTTTATCTTGCCCTCCGTGACACTCTCCACCTCTATGGCTGCCACCTCTTCGGGTACGCCCGCAAGGGGCAAGGATGCCACGTAGGCAGTGCCGAACGAGCTGCTCTGCTCGTCGAGTTGCGAGATGCCGAGCACACCTTCCTCGAAGGTAAAAGCCAGAGTGTGGTTATCCACTGCGGCAATCCTAAGGTTGTGGTCCGCCTTCCAGGGGTGCTGACTCACCTCCTTGCCCGAGGCGTAGATGAGCCTACAATCGCTGCTGCTGCGCACATAGTGGGCAGAGTGTAGACCGCTATTGTCTATGCCGCCACGCCCCACCACAAAGAGGTCGTCACCCCCACCATCCTTAGCCGTGAGTGCGCCCACCACCTCGTGCGAAAGGTTCTCGCCGAGCACAAAGGGTGCAAGACCGCCGTCGAGTGTAGCCACAATGGGCTCGCCACTCACCAGCGTAGTGCCCTCCACGGGGGGCTCGGTATAGATATTCTCGTTATCTTTGGGCGGTTCCTCGGGGGTGTTACACGCCGCAAAGAGTGTTGCCACAAGTGCAGCTGCCGCCAATCTCGATAGTTTCATCACAAATATATCTTTCGTTTGAGTAAACTTCTATGAGCTATATGTCCCTTGCTTCGCTAAGGAATAGGGACTGTGGAGAGTTCGCTGCGGTGGAAGAACATAAACCTACCGCTCTCGACACCCACCACGAGGTTGGGACCCTCGCTGGTGTCACCCAACATACAGCCCACAGGGGCATTGGAGTGAGCGCCCAAGGGTCTATCCTTGCCATTTACGAGGAACTGCTCGGGGTAGGCGTAGCGAGGCTCCGCAGAGGTGCCCTCGTTGACGAAGAGCAACACTTGCATACCCGTATAGCCCTTTATGCGGCGCGATTCGGGCAGTCCTCGCTCGGGCGAGGGGAACGACGAACGTTTGATGGTTCCCACAAGCAGATCGAGGTCGCCATCGCTATCCCAGTCCGTGAAGTTGAGTTTGCCACGACCGTATTGCACATTTGTCTCCTCGCGGTTGTTGTGACCGGTGATTTGCTTGCCATCGGTCAGCAGCACCTTGCCACCATCCGTCACCGAGGTGGGAGAGGTCTGCCAATAGAGATGCAGGGCGTTGTCGCCGTCCATAATCATCATCGCCACCCTATCGCCTATGCGTGCGATGGCAGGGCGTACGCGCCACACTCCATAGAGCTCCATACCGTCTTGGTAGATGGTCTGGGGTGTGGAGAGTTGCGGGTTGGTGGCTGTGCCCACGTTGCGCATATACATATACTTGCCCTCGTTGTACGAAAAGACAATGTCGAGCAATCCGTCGCCGTCCCAATCGAAGACCGTGGGGCAGAGGTAGCCCCAGCAAGCCTCCATAGGACCTTGTAGCTCGTAGTAGCCCGCCCTTACACAGAACTCCTCATCGCCGAGTCGCATATACTCGCCCTCGCCAAAGCAGGGGTTGCTGTTGGTGCCTCGGTTTTTGAAGAACAGGAGCCTACCCTCCGAGTTGCCCGTGAGGATGTCGAGTGCACCATCGCCATCCCAATCGGCAACGTTGGGAACGGTGAGCGAGCCAGAGAAGAGGTCGCCCTCCTCCATCAAGACCAACTCGGCGGGCTCATAGACGGGGCTGCCGTAAGAGTTCTTGTAGCCCGCATAGCGGTAGAGGTATATTGCGCCCTCGCCTGAGGTCAGAAAGTCGTCGAATTGACCATCCCTATCACCATTGATTGGGATTACGGTCTTTACGTTGCTGCGATTTATTAGCTGCCCTTCTGAGCTGTCGACCAGATAGTCTGCCACGTCGGTGGGCGACCACGGGAGGTATTTGAGCACTCCCGCCTTGTTGCTTATCACATAGCCACTCCAATCGTTACCCTTGACCATCGCCACCGAGGTGGGGTTGATGGTCACGCAATTGTCACGCCCTACCTGCACAACATCTTCCAGCTGTGTCCAGGTTGCCAAGTCCACCTTGGTACGATATACGGCGCCCTCGGGCAGAGTGCCCATCCACGCACCGCCGCTGTCGTAGAGCGAATCCTCCTTGTAGTCGCTCTCGGGATTTCGACTCGATACGGTGTAGTAGAGTATGGTGAGGTCGGCGGTGCCTGCCGAGCCATTAGTCGCAATATCAAAAGTGCAGACGGGGTAGTTGGCGCCTTTCAGTACATTCTCGAACTTCCATTCGGAGCCAAAGGTGTGTTTCTCGCGGTCGTATATGGCGGCATAGATGCGGGTCTTGGTGACCTTGACGCCATAGATGACGTTACCCACCTCGACAACCCTCACAGCGGCACTCTCAATATCCCAGGGGGTCTCCATAATTGGCTCGGGGGCTCCATAGATGAGTCTGCCGTCGCTGTCTTGCCCTACGAACTTGCAGTAGTGGAGTCCTCGGCAGCCTTTGTCTGCCTTGGGCAAGCCTCCCGTACCACACACAAAGAGGTCGGGGTAGTATGGCGAGCTCTCGTACACGGCACCAACAATGACCGATGTGTAGCAGTAGTCGAGCGAGAGAGGTGCCATACCCTCCGCAAGATTCGATGCGATGGGTTCGCCACTAAGGAGTGTGTAGCTGGGAACCTGTGGGAAGTAATCCCCCGAACCGGTAGACCCGCCCGGAGTTGGCGGATTTTGCTCGGGGGTATTACAGCCCACCAACAACACAAAAGCAATTGCTAAACTAACTAACCTGTTGTTCATTTTATGGTCTCTTTTTTACCGTCTATCGTAATGGCAGTAATATCTTTGTGTTCGAAGAAGAAGAATTTGCCGCTCTCGCAACCTACCAGAAGGTTTACACCTCCCGAGGTGTCGCCGAGCATACAGGGAGTAGGTGCATTGGAGTGTGCACCAAGGTAGAAGTTCTCGCCCTTAAATTGGAACTGCACGGGCTCCTCGAACTTCATCTTCTTGTTGGAGCCCACGTTGCGGAACCACATCACCTGCATAGTAATATCCTTGCGCTTGAAGTTCATAAAGGGGAGTCCTCGCTCGGGCGAGGGGTACGACGAACGTTTTACGGAGCCCACAAGAAGGTCGAGCTTGCCGTCGCCGTCCCAATCCACAAAGGTGAGCTTTCCACGCCCCTTCTGACCGTGACGCTCGTTGTTCTGGTTGTGACCCGTGATGAAGCTGCCATCTTTGAGCCTCAGTTTGCCGCCGTCGCTCACGTGGAGGTCATCCTCACGCCAATAGAGGTGCAGGGCATTGTCCTCGTCCATAATGACCATAGCCATCTTGCCGTCAATCTCCGTGATGGCGGGACGTACACGCCAAGTGCCCCACAATTCCAGATTGTCGCACGAGATGGGGCGTGGCTTGTCGAGCACGGGCTCGGTTGTGGTGCCCACATTGAGCATCAGTTCGTACTTCGCCTTCGAGCCCGAAACAATAACGTCGAGTTTGCCGTCGCCGTTCCAGTCTACAACCGTTGGGCAGAGGTAGCCCCAAGCTGCCTCCAAGGGACCCTGCACTACGTGATAGCCGGGGCGGATACAGATTGGCTCGCCGTCGGAGCAGATAGGCTCCGACATTGCAAAATTGGGCTCTTGATTGGTGCCGCGGTTCTTGAAGAAGAGCAGTCTGCCCTCCGAGTTGCCCGCCACGATGTCGAGTGCGCCGTCGCCATTCCAATCAACGACATTGGGAACGGTCAGCGAGCCCGAGTAGAGGGGTGCGTTGGGCTGCAACACCTCCATAGGGGTGCTGTAACGAGGCATACCGTCCTCGCCCATACCCATAAAGCGATAGTGGTAGACAGCTCCCTCGCCGCCGATAATAAGGTCTCGACGGGTGCCGTCTGCCGAGGGGAACGATATGGCTTTGGCACCGTGTGCGGGGTGGGTCAGCACGTTGCCCTTCTCGTCGCGCACATAGTTGTAGTTCTCGCTCTTACGCGCGGGCACATATTTGAGCGAGCCGAGCGTAGAGGTTACGATATAGCCATCAAGACCCTGCTTTTTGTCCTCCACACGCACCACACTCGACGAAGAGAGCATTGTGCGGTTGTCGGGAGTTATGAGGTTGCCCTCTTCGAGCAGAGTCATAGTTTTCAGGTCGAAGGCGGCACGATATACACCGCTATAAGGCAGTTCGCCACGATAGATGGAGGCTCCGTCGTAGTACGACAAGGCGTTCGAGATGGGGTTTTTCTCCTCGGTATCGCTGGGGCGATACTTACCCTTCTTGCCCGAGAGCATAACGCACTCGGCAGTCCTGCCATCGTTACTCCAAATCTCCAAGCCGCCAACCGAGCTGCTGAGTCCTTCCATTGTGGTCTCCTCCATAGAGTCGAAGTGACCGCCTGTGGGGTGGAGGTGTGCCACGATAAGTTTCTTGGCGCTCATCCACGTTCCGTAGGTGTCACCATCCTCGGTCTGCCAGATGGTAAACCTCGAAGGTTTGCCCTTAGCCTTTTTCTCCCAGGGCATCAATACCTCCTCGGGCTTGCCGTAGACCAACTGACCGTTGGGCAGTACGCGCTTGAAGGGGCAGCGGAAGAGGGTGTTGCGCACCTCGGGGAAGCCTGCCGATATCCAAACGAAGATGTCCGGATACTCCTGGGAGGAGATGTAAGCATAACCCACAGGGCTGTTGCTGTATGTCATACCAAAGTCATAGGGCGCAAGTCCATCCTCCTCACCCGAGAGGAGTGGGGTGCCACTTATGGGCTTTTGGGCAGCGGCGGTGAGCGCAAACAGCGACGCCATCACCACCGAAATAATAATTCGGAAACGCTTCATAAGGATTATCAGTTATGTGTGTATTGTTTGCTGTATTGTGTGTTATTGCCTCGTGCGGAAATTCTCTATTCGCTTGAAGGCAAACATATTGGCGTCGTGCTGGCGATTCGGCAGACCCCTCTCTTCGGGAGCCGCCATACGGATTACCGACACAATGTCGTCGCCGTCGAATTGCCAATCTACATATTGGAAGCCGTGGAAGAAGGGCTCATCAACAGCCAAGATAACCCTCTCCTCGGTCCAAGTCTTCAAATCGAGCGAGCTGTAAAGCACCATACGGTTGCGTAGCAGGTCGGCGGTGATACCCTTGGTGTAGTAGCCTTCGGCAACCTTGCCCAAGAGCTTCGGGTCGGCGGGGTTGGTGATTGCCCAATACTTCTGCGTCTGCTCGTCGTAGCGGATTGTGAACTTCTTGCCTGCGCCGGGCATCTGGTAGAAGTCGGTGGTGGGGTCGAAAGAGATTTTCTTCGAGCTCTCCACCCTGACCATAGCCATTGCGCGGCTGTTCTTCTTCTCGCTCACGCGAAGAATGTTTACGAGCTTGTTGTCGGGCGTTACCACCACATTGCCCTCAATCATCTCGGAGCCCTTTTGCGAGCCGCCGTCTACCGCCCACGACTTGTCGTAGATGAGCATATTGCTCATTGTCCACGAGGAGGCGTCGAGCAGGTTGGCGTCTACGGGTGCCGACATAACGAAAACCTTTTTGTTTGTTTCATTGGTCTCCATACCCCTCCAAATGCGCCCGTTCCATATTGCTACGGGTACGGGTGCCGAGTGGAATTCGCCTTCGAGGAGCAGACCCGAGTGGCTGTCTATGGCGTCGCTCCAAGTGTAGCCGTTGTCGTACGAGCGGTGGATTGCCACGTTGCCAGCCGCCTTGTCGGTGCCCATAATGTAGAGCACTCCGTTGTGAAGGAAGGTGCTTTGGTAGGACATCACAAATTGCCCCTTGCTACGCACGCTCCACGTCTCGCCACCGTCGGTCGAGGCAAAGAATACCACACCCTTGCCCGCGCTGTTGCGCAGTGCGCCCGAGCAAGCCGCCAGAAGGTCGCCGTTGGGGAGTACGATGATGCTCGGATTGGTGATATTGTGCCCCCTGAGGTTGTCCACTTTGGTAATCAGGGTGCCGTACTGCTCAGTATCTCTCACCACAATATCCTTTGCGAAGAGGAGTGTGCTGGCGGTTTGTCCCTCTATTTTGGGCATATCGACCCACGTCGATAGGGAGTCGAACGTGTAGCGGTAGAGCCTATACGAGATACTCTTCGAGCCGTCGTCGTTGCCGACCGTAAACTCCTTGCCCGTGTCGCTCCATCCCACGCCCTCTATCGGTACAGTGGAGGCTACATAGACACCTCCGTGCATAGAGCACCCAAAGCGCGTTACGCCGGGGTTCTCCCTGATGCTTACCGCACATTTCAGCCCGCTCAGCTCTTTGGGCAGCGAGGTGTTGTAGTGGTAAACGTCGTTGATGGGGAAGACGCTCTCTGTGGCTACCGAGCGCACGTCTATCAGCTCGCCGCAGACGTTCACTGCGCCGTCGGAGGTGATGGTAAGGCTCTCGGTAGTGCCCCCATCGTCCCCTGTGCCGCCCACACAGGCGGCACAGAGCATCGAAATCAACAAACACAATCGCATATTCCTAATCTTCATTTGTTCGGAACTGTGATAACGGATAGATACTTTTTTGTATTACTCAATCGTAATGGTGAAACTCTTGACAATCTCGGTGGGCTCGCCCGTCAGCGAAGTGCCGTAAGCCACAAATACCACCTCGTAGGTTCCAGGCTCGTTGAAGATGTAGCTGTAACCCTCGATGGGAGCATCTGTTGCACTCTGAACTACGATAGGCTTATCGGGACCAAGATTGGTGTACAGAGGAGCGACAGGATTGGTTATCATATAGGCATACATATGCTCCGCGGGTTGGAACATCGATGAGAACCAAGCGTAGTTGCCCAAGGTACTATTGTTCTTGAACTGAGGATAGTTCTTCTCTTGGTCGTTTGCGTACTCGTCGCCAAGCACCATAGTAGCGTTCTTTGCGTTGGCATTATCAATAAGCGAAGTAGTGGTGCCATCCTCGGCAACGCTGTTAACTCTGAACTGCGACACGAATACCTGTGTGCGACCGTGACCCGAAACCTTCTCATCTGCGGGAATACCCGTAACGCGGAAGAACAGACCAATTACACACTCTTTGGTAGCGTCGCCCATATAAGGAGTAATGTCCACCACGCCAGACTCGGTGTAGTTGCTGGACGAACTCGTGACCGCCTCGGGAAGTGTGAAACGTTCGGTAATGTCTGTCCAAGTAGCTGCGAGTACATCCTCCTCGGTATACTTGCCCGAGAAGTCCTGCGACAACTTGATGCGTAAGAGCTCGGGGTTGATGTCATCACCATTCACATAGCCCGTGTTAAACGACATAGTGAGGCTCTCGAAGAGGTATTTATCTGTATTGCGCAATTCGTAGTCGTGACCCTCCTCGCCTGTGAAGAGGTCGATGGCGTCTGCAACACCGCTAATAGTGAAGTTTACTGGCTCACCAACCTTACCTGTGAGGCTCTCGGCAGCGACATCGAAAGGTGTGCTCTGAACAAAGTCCTCAACCGACACCGTCTGGCTGTGCTGATAGAAGCCGTTGGACTTGAAGGTCACAGCGGGCAGGGGGTAGGTAGCCACAGAGTTGTCCAAAGCAACAACCTCCAAGCTGAGGGCACCCTCGGCGTGTTTGCCGGGGAGCACCATCAGGTAGCCCTTCTGAGCATCGCTGGCGTTGAGCACGATATTCTCTGTAAATGCCACAACAACCTCGCTCTCGGCGGTGATGGGAACAATGCTGCCACTCGTAAGGTCGATGCTTCCCTGCTCGGTTGCGAGGGGTGCGGAGGTAGATTTGAGCCTAAGCTGTTTAATCTTCACATTTGCATCCTGCTCCAAGGTGAGGCTGAGCTGAACGTAGGCAAAGACGCTCTCGAACACCAAAGCCGCAGCGCCACCATCGGTCACTGTGGTCTGTGCCACCATAAAGTTGATATCCCTCAGGTGGTCGATGTTGTCGTTTGCTGCTTGAATCTGAGCGCGGGGTATCACTACGGGGAATTCGCAAGCCTTCGACTGTGCCTCGCCATCGTAGGGGTAGTAGGCGTAGAAGTTCTGCTCCTCCTCGGTGCCGTAGTATGCCTCCTTGACACTCTCGGGAACGAGGGTGCACTCAGTGGCATTCTCGGTGAGGTTTACGTTGTAGCAGTAGTTGCGCGAAGCATCCTCGGCAAGGTCGTAGATACCAATCTGGTCACCCTCCTCCCAAGCCAACAAGGGAGTCTCTTCGCCCATCTGGACGCTAACCTTTGTTTGGTCGCCTGTGCGGGCAACAAACTCCACCAAGGAGCCATTGTTGCCACTCTGCACCGATGCCTCGGGCTCTGCCATAGTACAGCCCGCAAGCAAGGCGGCAAGTATTGCGGAAAATAGTATTGTACGTTTCATATCTCTTTTCTCCTTAATTATTTACGGTTTGCGCCAAATTATTTCCACTCCTCCTTGTCGGGTTGCGAGATGGAGCCACCGTCGTAGACCACCTCTACATCCACCTGGCGGACAACCTCCTTGCGACCATAGACGCTTGCATTAACGCCAATGAAGGTTGCAGTGTAGGTGCCGGGGGTGTTGTAGATGTGATAGTAAGAGGTCATAGTGGGGTCTGCAAAGCTCTTGATGGAGGAGGGGCGGTCGAAACCGAGGTTTACATCCTCCACCTTGTTGATGGCTCCCGATACGCACCAAACCGACTTGTTTTCTGTGGGTTTGAAGTCCGAGCGAAAGAGAATCCTCGAAGAGTTGATGTCGGGCAGGTAGTTTGCTGCATCGGTCTCGGGTTTGTAGCCCTCCTTATAGACCAATGTCCAACCTGCTGTGCTCTGGTCGTAGACCATTGCTGCGTCGTTGTCGGTAATACCCGAGATGAGGAAGTTCTGCACATACCACTGTGTACGACCATTGTCCTTGGCACTGTCGTAAGCCTCTACCTCGTAGTAGTAAGCCAAATAGATGGTCTCGCTCTCGGCAAAAAAGTCGTTCATACATACCGAGCCCGCAGGCAACTCCATAGGGGTGTCGTCGGGCATAGTAAACAGATCGGTAATCTCGTGCCAAGTGGCAGCCTCTACATCTTCGAGGGTGTAGTTGCCCGAGAAGTCGGTGGAGTAGTAGAAAGGAAGGCGCGCAGGGTTGGGAGCACCTGTGCTGCCTGCATAGGTCTTGGTGCTGAACGACAAATACATCGTTGCGGGCAGGATGCGGCTCTGGTCTTTATATTCGTAGTCCGAACCCTCCTCGCCCGAGTAGAACGAGATGATGTTTGCTGCGCCCTCGAAGTCGAAAACCGCCCTCTCGCCTACCCTTACGATAGGTTTGGCGGCCTTGACGTCGAAGTCGGGCACGGTGACGGTCTTGTTCTCCTCGCAAGCCACTGCTACGAGAGCCACGAGAGCCACGCCACACAACCTCAACAGTGATTGTATCTTATAGGTTTTCATAGTAAAAATCTTCTGAAAAATGTTCTTGAATCTTATCCTTGGCAATCTCTACCAGCCATTGTTCTGTTTGAGTGTCTTGTTCAGGCTGAGTTCGTAGTAGGGGATGGGCCATACTACGTCCCTCGACGAGACGTTGCTGAAATACTGGCGTGCGGCAACATAGTACGACGAGGTCATAGCCATAGGAACACCACCCTTCACGTCGCGCATATTGTTGTAGAATACGCCCCAGCGAATGAGGTCATCCTTGCGCAGCAGCTCAAAGCCAAGCTCTCTTGCCCTCTCCTCGCGCACAACAATTTGGAGCCCTATGCGGTCATTACCGGCAATATCCACGCTCTCGTCGGCGGTGTAGATGTCTTTGCCATAGCCCCTGCGGCGTACCTGATTGAGGTACTCACAAGCAGCCGTTACCTCGTCGGCGGTGCTATTGGGGTCGGCAGCTACACACTCGGCATACATCAGCAGCACGTCCGAATAGCGCAAGATGGGGAAGTTGGTGGGGGTGTAGTTGACACCCTTGCCGCCAACCTCGTAGGAGCGGCGGAACTTGCCACACATACGAATCCAGAAGTTGGTGGGCTGCTCTGTGATGGTACCATCGCTGGCGTAGGTGAAGGGAGCGATGGTCCAATCGCGCCTCAGGTCACCCTCCTCGAAGTGGTTGATGAAATAGGGGGTCGCCCTCAGAGCGCCAATAGAGTAGCCATACTCCTGATACTTGACGTTGCTTGCCGAGCATTGGATGCCGTTGTCGCGACCTACGCGACCAGCAACAGAGTTATAGGAGGTCTCGTTGTTGCCCCAGAACTCCACTTCGAACATCGACTCCTTGATATCGTAGATGTCCTGAATGAGGTTGACGAAGACCTGCTGATAGGAGGGGTTGAGCGAGTGCAAACCACTGTCAATAACCCTCTTGGCATAAGCCTTGGCACGTGCGTACATACCGGGCTCGTTGATGGGTTCGCCTGCCATATAGAGGCACACCCTTGCCATAATACCATAGGCAGCAGTCTGTGAGAGGCGACCTGCCGACTCCACCTCGGTGGCGGTAGGAAGGTTGCCAACAGCATTGGACATATCGTCGAGCACTGCCAAATATACATCGCGCTGCTTGCTCTGGGGGATTTGCAGATCATCCAAGTGGCACGACTCGGGGCTGTAAAGCACCACGGGAACGTCGCCAAAGCGGGTGGTGAGCATAAAGTGGAAATAGCCCCTCAGGAAGCGAGCCTCGGCACGAATTCTCTCACGCAGAGCCTCGTCGCTCATCTCTGCTCTGTCGATATTCTCCAACAGCAGGTTGGCTCTGTGGATACCGGCGTAGAACTCGCGCCAGTATGCCGTAATTTTTACATCGGTGGGAACTACGTCGTAGTAACCTACCGTACCCTCGTCGGTGGAGTATGCCTCATAGCCAATATCTGCCGACAAGCCCAGGCGAGCCAGCATATTGCCACCATAGAGGTTGGTCGAAGCGAGAGTGGCATAGACGCTCCTTATGGCATAGTCGATATCCTTCTCGTCCTCGTAGTAGTCTTCGATAAGAATGGTGTCGGTGGGTTCAACCTCGAAGATGTTACACGAGGTTGCAGCCGTGCTAACCACCAAGCAAATTCCAAGTTTACAGATAAATTTCTTCATAATACTTCGTCTCCTTTTTTTTGGTGATTAGAATGTGATGTTAATACCCGCAGTGAACACCTTGTTACGAGCATAAGCCGAGTAGTCGTAGCCGGGTGTGAGTGCGGTGTGGCGGGTCGAAACCTCGGGGTCAAGACCCGAATAGTTGCTCCAAGTGTAGAGGTTCTGTCCCGAGATAAAAATCCTGAACTGCTCTACGCCCATATGACCAATCACACGGCGGGGAAGGTCGTAGGAGAGTTGAACGGTTTTCAGACGCAAGAATGAGCCATCCTCGACGGTGCGGCTGCTATATACACCCCTGGGACCCTGACCACCAACGCGGAAGTTGCGACTCTCGGTATTCTCGGGAGTCCAGTGGTCGTTGTAGCTCTTGAATTGGTTGATGTTCTTGCCGGCGTAGTTACCCTCGAACATAATTCGGTTGGCATTGAAGATGTCGTTGCCGTAGCTCCACTGGAAGAAGACGTTAAGAGTAAAGCCCTTGTAGATGAAGTTGTTGTTGAAGCCACCGGTGTGGATAGGAATAGGATTACCGATGACAACCATATCCTGGTCATTGACGATGCCGTCGCCGTTCTGGTCTACATACTTAATATCACCGGGCTGGATGAGTTCGCGGGCGTCGCCGTTGCTGGGAACCTCATCTTTGAGGATATATTTGCCACCAACAAGGTCAAAGTCGTCGTAGCCATAGACGCCGTCCCATACTACACCATAGAAAGACGAAATGGGACCGCCAACCGAAGCAATATAGAGGTTGGTGGCGTTGAAGTCGCCCGTGAAGCTAACGGTCGAGAGCAAGTGCTCCTGATCCTCGGCGAGTTCGAGTACCCTGCTGCGGTTGAAGGAGATGTTGAAGTCCGAAGTCCACATAAACGAGCGGGTGCGAACGTTGATGCTATTGAACGAGAACTCCAAACCGTCGTTGCTAATCTTGCCGATGTTCTTATAGGCGGTGGTGTAGCCCGAAGTGTAGGGAACCTTGGCGTTGAGCAGCAAGTCGTCGGTAATCTTGCGGTAGAGGTCCAAGCGGAATTTCAATTTGTTGTTGAACATCGACATCTCGTAGCCCAGGTCGATCTGGGTTGTGGTCTCCCAAGTGAGGTCTTTGTTGCCGAAGGTATTGGGCGTTACCACACTGCCGGGAGTGCCATTGTTGAACGAGTACCAATCGTTGACGGTCATTGTCTGGTATGCAACGAAGTCGCCTACGCGGTTGTTGCCTGTCTGACCATAGCTAAGGCTCAGTTTTGCGTCGTCGATATTCTTAAACCTCTTCATCCAGGGCTCTTTGCTGATACGCCAAGCGATAGCTGCCGAGGGGAAGTAGCCCCAACGGTTGCCCTTGTGGAACTTCGACGAACCATCGGCACGGAACGAAGCGGTGAGCAGGTAGCGCGAGCGGTAGTTGTAGTTCACCCTACCCAAGAACGACATCATACGGTTGCTCGAAGTAGCCGCAACGGTCGAGAAGGGGGTGCCATCGTCCAGACCGCTCATACCCATATCCTCGTAGGGGAGGTTAATGGCGGTAAAGCCGAATTTGTCGGTGGTGCGACCCTGAATGGTCATACCCGTCATAACGTTGAACGAGTGGTGGCGACCGAGTTTGGTCTTCCAGGTGAGGGTATTCTCATTCATCCAGTCCGAAACAGAGGTCGAGCGCCACGAACCGTTCACACCCTTAGAGTTGTTGACCGTAGGATAGCCCTTGAAGGTGCTACTGTTGTTGAACTCCTCGGCAATGGTCTCCTTGTCTGTATAACCACCCCTGACGGTCAGGCGGAGGTCTTTGGTAATGTCGTAATAGAGTGCGGCGTTACTCATAAAGGTGGTTACTGTGTTTACCTTATGCTCGTTATTCGACGAAACAATAGGGTTCATCGTAGCCGACATAACGCCGTCGAACTCGTCGTCGAAGAGTTCATCTTCGTCGAACTCGCCATTGAGCCATACGGGACGGAATGCCCAGCAACGGTACATAATGTAGGTCGAGTAGGCGTTGCTGTCTGCCTGCGACGAGGATGCGGTCTGACCAGAGGTTGTGGCATTGGTGTAGTTGACGTTGACGTTCACTTTCAACTTGTCGCTCATCTGCTGGGTGAATGCCAGACGACCCTGAATCTTCTCGTAGCCCGAGTTGATAATCACACCATCCTGGTTGGCATAGGAGCCCGAGATGGAGTATTTGGTGTCTTTCGTACCACCCGTGATACCCAGGTTGTGCATCTGGATTGCGCCATTGCGGAAGAGTTTCTCCTGCATATCTATGGTGGGCACATTCTTGTAATCTTCGAGAGTACGACCCATATTGTTCAGATAGGTATCCTCGGCGCTGGCGCTACGCTCCAATTGCAGAGCAACAAAGTCGTAGGCATCCATCATATCCATAGTCTTGGTAACCTGCTGGAAACCCATTGTGGTTCCATAGGTGATGGTAGGCTTGCCCTCGATACCCTTCTTGGTCTCGATGACGATAACACCATTGGCACCCCTCGAACCATAAATTGCCGTAGCCGAGGCGTCTTTCAAAATAACCATCGACTCTATATCGACGGGGTTGATGGCAGCTGCCGAGAAGTCCTCGATGGGGAAGCCGTCCACAACATAGAGAGGCGAGTTGCTCTGCGTGAGCGAGTTGGCACCACGAATAACAACCGACATCTCCTCGCCGGGCTGACCATCCGAAGAGGTCACTTGAACACCTGCAACACGACCTTGAAGAGCCTGGTCGAAGGTCATAATGGGAGCTTTGAGCATATCGTTGAGTTTTACGTTGGTGGCAGCACCTGTCACATCTTTGATGCGCTGCTGACCGTAACCAACCTCCACAACAATATCCTCAATCACTGTGGCGTCGTCTTTCAGAGTTACCACGACGCGCTTTTGGTTTTGGATGGGGACTATCTGTTCGGCGTAGCCCAGATAGCTGAATGTGAGCCTATCGTTAGGCTTGGCGACAATCGAGAATTCGCCCTTACGGTCTGTGGCGGTACCTACTGCGCTACCCTCCACCATAACCGTAACTCCTACGAGTGCATCACCCGCCATATTGATTACCTGACCCGTCACAACGCCTTTCTTCTGGGCGTGTGCTGGCATCGCCGCAACCAACAAGAGGAGTGATGAAATGATTGTTTTGTAAAAGTTTCTCATACTACTAAGGTTAGTAGGTTTATGGGTATTGTGGTGGTGCTGCCGCTTTGGCTGACGATAGGCACCACCTTAATATCCCACTTTAACTTGGTTTATTTATAGATAGGACCGTAGTTCTTGCAAGCGCGGTAGTCTGCACCCTCGGGGTCCATACCAAAGGCGCCCCAAGCCGAAGGACGGAAGATCTTCTCCTGCTCAACGTTGTGCATACATACGGGGATGCGCAACATTGCTGCAAGGGTAATCAGGTCTGCACCAATGTGACCGTAGGTGATAGCACCGTGGTTTGCACCCCAATTGTTCATCACGTCATAGACGCTCTTGAAGGGACCATTGCCGGTGAGGCGGGGTACGAAGTAGGTGGTAGGCCACGAGGGGTCGGTACGCCAGTCGATGTGGTTGTGGATCTCCTCATCAACGCCTACTGCCCAACCCTCGGCAATCTGCAATACGGGACCCTGACCTTTGATAAGGTTCAGGCGGCACATAGTAACGGGCATATCGCCTTTGGTGTAGAACTTCGACGAGAAGCCACCACCACGCATATACTCCCTACCTGCGGGGTGCCAAGTAGTAGCCTTCAAGCACTCCTCAGCCTCCTCCTGGCTAATCTCCCAGAAAGGTTTCATAACGGGGTTGCCCTCGGCGTCGCTTTGGCGACCGGTAGCGTCGAGAGTCGACGAACCCGAGTTGATGAGGTGGATGAAGCCACCCTCTGCCTTGCCCGAGAGTTTCTTGCCCGTAGCAGCCTCGACAGCCTCGGGGCTCCAATAGGAACGAACGTCCGAGAAGAGCTGTGCCTGATTGGTCAGAAGGTGCATCAGGAGCATCGAAGCACCGTTGAGGGTGTCGTTCTCGGTTGCGAAGGTGAAAGCCTCGCGGATACCGTTCCAGTCGAACGACGAGTTAAGGATAGCCTCCGAGAAGTCACCGTCGGGACGGAAGTCGGTCCACTGGCGCTGACCCTGGAAACCACCTGCAATGGCGTTGTGACCCATAGCCTCCTCCAAGTAACCCATCTCGGCGAGGCGGGGGTTACCAATCATAAGGTCGCGGAAGATGATAGTCATCTTAACAACATACTCCCAAACCTCGTCTTTCTGCTCGCGCGAGTAGTGGAGGTGTTCGGGGTTGAGGTCTTTGCCCTCGTTTACTTTGCAGTATTTCTCGGTCCAAGCCATAGCACGCTCAAACTCCTCGTGGTCGTAGATGCCCAACTCGATACGGCGCTCAATCTCCGAGCAGTCTACATACTCGCTGCGCATACCCAGATACTCCTGGAAGAAGTCGGGGTCGGGCATAGAACCTGCGATACCCATCGACACCGAACCGATGTTGAGGTACGATTTGCCCTTCATCTCCATAACTGCAACAGCAGCCCTACCGAAGCGGAGCAGTTTCTCCTCTACGTCGGGAGTGATGGAGTTGTCGTCGATGTCCTGAACGTCGTGACCGTAGATGCCGAATGCGGGCAGACCCTTCTGGTTGTGACCTGCCAGAGCCGAAGCCAAATATACGGCACCGGGGCGCTGGGTTTTGTTGAAGCCCCAGATAGCCTTAGGCATCAGGGGGTCCATATCGATAGTCTCCGAGCCGTAGCACCAGCAGGGAGTAACCGACAAAACAGCACCAACGTTGTTAACCGAGAACTTGTCGGTAGCCATAGCAGCCTCTGCAACGCCACCAATGGTGCGGTCTGCGATAACGCACTGAACGGGGGTGCCGTCCGAGTAGCGCAATTTCTCCGAATAGAGCTTGGCAACGCTCTCTGCCATACCCATAGTCATCTCTTCGAGGGACTCTCGAATACCACCCCTACGACCATCAATAATGGGGCGAATACCAATTTTAGGATAGTTTTTCATATTTGTGTTTTGTTTTTTGTCTGTGATTATTGATTTGTGTTTATGTTATTTTGCAGCCTTAGGCTCTTTCTTCCACAAAAGCGAGAGCAGGAAGCCTACAAGCACGATAACGGTGGTGCCAAAGACGATGGCGAGTTTGCCGTTGATGGCAGGAGTCTCGGCGGTAACCTGCATCAGAGCGATCCAGATAACCACAATCATACCTGCAACGGCAGCGATAATGGAGGGCACACGCTTGGGCGAGCGGCTGATGAGCGTGAGCAAGAACAGACCAAGCACACCACCACTAAATATCGAAGCGAGAGTCCACCAAGCGTCCAAAACGCCGTCAACCTGCATCATAATAATACCGATAACTATACCTACGATACCCACAACGAGCGAGGTCAGGTAGAGCGACTTCATATCCTTCTTGTCGGAGGACTCCTTCTTGCTGAAACGTTTTACGAAGTCGGTGAGCACGATAGTCGCCGAGGAGTTGATGCTGGTAGCAACGGTAGACATACCTGCCGAGAAGATAGCCGCAATCACCAAACCGGTAAGACCTGTGGGCAGACCGTGAACGATGAAGTGGGGGAATACCTGGTCGGAGGGGGTGCCTACGGGCAGCAACTCGGGACGTGCGGTGTAGTACGAGAAGAGTGCGGTACCGATGTAGACGAAAATCAGCGATACGGGAACGTAGAGGAGGCTACCAAACATAGTGGACTTGACAGCCTCTTTGGTCGACTTGGTAGTCATATAGCGCTGAACGTAGTTCTGGTCTATACCGTAGTTGTTCATATTGGTGAACAGACCATAGAGCAGCAGAACCCAGAAGGTCGACTCGCTCAGAGAAGCACCGAAGCTGCCGAGGCTGAACTTGCCGTGCTCGGAGGCAATCTCGAAGAGCTGAGAGGGACCCTCTGGCATACCAAAGGTGAGCCAAACGGCACAAACCACAGCACCAACAATCAGAACGATACCCTGAATAGCGTCGGTCCATACCACGGCAGCGATACCGCCCAGGAGTGTGTAAATCATTGTTACAACGCCTGTTACAATGATGATGGTCTGGATATCCCAGCCGAACATCTTATTGATGGGCAGAGCGAGCAGCAGCAAAATAGAGCCGATACGGCAAACCTGGGTCAAGAGGTAGCATACGGCAGCATAGCAACGTGCCCAATAGCCAAATTTCTCCTCGAGGTAGTGGTATGCCGACACGCTATTCATACCGCGGTAGAGGGGGATGAATATCTTAGCCGCAAGGATTGTTGCGATAGGAATCGAAATGCTGAATACAAAGGGGCTCCAGTTGCCTTTGAAGGCGTCGCCGGGAAGACCCAAGAACGAAATGCTACTAACGAAGGTTGCGAAGATACTCATACCCACAACCCACGAAGGAAGGCTACCCTCGGCTTTGGTGAAGGCGGCGCTGCTCTTGCGGCTCTTGAAGTAGAACGAGCAACCAAACAGTGCGGTACCACCAACGAAGATAAAGAATACTAAATAGTCCCAGAATGTAATTTCCATAGTATGCTTAGAGTATTAGTTATGCGTTTTTAACCTCTGCGCCCAAAGCCCTCAGAGCCTCGGCAACTTTTGCACGCTCCTCAGCACGGAATTTGCGGTAGGGCCAAGCCAAGTGGTCGTTGCAGTAGCCCAAGAGCGATGCTGCGCACTTAACGCCTTTCAGGTAGCTCGAACCATATTTACCAACGCTGTAAATGGTGGTGCTGATAGCCATAATCTGTTTCTGCAACTCGCGAACGCGGTCGATGTCGCGTGCTACGGCTGCATTGTACATTGCAACGTAGAGCTCGGGGAACATATTTGCACCACCATTAACGCCACCGTCGCAACCCATCAGAACTGCCTCGCCGGTGAGTTCCTCGGGACCAACGTAGAGTGCGAAGTCGGGCATATCGCGCAGCAGGTACTTCACGCTGTTGAGGTAGGTCATATTGTGCGACGAGTCTTTCAGACCAACGATGTTGGGGTGCTGAGCCAGAGTAGCAACGGTCTTGGCTTCGAGGAACACCTTAACATTCGAAGGCATATTGTAGATGTAGAGAGGCAAGCAGAGGTTGTCTGCCAGGGTGGTGTAGTACTCGATGAGCTCCTGCTGCGAGGGAGCATAGTAGTAGGGAGCTGCGGCAACAACGCCCACTGCGCCACACTCTTTTGCCTTCTCTGCCAAACGGAGGCTCTCGGCAAGCGAGGTGTCGGTAATACCTACAAGCACGGGAATCCTGCCGGCAACAGCGCCACATACCAACTCTACAAACTCGTAGCGGCATTTGTACGAAAGGCTCTGAGCCTCACCGGTAGTACCGAGAATGAAAAGCGCGTGAACACCTGCGCCAATCATATTCTCAACCAAATTCTTTGCGCCCTCTACGTCGAGTACATCGTCATCGAGCAAGGGGGTAATCATAGGAGGAATAATGCCCTGAATCTTTTTCATAGCTTTTGTGTTTTTTTTGTGTGATTTATTTGTTGTTTGTTGTCTTTTATGTTTCGTGTTTAGTAGTTGATTTTCTTTGCCAGAGGTACAAATCCGGCATTCGCCTCGCTGTCGTACTTGATGGTTACCTTGTCGCCAGCCTCAACATCGCGGTATGCCACCCAAATGGTGCCCGTGATGCCGCGTTTGGGGTCCTCGTAGGTCATCTGGCTGTTGGGCAGCAGCTGCCAACCCTTCTGCTTCGACACCCACTTCCAGCTGCGGCAGAGCATATAAATTCTACCGTCTTTGTGGGCTGTGATAACCACTTTGCTGGGGATAACCTCCTCTTTTTTGAGCCATTCGGGAGTAAGGCACTCATAGCCGAGCAGACCTTCCAGAGGCTCCTCAATGATAAACTTGCGGTTGTTCCAAATCTTGAAATTGGGCTGGATAATGTTCTGCTCGAACCTGCCACCCTTAACGGTAATCTCCATCTCCGAGAAGGGCTCTACGTAGGGACGGGTGCCGAGCTGTTTGTTGTCGCTGTCGGTGCGGAATGCGATGACGGGCAATGAGTTCACGCTCTGCAAGTTACCGACGCTCTCGTTGAAGCAGTAGCGAACTGCGGTGGGGCGCTTCATACCCTCTGCCCACACAGCAACACAATCCTTATCGACAATCTCGGCATTTGCCAAATAGAAGTCCGAGCCGTCGCTAATCTGGAAGCCGATAATCTCCTTGTCGTAGCATACCAGCTTCTTGCCCACGTTGTCGAAATAGATGTAAGCCTTGCCGTCCTTAACCTCCATACGGTTGTAGGAGGGCGAGCGGAAGTCTGCCTTTTTGCCATAGTGCTCGCCCAGAGCGCAAGCTGCCAAGCGCTCACCAACGACCATCTTATTGCGGGGGTGAATGTCGCCCAAGCGGTCGGTCTGGTCGATGGTCGCAACAACCTCTACGTGCTCCATACGGGCAGCCGCCAGAGCCTGCTGCTCGCGCAAGATGGCGCCATCGATACCCTCGTAGGTGTGGGGTGCAATCTGCACGAGGTAGAAGGGCATATCGGGATTGTTGAAGCGCTCCCTCCAAGCCTTAATCATAGCCTCCTGCTGCTCGGCGTAGTAGGTGGCGGAGAATGCCACATTGTGGCAGCCCTGATACCATATAACGCCTGCGATGGTGGTGTTGAGGATGGGGTGGATGTTGGCATTGTAGGTGCCGCCAGCCAAGTAGCGGGGATTCATCTTACCGGTCTTTTTGTCGGTGTAACGCTCCTCGTTTTTGGCAAGGAAAGCGTTGTGACCCAGCGTAAAGAGGGGGCTCTGCTCGATAACCTCCGAGGGAGTCCAAGCCTCAATGGGGGTGCCACCATAGGCAACGCAAATCAGACCTACGGGCACTTTCAGACCCCTTTGGAGTTTGTCGCCAAAGGCATAGCCAACTGCCGAGAAGGTTTTCAGGTCTTCGGGATTGCTGGTGGTCCAGCTTACGCCCTCTATGTCGTCCTGAGGCTCCTCTTTGGCAAGGCGTCCCGAGTTGAAGAGGCGGATGTTCTCGTTGGGGAACTCCATATACTCCTTAACATCGATGGATTTGCCCACCTGCCACTGCATATTGCTCTGACCCGAGCACACCCACACCTCACCAATCATAATATCCTCGAAAGAGAGCACCTCGCCCTCCGAGCTGATGGTGAACGACTCGCTTGTGGAGGCTTTGCCTGTGGGAAGGTCCGCAATCCAGCGACCCTCGCTGTTGGCACTGACAGCTACGGGAGCGTCGAGCCACGATGCCTCAACAACTACCTCTGCGCCAGCCTTTGCCCAACCCCAAACGTGGGCTGTCGACTCCCTTTGGAGCACCATATAGTCACCAATGATGGTGGGTACGCGGAGCGTGCCCGCGAATGAGATGAAGCAAGTTGCCAAGGCAACAAGCAACATAAAGGCTCTTTTTTTCATCATATCTCTAAGTTTTTTTGGATTTACTTTTTCGACTATCGCTTATACCTATATTAATGGTAGGAGTTATTTCTCGCACCTCTCCTTGATCCAACGGATAATCATAGGATAGGTCTCGTCGGCATATTTGTAGCGGTTCTGGAACCAGAAGCCGTGACCGCCTTTGGGGAATACGTGCATCTCGACATTCTTCACCTTCTTCTCCAACAGAGCCGAGTAGAACAGAACGGCGTTCTCGTAGTCCACAGTCTTGTCGTCGCTCGTGAGAACCATCATCACAGGGGGCATACCCTTGTGTACGCTGTTTTGTGTGGAGTAGAGTTTGCGCGATTCGGGGGTCTTGTCGTCGCCGAGCAGATTCTCGCGCGTGCCTGCCGAGGTGAACTGCATCGAGATAACGGGGTAGATGAGCACGCCAAAGTCGGGGCGAGTCTCTGCCGAGGTGTAGCGTGTCAGCAGGTTGGAGGCAAAGTGACCGCCAGCCGAGAAGCCTATCACGCCCACGCTATTCTTGTCGATACCCCACTTGTCGGCACCCTCGCGGATGATGCGCATAGCCTTCTCGCCATCTTCCAGAGGAATCTCGGGGTGACCATTGGGAAGCCTATATTTCAGCACAAAGGCAGCTATGCCGTTCTGGTTGAGCCACTCGGCGGTCTTGTAGCCCTCGCGGGTGATGCAGTTGCGCTCGTAGCTACCACCGGGAACAACCAACATAGCCTCGCCCGTAGCCTTGCCCTCCTCGGGGAGGAACACCAAAATCTCGGGGTCGGTGATGTTGAGGATGTAGCCCTTGCTGTTGATGCGCTCGCGCATATGCTCCAAGCCATTGGACGAGGGTACACCCTCGGGGTAGAGTTTCACCACCTCGTTGGGGGTGGGTACCTCCTCGGGGTTGTATTTCAGATCGTTTTCTATGAGGTAGAAGTGACCATCCTCGGCACCAAGCAGAATATCCTCCTTGCCGTCGGCGTTCCAATCAACCACGGTAGGCGATACGGTGTGACCTTCGAGAACCTTGCTAGCCAGGTCGCCCATATACTCAAACCAAGTGTTGCCATCCTTCTGCTCCACATTGCGGAACCAAGCAGCATTCTTCGAGTCTACGATAAGATCGAGTCTGCCGTCTCCGTCCCAATCCGAGAAACAGATTTTGCGCCTACCCGACTTGCCTGCGATGCCATCGTTGAGGCGCAGAGCGCCTGCTACGGTATCCACAGCGCCCTTCTTGTTGTTGTAGAGCGAGCAGTTGGTGCCATAGAATGCCCTACGAGCGGGTTTAACCACAATCTCGCCACTCTTGCTCTTGGTGCCCTCATAGAGTGCCAAGTAACCCTCGGTGTCGAGTACCACCAGGTCGAGTACGCCGTCACCCGTCCAGTCGATAGGCACGGGAGTGGTGCGCCACTGAGTGGTGAGGGTGTTGGGCTCGGGAGTCCACCAGTTCCATTCTACGCGGGGCATAGGCTCGCCCGCAAAGTCTACCTTCACATCCTTGGGGGCGCTGAGTTTCATACCGCCCAGACCTTTGAGCCACTGGATTTTGCCCGTAATGGAGTTGATGATGATATCCATCCTTCCGTCGCCATCCCAATCGGCAACAGTGGGGGCGGTGTAACCCCATTTGCGCTCGGCGGGACCCTGAATGGAGCCGTTGTCGCCAGCCATAAGCCTGAAATTCTTGCCCTTAACGGTGAAGGGGATAGGCTCTGCCCACGAGGGCTGTGCGCCACCTGTAAGGTTGCGTACCAGAGCCAGCTCGCCTGCGGAGTTGCCGCACACAAGGTCCTCTTTGCCGTCGCCATCCCAATCTACGCTCCAAGGGGTAACGAGTGCACCGTATTTCACAAGGTCAGCCTCCTGCTCAAAATAGTAAGGAGCCTCCCATTGAGGCATATTCTTCTTTACCTTGCCCGTGTTGCGCAAGTAGGCAATCCTGCCGTCCTCGTCGCCCACTACCAGGTCCACAAATCCATCTTTGTTGAAGTCGCAAGCCACGGGAACAATCATCTCGATGTGGAAGCGAACCTCTTTGCCTCTACGGTCCACAATCTGTCGTGCGGCAGCAAAACGGGGCTCCTTGCGGGTGCAAACGTTCTCGTACCAAGTAAGACCATCGACAAACTCGCCGCAGATGATGTCCAAGTCGCCGTCACCATCGAAGTCGGCGATGCAGGGGTTGGGAGCGCCGTAGGTGTCGATGATGGCACCACCAGCTTCAATCTTGCCCTGGTTTACATACTCGCCGTCTACGTTTTCGAGCAGGTATACATAACCGTGCAAGGGACCGTTGGTCCACTCGCCCTTCTCGTTGTAGGCATTGTCCCAGCCGTAGTCATCCCAAGTATCGATGCCGACCAAGATATCTTTGTCGCCATCCTCGTCCCAATCTACATAGCTCCA
The DNA here is from genome assembly GCA_045602145.1 of Tidjanibacter sp. Classification (GTDB taxonomy): domain Bacteria; phylum Bacteroidota; class Bacteroidia; order Bacteroidales; family Rikenellaceae; genus Tidjanibacter. Next base: position 61,608 of record JAZSAY010000004.1, read on the forward strand.
CATATTCGAGCGCGACTTCTTGTAGGTTGCGCCCAGCACCTCGCCGGTGTAGGTAATCTCTTTGGGTGCCTTGTAGAGTTTCTTGTTGAAGTTGGTCCACTCCTTGCCTGCCGAGAGAACATACTCCTCGCCGTCTACGACCGAGAGTTTGATGTTGTTGTAACCCTTAGTGGAGATTTGTTTAGCCTTCGCAAAGAGGGGCTTGTCGAGCGAGCCTATGTTGCGGAAGAAGTAAAGACCCTTGTATGGGCGGTCGGGGCAGGAGACCAAAAGGTCGGTAATGCCGTCGCCGTCGTAGTCGGTGGGGATGGGAATACCCCAAAGACCAACGCCGAGGTCAACAACGAGCGACTCGTTGTTGTATTTTACCTCTTTACAGGTTGCGTCCTCTTGTGCGAGAACTGCGGAGGAGAGCACGAGTGCCGCTACCGCCAATAGTAGTTTGGGAAAGTGTTTCATATTACCTATTATTAAAACGTTTTAATTAACTCTGTATAAAAAATCTCTCCATCGGGTCCTCTGCTTTTGACAATTTGGTTGTCGCCGCAGGGGTGCCCTTAGAGTCTTTGGGGCGAGAGTCTGCTCTATCTCTTTATTGCCGACTCGCCAGCAACGTAGGCGGGTTGGAGGATGATACTCTCCTTTTCTGCCTCGCTGTCGTTAATCTGACCAATCACCAAGCGCAGTGCCTGCTGAGCAAAGTCGCTAATGGGCTGGCGGATGTAGGCAATCGAGATGGGGTAGAGGTCGAAAGCCTCGCTACCGTCGAATACCACAACCGAAACCTCGTCGGGAATGGCTATGCCGAGCTTGCCGAGTGTCTTGATACCCGCCACTGCAAGGCTGTTGGTGGCAAACAACAGAGCATCCACCTCCTTGAAGTCCATAGTGCGCATAAGCTCCTCCATAGACTCGTTGATGTTGTTGTAGTTCACATTGTGCACAACGGGCATCAGTCCGCGAGCCTCCACACTTTTGCGGTAGCCGCTTTCGCGTTTGGTGATGTTCGAGAGGTTCATCTGGTAGGAGATCATCTCCACCCTGCGGTTGCCGTTGTTGAGCAGCGCCTCCACAGCCATCTCTGCCGCCTTCTCGTTGTCGAGTAGCACGCGGTTTACGTCGAGGCTCTCAATGTTCCTATCGAGAAGCACCAAGGGTATGTCGCGCTTGACGATTTTGGCGATAACCTCTTCGCTCCTCTCGCAGGGTACGATGATGAGTCCGTCGACGCTCTTGTCGAGGAAGGTGTTGATGATAGCCTCCAACTTCTCTACACTCTCGTCGGTCGAGCCAAAGAGCACCGAGTAGTTTACTTTGTACGCCTCGTTCTCAATCCTGCGTGCAATCTCCGAGAAGAAACTGTTGGAGATGTCCGACAGTATGACACCAATGGTCCTGCTTCTGCGTGAGCGCAGGCTGCGGGCAACGCTGTTGGGTTTGTAGTTGTGTGCGGCAGCAATCTCCTCAATCCTTCGGGCGGTGTCTTTGTTGACCTTGTAGCGCTTCTCTCCGTTGGCTCCGGTGTTGTTCAGGGCGAACGACACGAGGGCGGGCGAAACGCCTGCTTCGCGAGCCAAATCCTTTATTGTGTAGTGCTTCCCAGCCATCGGAAAACTAAATCTTGTGTTTTGTTTGAAATATCGGGGAAATATCTTTACCTTTGCAAAGGTAATTAAATCGTTTTAGCTAACCAAATTTTTCGGCACATTTTTATGAAAATGAGCAGAAATGACAAAAATTTCCGCCATTTTCAGTGCAAGGTAGTAAAATTTTTTCGAATTTTGGGAACTAAACGAGCAAAAACTGCTAACAAACAGAACAATATAAAACATCTATCAAAGCTATGAAGAACGGAAAATATGTTATCGGCGTGGACTTCGGCAGCGACTCCGTAAGGGCGCTGGTTGTCGATGCCTCCACAGGCGCCGAACTCGCAACAAGCGTACGCCTCTATCCCCGCTGGAAAGAGGGACTCTATTGTGACCCCAAAGAGAACCGCTATCGCCAACACCCAAAGGACTACATCGAGTCGCTCACCTTTGTGGTGACCGATGCACTTAGCCGTTGCTCTGCGGAGGTACGCGAGGGTGTGGTTGGTATCTCGTTCGACACCACCGCTTCGACCCCCGCAATCGTAGACCAAACGGGTACTCCTCTGGCACTCAGAGAGGAGTTTGCCGAGGAGCCCGATGCAATGTTCGTGCTCTGGAAAGACCACACTGCCATCGCTGAGGCAGAGGAGATTAACACCCTCTCCCACGGTTGGCATACAGACTACACCAAATACTCGGGCGGCACCTATTCGTGCGAGTGGGCGTGGTCGAAGGTGCTCCACATCCTGCGCCGCAACCCCGCTATCCGCGAGGCTGCCTACTCGTGGGTAGAGCACTGCGACTGGATTAGTGGCGTATTGGTGGGCAACATCAAGCCCGAGAGCATCGCTCGCAGCCGTTGTGTAGCTGGTCACAAAGTGATGTGGAGCCAGGAGTGGGGCGGACTTCCCGACAGGGAGTTTGCCGCAAAACTCGACCCACAGCTCGCCGATATGCGCGACACATTTGCTGCCGATACCTATACTGCCGACCATTGCGTGGGTAAACTCTCCGAGGAGTGGGCTCAGATTTTGGGTCTTTCTCAGGAGGTGGCCGTTGGTGTGGGCGCCATCGACTGCCACATTGGTGCTGTCGGTGCAGGCATTACCAACAACGTGCTTGTGAAGGTTATGGGTACCTCCACCTGTGACATCATCATCTCTGACTATGAGAGTGTTGGCTCGCGTACGGTCAATGGCATTTGCGGTCAGGTCGATGGCTCGGTAGTCCCCGGTAAGGTGGGCTTCGAGGCAGGTCAGTCCGCCTTTGGCGACATCTATGCTTGGTACAAACGACTCCTTGGCTGGACCCTCTCGGCTGTTGTCGGTGTGCCCGAGGCTGAGGATAAAATTTTGGCTGCCCTCACTGCCGAGGCAGAGAAACTGCCCCTGAGCGAGAACGATGTGGTGGCTATCGATTGGTTCAATGGTCGCCGCACACCCGATGCAGACCCCCTCAAAAAGGGCTCCATTCACGGACTTACCCTTGCCACGACAGCTCCCGAGCTCTTCAAGGCTTTGGTTGAGTCTACCGCCTTTGGCTCGCGTGCCATCAACGAGCGTATGCTCGAAGAGGGTGTGAAGATTGAGGGTATCATTGCAGTAGGCGGCATCAGCAAGAAGTCGCGATTTGTGATGCAGACTATGGCAGACGTTATCGGTGTGCCCATCAAGGTTGCTCATAGCGAGCAGGCTTGTGCTCTGGGTGCTGCAATGTATGCTGCGGTTATTGCGGGTCTTTACCCCAATATCGAGGCGGCTCAGGAGGCTCTCTCGTCGGGCTACGACGCAGAGTATGTCCCCAATGCCGAGCGCCACGCCATTTATTCGGCACTCTACGCACGCTACAAAGCACTCGGCAGGTAGCCTTTGCAAGGAGGCTTGCCAATACCTCTTGTGACCACCATCTCTAACGGGGAAGAGCCCCCAACGGAGGTGGTGGTTGCCTATTGCAAGGGGTGGGTGGCGTCGCTTTTGGGAGAAAAAATTTTTTTTGCTCGAAATTCAAACCTATCTTTGCGGTATGGAGGCACTTTTAGGAAAAAATATAGATGAGCTGAGGGAGGTTGTGTTGGGCGTGGGATTGCCCAAGTTTGCCGCAACACAACTTGCCGAGTGGATGTACAAGAAAGGGGCAACCTCGTTCGACCAGATGACCAACATCTCGCTGGCGGGTCGCAAGGCTCTTGCTGAGCGTTACTCGCTCGGAGCGAGTGCACCTGTGAGCGTTGCCGAGAGCAGTGACGGCACCAAGAAATATATCTTTGTGGTCGCTGGCGGCGAGCGCATCGAGAGTGCCTTCATCCCCGATGGCGATAGGGCAACGCTTTGCATCTCCTCGCAGGCGGGCTGCAAGATGGGTTGTAAGTTCTGCTTTACGGGCAGGGGTGGTTATCACGGTGACCTCTCGGTGGCAGAAATTCTCAATCAGATATGCTCGTTGCCTGAGCGCGAGAGGATTACGAATGTGGTGCTGATGGGTATGGGTGAGCCCTTGGACAATCCCGATAATGTGCTGCGGGCATTGGAGGTTATGACCTCGGCGTGGGGTTTTGCGTGGAGCCCCACGAGGGTTACGCTTTCGACCGTCGGTGTTATTCCCAACCTCAAACGCTTCCTCGACGAGTCGCAGGTGCACCTTGCCGTATCGCTCCACAACCCCTTCTCTGAGCAGCGCCGAGAGATTATGCCCGTAGAGAAGGCTTTTCCCATCAGGGAGGTTGTTGCGCTGCTCAAACAGTACGATTTCTCGCACCAGCGCAGGGTAAGTTTCGAGTATATCGTCTTGAAGGATATGAACGACTCGGCAGAACACATTAAGGAACTCTGCCGCCTTCTGGACGGGCTCAAATGTCGCATCAACCTCATACGCTTCCACGCCATCCCCGACTCGCCCTACGTCAGTCCAGATGGCGAGAAGATGATACGCTTCCGCGACACACTCACCCGCAAAGGCATTATGACAACCATCCGCGCTTCGCGTGGTGAGGATATAAAAGCCGCTTGTGGCTTGCTCTCGGGCGAGGCAGGGCGCAAATAAACAGACACGAATCCAATGGCAGCAAACCTCTCGAAACTTGCAGGGCAAGTGGCAATCTATGGTATCAGCAGCGTGGTGGCACGACTGCTTAACTACCTATTAGTGCCATACTATACCCGCATAATGACCCCCGCAGAGTATGGTGTCATTACGGATATCTACGCCCTCATCCCCTTTGCTTTGGTGGTGCTCACGATGGGTATGGAGAGTGGCTATTTTCGCTTTGCGGCAAAGGCTAAGGATGCCGAGGAGCGCAAGAGTGTCTATGCTACCACTTGGGGTGCGGTGCTTGCGGCTGCCACACTCTTTTTGTGCGCCACACTGCTCTTCGAAGGCGGTATTTCGAGGGCTTTGGGCTACGAAAATACCCCATACGTCTGGATTACGGGTGCGATAATTTTCTTCGATGTTGCGGGAGCCATACCCTTTGCACGCCTCCGTCAAGAGGGTCGTGCTATGCGCTATGTGGTCATACGATTGCTCTCGGTTGTCATCAACATTGGCTTGTGCCTTTGGTTCTACACTGCTCAGCCCGAGTGTTTTAATCTCTTCCCGACAGCCACCGACCCCGGCTATGCCTTTGTTGCCAACCTTGTGGCAAGTGGCGTCACGTTTGTGCTATTGCTCCTCTCGTGCAGGGGTGTGGCGCCGAAGGTTGAGCGAGCAAGACTCAAAACCATATTTCTCTACTCTCTGCCACTGCTGGTGAGCGGCATTGCGGGTACGGCAAACGAGTTCATAGACCGCCAGATGATCAAATTCCTGATGCCCGCCGAGGAGAGCCTTGCGGCTCTGGGAATTTATGGCGCGGTGGTCAAAATCGGAGTCGTTATGCTGCTCTTCACGCAGATGTATCGCCTTGCTGCCGAGCCCTTCTTCCTTGCCGAATTCAAGAAGGACGAGTTCAAAAATGCCAACGCCGAAGTGATGAAGTACTATGTGATCGTGAGCCTTGCTATCTTCCTCTTTATCACACTTTTCAGCGACCTTTTTGCGCTCATTGTCGGACCCGATTTCAGGGAGGGAATGCTCCTGCTGCCTATAATCCTCGTTAGCAATGCTCTGAGTGGCGTGGTACTCAACCTCTCGTTCTGGTATAAGCAGTCGGGAGCAACAAAATATGCCATCTGGATTACAGGTACGGGCTTGGTCTTTACGGTCGTTTTCAATGTGCTGCTTGTCCCCTCGCTGGGCTACTTGGGTGCCGCTGTCGCAAGGCTTATTTGTGAGTTGGCGATGGTGGTTGTCAGCTACCGACTCTGCCAACGTCACAGCCCCACGCCCTATGACCTTAGGCGCATATTTTCCTATGTGTTCGTGGCTGCTCTGCTGTGGGGTGTGTCGCTCCTTGGTGGCGAGTTGCAACCTGTTGCTAAATACCTAATAAATAGCGTATTGCTCCTATTGTTTGTGCTCGTTGCCATAAGGCGCGAGAGGATAAATGTAGGGGGACTTCTGCGCTCCGTTTTACGCCGAAAATAGACTACTAAAATGATATTTGCTATGAAAGTAAAAGTGATAAACAATTCGCACCACCCCCTGCCACGCTACGAGACACCCCTCTCGGCAGGTATGGATGTTCGCGCCAACCTCTCGGAACCCATCGTACTCCGCCCCTTGGAGAGGGCGCTTGTGCCTACGGGACTCTTTGTGGAACTGCCCGCAGGCTACGAGATGCAGGTGCGCCCCCGCAGCGGCTTGGCAGCCAAGTATGGTCTTACGGTGCTCAACGCCCCCGGAACGGTCGATGCCGACTACCGTGGCGAAGTGAAGGTCATCCTCGCCAACCTCTCCAATGCCGACTTCACGATTAACGATGGCGAGCGCATTGCTCAACTCGTTGTGGCTCAGCACGCTCAGGTGGAGTGGGAAGAGGCTGTGGAACTCTCCGACACTTCGCGAGGTGCGGGTGGGTTTGGTAGCACCGGCAAATAGGCGAGTGCATCTTGCGGGTAAATTTTGCACCACACCAATCTGCTACTTGCTGCTCACAAATATAGCTGATGTGTTACTCGCTAAGAGTTAAGGTGCGAGCGCAAAATGCGCTCGCATTTTTTTATTCTTGTGCATTCAAATCCACAATTCGTAAAATTTTCAATTTTCAATTTTCAATTTTCAATTGAAAAGACTATTTTTGTAGTTTACAAAGCACCGTAGAGGAGGGTAAAAATGAAATTTGGCGAGATTGTAGGACATAAGGACCTTGTTGAACGCTTGCGTCAGAACATTGATGCAGGCAGGGTGAGCCACGCACAACTCATTGAGGGAGAGTGTGGTTGGGGTACTTTGCAGGTAGCCCTCGCCTATGTTCAGTATCTCCATTGTGCCCATCGCGAGGGTGGCGAGCCTTGTGGCAAGTGCCCCTCGTGTGTGCAGATTGAGGCTCTCGCACACCCCGATGTGCACTTCGTTTTCCCCATCGTAAACCCCTCCAAGACCCCCACGAGCGACTCTTTCATCGCAGAGTGGAGGGAGATTGTGGCGGAGAATGACGCCATTTTCGATGAGCACGATTGGTACGATGCCATAGATGCGCAGAACGCTCAGGGCATCATTCCCCAAAAGGAGGCAGACGAGATTATCCGCAAACTCTCCTTCAAGGCTTTCGAGGGCGAGCGCAAAAGCGTCATCATCTGGCTCCCCGAGCGTATGAAACGCGAAGCGGCAAACTCGCTCCTAAAAATCCTCGAAGAGCCCTGGGATGGAACACTCTTTCTGCTCGTTAGTGAGCACCCCGAGTCGCTCCTTACGACCATTACCTCGCGCACACAGAGTATCAGCGTAGGTCGTATAGAGCCCGAGGAGTTGGCGGAGTATGCGGTGCGCAAGTTGGGAGCCTCGCCCGAGGCGGCAGCAGCGGCTGCGAGGGTGGCAGACGGCTCGCTCATAACGCTCAAACGTGCCTTGCAGGGCGAGGGTGTGACAGCCTCCGACAACTTCGAACTCTTCACGAGGCTTATGCGCCTTTCGTATAGCAACCGCCATCTCGAACTCTTCGAGTGGGCAGAGCAGCTCGCCACAGCAGGCAGGGAGAGCCAAAAGCACTTCTTGGAGTACGCCCTGGGGATGATTCGCGAGAGTTATATGCTGACGGCAGGTGTGGAGAGTGTGAGCCACCTGTGGGGTGCCGAGAGGGATTTTTGCCTGAAATTTGCGCCCTATGTGGCAAACCACAACGTGGAGCAGTTGGTGGCAGAGATGGAGCGAGCATTGCGCGACATCGGGCAGAACGGAAACCCCCGAATGGTCTTTACTCACTTTGCGCTGGCAGTGAGCAAACTAATAGCCCTCAGGGGATAGAAAACCGAGAAATTAACCTAAAACAAAACAACAAAAGATATGGCAAAAGCGATTATTATAACGGGCGGCAATGTGGGTGACGTTAAGGACACCCTCCGCCGCGCACAGCAGGAGATTAACAAGCAGTTGGGCATCATCCTACGCTGCTCGCACTCCTACGAGAGTAAGGCTTGGGGCTTTACATCCTCGGAGAACTTCTACAATCAGGCGATAATCCTCGACACCGACTACTCGCCCGAAGAGTTGCTCGACAAAGTCTTGGATATCGAGAAACAACTCGGACGTGACCGCGAAGAGGAGGCTCGCATCAAGGCGCAGACGGGCGAGAGGTTCGCTCCCCGCAAAATCGATATCGACATCCTCTTCTACGAGGACGAGATTATCGACACCCCGAGGCTCCAAATTCCCCACCCCCTGATTCAGGATAGGGATTTTGTGTTGCGCCCCCTGAACGAGATTGCGCCCGAGAAGATTCACCCCGTGCTGCGCAAGACTATCCACACGCTCTTCGAGGAGATGGAGTAGCGAGCACATCTCGTGGGCGAGCGTGCCTTGTGGGTGCTTTTTGCACCAAACCGCGCATCGCAACTTCCTCATTTGCGCTGAGCAAACTGCGGAGTTGTTCGCTTGTTTGGCACAAAAATCACCTCACAAAACCCACTCGCTGGGAAATTTGGTCTAACGTCTAAGGTCTAACGTCAATAGTCCTAAGGCTTATAGGGCTTATAAGGCATATAGGGCTTATGGGAGAAATGTGAGTACTGAGAGATATGGGAATCCCACAACAACCTCCCTCTCCTAAGTTAGGGGAGGGTGCCCGAAGGGCGGGAGAGGTCTGTACTGCTCCCATAAGTTAGGGGAGTTGTCACGGAGTGACTGAGAGGTCTGTCCGTCTTGCCACGACTGCCGCAGGCAGGCGGTTGGCATCTACCTATCTTGTTTTTCTTGTTCTTCTTGTCCTTCCTGTTTTTTGTAGGAGTGACAGGAGCGATAGGGAAGTTTGAGAGAAGACTTTTTTCGGTGGTGTGGAATGCTCCGAAGGAGCAGAAATGAGGAAAGCACCATCTCTCAAACTTGTTTGAAAGAGATTGGTGGTTTGCTCATTTCAGACCTGCCGCAAGGCAGTCACACCGCCGTAAAGGCTACACTAAAAATTTTTGGGCGACTTTTTATAAAAAGTCGCGAAAGAAGAGAAACGGAATGAAAAAATTGTTGGTTAAGAGATTGTTGCAGGTTGCGATGGTTGGGTTGTTTGGCAGCAGCCTTATGTGGCGTTGTGCCAACATCACATCGCCTCAGGGAGGACCCAAGGATTCGCTGCCTCCAATCATTGTGAGTGCCAATCCGGGATTCTTTACCACAAACTTCACGGGTAAGGAGATATATATCGGTTTCGACGAGTATGTGCAGATTAAGGACCAGCAGAAGGAGTTCTTTACCTCGCCGATGATGAAGAAAACGCCTACGATTACCACGAGTGGCAAGGGTATCCGCATCACCATTCTCGACACGCTCGACGAGAACCAGACCTATGCGCTCAACTTTGGTAACTCCATTGTGGACAACAACGAGGGTAATAGGCTGAGCGACTTCCGCTATGTCTTCTCTACGGGCAGCGAGATAGACTCGATGGTTATGAGTGGCTATACGGTCAGCGCGAGTAAGGGCGACAGTGTGAGTAGCTCGCTAATCTTCTTCTATCCTGCCGAGGTGGACTCCATTCCCGACTACGACTCCATCTTGTTCAAATATAAACCTGCGGCTGTTGCTAAGGCTGCTACAAACGGTATTTTTATCGCTCAGAACCTCAAACCGATAGACTATAAGATTTACGCCATTGCCGACAAGAACAACAACTTCATCTACGACCCCGAGACCGATATGGTAGGCTTCCTCGACTCGGTGCACAACCCCCTGAGGGAGCCCGATTTCAGGGTGTGGTACGACACCACCCGCCACTACCTGACTGCAGAGCCACAGCTCTACTTCAAGATGTTTACCGACGGCAGGTTCAAACGCCAGACTCTCTCGGAGTCGAAACGCGAGATGCAACACAAGGTAACGCTCTTCTTTGGTGCCCCCAACCCCGAGGTGTTGGAGTTTTCGATTGACAGCATAGCCCCCGAAGAGATTGTTACGGAGTATGTTACGCGCGGCAAGGACACCATCAACTATTGGCTCAATGTGCCCTCGGAGCGTCTGGGCGATACGCTCAAAGGTAGGGTCGTATACCTCAAACACGACTCAATAAACAACCTTGTGCCCGATACGGCTAAACTCTCGCTCTTCTGGAAATACTTCGAGAGCAAGGAGGAGAAGAAAGCCCGCGAAGAGGAGGAGAAGAAGAGAGAGAAAGCACTCAAAGATAGCGTTGAGTATGTGCCTCCCGTACCCAAGAACCCCTTTAAGGTCGATATGGCAAAGGGCGAGCTCAACCCCGAGAAGACCATCTCCTTCAAGTTTGAAATGCCGCTTGTGGCTATCGACACCGCAGCCATAGACCTGCGACTTGCGGGTGCGGCACTCTCGCCCGAGGAGGAGAAGAAACTTGCCGAGGAGAAGAAGAAAGAGGCTCAGAAGAAAGGCGTGGAGAGCATTGCCGAGGATGTTAGCGACCTCCCGACGGTGCCCTACGAACTCTTCCAGGATAGCTTGGATATGAAGATTTGGCACCTCAGGGCAGCTTGGGAGCCCAAACAGAAGTATAAACTGACCATTCCTGCGGGGGCGTTCCGCAATGTGGCGGGACAGTCGAACGACACCCTCCGCAGCGACCATACAACCTTCGATCCCGAGAAGTTCGGTACGGTGATAGTGAATGTTGTGGGCAAGAGCCCCCAGGCACAATATGTCATCTACCTCAATGAGGAGAAAGGTAAGACCATAGCTGAGATTAAGAACGCCACAACGGGCAAACACGTCTTCAACTATGTCAAACCCGGCAAAGTGAAGATTAGTGTGCTCGAAGACCCCAATGGTAATGGTAAATGGGATACGGGTAACCTCATAGAGCGTCGCCAGCCCGAACGCACCGAGCCCTATGTGGACGAGAGTGGCGAGGAACTGATGGAGGTGAAAGCCAATTGGGAGGTGGAGATAACAGCCGATATGAACTCCATCTTCAAACCTATAACGTTCGAAACCGTGAACGAACAACTCCGCAAGACGGAGGCTGCAAGGCTCAAAAAGATACTCGAAGATAGGGAGAAGAAACGCCAAGAGAAACTCAAACAAGAGCAACAGCAGCAGGGCGGAGGTCTGGGAGGCTTCTCGTCGGGTATGGGCTCTATGAGGGGCGCTATGAACTCCATTGGCGGCGGAGGCGGCGGCTTCGGCTCGGGCGGCAACTTCGGCAACTTCAACCGTTAGGGAAAATGTAAACCACGCAGAAGAAGAGAGAATGAAAACAGTAACCAAGATAATTCTGAGCACGATGCTGCTTGTGCTCCTTGCCATAACCACCTCCTCGGCACAGATGCAATATCTGGGCGTGAAGGGTGGCTGGGGCGAGGGCGATGTGAGGCTCTACCCCCACTGGACAAGTCCCCCAGAGTGGGGCAAACTCAATGGCGGCATCTATTGGGTGTACTATGGCGGCGGTAAGTCTAACGCCTACCTTGCCGATGACTATACGGGAGGTGTGTGTGTGGAGTTGGAGTTGTTGCAACGAGGCTTCAAGTATGCGGCTCTCGATAGGAATACTAAACGCTATACCTATGGTAGAGAGATGAATACCATTATGGTCCCCGTGATGTGGCAACCACACGCACTACTGCTCGACAACCGATTGAGGATTTTCCTCAATGCGGGTGCAACACTCTCCTACAACCTCGACTGGGGCTCCAAGGAGTTTTATATCGACCACGGACCCGGCGGACGTCAGGATAATGACTACTCAACGGGTACCCGAGAAGAGTTTGACTACGAGTGGCAGAGTGTTAGGGACAATCGCTGGGGCTATGGCCTGGTGGTTGGTCTTGGTGGAGGTTGGTGCTTCAATAATGTGGAGGTTATGTTGGAGGCAAGATACTACTTCGGCTACTCCGACATCGTAAAGCGCAAGACCATCTACCTCGGCACCCAGTTTTTGCGCTCGCCCCTCGATAACATCAACATAAGTTTTGGCGTGGCTTACCGCTGGGAGCACTCGGGGAGCTGGTCGTTCAGCCCAGCACAACGCAGAGCAAGAAAGGCAGCTCAAAGCGAGACGACACCCTCGGAGGTGGTAATTCAAAATTGAGATTTTGGTCTAAGATTTAACGTCTAAGGTCTAACGTCTAACGTCAATAGTCCTAAGTCTTATAAGCCACTCCGAAGCAAAACGGTAGGTAGTACCACGATTGGTTGGTACACGAGAAGTTTTTGGCAGCACCTTTTTACAAAAAGGCGTCAGAATGACGCTCTTGTGCTGGGATTACTAAATATAAGGTGTAGCAAAGGTAAAGCGATACGCAGTATCGCATAAAAATTTTTGGGCGACTTTTTATGAAAAGTCGCAGAAGAAAGGTGCGAAAAAGAAGAAACAAAACAAAACAGATATGGAGAACACATTTGGAGAGTCGACACGTCAGCAGAAGGTGGCGCGTCAGATACAGAAGGACATCAGCGAGCTTTTCTTGCGTGATTGTGCCGATATTGTGAAGGGTGTTATTGTGTCGGTGACGGCTGTGAGGGTTAGTCCCGATTTGGAGTATGCTCGTATTTATCTGAGCATCTTCCCCTTTGCCAAGCACGAGGAGATTATGGCAAGGATTGAGGCTGAGAGTTGGAGGATACGCAAACTCTTGGGCGCAAGGATGCGCAACCAGCTGCGCGTGGTACCCGAGATCACCTTCTTCCTCGACGACTCGTTGGAGTATATCGAGAATATCGACAACCTCTTGAAGAAATAACGCCTTGGGGGTGCTACTCCCAAAAGAAGTTGCAGTCGGTCAGACAATGAAACACCTTGCGCTACGCATAGCCAGCCGCTTCCTACGCTCGGCAAAGTCGCTGTCGGTCATCAATACCACGGCGTGGGTGAGCTCTGTCGCTACGGGTGTGGCGGTGGCTGCGATGGTCATCCTAATGTCGGTCTATAACGGCTTCGATGGTCTGCTCCAAAGGCTCTATAATACCACCGAGGCAGACCTTGTAGTGCTACCGGCGAAGGGTAAGACTTTTGCGTTGGAGAACCTCGATAGTGAGGCTGTGCGGGCTACCAAAGGGGTGGAGAGAGCCTCAGCCTACATCGAGGAGAGTGTTATGGCGGAGTATAGGGGGCGACAATCGTTTGCAATCCTTAGGGGGGTGGACGAACATTATGCCGAGGTTGTGGGATTGCACGAAGTGATGTGGTATGGCGAGTGGCGACTGACCCACGGCGATTATCGACGCGCGGTGGTGGGCAGGGATTTGGACTATCTCTTTGCCGACGGATATGCAGCCAAAAATGCCACACTCCACGATGCGCTGACCATACACTCGCTCCGCAAGGAGAATATATCGCCACTGCTGCCTATGTCGGCAGTGAGGAGCGCCAAGATACGCCACGCGGGAACGCTCGATGGGAGCGTTACGACACTCTCGAACCATATCTTTACCTCGCTCGATTGGGCGCAAAAACTTTTGGGCAGCGAGGGTAGGGTCTCGGGCTTGGCGGTAGCTGTTGCCGATGGCGAACGCTTGGAGAGTGTCAAAGGGCGCGTGCAGGATACGGTGGGCGAGGCGTTTGTGGTCAAGACCCGCTACGAACTCGACGAGGCTGTGTATAAAGCCACAAGGGTGGAGAAGTGGAGTATCTTCTTCATACTGCTCTTGGTGACTATTATCGCTGCGGCAACGATTATAGGCTCGCTTGTAATGCTCATCACCGAGAAGAAGAACGACATTGCAACGCTCTACTCGGTGGGCGCCCGCAGGGACTTTGTTGCGAGGGTCTTTACGCTTGCGGGCGTGATGATTGGCGGCAGGGGTGTCGCGGGGGGTGTTGTGCTGGGTGTGCTGGTGTGCGCGGTGCAGATACTCTTTGGGGTTGTGAAGATGCCCGGCAACACCTTTGTAGTGGAGAACTACCCCGTGAGGGTGGAACTGTTGGATGTGATAGGAATTGTTGTGGCAGTGATGGCTGTCACCTGGATAATAACGAACTTTACAATCTCTCGGATGATTCCGAGGGGCTCGAAACCCGATGAAACACGCAATAAATAGAGTACTCCTTGTGGTGATTTTGGCGACACTCTGCCTCGGTGGGGCGGGATGCTCGCGCAAAACCATCATACCCGATAGCGACCTGGAACGTATCACCCGCGAGATGTTCCTCGTGAACGCCTATGCAAGCAGCCAGAAGTTGCAGACCGATAGCCTTGACATCTACACCCCCATCTTGGAGCGCTACGGATATACCCAGCAGGACTTCTTCAACACCCTTGCCAACTTCCAGAAACGCAAGAGTGCCCGCCTCGGCGACGTCGTGGAGGCGTCTATCACCTCGCTCGAAAACCTCGCCGCAGGCTACGAGCAGAAGTTGCGCAACCTGAGGTTTGTGGACTCGCTGGCGAAGGCTCAGTGTAGCCGCGAGGTGCTCTGGCGCGAGAGGGTTGTGGTGCGCCGCTGGAAGGATACCACTCGTCTGCACCTGACGCTCCCCATCGAGGATTGTGGCGAGTATGTGGTGAGCTATAACTACTATATCGACTCGCTCGATAAGAACCAACGACTGCAATCCAATCACGAGATTTTCGACGCCGAGGGCAGACGCACCTTCTTCAACCGCAATACACTCACGCGCGAGGATAGCACCCACTACACAACCACCATACGCCCCAAGGAGGGTGCTGTGGAGTACCGCCTGACACTCGCCGACTACACCCGCCGCGAGGACGAACCACATATCGTCTTCGACTCAGTGCGGATTGTCTACCTGCCCCCCTCGGAGGTGGCGCTGGCTAAGATGGACTCCACGCTGAGGTTCCGCCCGCTGATATACTTCAACGACTCCATAAGGGTGCGCGGATACTTGGATGCTGTGCCCCCTATGCTGCCCCACGATACGGTGTGGATTCGCATCGACTCGCTCGACTTGGCTAAGGCTCAGGAGCTTAGGGCGTGCGCCGACTCGCTCGATGGCGAGGGTGCAGAACTCGTTAAGGAGGTGGAGAAACTGCTTGCGCGTGGCGAAAAATTGCGTACCCGCGCCTCGAAACGCTGGTACCGCAACGACTCACTACGACAAGTAGCACACCTAAGGAATGTGGCACAAGCCGACTCGCTGGTGCTCCTTGGCGACTCGCTGAAAACAAGGGCTGAGGAGCTAAGAGTGAAGGCTGAGGAAAGACGCGCCGTTGCCGACTCCATAGATATTGTTCTGGGAATTGGGAATTGACAGACCCCTTCGGTCGCTATGCGACAGCACCCCTAATTTAGGGGAGCAGTAAATGGGAGATATGGGAGGACTGAGAGATATGGGAGCCCCACAACCATATCCCTCCCCTAAGGCAAGGGGAGGGTGCCCATAAGGGCGGGAGAGGTCTGTCCGTCTTGCCACGACTGCCATAGGCAGGCGGTTGGCATCTACCTATCTTGTTCTTCCTGTTTTTTGCAGGAGTGACAGGAGTAACAGGAGAAACAGGGGAGTTTGAGAGCAGTCTTTTTTCGGTGGTGTGGAATGCTCCGAAGGAGCAGAAATGAGGAAGGCACCATCTCTCAAACTTGTTTGAAAGAGATAGGTGGTTTACTCATTTCAGACCTGCCGAAGGCAGTCACACCACCGCAAGGGCTACACTAAAAATTTTTGGGCGACTTTTGTGCCAGAGTGGCACTTTTGTGCTGGGAATGCTAATATAAGGCGTAGCAAAGGTAAAGCGATACGCAGTATCGCATAAAAATTTTTGGGCGACTTTTTATAAAAAGTCGCGAAGAAAAGTCGCGAAGAAAAAGGTGCGAAAAAAGAAGAAACATAAAACCACTAACATAAAGATGTACAAACGAGAAGAGATTTATTCGCCGGAGGTTACGGCGGAGTTGATGGAGCACTACGAGGCGATATTGCGCCTGCTAGGCGAGGACCCCGAGCGCGAGGGGCTTGTGAAGACTCCCGAGAGGGTTGCCAAGTGTATGCAGTTTTTGACTAAGGGCTACGCCGAGGAGCCTGCCGAGATTTTGCGCTCGGCGATTTTCAAGGAGGACTACCGCCAGATGGTCATCGTGAAGGATATCGAACTCTACTCGATGTGCGAGCACCATATGCTACCCTTCTATGGCAAGGCACATATTGCTTATATCCCTAATGGTCAGATTGTTGGATTGTCGAAGATACCACGCTGTGTCGAGAGCTTCGCTCGTCGCTTGCAGGTTCAGGAGAGGCTCACTATGGAGATTCGCGACTGCATACAGGAGACGCTGAATCCCTTGGGTGTTGCTGTGGTTATTGAGGCTGCGCATATGTGTATGCAGATGAGGGGCGTGCAGAAACAGAACTCCATAACCACCACCTCGGCATTCAGCGGTGCCTTCCTCAACCACCACGAAACCCGCCAGGAGTTCCTCGAACTCATCGGCGCCAAACTGCACTGACACAACACGAATCCCAAGAGCGAGGGTATCAAAAAAGATACCCGTGAACAAGGGGGCGATGTGTATGGAGTGTGTTGGGGTAGGGGTGTGTGAGGTGGATAGATGCAAAGAGCCGACTCTGCGAAAGCAAAGTCGGCTCCATTTGTTTGATTATGCGAAATTTGTTTGACAATTACTCTTCGGGGACATCCAATTTGAGATTATCCAACCACGCATATTTTGTTGCTGTTGTACTCGAAAGATAGAATTCGATTGTCTTGGTTGGGTCGTCAATAGGTATATCAAAACTGATATGCTTTATTGTACCCTTTTCCTCAACGCTAAGCACTGTCTTTTGTGCTTCAATCCACTTCGTCGAGCCTGTATTGCGGTGTTTGAAAGCAATAGTTGTTCCTGCGTCTCCCGTCAAAACCAAATCGTAAGAAACCGTAAGAGTTGCATTGCCATTTACACTTACGCCAGTCCATTTTGTGTTGGAATTTGCTTTTGCGCTACTCCAACGCATTGCAATACCCTCAAATGCACCACCAGTGGTATACCCACTTGCATCAACGCCCGTACCATTGCTCCACGTTGTGGCAATACCACTATTGTCATTGTTGTATGTGATGATAGTGTTGCTATAAGGAGTACTTGTACCAAAGGTTTCCAAGAAGATGGGTTTTGCTTCCTCTACATAAACATAGTCATACACAAGACTTGCGGTGTTGTAGGTGCCTGCCTTGAACTCGATGTCTGCGGTGGCAGTTTTCTCTAAGGTCTGCTCGCCAGTAGAGGTCGTGATGGTTACCTTGAAGGTCTCGCCGTTTTTGAGGGTAAAGGGTGCGGTAATCATATAGAAATCGGCACTTGAGCCAACAGCCAACTCCTCGGCAGCCAACTCATTGCCATCTTCATCAAGTGCGCCTTTAATCGTCAACCCGCGAGTCTTGAAGGAGTCTGCTGTGTTGTTTGCTTTTGTGAGGTCAATTTTGGGCTCATCTGCGGTGAGGTCAATCCAGAAAGCACCAAAGATGTTAGTGTTGCCCGTAACGGTCAACTTCTGGATGACGGTGGGTTGGTCCGAGTTGTTGGTAACGGTAAATTTGTGCAACACTGCAAGGTGTTTGAGGGTTACGTTGGGCTCACGAGTATCCTTTGCCTTACCCACCATAATATCCATACCGGCAATATGGTCAGTGTTGTTGTAGCCGTACTGAGTGGTTGCACCAATAGCAAAATATCCATCTTCTTTCGATTGACCAAGGGGAGTTTTGAGAGTAGGCACCTCGTTGTTTGTGCTATAAGGATATACCACATACCAATCGTAGTTTTTGCCCTCCTCAAAAGGAACCTCAACACCCTCGGCAGGGGTAAATTCACCCTTCACCTCCTCGTCAATGTCGAATTTGTAGTTTGTCCAACTCTCGGGAGTTGTGCCTGCCTCGGCTTGGAATACTGTGATACCATCGCCCTCGCTCCACTCCAATTTATAGCCATTACCATTTTCTTCGGGAGTAAGGGTTGTGCGGGTCTCGGGGAGGGTGGCGCAGAGCACGAGTTTGGCGGGCTCGGCGGGCTCCTCTACAACGGGTTCATCGGGGGTTACGGGGGTGTTGGTGCCCTCGTCGATAGGCTCGTTCTCGCAGCCTACCACTGCAAGTGCCAGCATTGCGGCACCCAGAATCTGAAATGTCTTTTTCATCTCTTTTATAGGTTTTTTGTCTGTTTCTTGTTTAGGTTTTGTTTGCGTGGACTACCACCAATCGGTGTTGCCCTCCTGCCAATCTTCCAGGTGTGTGCCGTCGTCCTTAATGGCGATGGTGGTGCTTGTGGCAATGCCCGCCTCGACCATCACGCTCTCCTGCTCCACTGTGGGGGCGTTGTAAGTTCTCTTTTTCATAGTGTTAGTGCTTTTTATTTAGTGATTTTGAAATAAGTTTTCAGACCTGATTGGCTATCGGTGCCGATAGTGAGGGTGTATTTGCCCTCCTCAACAGCCAGCACCATATCGCGGTTGTGGAACGCCAAGCGGCTCACGGGAACCTCGAACTCCACCCTGCGGCTCTCGCCGGCTCCGAGCGTCACGCGCTGGAACTCTTTGAGCTCCTTCATAGGCTGGGTGACCGAGGCGGTTTTGCGACCTGTGTAGAGTTGCACGACCTCCGTACCCTCGCGTCTGCCCGTATTGGTAAGCAGTACACTAACCTTGATGCTCTCCTCGGGGGTTACGGCGCTCTTCTCAATCTTGATGTCCGACAACTCGAAGGTGGTGTAGCTCAGACCGTAACCGAAGGGGAACAGTGGCGAGGGGGCAACATCCAAGTAGGAGGAGGTGTGCCCCATAACCGACTGGTAAGCCTCGCGAGGAATACTATCGAGGTTGCCCTCGGTGCCTTTGGCGCGGTGGCTGGTGTGTTTGTGGTTATAATAGATAGGTATCTGACCTACGTTGCGGGGGAAGGTTGCGGGAAGTTTGCCCGAGGGGCTAACCTCGCCAAAGAGGATGTTTGCCAGAGCCTTGCCACCCATAGTGCCGGGATGCCAAGCGTACAAAATGGCGTCCGAAATCTCCACCTGGCGAGCAATAGTCAGGGGGCGACCAGCCATAAAGACCGTAACCAGAGGAGTTTCGACCTCTGCCAAAGCCTCCAACATATCGCCCTGTGCGCCCTGCAAGTCGAGCGATGAGAGCGAGTGAGCCTCGCCCGACATCATCTGCTCCTCGCCAACAAACGCCACAACAATGTCAGCCTTGCGGGCAGCCTCCTGCATTCTTGCAAACTCGGCTGTCGACCTATCGCGGGGGTGGGTAAGGCAGGGTATGTAGTCAACTTCCACCCTATCAGCCCAATCCTCGCGGATAGCCGCAATGGGAGTCACAGTGTGGGTTTTATCGCCATCCAGAGCCCAAGTACCCATCTGGTCGTAGGGAGCGTCTGCCATAGGACCTACAACGAGCACCCTCTTAACCTTTTCGGGGAGGATGGGAAGCACCTCGCCCTCGTTTTTGAGCATCACAACGCTCTCCTCTGCCAAGCGGCAAGCGGTAGCCAGCACGCTCTCGGAGTAGATGTCGCTCTTCTCGGTGGTGCGGGCGTAGGGTTGCTCGAACAAGCCGAGAGCCACTTTGAGCCTCAGCACGCGGCGTACAGCCTCGTCCAGCACTGCCATATCAACCTCGCCACTCTCGATGAGTTCTTTGAGGTTCAGCAGGTACGACCTCGATGACATATCCACATCGCAGCCCGCCTCGATACATTGGTGTGCGGCGTCCTTCTTGTCGTAGGCTACGCCGTGAGGAATAAGACCTGCCACAGAGCCCCAATCGCTCACAACAACACCCTCGAAGCCCCACTGCTCCCTAAGGAGTTCCGTCAGGAGCCAGCGGTTACCCGTTGAGGGAAGTCCGTCATTGTCGTTGAAAGAGGTCATAATGGAGGCACAGCCCTCATCAACACACGCCTTGAAGGGGGGAAGATAGACATCCCTCAGTGTGCGGGGAGGGATGCTGGTGGTGTTGTAGTCACGACCACCCTCGGCATCGCCATAGCCCACAAAGTGTTTGGCACAGGCAGCCATAGAGGTCTGCTCCGAGAGCGACTCTCCCTGATAACCCCTAACAACTGCCGTGGCGAGCCTGCCCGCCATATAGGTGTCCTCGCCGAACGACTCGGCAATGCGTCCCCAACGGGCATCACGAGCAATATCCATCATTGGCGCAAAAGCCCAGCGGATACCCCTCTCGGTAGCCTCCAAAGCGGTGTTGCGCGAAGCCTGCTCGATGAGCTGCTCGTCCCACGAGGCAGCCTGACCGAGAGGAATGGGGAGTACGGTGTTGAAGCCGTGCACCACATCGCGAGCAAACAAGAGAGGAATACCTGCGGGGCTCTCCTCGATGGCAATGCGCTGCAACTCGTTGGTCACGGCGGGGTCCACGATATTCATAATCGAAGAGAGAGTACCCTCGCGCACCTCCTTTTTGATTTGCTCCAAATCGCGCCTGCCGTCCATCTGGTTGAGCTGTCCGATTTTGTCTTCGATGGTCATCTTTGCCATTATCTCCTCCACCCTTTGGTCAATATCCTTCTGGGCAAAAGCGAAGAGTGGCAAAGCCATCACAACAAGTGCAATAAGTTTTTTCATTATAGTATGGTTTTGGATTATTGTTTTACCAAAAGGATTGCATCGGCACGCATTGTGGCATCTGCCGTAGCATTGGAGATAGTAACCACCACAGGTGCGCCCTCCTTGAACTCGAAGGTGCCCAAGTGAGCCCAATCGCCCGAGGTCTGACCTAATACATCGAGGTCATCACGCAGGAAGGTGATGTGGTGAGCCTTCTCGCCCGAGAGGATGTCGAAAGTGGTGCTCGAAGTGAGTTTTTTGCTTGCGCTCTGGTAGCTATACACAGCCCACTCGCCCGAAGAGGGCAGAGCCTCAACCGTAAAGCGCACGCTCTGGGGCTTGGTGGTGGGAGCCAACTCGTAGAACGAGAGTCCATAGCCTCCCCTACCCCTTGTAACCCACTTGTCGTCTGCCTCAACGCCTGCATCGGCATCGTCAACAAGGATGTCGGGCTCGGAGCCGTCCATATAGGGATCTTGGGCTATTACATTGTTGATTTCTTTGCTATCTACCATCTGAATGTCGCAGCAACCCTGCTTGTGAGCCAACGCCACAGCAACACCTGCCGACTGACCAAGCACCATAAAAACAGGCTCCATACGGATAGAACCGTAGGCGATGTGGCTTGCCGAGAGGCATACGGGCACCAGAAGGTTGGTGCACTGCTCCCTCTTGGGAGTGATGGAGCGGTAGGCTATGGGGTAGGGCAGTCCGCCACCAATCTCCACATTACCCTCGTTCTTGACCATTTTCTTGCCGTTCTTCTCGATGACAATACGCTGGCAGTTGTGTGAGTCCATCTGGTAGGCTGCCATACCTACGCCATCCATAACGGTTGTGCGTCCCTCGCAGTCGGCTTGGGTGGCGACATACTCGCCCACCATACGCCTTGCCTCACGAATGTAGAGCTGAGGTGTCCAGTTGCCGTTGTTGGTGTACTCATCTTTGGGGTAGCCCCAAAGTTGCATCCTCTCGCGGAGCAACTCGGGTACACGCTCATCGTGACCAATAAAGTAGAGCAAACCCTTAGTGTAGGAGGTGTGGGCGTCAATAATCTCTTGGCGCTCTTCGTAGGATGCCTCGGGGTAGTTGTGGTTCATACCAATCATATCGCTCGAAAAACCTCCTCGATTGTTCACGTCGGTCTTGTGGTTGGGCATACGGCTCCAAATGAAGTAGTCGTTCAGAGAGAGTTTCTCGGGCTGCACCTCCATAAGCCTCAGGAGCAACTCGTAACGAGTGGAGTCGTAATCCTCGGGGCGGGTGATTTCGATGCGGTTTGCGGGGTCGTCCGTCAGACAAATGCGGTAGTTGTATGCCTGCACCATCTGGTCAGCCGTACCATTCTCTGCCACCTCGGCGGGCGAGATACCCCACAGCAGACCACTCTCGGGGTTACCTTTCTCCTTGTAGGGGTCGATGCCATCGGGGAATTGGTGGCGAGTCATAAGTTCCACGCCATTGTAGGTCTCGCCATACTGAGCGTTAGCCTCCCTACCAACCGTATATTCCACACCCGAGCGAGCCATCAGGTCACCCTCGTAGGAGCAGTCGATGAAGTAGTCTGCCTTGATGGTGCGGGTTTTGGAGGGTTTCGAGGAGTTCTCCACAACGATTTTGGCGATGCGGGTGCCCTCTTTGTGGCTCTCGCGGATGCGGTAGCCCTCCATCACTCGGATGTTGTCGTTGCTCAGGTAGTCGCGCATAATGCCCTCAGCCACCGAAGGCTCAAAAATCCACTGCTCCAAGCGTCCGTAATGCTCGCCCACCTTGCGGTAGAACTGCTTTGCAACGCCCGAGATAACCTGCTTGTTGCCAATGTCGGTGAAGCCCAAACCGCCGGTGGTCATACCACCGATGTGGTTGGTGGGCTCTACCAACACAACGTCCAAACCCTGCTGGGCTGCCGAGTAGGCTGCCACAACACCTGCCGAAGTACCACCATAGACACACAGGTCGTACTGAGCAGGTTGGTTGCAACCGCCCAACGCAAGGGCGGCTGCAACTACTGCCATAAGTTTCAATGATTTCATACTACAACACCTCCACAAGTCTCAGGTTGTCAAGACGAACGTGGTTTGTACCATCATTCTCGGTGAAGCGGAGCGAAATGGTCTCGGCACTCTCGGAGAGTGTGAACTTGAGCTCTGCAACCTCAATACTACCCTCCGTAGCACCAAGTTCTACCCAAGTGGTACCGCCATCGAGCGAGTAGTCTACCTTTATCTTCTGAGCAGCCTGTGCATAGGTCAGTTTGAGCGAGGTCGCACCGTGCAACTTGATGCCATCCACGCGGAACCAACCGCCCTTAGCCTTGCGGAACCAGAGGTAAGCACCATCCATATACTTAATGCTCGTATTGTCGTACTTGGAAATACAAACATCCGTTCCATCGCAGGTGTACTTAATGGAGGTAATATCATCGTCATAAACCTCGCAACCTGCCATAGCACCCTCGTTGGGAATCATCTCGCTCTCGGGATTCTCCGGATCGGAGAGAATGTAGAAAGTGTTGTACTCGGTAATCTTACCAGGCTTGAACTCAGTAGCAGAGTTGCCCGTAATGCCACCTGCTGTGGTGTTGTGCTCGGTGGTGTTGGAGATGGACATTGTGGTATCGAAAATCTCGCTCCACAGCATCTTACCCACTGCGTCAGCCTTGATGATAGAGATGGTGTAGGAAACCTCGGCGGTGTTGTTCTTCACATCGGTAGCCACAAAGCGGAATGTTACATCGGTAGCCACATCCTCTGCGGCGGGGGTGTAAGAGAAGGGATAGGAATAGGTCTTCTCATCGGTAAAATCGCTCTTCGAAGCGTAGGCAGTCTCGCCATCGTTTTTGAACACCTCGATAGATTTGAGGATGTTGCCACACTCTACGTTCACGTTGAAGTCCAGAGTTCCATCGCTATACATCTCGGTGGGCAAGCCCTCGGGGATGGTTACGGTAAACTCAACAGCGTTGGCAGTAATCCACAAAGCATAGTCTACGCTCTGGGTGTAGCCATCGGCTGCAACAGCGGTGAATACAAAGTCGAGGGTCTCGCCATACTGCTCGCCCTTGACGGTATATGAGAAGGTGTACTCAACCTCGGTTTGGGGCGCGGCAGAGTTGTCCCAGTTCATCTCGGAACCCTCCAAAACCTCTCTGTTGAGCGAGGTGGAAGCACTTGCAATGCCCCCAGAGTAGGCGATTTGGAATTTGTAGGTTACCTCCTCATCGGGAGCAGCTACTGCGGGCTCCTGGGCGTTGAGCAGAGTAAAGACAATGCGCTCGTGGGGGGTCTCGATACCACCCTCCACATCATCGGGACCACACGCCACAAACGCCAGCGAGGCGAGGAGCGCAAAGAGTAATAAATGGAGTTTCTTCATAGTTCTATTTTAGTTTTTTTGTTAGTTATCTTTTACCAGGAAGGGGATGCAAGCCAATGCCACCTTGTGGTTAACTTCGTCGGTCACAAAGACATAGAGTCTGTAACCGCCCTTTGTTGAGGGGGCTTTGAAAGAGATTGTGGGCTTTGTGGCGTCCACAATCAAACCATCAATGCCGTCGGGCATAGAGCCGTCTGCAAGAGCATCGCCCTCTTTGTAGATGAGCCAATGGTAGTTGAGCGTCTCGCCCGATGGCGAAGTAGCCTCAACGGAGGCAGTGTTGCCCGTGGAGTTCTTAACAACAGTCACACCCTCGCCCGAGGTCTTGCCATTGAGAGTCATCTTCGAGCGATTTTCGATGCGGGGAGCGGGGTTTGTTACAGCCACCCCTGTCCAGCACTCCGAGATTTCATCCACGCCACCAAAGGAGTTTTTCTGCTTGTCGAAGAGTCCATACCAGGGAAGCACTGCGCCGTGAGTCTGGTAGCCCCAAACGAAGATGAACGAGCCGATACAGCCCTTTGACTCGTTGGGCTTGATGTCCTCGCGCCAAATTTTGTTGTAAATCTCAGCCTTCTCGGTGGAGGTCATCTCCTCCAAGCAGCCCCACGAGAGCTCCTTGGGGTCGCTCGTCGAGGACATATTCCACGTTCCGCGAGGACCAAACTCCGTAATCATCCAGGGCTTATCCCAGCCCGCCGCGGCGACATTCTTGGCAACATTACCCACGTTGGGATAGTAGGCGTTCACCGAGAGAATATCCACGCTTGGAGCATGCTGCATAAGCACCTTGATGCGGTTGTTGGGTTCGGATGTGGAGAAAGTGGTGGTTACGGGGTGATTGGGGTCCTCCTCGTGAATCATCTTTGCAATATCCTCCACAGCCTTGAAGAAAGCGGTATTCTTTGCCATGTCACCACACTCTGCCTCGTTGCCGATAGACCAGCAGAGCACAGCTGGGTGGTTCATATAGCGACGTACCCAAGTGCGGTGGTCGTCAAGTTGTTTCTGAATGGTGGCAGCGTTTGCTGTGCTCGCGTAGTCGAAGCCCTCGCAATCCTTCATATAAAGACCCATATTGACATACAGACCTTTCGACCACGCCTCATCAAGGATGGCTTTGGTGTTGGCATTGGTGGAGTAGGTACGCACCACGTTGCCACCCCAATCTTTCACTTCGGCATAGAAGTTATTGGTGGCAGCACCATTGATGTAGAACTCCTCGCCCTCTTTGAGCAGTCGCCATACGCCGTCGACCTTCTTGGTCTCGAACTTGGTGACCTTCTCGGCGGGTTTGTTGTTGCCTCCTCCCGAGGGGAAGCTCGAAGGGGGAATTACGGTGTTGCGCTCATCCTCGCAGCCGACAAGCGCGAGGGTTGCCAGCACCGCAAATGCATAATTATAGATACGTTTCATACTATCGTGCCACTTTTTCGGTGTGTTGAACTTTTTTGGACGAAGGGTTGAGGAGTTGTCCAGCCTCTTCGAGTTTGGTGCGGAGTGTGGGATAGTCTACATCCTGCACAGCGCACTCGGAGTCGATAGCCATCGCTGCCGCAACAGCAGCCGACTGACCCAATATCATATAGGTAGGCTCCATACGGATGGTGGTGTAGGCAACGTGCGATGCCGAAAGGCATACGGGTACCAAGAGGTTGCTGCACTCGCCGCGTTTGGGAGTGAGCGAATAGTAGTCGATAGCATAGGGCTTGGTCGAAGTGAAGATACCGCCCTCGATGTTGATGCCGCCATCGCCCGCTACATAGGATACATAGTGGCAGTCCATCATATAGGTGCCGATACCCACCGAGTGCTCTACGGGCACGCGGTTATCCTTCTGCACATTGTGCTGTGTCATAACCTTCTCGCCCACCATACGCCTTGCCTCGCGTACATAGATTTGATAGGGGAAGCCACCATTCTCCACAAACTCGTCTTTGGGCCAGCCCCAACGCAACATCTCTTGGCGAATGTGCTCGGGGATGCGCTCGTTGTGACCGAGGCAGTAGAGCATACCCACAGCGTAGTCCTTGTGCTCTTGTTCCATACGACTCCTTGTGGCATAGTCGCCCTCGGCATAACCACTACTTGCACCGAAGAAGTCGAGGTGGTTGGTGTCGGTCTTGCGGTTGGGCATAGGAGTGAAGGTGATGATGTTTTTGAGTTGCAATTCGGGGTCGGTCTCGAAACGGCGGATGACAATCTCGTAGAGTGCGGGATTGTAGTTTTCGGGCTTCTCGATAGGAATCATATTCTCCTGGTCGTCCGTGAGGGTTACTCGGTAGCAATATGCCTGTGTGCGGTGGTCGGCACTGCCAATTTCGCCATACAACTCGGGAGCAACATAGGGAATAAGCTCGCCATCCTTACCATTGAGGTAGGGCGAAGTGGGGATAAAGTCGAAGATGCGAATACCTGCCATATCCTCGTCATACTGCTCGCGCGACTCCCTGCCGATGATGTGCGACACACCTGCGGCAGCCATCAGGTCGCCCTCGTAGGAGCAATCAATGAACATTTTTGCCTTCACGGTGGTACCGTCGAGCAGGCGGATGGAGCGAATCTTTCCACCCTTGGTCTTTGCGCCATTTTCGAGGTCGAGAGGGGCGTTGTAGAGCACCTCCACGCCCGCCTCTGCGATCATTTCTTTCATAATGCGCTCTGCCACACCCGACTCATAGACCCATTGTATTTGGCGGGCATCGTTCTTGCCCGAGAAGGTGCGTTTTTTGCTTGACTCCATAAACTCCTCGCGAGTTTGGTTGCGCCACACCTCTGGCTGGATATAGTAGTCCCAAATGCGACCATAGAACTCGGCAGTAATGCCACCTACTTGGTCTTGGCGGTTGATGTCGGTAGCTGTCAAGCCCGAAGTAGCCATACCGCCAACGTGGTCGTTCTTGGAGATAAGCAGGGTCTGCTTGCCGAGCCTTGCCGACTGGATAGCTGCCACAACGCCCGAAGCACTCTCGCCATAGATGCAGACTTCGGTCTTGATGGTGGCACCCTGCACCGCCACAGCGGCGCAGAGTGTCAGAAATATCAGAGATAGTTTTTTCATAGTACTATTACACCTATATATTAACTAATAGCCCACATTCTGGGGGAAGTTGTCCGCACCCATATTGATAATCTCCTCCTCGGGGATGGGCCAGCGCACAAAGTGAGGGTTGGCGGGAAGGTTGGTCCTGCCTGCAAGCGAAGCCTCCCAGCCCTCGTTGCCTGCATATTTCCTCACCTGGTCAATGAGCAAGCCGAGGCGTTTGAGGAAGTACCAGCGGTCGTTCTCGAAGCACATCTCGCGAGCCTCCTCATCGATGATGTCTTGGAGTTTCAGAGTGCCCGTAAATGCGGCATTGCCAGCCCTTGTGTAGGTCTTGTTGAAGTACTCTTTTGCTTTGGTCTGGTCGCCAAGGCGGTAGGCAGCCTCAGCACCCATAATATAGACGTCTGCCAAGCGGTAAAGGATAAAGTCTTTGTATCCCCTCGAAGCGAAGAGCTCGCGAGTGGTAACATCGCCGTGCTTGGTGCAACCGGGCAGAATATCCTGATCTACCGCACCACCCTTGGTCTCGGGGAAGTACTCGCCGGGCTTAACTACCACATTGCCGTACTTAACATCCACATCTCTGGTGTTTTTGTAGCGGTGGATGAACCAATCGTTGAAGCGGGTGTCTTTATTCTTGTCGTAGAGCGAGAGCAGATAGGGGTTGGGGAGCATACGTCCAAAGGTGTAGCCCCAGTTCTCAACCGAGCAAGCCTCCTCGTTGGAGCCACCGATGGGGCGGCGCGACATAGAGATAAACAGGGTGGAGAGTTGATGACCTTTGGGAGTAGCGGTCGAGAGGTTACCACCGGGGTTCTCGCTCCATTGAACCACCATCAGAGCCTCCGAGTGGTTTAGGTCGGCGCCCTCAAAGACTTTCTTAGGCGAGTCGAGCAAGCGGTATTGTCCCGACAGCTCGATGGAGTCTGCCTGATTGAGAGCAGTCTGCCAATCCTTCTTCCAGAGAGCCACCTTAGCCAAGATGGAGCGTGCGGCAGCCTGGTTGAACCTGCCGGGCTGGTAGGAGAGCCAATCGAGGTTCTCGATAGCATAGCGAAGGTCGGAGTAGAGAAGGTCGAAGACCTCGTCTTGGGTTGCGGGGCGATACTCCCTCTTGTCGTTCACATTCTCCCACGTTACGGGCTCGGTGTTGAGCCAGATGCGGTCGTAGGTACGCAGCAAGAGGAAATAGGACTGTGCACGGAAAGCCTTTGCCTCAGCAAGGATTACTTTCAACTCATCGGTCTGTTCCATAGTCTCGCCAGCGGCGATAATCTCGTTGCAGCGACCGATAATCTGGTACATACGGGTCCACATCCTCGATACCTGAGCTGCCGAGGGTTTGAGGTGGTTGGGGTCGTAGGTACCATAGAAGTTACCCGTACCACCATTGGTCATAACGATGTCTGTACCGCGCTCAACAGCCCACGAGGTGTTGCTCTCGGCATCGTCGCCGAGGTAGTTGCGGTGGAGGACATAGAGTGCCGAAGTGGCAAGTGCCAAGCCCTCCTCGGACTCGAATATATACTCCTGCGAATACTGTGTTTTGTTCTCTTCGGCAAGGAAGTCGGTGCAGGAGGTGAAGCCGACAGCCACGAGCAACAATAATGCTATATACTTTTTCATAATATATTTCTCCTTCGTTTGGTTTAGAATGATACGTTTACACCAAAGAGTACGGTGCGAGGCTCGGGATAACTACCGGGGGTCTGCTCGGGACCATAGCCGATAACATCCGTAAGAGTCCAGATGTTGGTGAACGTTGCGTAGAGCCTGAGCGACTGCATCGAGAGGGCTTTTGTTACGCTCTTGGGGAAATTGTAACCAATCTGAACATTCCTCAGACGGATAAAAGAAGCGTCCTGATAGCCGAGAGCTGTGATGTAGGCGGGAGCCTGAGTCATATTGGGTGCGGGAGCCTCGTTAGAGGGGTTATTGATGGTCCAATAGTTGCGACGCACACCATTACGCTTACCCGTAAGGTCACCACCCTCGTTGAAGCTTGTCAGATAGGAGTTATAGCGAGTGCCGCCTGCCGAGATGTACAATTCGGCACGCATATCGAAGCCCTTGAAGTAGATGCCGGTCGAGATGGCACCAATCCAGTCGGGGTCGCGGTACATAATCACGCGGTCCGTGTCGTCGAGCTTGCCATCACCGTTGGCATCCCTAACTTTAACAGCACCGGGCTTAGCATCGGGCATATGCGACGAGGCAATGTCGTCGTCGAGCTGCCAGATACCATCGAAGTCGTAGTCGTAGTAGACATTCATAGGCTCGCCAATGAACCAGTTGTTGTTAACATCGTTCTTGGGCTTACCATTCTCGTCTAACGAGCCATCGATGCGTACAATCTCGTTTTTGTTCTTGGAGAATGTCAGGTCGAGAGTCCACTCGAAGTCGCGGGTCTTGACGGGAATGAGGTTGAGAGTAACCTCGACACCTCTATTGTTTACGCGACCCATATTGACCAGCTGGTTCTTGTAGCCTGTCGACTGGCTGAGCGACTTGGCAACCAAAAGGTCTGTGGTGTCGGTGTTGTAGAACTCCACAGTACCGCCAATGCGACCCTCGAAGAAACCGAAGTCGATGCCGACGTTAGCCGAAGTAGAGGTCTCCCATTTGAGGTTGGGGTTGGGGAGTGTGGTGTCGGGCAGGTAGCCCACAACGGGTGTCGAGCCAAACTCGTACATATACTTGTCGGCAAGACCGAGGGTGGTATAGGGCGAGATACCCTGGTTACCAACCTGACCAATACTTGCCCTAAGTTTGAGGTTAGATACCCACTCGGCATTCTGCATAAACTCCTCCTCGCTTGCCCTCCAAGCAAACGATGCCGAGGGGAATACGCCCCACTTGTTGCCCGAGCCGAATACCGACGAACCATCCAAACGAACAGCAGCGGTCAGAAGGTAGCGGTCTTTGTAGTTATACCTCACACGAGCCAGCGAAGAGAGCATCTTTCGCTCGGAGAATTGGTAGGAAGGAACACCGTGCTCAACTGCCGAGCCGATGGCGTGGAACGAGAGATCATCGTTGGCGAAGCCTGTACCACTGATGCTCATCGACTTCCAAGTGATATAGTTCACACTCTGCATCAAAGTTGCGTCAATCTTGTGGTCGTCGCCAATCTTGTTGGAGTAGTTGAGGATGTTTTCGAGCAGATAGTCGAAGTAGTTGCTCTGAGTGAGAGTTGCCTTACCCTGAGTATTTGCACCCGTGGTGTGCTCCAAGCCCAAGTAGGAACCACTATCCACCGAGCGCTGGTTGAGGCTCGCGTTGAGGCGATAGGATAGACCTTTGGCAATCTTCCAATCTGCAAAGAGGTTCATCAGGAGGCGGTCGGTCTGGTTGCGACTATCGGAGTTGTTGATGTTCCACAGGGGGTTGTAGTGCGACTCACCAGCCTCGGTAACATCCTTGCGGAGGGTTTTGCCATCCTCCTCATAGACCTTAGCCAAAGGAGGCATAGTCACAAACGAGTTGAACGAACCATCGGCGCTCTGTTTCCACGAACGCGAGTAGGAGAGGTTGGCACCCAGCGAGAGTTTCTTGGTGAGTTTGTGGTCGATGTTGAGCCTGCCCGAAACCTTGTCGAAGCCCGAGTTGAGCACCATACCGTCCTGCGAGTAGCCACCAATGCCGAATGCATATTTGGTCTTGTCGTTACCCGACTGCACAAGCACATCGTGTTTCTGTTGAAGTGCCTTATGAATCATAAGTTTCTCCCAATCTACCCACTCGCCCGATTGGTAAACCTCACCCATCAGACCCGTAAGGCAGTCAGCCTCGTTGTAGCTGCCGTAGGCGTTGTAGTAAGCCTCCATACGGTAGGCTGCCCACTCGGCACCATTGTAGAACTCGAAGTTGCGGTCGATATCCTGAACGGCTGCATAGCCACTATACGACACTTTGAGTTTGCCCTCCTGACCGCGTTTGGTGGTAATCAGAATTACACCATTTGCAGCCCTTGCACCATAGATAGACTGCGAAGAGGCATCTTTGAGAATCTCCATCGACTCAATATCGTTGGAGTTGATGTCGTCAATGCTGGTCATAGGCACACCGTCGACAATGTACAAAGGAGCGTTGTCGCCCGAGAGCGAACGGCGACCACGAATCAGGATAGACGAAGAGCCACCAGGCTCGGCGCTACCGAGAGAAACGTGCACACCTGCCGCAGCACCACGCAACATCTCGCCCAGCGAGGTGGTGGGAGTGGTGTTGAGCTTCTCGCTCGATACGGAGGCGATAGCACCTGTCACATCACTACGCCTTTGGGTACCATAACCAACCACAATGACCTCTTCGAGCATCTGGAAGTCGTCTTTGAGGACAACCTTAGCCTCCGACTTGCCCGCTGTGATGGTCTGGGAGGCGTAGCCGATGCACGAAATCTCCAACTTCTCGCCCACGGAGGCAGCAATCTCGAAGCGACCGTTGGCGTCGGCGATGGTGGCATTTGCCATATTGCCCAGCGAAATGACGGTGGCACCAATCACGGGGTCGCCAGC
The DNA here is from genome assembly GCA_045602145.1 of Tidjanibacter sp. Classification (GTDB taxonomy): domain Bacteria; phylum Bacteroidota; class Bacteroidia; order Bacteroidales; family Rikenellaceae; genus Tidjanibacter. The sequence continues at coordinate 93,134 of JAZSAY010000004.1, forward strand.
CTTGTCAACCACATAGCCCACAAAGTGTTTCGACTGGGGCTTGGCAGTGCTCTGCTGGGGTTTTAGGGTGTCGTTGCCCTCCAAGACGATATTGCCGTCTATGATGGAGCATTTGATGTTCCTGCCCTCGAAAATCTTTTCGAGAGTTGCCAAAACATCCTCGCCATTGGCATTGATGGTAACCTTGCGAGAAGTGTCTACTGTTTTGTCGCTGTAAAAGAATTTGTAGCCGCTTTGGCTCTCGATGTTGGCGAAAACCTCACTCAGAGGGGCATCTTTCACCCTCAGAGTGATGTTGCGCGTTTGGGCATAGCCCTCCGACAACACAAGCGAGCATACAAGACAAAGTAGAAATAGTCTGATGTGCTTCATAAATTTAAGTAATGATTAAAGATTAGTATTTCTTGATTTGATTATTTGCCGTTTGGATGCGGGCGGGGTTGCTTAGTAGATTTCGATTATCTCGTAGCCATTGATGTTGCCCGCGCTGTCGTTCTCGATGGTCCTAAAACGCATCTTGGAGGAGCGCTTGAAGTGTTCGAGGATGATGTCGAGCCTCTGGTCGGTAAACATACCCGTGAAGTTATGCTCGTAGAATTTGGGGTTCCTCACCACAAACTCCACATTGAAGCGGTTTTCAATCATACGCAATGCCTCACTAAGGGGTGTCTTGTCGAAGACAATGCGTCCGTCCTTCCACGATGCAGCATCGGCAGTATTTACCCTGCGGATGCTCCAATCCATCGTTGTGGGGTCTATGGCAACCCTCTGACCGGGGTGTACATCCACATAGTGCTCCCTATTGTCGTTGCCGTTGAAGGTCATATTGATGCTGCCCTCCACCAAAGTGGTGCGAACATCGCGACCGCTACGGTTGTAGGCGTCCACGTTGAATTCGGTGCCCGTAACCTCAATCTCCATAATGTTGGTCTCGACCACAAATCGCTTCTGGTCGTCTTTGGCAACCTTAAAATATCCCTCGCCAACGAGTTCCACGCGCCTCTCACCCTCGAATCGGATGGGGTATTTGAGGTAGGAGTTGGAGTTGAGCCACACCTTGCTGCTGTCGGGCAGCGTTACGGTCGAAACCATACCCGAGGTGGTCTTCATCTCGACATACTGCACGCCATCCTGCACCTCGGGCTCTCCATAGAAGCCCCAGAAGGCAATCAGTGTAACAGGAATGAAGAGTACGGCGGCAACCTGAACGATGCGGTTCCATACCACGCGCCTACGCGAGGCGGCAATGCGCCCACGGACTTTGCGAAGGGCTGCCTTGGTGTCTACGCTCTGCATTGTGTGCAGCGTGTTGGTTGCGTAGTGGAGCCAATAGAGTTGCTTGGCAAGTTTGCGATTCTCATCGGAGGAGTTAATCCACGACTCCACCTCAGCAATCTCGTGCTCCGGTAGAGTGTTGTCGAAATAGCAGAAAAGTTTGGTTTCCATATAGTGATACCTAATAATTATTACCTATTTTTATTATTAAGACCACCCAGCCACATTTTTCCCTAAACGAAAACAAAGTTTTCCGTTAGAATTTGATTTAACTAAAAAAGATTACTACTTTTGTGATAAGTAGAGAATTTATAATGGCAAACCAAGGGGCAACAGACCACCAACTATGCCAAAGGTTGATAGGTGGAGATAAGAGGGCTTATGAACTTCTGTTTGAGAAGTTCTACCCCGAACTGTGCGCCTATGCGTGCCAATGGGTCGAGCTCGAAGATGCCGAAAATGTGGTGCAGGATATTATGCTGTGGCTGTGGCAAAACCACCGAGAACTGCATATCGAAACTACCCTGCGCACCTATCTCTTTACAGCCACCAAAAACCGATGTCTTACGCTCATCAACCGAGGACAGATGCGACAACGCATTATGAGCAGCCTCCACAAAGCTATGGAGGAGCAGTTTGAGGCTCCCGATTTCTATATTTTGGGCGACCTTGTGACCAAACTCGAAGAGGCTCTTGACGAGCTGCCCGAGAGCTACCGCGAGGCGTTTGTTCAGCACCGTTTCAACAATAAAAGCTATAAGGATATTGCCGCCGAAATGGGCGTGTCGCAAAAGACCATCGAGTATCGTATATCGCAGGCTATTAGGTTGTTGCGCGTGAGCCTAAAAGACTACCTGCCGCTGCTTGTTTTGCTCTTCGGCGACCCGCAAACTTGGAACTAAAAGACTCCCGCGAAAAGAAAAAATGCCCTTGCAGTTTAAGAGAAAACCGCAAGGGTATTTTTTGTCGCCCGCTCAACCGCTGACCGTCGCAAATAGTCCTTAGTCATATAAGGCTTATGGGTGTTATGAGAGATATGGGAAATCTGGGAGGACTGAGAAATATGGGATAAAACCACAACCACCTCTCTTCCCTGAGTCGAACTCGGGGTGCTTGCGCACCCTGCGGGTTGTGTTTACAATCCTCCCAAACCCTCCTTTGAAAAGGAGGGCTTCGGAGTTCACGAGTTCGTGTCTTTCTACCCACCCATAGTAAGCCCCCTTTACAGAAAGGGGGTTTGGGGGATAGGTAACGCCTGTTCTCCACAAGAAAAGGACAACCTTTTGGGTTGTCCTTTCTTAGTGGAGAATACGAGAGTCGAACTCGTGACCTCTTGCATGCCATGCAAGCGCTCTAGCCAACTGAGCTAATCCCCCTTTCTTTCGCTCTGCAAAGATACACAAAAATCTAAATAAAAAAGAGTTTTGTGTGTTGTTTTCCGTTTTTCTTTGTATATTTGTAGGTAAATTTTGGTGTGAAGTGTGGGGTACTACCACCAAGATTAAGGTTAAATCATTGAAAAACAATTAAATATACTACAATAATGGAAGTTAAAAAGAATCCCAAAGTAGACCTCCAAAACCGCAAAGGCATCTATTTGGAGATCGGTATGATCGTTTCGCTTGCACTCTGCATTGTTGCATTCAGCATCGGTCAGAGCAAGAAGACCATTGAAATTGTAACGGTAAGTGGTCCCGAGGTAGAGGTTGAGCTTATTGACGTAACCAAAACCGAGGAGCCTAAGACTCAGGCACCCGTGAAGCAGGCTGTGAAACTCATCAGCGATGCTATCAACGTGGTGAAGAACGAGACCGTTATTGAGGACACTTTCGACTTTGCAGAGTTTACCGAGGACGAGATCGTCGTTGAGGAGATCGTCGTTGAGGAGGAGATTGTAGAGGAGGCTGCTTTTGTGAAGGTAGAGATTATGCCTTCGTTTATGGGTGGCGACCTTAACACCTTCCGTACCTGGTTCTCGGGCGAGTTCAAGATTCCCGCTGTTGCTGCCGAGAACGGCATTCAGGGCAAGGTTGTTATGAAATTCGTGATTGAGAAAGACGGTAGCATTGGTGGCATCGAGTTCCTCCAATCGCCCGATAAGGTTTACGAGGATGAGGCAAGGCGCGTGCTGATGAAGTCGCCACGCTGGACTCCCGGTCGTCAGCGTGACCAGGTGGTTCGCGTATTCTACATCCTGCCTATCGACTGCCGCTTGCAGTAGGCATAAACCACACGATGATACACTTGTAAGGGGGACTTGCTTTTTTCGAGTCCCCTTTTTTAGAGACTAATTTTTTCGAATAACCTAAGGGGGCTTCGGCTCTCTTTTTGAGTTAATGTAAGGCTATGGCAGAACAAGACATCAATACCCCAACCATCAATAGTGATTACCAGAGGGCGGTCCTCGTGGCAGTGTGTCGCGACCGCCAGCCTATGGTGCAGGTGGAGGAGTATCTCGACGAGCTCGAATTCCTCGCCGAGACTGCCCATATCCTGACCGAACATCGCTTTGTGCAGAAACTCTCCACTCCCGATAGTCGCTATTTTGTGGGTCCCGGTAAGTTGGAGGAGATACGCGATTGGTGCGAGGAGCACGAGATTGACGTCATTATCTTCGACGACGAACTCTCGCCCTCTCAGACCCGCAACATAGAGAAGGTTATCGGCAGACGCATTTCGGATCGCACGAGGCTCATCCTCGACATCTTTGTGCAGAGGGCGCGCACAGCCTACGCCAAAACGCAGGTGAAACTTGCGCAATATGAGTATATGCTGCCCCGCCTGACGGGTATGTGGACCCACTTGGAGCGCCAGAGAGGTGGTACGGGTACCCGTGGAGGTTCGGGCGAGAGAGAGATTGAGACCGACCGAAGGGTTGTGCGCAACAATATCTCGAAACTCAAAGAGGAGCTCAAAAAGATTGACCGCCAGATGGCTGTGCAGCGTAGCAACCGTGGCTCAATGGTAAGGGTTGCGTTGGTGGGCTACACCAATGTGGGCAAGTCGACACTTATGAACCTCATAAGCAAGAGCGACGTCTTTGCCGAGAACAAGCTCTTCGCAACGCTCGATACTACGGTGCGCAAGGTGGTTTTCGATAACCTCCCCTTCCTGATGTCTGATACGGTAGGGTTCATCCGCAAACTACCCACCCAGCTTGTCGAGGCGTTCAAATCTACGCTTGACGAGGTGAGGGAGGCGGACCTGCTCATTCACGTTGTGGACATCTCACACCCTGCTTTTGAGGACCAGCTGAATGTCGTTAAGCAGACCCTGGCAGATATTGGCGCAAGCGATAAGCCCGTATTCTTGGTATTCAATAAGATTGACGCCTACACCTGGACCCCCAAGGAGGAGGACGACCTGACACCTGCCACCAAGGAGAACATCTCGCTCGAAGAGTTGCAGCGCAGTTGGATTGCCAAGGCTAACACCCCCTGCATCTTCCTCTCGGCACTCACGAAGGAGAATATCGACAAGTTCCGCACCGACCTCTACGGTATGGTTCGCGAGATACACGCCGGTCGCTACCCCTTCAACAACTTCTTGTATTAGGTTAGAGAAACAAAAACGTAACTATATAATATAATAAAGGTATGGTACACATTCTTGACAAAGAGAGCTCTATTCTCAACAAGTTCCTCGCGGAGATTCGCGATGTAAACATTCAGGGCGACAGTATGCGCTTTCGCCGCAACCTTGAACGTATAGCAGAGATTTGCGCCTATGAGATTAGCCGCACACTCAACTATACCCCCCAGATTGTCGAGACCCCTCTGGGTGAGGCTCAGGTGATGCTCTCGAATGACAAGATTGTTCTTGCCACCATTCTGCGTGCAGGATTGCCCTTCCATAGCGGCTTTCTAAACTTCTTCGACGGTGCGCAGAACGCCTTCGTGACCGCTTACCGCAAACACCACAAAGATGGCTCCTTCGAGGTTAAGGTGGAGTACATCTCGTGCGGCGTTCTGGAAGGCAAGGTGCTGATTTTGGTCGACCCAATGCTCGCTACGGGCACTTCGCTGGTCTACTCCTACGAGGCACTTGTTGCAAAGGGTGGTGTCCCTAAGGAACTGCACGTTGCGGCAGTTATCGCCAGCGAGGCGGGCGTGGAGTATGCCGAGAAACACCTCCCCCACGGCACACATATCTGGTGCGCGTCGGTGGACCCCGAACTCTCTGCTCAGAGCTATATCATCCCCGGTTTGGGGGATGCGGGGGATTTGGCGTATGGTTCCAAATTAGACTAAAAACGCATATGGTAGGTGCTTTTTGCACCAAAATTCAGAGAGCGGACTCCTCATTTACGCTTAGTAAACTGCGGAGCCCGCTCCTTCTTTTGGCACAAAAATCCCTC
>JAZSAY010000005.1:0-22211 GCA_045602145.1 Tidjanibacter sp.
CCCGAAGGCACCTTAAAGACGCGGCTGCTTGCCGCTACCTTTTGTGTTACCTTTCCCCCAAATCCCTGCTCGGCGGGGACGCCGGGCGGCATTATTACCCACCCCCAAACCCCCGCCTCAGGCAGGGGCTTAGTCGCCGAAGTCGACAGAGAGGGATTGTAAGAAAGGTAAATGTCAACCGCCTTGTCTCCGACAAGTCGTGGCAAGACGGACAGACCTCTCCCGCCTTCGGCACCCTCCCCTAACTTAGGGGAGGGAAGTGGTCGTGGGTTTACCTCATTTCTCTCAGTTCTCCCATAACTCCCATAACTCCCATAACTCCCTAATTTCCCTCTCTGGGTTGGTGGTAGGTTGTTTAGAAGTGACGGAGGAGGTTGTTTTATTTTTTTAGTACCCAATCTGCTCGAAAAAGTCCAATAGCAGGTCGCCCACGCGGGTGGAGTGGTAGATGTAGGAGCCGTGGTCGGCATTGGGGACGATGAGCGTTTTGCCCTGTGGGATATTCTCGCCAATCAGGTGGGTGTGTTCGGGGCGTATGAGGTCACCATCGCCCGCCATAATCAGTGCAGGGCACCCGATACGCTGCATATCTTCCACAGTCATCGTGGGCTCGTTCATCATCATAACATTCAGCGGGTTGGGGTTCTCTTGCGCAAAAAATCCTGCCTCAAATTCGGGCACTAAGGCACCCCTTACGAAGATGTTGGCACCTCCCGTGGCGATAGCCCCCAGAGTGCCGGGGTACATAACCTCCGTCATAAGTGCTACAATACCACCGTCGCTGAAACCGAACACCGCAGGTTGTTCCAATCCCTTGGCGGTGATGAATTCGTAAAGGTCGGTAGCCATATCGTGATAGTGATACTCGACCAGCGGAGCATTGCACCCCTGACCGCGCGAGTCGAGGGCGTAGACGAGGTATCCCGCCTGAGCCAGCTGGCGAGTGGAGGTCTCCATATCGTTGTGGCTGCCACCGTTGCCGTGGAGCAGTATGACGGGCTTACCTCTGCCCTCGGCAGCGTAGAATAGTTCCACATCGCCCGCATCGAAGGTGTCAGTATAGCTAACATATCGCTCGCCACAGCACGATACAAGAGTTGCGGTTGCAAGAAGTAGGAGTAGAGTGCGTAATCTCATAACAAATCAAGTTTCTACAAAGTTAAGTATTTGTTGTGAGATTGTCAAGGGGGAGTCTTAGTCGGTCGCGAGTTTGCAATCACAACCGACCATAAAAACAAAACGGATACCAAAAGGTATCCGTTTTTGTTTTGCGGTATGGACGAGACTCGAACCCACGCTGCGCGTGGGTATTTTTTCGCGATTTATATTTACATTCCCCCTAAATCCCCCTTTGAGAAAGGGGGACTTCGGAGGTCGCGAGTTCGGAAATACGCATATACAATAAAAGAATAAAGGAGTCCGAAAGGACTCCTCTATTCTTTGCGGTATGGACGAGACTCGAACTCGCGACCTCCTGCGTGACAGGCAGGCATTCTAACCAGCTGAACTACCACACCGTGTTTCTGATTGCGGTACAAAAGTAGTACAAATTTTTGTTTCTGCAAACTTCTGACGCTATTTTTTTAAAGTTTTTTACACTTTTTTGAAGAACGAAAATTGCACGCTGCCGTAACTTCTTGATTGCCAAAAATTAGGGTGTTTTTCGAAGTTTTTGTCTTTCGAGTGCTCGAATATCAAAATGCCGTCCTCGGCGAGCAAATCCCTCTCCAAAACCAGCGAGATTACCTCCTCGCTGCCCTCCAAGTCGTAGGGAGCATCGGAAAATATCACGTCAAACTGCTTGCCACAGCTCTTCAAGTAGAGAAAAACATTGGCGTGTGTGGCGTAGAGCGTTGTGAAACCAAGCTCCTTGGCGGTCTTGCGGATGAAGGCGTTGTGCACAGGGTTCACCTCCACACTCGTGACACTCCTCGCGCCCCTAGAACAGAATTCGTAGCTGATTGATCCCGTACCCGAAAAGAGGTCCAGCACGTCAATATCCTCGAAGTCGACAAGGTTGCCCAACACGTTAAAAAGGTTCTCTTTCGCAAAGTCCGTCGTTGGGCGAGCCCTCAGGTTACGTGGGGGAACAATTGTTCTACCTCGATATTTACCACTTATTATGCGCATACAGTTTCGTTGTTCGACTCCATCTCGCGGGCATCTGCTGCGTTACGCTCGTGCTCGAAATGCTCATTTGCGCCGAGCAAACTCCGCTTTCTCACACTTCGCAAGCCTTGCATCTGCTCCGTGATATGGAGTCTTAAAGTTGTTTTTCGTTGTTCGACACCATCTCGCGAGCATCTGCTGCGTGATATGGAGTCTTAATGTGTTTATTCTCTAACGTCTAACGTCTAACGTCAATAGTCCTAAGGCTTATAGGGCATATAAGGCTTATAGGAAAATTGTCAGATCTCAATTGACCAGCTTTCGGCTGCTCTCAAATGCTCCTGCTCGGCATAGCGTGCAAGCCCGCTCTGCCCTCGCTCGACTCGCATTTGCCTCAACTCTCCACCCTCACCCTACGGAAGTACTTTCGCAGGGTTTTGTAGTAGTCGGCGCTCTCCTTCCCGAGAAGGATAAAGCGAGCCTTGCGGAGGTCGTGCTCCTCGTTGAGCAGCGCCAAAAGGTTTATCAGTTCCTCCTCGCCAGCAATGGGCAGTGCCTCGGCATATTGCAACCTTTTCTCGTTACTCAGCGCCACATAGGCAACACCATCGAGTAGGGTTAGCGCCACCGTCTTGGGGCGTCTGCTGCCCACAATGGCGCGTGTTACGCAACTCATAAGTGGCGAGCGCAGCACCACCACTTTGCCCTCCTGCTTCCAACTCTCAACTACTGCGGCACTCTCTGCCGAGAGCCTCAGAGCGTAGCTCACCGCGCCCTCGCCCTCTGCCACAAATAGCCTGTCCTCTTCGCCGATGGGCAGTGCCGAGCACTCCATCATAGCCTCCAAGTCCAATTGCTCGCCCAGAGCCTTGGGGTAGGGAACTACCACTGCACCCTCGACCCAGAGTTCGATGGTCGAGGCACCCTGGGCGCCCTCTATGGGGTTTACACAATGCAAAGATTGTCCACTCGGGATGCGAATGGACAATCTTGAAGAGTTGCGGTTATCGTTTTTACTCCCAGTTACCTGCATCGTTGGTTGCTTGGTAGAGGTCGCCGACTTTGATACCGGGGTAGCGGTAGAGAACATTCTTCTGCTCGTCGATGAGGTTGATCAGAAGCTGCTCGTTCTGGTCGCGGAGGAATACTTTGTAGGGAGCCTTAGCCTCGAAAACGGGAACCATAACGTTACCTACGCTTACCTTGCTTGCACCCATAATGAACTCCATAACCTGACCGTCGTTAGCGGCAGCCGAGAAGGGGATGTAGCGGAGCTGCTCTACCTGCTCGGGGGTGAGTTTCTTTGCGCCGAAAACGGTATCGATAGCCTTAACGGTAAATTTCTCGATGTTTTTCTTGCGGAGTTTTTTCAGGCGAGCCAAACCTACCGAGTCATCGGAAGATACCAGCTGGCGCTCGAACTGCATCTCGCCGGTGAGGACGAAGTTGATGAGGGTGTCAAACGAGCCTGTGTAAACGCCGTGCACCTGTTTGTAGCCACGCTGAGCCGCGCGGATGTCGCTGATGCGCTCGATAACGGCTTTTTCGCGTGCGATGCGGGTGTTGTCAAAACGTACGGGTGCCATAATGCTGTCGTAGAGCACATAAGCCAAGGCAACCATAACGATTGCGAGAACGATTTGAAGAATGGTCTTTTTCATTTCTATTTTTAATGTTAAGTTTGTAGCGTAAAAAGTAACTTAATATGCTTAGTGAGCACATTGCGACCCAAATTTACGCCAAATTTCAATTTGAACCAACTTTTGGGCAGAAAAAAATTATAGAATCTTTGTCGGAGTGGATTTCCGACGAGGATTACGAGCGCATTTTCATCCTCAATGGCTATGCCGGTACGGGTAAAACAACCCTTATTGCGGCATTTGTAGATGTGCTTAAAGAGTTGAGAATCAAGCCTATTCTGCTCGCTCCCACAGGGCGTGCCGCAAAGGTTATGACCCAATTTGCCCCTACAACCCCCGCACACACCATCCACAAGCGCATTTACCGCGAGCGCACCTCGGGAGGTTTCGACTCCAAGTTCGACCTTAACTTCAATCGCGAGAAGGATGCCATATTCATAATTGACGAGGCGTCGATGATTGCCAACTACTCCGACGAGGGGTCGCTCTTTGGCTCAGGCTCGCTACTCGACGACCTCTTTGAGTATGTGCGCCAAGGTGAGCGTTGTCGCATTATGTTCGTGGGCGACTCGGCGCAATTGCCCCCCGTAGGACACGAACTCTCGCCCGCCCTTGACCCTCAGCGTATGGCGGTCTATGGCTCGGTGAGCTACAACACCCTCGATGAGGTGGTGCGCCAAGAGGAGGAGAGTGGCATCCTCTTCAACGCCACGATGGTGCGTTGTATGATCGAGAACCGCATCTACGAAACCCCTCTCCTCGATATGAGTTTTCCCGACTTTCGTGCCATCTCGGGCGGCGAGTTTATGGAGAAGGTCGAGGAGTGCTACTCCAAATATGGCAAGGACGAGGTTATTGTCATCACCCGTAGCAACAAACGAGCAGTACATTTCAATCAGGGTATTCGTGCGCGGGTTTTGTATGCCGAGGAGGAGATTGACTCGGGCGATATGCTGATGGTTGTGAAGAACAACTACCACTACACCGAGCGTGACGAGGAGGCTAAGGCTTCGTTCATTGCCAATGGTGATGTGGCACAGCTGCGCCGCATAAGGCGTTTCAAGAATATGTATGGCTTTCGCTTTGCCGAGGCTACGCTGCGCTTCCCCGACTACGACGACTATGAGGTGGAGTGCAACTTGCTGCTCGACTCGCTAAACTCCTTTTCGCCCTCGCTCACAAGGGAGCAGATGAAAGAACTTTTCTACGCTGTGGAGGCGGACTATCCCGAGATAAAGAGCAAGTCGAAGCGTATGCGAGAGGTGCGAGAGAACGACTACTACAACGCTATGCAGGTGAAGTTTGCCTATGCCGTAACGTGCCACAAGGCACAAGGCGGACAGTGGAGTGTGGTCTTTATTGATAGGTTGCTCTTTGGTGAGGAGCGTATGAATAAGGAGTTCCTCAGATGGCTCTATACTGCAATCTCACGAGCCACCTGTCAGGTCTATTTGGTCAATTTTGATGAGAGTTTCTTCGACCCGACTACATACGAAAAGGAGGACTTTTAAGCTCCTCCTTTTCATATGTTGCGAGAGTGCCTTGCGGGTAAATTTTGCACCAAATTTCAAAAGCGGCTTCCTCATTTACGCCAAGTAAACTGCGGAGCCGCTTTCTTATTTCGCACAAAATTTCCTCCGCAAAACCCACTCGCTGTATTTCTTTGTCTAAGGTCAACAGTCCTAAGGTATGGGAGTTATGAGAGATATGAGAGATATGAGAGAACTCTCAATTGACCAGCCTTCGGCTGCTCTAAAATGCTCCCGCTCGGCATAGTCTGCAAGCAGCCTCTGCCCTCGCTTACTCGCATTTGCCTCAATTGACCAGCCTTCGGCTGCTCTAAAATGCTCCCGCTCGGCATAGTCTGCAAGCAGCCTCTGCCCTCGCTTACTCGCATTTGCCTCAATTCTTAATTCCCCTAACGTGTTTCTCCCACGCCCAAGCGGCTGCGAGGGTTTCATCGAGTGAGCGTTCTGCCTTCCAGCCGAGTTCCTCGTTTGCGAGGGTGGTATCTGCCCACACCGACTCCACATCGCCAGCCCTCCTGCCCGCAATGCGGTAGTTAAGCGAGAGGTTGTTGACCCTCTCGAAAGCCCTCACAAGTTCCAAAACCGAGGTGCCCTTGCCCGTTCCGACATTGAAAATCTCGTACTTTGCCTTATTCCTACCCTCTATCAAGCGACCAATGGCGGCAACGTGTGCCCTTGCCAAGTCCACAACGTCAATGTAGTCGCGGATGCAGGTGCCATCGGGGGTGGGGTAGTCGTCGCCAAAGATGGATAGGCACTCCCTAACGCCCGCAGCGGTCTGAGTGATGAAGGGCACAAGGTTGTTGGGCACGCCACGGGGCAACTCGCCTATGAGTGCCGAGGGGTGTGCGCCCATAGGGTTGAAGTACCTGAGTGCTATGCCCTTAATACCCTCGTAGGCGGCTGTCGTATCGCGCAATATATCCTCGCACATCTGCTTGGTGTTGCCGTAGGGTGAGGTGGCAGGTTGGCGGGGCGAGAGTTCCGTAACGGGCAGTGCCTCGGGCTCGCCATAGACCGTAGCCGAAGAGGAGAAGAGTATGTTCTCGCGTCCCTCCTCGCGCATCAGCTCCAAGAGGTTGAGGAACGATGTGAGGTTGTTGGAGTAGTATTTCAGGGGGTCCTCGACGCTCTCGCCCACAGCCTTGAAAGCCGCAAAGTGGATAGCCGAGCGGAAGGGATACTTCTTGAAAATAGCCCTCAGAGCCTCCTTGTCGCAACAGTCCACCTTCTCGAAGGGGACCTCTACGCCCGTAATCTTCCTCACGCCCTCCACAGCGCCCATATCCGAGTTGGAGAGGTTGTCGATAATGACCACGTCGTAGCCCGCCTCGATGAGTGCTACGGTGGTGTGGGAGCCGATGTAGCCTGCGCCACCCGAAACCAAAACTTGCTCTTTTGCCATAGTCGTATCTTGCTCAAAAAAAGTGTGACCTACCTATTTAAGCATAGGTAGGTCACAAAGATAGGTATTATTTATGGATTATTCAACCACAAACATAGCCTCGCCCTCCTGCAAGGTGTCGCCCTCGGCAACCAAAATCTGGCGAACTACGCCATCCACCTCCGAGGGGATGTCGTTCTCCATCTTCATAGCCTCCAAAACGGCAACTTTCTGACCGCTCTTCACAGCGTCGCCCTCTTTGACGCAGATTTCGAGCACCTTACCGGGCAGGGGAGCAGTAATCTTCTTGCCTGTTACGGGAGCAGCGGCTTTGGGAGCAGCCTCCACAGCATCAGCAATCACAAGGATAGCCTGACCCTCCTGCAAGGTGTCGCCCTCGGCAACGAGAATCTGTTTTACTACGCCACTGTGCTCCGAAGGAATGTCGTTCTCCATCTTCATAGCCTCCAAAACAGCTACTTTCTGACCAGCCTTAACGGTGTCGCCAACCTTCACGCAAAGCTCTACAACCTTGCCGGGCAGGGGAGCAGCAACAACCTTTCCGCTCACTTTCTCTACGGGTTTTGCAGCCTCAGCCTTAGGAGCCTCCTCAGCCTTGGGAGTCTCGGCGGGTTTGGTAGCAGCCCAACGCTCCTTCTTGACTTTGGTGAGGTAATCCTTAGCAACAGCGGGGAAGAGTTCGAGCAAGAGCTCCTCTTTCTCGTTCTCGGCGAGCCTTACGCCACCTGCATCCTCCAATACGGGGTTGGGCTGGCGCTGGTTCTTCGAGGTGTCGTAGGGGATAGCCTCGCGAGTGCCGGCAATCTTCAAGCGGAACTCGGGGTCAATCTCTACGGGGGTGTGACCATATTCGCCCTTCACGAGGTTTACGAACTGAGTCGAGGTGGTAGCATATTTATCTTTGCCCTTCTCCAAAGCGATAGCGCAGCTAACAGCCTGCGAACCAACAATCTGGCTGGTAGGAGTTACCAGAGGAGGAAGACCCGCATCCAAACGAACCGAGGGGATGAGTTTCATTGCGGGCTCCAAGAGGTGCTCGCTCTTCAAACCTTTCAGCTGTGCAACCATATTGGTGTACATACCGCCGGGAATCTCGGCTTTCTGCACGAGTTCGTTGGGTTTGGGGAAGCCGAAGTAGTCCTCAATCTTGTGGCAAGCGTCAATCAAGGTCTCCTCGTCAACAGCGTAAGCAGCCTTCACTGCGCGGTCGAACTGAGCCTCAATCTCGGCGGGAATGGTGTCGGTGAGGGGATTGAAGGGTTTGGGGAACTGCTTAACAGCATCGAATGCCTCCAACTCCTTGCGGATATCCAGAAGCTCGGCATTGATTTTAGCCACAGCCTCCATATTCACGCCCAACTTAACATCCATCTTGCCTGCGAAGATGTAAACAAGCTCCAATGCGGGAGCTGCGGGACCACCTGCAAAGTTCCAGATGTTGGTATCGACAATATCAACACCTGCTGCAATAGCAGCCACAACCGATGCCAAACCGTAACCGGGAGTACAGTGGGTGTGGAAATCTACGGGGATGGATACGTTAGCCTTGATAGCCTTGATGAGGTTATAAACCCTCTTAGGAGGAATAAGACCGCTCATATCCTTGATGGTAATCATATCGGCACCAAGCGCTGCCAACTGTTTAGCCTTACCTACGAAGTAGTCGTCAGTGAAGACGGGGGCAGGATTCTTTTTGCCTTTGAGTTTATCGAAGAAGGAGAGTTTGGGGTATTTGGGGTCTACGGTGTAGCACACTGCGCAGTCGGCAATACCGCCATACTTCTTGATATACTTGATGGTCGATTTAACGTTGTCCACGTCGTTCAGAGCGTCGAAGATACGCATAATGCCCAGACCGCTCTCGATAGCGTTGCGCGAGAAACCCTCAATAACATCATCGCCATAGGGAGCATAACCGAAGAGGTTACGACCACGCGAAAGAGCCGTCAGGTACGAAACATCGCCCACTGCCTTCTTGATGCTCTCCAAACGATTCCAGGGGTTCTCGCCCAAAAAACGCATTACAGAGTCGGGCACTGCACCGCCCCATACCTCCATAGCGTAGAAAGCGGCGTCTTTGTAGTAGGGCAAAACACGCTCCACTTGATTCTGGTTCAAACGGGTAGCAAATGCCGATTGCTGACCGTCACGAAGAGTTAAATCTCTGATTTTAAGTTCTCTTGCCATAGTTTTGTTGTGTTTTAAGGTAGTTTTATGTTTGAATGATCGTTTCTTCTGCTGTTATTCAATTCACAAATATAATAAAAATCTGGAATTGTTGCAACAATTCCAGATTTTTATTGTCTAACGTCTAATGTATTCCATTTGTCCCACAAGCCTTAGGACCATTTACGTTAGATGTAGAAAAAGAGAGGGCAGCTCCGCCTCGGGCTGCCCCCCCTATGTCTACTTAACCTCGCCCGTGACGAAGAGCGTTATATAGCCGCCCTCGATGTTGGCGTGGATGTCTATACCTTTATTAAATACGCCCACATCTTTCGGGTCATAGCTTACCTCTATCACACCCTTATCGCCCGACCTTACGGGGCGCTTGGGAGCCTTAATGCTGATGCAACGGCACGAAGAGGTGGTGCGGGTGATGACCAGCGGAGCCTCACCCTCGTTGGTGAACTCGAAGAGGTGTGTTACCTTGTCGCCCCCCTGTTCGAGAGTACCGAAGTTGTAGCTCAGGTGCGAGAAGGTCATTACAGCCTCAGTCGTTTTGTTCTTTGCACTAAGCAATCCTATGAGTGTCAGGATTATAAGCGTAAGAAGCATAATGCGTTTCATTGCCTGGGGTGTGGTGAGGTTTAGTACTTATGAGTGAAGAGGTAGGTGATGAAGCCCTCCTGAATATCCTGCTCGCTCTGGTTGAACTTTACGCCAAGAGCCGCCTTGCGAGCCTCGTTCACAAGTGGCGAAGTGGGTTTTACGGTGGAGCCTTTGGGCTCGAAGTCGGCGCCCATAACGTCGCCATTGCCATTGACCCATATCCTCATAACCACGACGCCTCGGTCGTCGCCCACATACTTGGGGCGTGGAAATTCGCTGCGTGGGCGTCTGCCCTCCAAGTTCCAATCGGGCTCGAAGCCTCCCTCGCCGCCAGAGCCTTCATATATCTCACTCTCGGTGCCACCAATGTAGCCCTGATTGCCCTCTGACTTATCAGTAGTGCCCTCCGAGGGCGACTCCGAGGATGGTTTGTTGCCGGGGAAGAGTGCCCTTTGGTTTACCTCGCGGGGTTTGGGCTCCTCGGCAGGAGGGGTCTCCTCCACCTCCTTTTGCTCCGCTTCGGGGGCGGAAGTGTCGGTGGCAATGTTTGCCTCCTCTATGGTGGGACTCTCCTCCACCTCTTGGGTTTGGATAGGCTCGCTCTTGGGAGTGGCGGTGGGCTCGGGCAGCGAGTAGTCGTCGGCAAGTGCCGTATCCTCCTCTCCGCTACCGCTCTCGGTCGTAGTGCCGAAATCCACCAATATACCCTGCTGGGTCAGTTCAATCTCCACACTCACGCCGCCCCACACCATAAGCGCACCAAACAGCAGGGCATAGAGTGAGGTCATCACTATGCCGAGGATTTTGCCTAAGTTGTTGCCGCTGTTGTAGTTCATTGCCTTCGGGGGGTGGGGTGTTTGGGTCTAAGAGTGTAAGTCGCTGAGCAGTAGAATGCTATTCGGGTTGTGTTGCCAAAATGAGGCGGTATTGGTTGCGATTGGCTATGTTCATAACCTTCACAATCTCGCCAATGGGCACGCCCTCGTCGGAGTGGAGCGAGATGGTCTTATCCTCGCTCTTTGCCATCTTGGCTGCCACGGCTGCTTCAAGACCGCTGAAAGGAACTCTCTCGCCGTCGACGTAGTATTGGAGGTCTTTGGTGACGCTCACAGTCGTATAGGGGCGCTCTTTGAGCTGGTTGCTACTCTTGGGCAGGGTTAGTTTCAAGGCATTAGGGTTGATGAGCGTCGTAGCCATCAACATAAACATCAGCAACAAGAACATAAGGTCCGTTTGTGCCGACGAGCCGCCCTCCTTAATGATTTTTGTTCCGCGTTTGATTGCCATAGGGCTCCTTATTTTTTCTCTACGGGTTGGTTCAGAATATCCATAAAGGCGATGGAGTTAGCCTCCATCTGGAAGATGAGTTTCTCGATGCGAGCAACCAAATAGTTGTAGCCGAAGTGGGCGGGAATTCCCACAATAAGACCTGCAACGGTGGTAATCATTGCCACATACATACCACCCGAGAGTGCGCTCATATCTACCACGCCACCTGCCTGGCTCATCTGCATAAATGCCTTGACCATACCGAGTACCGTACCCAAGAAACCGAGCATAGGAGCACCGCTGGCGATGGTCGCCAAGATGGGAAGACCATTTTCGAGCCTTGCAACTTCGAGGTTGGCGACGTTCTCAATAGAGGTCTGAATGTCGCCCATAGGACGACCTATTCG
Source organism: Tidjanibacter sp. (assembly GCA_045602145.1). Lineage (GTDB taxonomy): Bacteria > Bacteroidota > Bacteroidia > Bacteroidales > Rikenellaceae > Tidjanibacter. The sequence continues at coordinate 11,132 of JAZSAY010000005.1, forward strand.
GCTGATGCCCTTCTCCATCATACGAGCTACGGGGCTGTCGGTCTTTTTGCACAGGCGCTGTGCCGCCTCAATCTTGCCCTCGCAGATGAGGTCCCTCAGGCGGTTCATAAAGTTGGGGTCGATTTTGGTCGCCTTGCGGATGGCGATAAACCTCTCGACGAAGATGAAAATCACCACGCCTCCCAACAGCAGCAAGGGCCACATAAGCCAGCCGCCTGCCATAAAGAGTTCGCCAAATCCCATTGTCTTTTCTGCAACTGCTGCCGTAGCCTCCTGGGTGAGTGCCACGCTTTGAAGTAGTCTAATCATAGTTTTGTTTTCTTGCTATTTTATTCTTCTTTATTGTTTTCGTTTTGGGTGTCGCCTTCGGGCTCGGACAAGCTCTCCGTCACCGCAGTATCTTCTGACTCTGTGGTTACTTCGGGCTCCGTGGTGACAAAGTTATCACTTTTTTCGCTATCCACGGCTGTTGTACTCTTTTTTTTGCGCCAGAGGTCCGCAAGGCGGTTGAAGCTGCGTTTGAAGTACAAACCGACGCCATTTTCCTGCAAGCCCTGGTTCTCGTCGAAGCGGTCGATGGTGCGCGAGAAACCTTTCAGGTAGAAGTCGCCCGACTTGTCGAGCAGCAGTGTTATGGCGCCACCGCCCGAGAGTTGATTGGCATTCTCGCCCAGCTTGTAGTAGTCGCCCGTATCCACATTCGCCTCCAACTCCAACAGGAGCCTATCGTCGATAATCTCGGTCTGGAAGTCGATGCTGTAACTCGACGAGGTGTCGTCGATGGCGGTGTATTTGAGGTTGAACTTGTAGGCGTCGTTTGACACAAGGCGGCTCACCTGACTCGCCAAGAACTCCATACCGATAGCCGTACCCGCAGCGGTCGCAGTATTGGTCTGTCCTGCCGACGAGTCGGAGTAGAAGTTGCCGAGAGTCAGCAGGTAGACAAACTGTGTCGCCATCATCTCCTGCGAGGAGAAGTAGCTCGAAAGGATACTTTGGTACTCGGTGTTGGCGTTGGGCACATTGATGTCGAAGCTCACATCCACCCTCGAAAGGCTGCCCGTAAGATTAACGATACACTCCACAGGGGTCGAAGCCCTCGATGCCGCACTCTCGCTACCCAGCAGGGGAGCCAGAGAGGTTTTGAGTTTATATGTCGCACCTACATCTATATTCGCATCCAGAGGACTGCCATTCCAGCGGATGTAGCTATTAGGGTTAATCGTAAACTGCTTAGTGATAAGGTTTTGGAAGTTGAAGTTATAGACACCCTCCGAAATCTCGTAGTCGCCACGGATGGCAAAGTCGCCCTTGCGTTCGTCGTATGTAATGCCCAAATCTGCCACGCCACGAGCCTCCACAACGTTCTCCGTCTCGGGGTCGATGATAATTCTCAGTTGGGTGTCGGTATCCACGCCGAGCATAACATCTATGGTCGTATTGCCCTCGATGCGTTGTTTCTTGCGACGCACCAACTCACTCTTCTTGCGTGCCACAAGTTCCGAGCTGGCAGGTGCCTGCACCTCGGAGTTGTCCACAAAGGTCACAAAGTCGGCGCCCGCAAAGTCGCTATTGCCCGTCAGAGGAAGGTTGAAGATGGAGCCTGCGCCCGTATTGATAGCTCCGCTAATCTCTGTATTGCCACCCGAGGATGCCACACGCGCACCACCCGAGGCGTAGACCTTGCCATAGAATGGGCTGCCGCTCTCCTCTTCGAGGTCGATAGCCACAAGGTTGTGGGGTACGAGCGAAATGCCAAAGCCGACGTTCGAGATGTTTTCGAGGTCGATATAGCCCTCCACATCTGCCCAGCCGCCTTCGCCATCTTCGAGTCGTATGGGGGCGATGGTGCCTCTGTTATTCTTGAACGCTACATCTATCTTCGAGGTGGTATATTCGGCACCCGTAAAGCCCACCTTGGCTCCAAAGTCAGCCACCGAAACCCTGCCGTCAATATCCAACTTATTCTTCCTGCCCGTAAGGTTGAGGTCGATGTTTCCAATGCCCCTAATCTTCTCGGCGGTACCTTTCAGCAGGGGGTTGAGCAGCGAGAAGTCCAGCTCCTCGACATCCACCTTTGCGTCGTAACTGCCTTTGGCAGTGTTGTATGTACCCTTTGCGAGGCTCTTGTCGTAGAGCGTATTGAGAAGTTCCAGCGAGATATTGTCGCCACGTTTACCCTTGGTGGCTGCTAGCCTCAGGGGGTCGACGCTAACCTCGCCCAGAGTGAGCGACGAGAGGTCGAGCGAGAGGTTACCATAGGGGCGTCCAAGTGCCGCATAGAGCTGAGCAGCTCCATTGACAACACCCTCCACTCCCTCGATGTTGCCCAAAAGCGACATCCACTCGCCAAGCGCAACATCTTTGAGTGTTACGCTCACGGGGTCATCCGAGGAGGAGATATTGCCGTCTATGTAGAGTCCGCCACTCTGGGTCGTAGCGCTGAAATCGTGGATTTGGAGTCCTTGCTTCGAGTAGTCGATTTTAGGCGCCGAGATATCCCAACGCTCAGAGGGTGAAACAAGGTATGAGTCCTCAATCTTTGCCACTACCCTCACCGAGTTATCCGCCTTACGCGAGAGCGTTGCCTCGGCAGCCAAGCGACCGCTCAGCGCTGCATCGGCATTGCTGAAAAAGAGAGTTGCATCTATCTCGTTGCCACTCCGAGCACCCAGATTGAGTGTTATGTCGGGTATGGCGCTACCCATAGCCAGCAGTTCGTCGCACTCGGCTTCTATTGTGATGTTGTCGCCCACTCCGCTACCCTCGACTCTCAGGCGCGAGATGACCGTATCGTCGAGAGCCATATAGTCGCTTTCGAGCAGCAGCGAGAACTCCTCCGCCGAGGGCGAAAACTCCACGCTCAGCGAGCTGTCGGGTGCAAGGTTGGCACCAGGGAGCAGAACGGCTGCCAGCTGCTCGCCCTCCTTGATGTTGACCGACACCGCCGTATGGTCTTCGGCGGCGTAGAGCCTCGGACCGAGAGCCTCGCTTGCGGCAGGTTCATCGCCACTCTGTTCGGAGTCGGTTTTGCCCAGCGGGAGATTGGCGGGAATGGTCTTTGTGAGGTAGTTGATAACCTCCGTATAGGATGCCGTACTGCGATACTCCACATCGAGGGTGGGGGAGTAGAGCGAGAAGCTCTTATCCCTCTCGCCACCCGAGAGCGATAAGTTTACAAGCTCCGTAGAGAGTGTGTCGGCGGCTGTTGCATAGACAAGGTTGTTAATCATCGCCCTGCCGACCATCCTATCGAGCGACAAGCCCCTAAGGTTGGCGTCCATATTGCCCGAAAGCCACGTCTTACCCTGCTCTTTACCTCCTATCGCGCCGAAGTCTATCTTCTCGACGTTGAGGTTGAGGTTGTACTCGGGCTCCTGCTCCTGCGAGGCGAGCAGGTAGTCGCCTTCGGCGTAGAGCATTGCGTTGGGGTCGAGCGAGCTGATAGTACCACCCAAAGCACCTGCTTGGAGCGTGGCACTAAGGTTTATGTCCGAGAAGTCGTAGCCATTCCACCCGAGGCGCTCAATGGCTGCGCGAGCCTCACCCTCCACAACGCCCTCAGTAATAGCCACATTGCCCTCTATTTGTGCATCGACCTTGCCGAGAGTCTTCTCAGCCAAGAGCGAGCCGAGGCTCAGCGAGTGGCTCCGGATGGTGCCCTCGAACGATGTGGAGAGGGTGCCGTAGCCGAGTGTGCCGACGACCTCCACACCTCCAAGGTTGGTCCTAAGGCTTGCATTGGTGGTTACTACCCTGGGTGCCACTTGGGCTGTCGCGCTGAGGCTCAGCGTGTCGAACTTATTAATCCACAGCGAAATGTCGTCGGGCACGGGAGTGTGGAGAATGTTGCGGTAGATGCCTGCGACTCTTTCGGGCGTAGACGAGAAGTCGAGGTCGAGGTCGGCAGTAATCTCTGCGGGAGAGGTGATGTGTTGCACGCCGCCCTTAACTGCCACCTCCGAGTCGTAGAGTATGCCCGTAATATCTGCCACGAAATCGTTTACCGTACCGTCGTAGGTGCCGCTAATCTGCTTGCCACTAATGCCATAGAATCCCAACTCGTGTACCCACTTGCCCGCCGAGAGGGGCTCCAAAGTGGTGTTATTGGTCACGAGCGTAAGGCGCACCTTGTCGCAGAAGTCGGAGTAGTCCTTCCAGTCGGCACCACTGAGCACAAGCGACGGTAGCACAAGGTGGGAGCCTCCCATACGGAAGTCTACATCCTTGAAGTCGAGCAGACCACCAACTCCGACCCTCAGCATACCCAAACGGCTATTTCTTAGAGCTGCGCCGCTCTTGTCGATAGCGTTGAGGTCGGTTATGTTGTTGATTACGACGTCGGCACCCTCTATCGTAATGTCACCAAATGTCGCCGAGCTGATCTGGATATCCATATTGGAGTAGTCGATGCTGCTTGCGGGAACCCTGCCTGCAAAGCGATCGTCGTAGAGTTTGAAGCGGAAATCTTTTGTCCTTATCTTCTCAATCTTGAAGGTACCACCCGAGGTGGTTGTGTCGGCAGGGAAGTGGCTGGCAATGTGGTTGACCAGCGAGTCGATGTTGCTGCCCTTGGTGCCGTCCGAGAGGTAGAGTTTGGCATTCTCGATGGTGATATCCGAGGGCACAAAACGACCCTCGTCCAAGAGTGCTGCGCGGTCAATCTTACCCTTCAACTTGCCCACCCACAGCAGTGTGTCGCCCGCGAGATCCTCGACATAGAGTCCCTCGGCGGCAATCGAGGAGATATTCTCTATCGCCAGAGCATCGACCGAGATTGTCACGTCGCACTTTTTGCCCAGCCAATCGGTCGCCACGCCCGCCACAAAGGTCTGAACGCGAGGCAGCGACAAGGTCATCGCAACCGCCAAAATGAGCAAAATAGCGACTAAAACCACGCCCGCAAGGGTGTGAAGTAGGATGTTTGCTATTTTTTTTGTAACTTTGCTCATTGTTGGTGCTTTTAACCTACAATTTTACGAAATTTATTGTCGAAAAACAAATATGGAACCCATAATTTTAGGTATTGAATCTTCGTGTGACGACACATCGGCTGCCGTTTTGAGGGGAACAAAAATGCTCTCGAACGTCATCGCATCCCAAGCAGTGCACGTCAAATACGGCGGCGTAATCCCCGAACTTGCCTCGCGTGCGCATCAGCAAAACATTGTGCCTGTGATAGATACAGCGCTTAAAGAGGCTGGCGTTACGGCAGACGACCTCGACGCCATAGCCTTCACACGCGGACCCGGTTTGCTCGGCTCGTTGCTCGTTGGAGTATCCTTCACTAAGGGACTTTCGCTTGCAAAAAATATACCTATGGTGGAGGTAAATCACTTGCAGGGACACATCCTCTCGCACCTGATAGATCTCCCAGGTGAGGAGCTTCCACACCCCTCGTTCCCGTTCCTTTGCCTGCTCGTGTCGGGCGGTCATACCCAGATAGTTAAGGTCACCTCGCCACTCGAATTCGAGATTGTGGGTACGACCATTGACGATGCTGCGGGTGAGGCTTTCGATAAGTGTGCGAAGGTTATGGGCTTGCCCTATCCCGGAGGTCCCGTAATCGACCGCCTGGCTCACGAAGGTAATCCCGAGAAATTCCGCTTTGCCAAGCCCTCGGTGGATGGCTACGATTATAGTTTCAGCGGTCTTAAAACCTCGTTCCTCTACTTCCTGCGCGACCGCGTGGAGGAGAACCCCAATTTCATAGAGGAGAATAAGGCGGACCTCTGTGCATCGCTACAAAAGACCATCATCGACATCCTCTTGAAGAAACTCGTTAAGGCGGCTAAGGCTCTTGATATTAACGAGATAGCCATTGCAGGTGGCGTGTCTGCAAACTCGGGACTTAGGGAAGCTATTGCCGAGGAGGGACGCCGTCGTCGTTGGCGCACCTACCTGCCACCGCTGAAATTCACCACCGATAACGCTGCAATGATTGCCGTTGCGGGCTACTACCACTACCTCAATGGCGAGGAGAGCGACCTGGGCGTTGCCCCCGTCGCCCGCTTGGAGGAGTTTTTGTAATTTGCCGAATGTTAATAGATTATAGCAACGAACCCGAGAAACAATGAGTTTCTCGGGTTCGTTGCTGTCGGGACAAAACTTATTCTGCCGGCACGAGGTCGTAGAACGAGCTAATCTCCATTTGGTCAATGGCTTGACGTACATTAAAACGCTTGGTTTGGTCTACATAACCGGGTTTTGTTACTTTAATCTCAATCTGCACGTCGCGCGAATTCTCGTAGGTAAGACCCAGAATGTTGAACGAACGAGTCTCCTCAAAGGGTGTGGAGCCGAGGTAGCTCTCGTTGGTGTTCTTCACTTGTGCGGGTATGCTCGAAATCACACGCCAGAATACGCGCGCACCTCGGGGCTCCGAGTCGAAGAACCAACGGATGATGGTCTTCTCCAGTCCGCTCGCACCTGGCGCATTCCTCGACACCTCCACTCCCGACTCGCCCGCAGGGATGGTTGTATCCACCGATGCCATATTTGACAATGGTTGCATATTGGCGTAGATACCTTCGGGATATAAGTAGTCCAAGCCCAATACTTGTCCGTTGTAGTTTCTATAACCGCTCCATCGTTGTGTTATAGTGGGCTTGAATTTTACTTCTTCGGTTTGGTAACCTGCTTTTACAAACCTAAATACAGTCGCCGACAACTCTGCACTTCTATCGTACCTCTCGGCGGGAATCATCCATCCCGTTGTGAGGAATTGGTACTTCAATGGGACGTTGACAGTCAAAGGAGTTATACCTACATATCTTCCATCCATATAGACCTCAGCTCCTGCGGGCACACTTGTTACAGATATGGTCTTATGTGTTGGTTCTGGTGGAACTTTGTCCGCTGATGGAATCAGGAGAGCCGAACACGATGTTTGGGTTGCTATCACACCCAATATAAACACAACTAAAAGTAGATTCTTCTTCATAGTGATTGTGGTTAATTATATTACATATCTTCTTTTGCAACAAGGTCATAGAACGAGCTAATCTCCATTTGGTCAATGGCTTGACGTACATTAAAACGCTTGGTTTGATCCATATAACCTGGTTTCGTTACTTTAATCTCAATCTGCACGTCTCGCGAATTCTCGTAGGTAAGACCCAGAATGTTGAACGAACGAGTCTCCTCAAAGGGCGTGGAGCCGAGGTAGCTCTCGTTGGTGTTCTTCACTTGCGCGGGTACGCTCGAAATCACACGCCAGAATACGCGCGCACCTCGGGGCTCAGAGTCAACAAACCAACGAATGATTGTCTTTTCGAGTGCAGTTGTGCCATAGGTGTCACGCCCAACCATCGTTCCTGCCTCGCCATCAACGATTGTGGCATCTTGTAGATTTTCATATCCGCTCGCACGTTCCACATAATTGTTAGGGCGTTCATTGTTATTGTAGTTTCCCTCCATTGGATGCATCTCAAAATAATATGAATCATTACGTGGTTTTGTTATTGCACCCGTTGCGGTGTCAACTGTGAAACCAACAATACCACCTAAAACAAGGTTCAAAAGGGTTGTGGGGTTCATTTTCTTTTTGATAGTGATTACTGCGGGCTCGTAATTTGGAGCTTCTGCCCTAACCTTGGTAGCCTTAAAACCTCTTTTTATCTCAATTTGAGTGGGAAGAATTACATTGTTTTGGCGTGTTCCATCGTAAATAAGATCCACAGGGGTTCTACCCACATTACTGGAAAGATTTACCGATGCTTTTGTGCCCGAAAATAGTGTTGCGCAAGAGACACAACATAGAGCACAAAAAAGGAATACAAAAAGTTTCTTCATAAATTTGTGTTTTTAGTTAAACGATTAATAGGTTAATTGTGTTCTCTGCCAGCAGATGGCAACCGTTTAACCCCACAAAAAGAGAAACGTGGGCGCGCTTAATACCGAAGGGACGACCAAGTACCCGTACACATAAGCACAACCCACGCACACGATGCGTGGGCATTTAGTGTGCCTATTGCTTGTGTACTAATAAAAATTGGTCGTTTTTCGGTACAGCAATAGCCTAAATGCCATCAAATGAATTGCGTATTCCGCAACTCATTCGCAAAGATAGTAATTGTTTCCCAATATCCAAGCCCCTCCACCACATAACTTTCCCTCTATTGGTCGCGGGTATTAAAAAAGATACCTATGAGCGGATAGGGGAAAACCTCTACCTAGGAAGAGAGCACCCCAAATCTAGTGGGTACCTTTTTTAATACCCGAGAGGTCGGGGAAGGGCGAATGGGGCGAATGGGGGGGGGAGACAGGAGAGATAAGGACTCCCCCAAAGACTAATAGGTTGTATTAAATCTTCGGGCTCGGCAACTGCCGAGCCCGAAGATTTTTGTCGTTAGATTTTCGACGTTTGACCAGACTGCGTCTGCTCTAAAATGTTCCCGCTCGGCAGAGGCTGCAAGCAGACTCCGCTCTCGCTTAATCGCATTTGCGACTTTCCACAAAAAATAGAGAGGTTCCAAGAATTTGGAGCCTCTCTATTTTTATACCCTAAACGGGAATTAGTCGCAAAGCGATGCGCGGTAGAAACCAACAACCTTTGCCTCAGCGTCAGCGGCTTTCAGAACGTCCTTAACGGAAGTCTTGCCATCGCCCATCTGGTATGCCTGCTCCTCCAAAGTCTGCTCTTTGAAGAATTTCTGCAAGCGACCCTTAGCGATGTTCTCAACCATCTGTGCGGGAAGGTTAGCAGCCTTCTCAGCCGATACGGTCTTGATGATCTCGCGAGCCTGCTCAGCCTGCTCTGCGGTGATCCAACCTTTCGCCTGGTTCGACTCGATGTGGTCCTCGCTATCAACGTGTGCGGGGTTGATACCAGCTTTCGACAATGCGGCGTCAACAGCCTTCTGTACCAACTCGTCTTTGGTCTTCTGAGTGGCAGCTTTGAGCTCGTCGTCGATAACCTCCTGGGGAACAAGGTCAGCCGAGATAGCAACGGGGTTCATCGATACAACCTGCATAGCGATACCTTTTGCAATCTGCTCATCAACCTCTTTGTTGAAGCCTACAATGGCACCAAGTTTCTTGTTGAAGTGAACATACTGAGTGCAGAAAGGAGCCTCAACACGGTGGTAGAAGGGAACCTCTACTTTCTCACCGGTCTGACCGGTCTTCTCGGTAACGAGGTCTGCTACGGTGCGACCATCTGCGGTAGCGCAAGCGAGCAATGTTTCGAGGTCGGCAGCGTCGTTAGCAACGGCGATGTCAAGGATGGTCTGGGCGGTAGCACCGAAAGTGTCTACCTGAGCCACGAAGTCGGTCTCGCAAGCAAGGCATACGATGTATGCTTTGCCGTTTGCCGCATTTGCAACAACGATACCCTCCGAAGCGGTGCGGTCCGAACGTTTTGCGGCTACGAGTTTACCTTTCTCGCGAATGATCTCGATTGCACGCTGCATATCGCCATTAGCCTCTTCGAGAGCCTTTTTGCAATCCATCATACCCGCCTGGGTTTTGTCGCGGAGTTTCTTGATGTCTGTAAGTGTAACAGCCATAGTCTTTTCTCTTGGTTAAAAAAGGTTTGACTTCTTGTTTATTACTCAGCAGCAGCCTCCTCAGCAGCGGGAGCCTCAACAGCCTCCTCAGTAGCCTCTACCTCAACCTTCACACTCTTACGAGCGCGGGTTTTCTTCTCGGGAGCAACCTCTTTTGCTGCGTTCTCCTCAGCCTCTTTCTCTTTCTCGATGCGGCGCTCTTCGAGACCCTCGTTGATTGCACCACACATTGCGTCGAGAATTACGGCGATACTCTGAGCGCGGTCGTCATTTGCAGGAATTACATAGTCGATGTCGGTGAGGTCACAGCAAGTATCAACCATTGCAAAGACGGGAATGTTCAGGCGGCGAGCCTCGCGCACTGCGTTAACCTCTTTCTGCACGTCAACAACGAACAATGCAGCGGGGAGGCGAGTAAGGTCGGCGATAGAGCCAAGGTTCTTCTCCAATTTAGCCCTCTGGCGAGCGATTTGGAGTTTCTCACGTTTGGAGAATTTGTCGTAAGTGCCGTCAGCGTTCATCTTGTCGATGGTAGCCATCTTCTTAACGGCCTTGCGTATAGTGGGGAAGTTGGTAAGCATACCACCGGGCCAACGCTCGGTAACATAGGGCATACCTACTGCTTGCACCTTCTCGGCAACAATCTCTTTTGCTTGTTTCTTGGTTGCTACAAAGAGAATCCTGCGACCACTCTTAGCAATCTGTTTCATAGCTGCTGCCGCCTCATCGATTTTTACCACAGTTTTGTGGAGGTCGATGATATGAATCCCGCCCTTCTCCATAAAGATGTAGGGAGCCATTTTGGGATTCCATTTTCTTTTGAGGTGGCCAAAGTGTACGCCAGCCTCCAATAATTGATTAAAATCTGTACGTGGCATTTCTAATCGTGTGTTTTTCTTTTCTTTTTTCTCTTTTTTTCAACCCAGTCGGTAGCATCACCTTGTGATGGTCCGATAGGTTTTCCGCGAAAGGGCAATCTTCCAGTAGCACTCCCTATGCTGCCATAGGCTCTCGGCTTCCCCTTTGTTTCAGGCTGCCATTGCTATGCAGCATTCGGGGTGGTCTGGCGGATTTGTAAACCTCTTTCGTGCAGTTTTTGGTGCGAACGCTTCTCGTGGAAAATTAACGTTTGCTGAACTGGAATTTACGGCGAGCACCGGGCTGACCGGGTTTCTTACGCTCAACCTCGCGTGCGTCACGAGTGAGGAAACCGTTCTTCTTCAAGATAGTGCGGTTCTCAGCGTCGATCTCGCAAAGTGCGCGAGCGATACCCATACGAGCTGCTTCTGCCTGACCGTGAATGCCACCACCATCGAGGTTGATGTTGATGTCATAGCTTTCCATCTGGTTGAGAACCAACAGGGGCTGTTTCACAACGAACTGGAAAATGTCCAAGGGGAAGTATACCTCCAAGGGTTTCTTGTTGATGGTAATAGTACCGTTACCGGGCTTAACGTAAACGCGAGCAACAGCTGCTTTCCTGCGTCCTACGGTGTTTACAACTTCCATAGTTTTCGTGTTTACTTAATCTCGTTGAGTTTGATTGCTTTGGGGTTCTGTGCAACGTGGGG
>JAZSAY010000006.1:0-74764 GCA_045602145.1 Tidjanibacter sp.
AGAGAGAACCACAATGCGTATCGCCATTGAGCAGGGCGTACGCGAGGGTGCTGAGATAGTTATGGCTACCGACCCCGATAGCGACCGCATTGGCATTGCTGTGCCCGACGAGGAGGGTAACTTCGTGCTGCTGAATGGTAATCAAACCTGTGTTTTGCTTACCTATTATATGTGTCGCCGCTGGAAAGAGAACGGAATGCTCGATGGCAAGCAGTATATCGTAAAGACCATCGTTACCTCCGAGATGATGGCAGACGTAGCCAAAGGCTTTGGTGTAGAGTACTTTGACTGCCTTACCGGCTTTAAGAATATCGCTAAGGTTATCCGCCAAGAGGAGGCTAAGGGTAAGACCTACATCGGTGGTGGAGAGGAGAGTTTTGGTTTTCTTGCGGGCTCGTTCCTGAGAGATAAGGACGGCGTTTCGGCTTGCTCGCTGGCTGCCGAGGCTGCTGCTTGGGCTAAGAGCATCGGCACCACACTCTACGCACTTATCAAACAGCTCTACGTGGAGTATGGTTTCTATAAGGAGGGTCTTGTGTCGGTTGTTCGCAAAGGTCAAGAGGGTGCTGCCGAGATTAAACAGATGATGGTTGACTTCCGCGCCAATCCTCCCAAGCAGATTTGCGGCTCGGACATCGTGACCATCAAGGACTACCAAACCTCTGAGGCTTTGGATGTTAAGAGCGGTAAGAAGTCGCCCATTGACATCGACAAGTCAAATGTGTTGCAGTATCTCACTGCCGATGGCACCATCCTTTCGATTCGCCCCAGCGGTACCGAGCCTAAGATTAAGTTCTACTTTGGCGTGAAGGAGCCCCTGGCTTCGCTTGCCGACTACGACAAGGTTTCCGCACAGCTCGATGCTAAAATCGAACAGATGAAGAAAGAACTCAATTTGCTATAATGTCTAACGACTAACAACAAAAGACGCGGGCTCGGCAAAATGCCGAGCCCGCGTTGTTATTAAGGAGTTTAAGGTTGCTTCCAAACTCTCAAATTTCAATTCATTTCACTCGTATCAGGTTTATTCCATCGCGAATGGGGACAATGACATTCTCCACCCTTGGGTCATCTTTGACCATCTGGTTAAACTCCACAATACCACGGGTTTGCAGGTCGGAGGGTTTAATATTGGGCTCGGCGACCTTGCCGTACCACAGGATGTTGTCAGCCAAAATGTAGCTCCCCGAGTGTACCAAACCGCCATCGAGCAACATACGGTAGTAGTCGGGGTATTCTCTCTTGTCGCCATCTATGAATACCAGGTCGTAACACTCCCCCAGCCCGGGCACCACGTCGAGTGCCGAGCCCGTATGGCGGCGTATCTTGTGCGAGTGGGGCGAGCGGGCAAAGAACTCGCTCTGTATGCCCTCTAATTCATCCTCAATCTCCACCGTATCAATAATCCCATCCTCGGGCATACCCGCTGCAAAACAGAGAGTTGCGTAACCCGTAAAGGTGCCTATTTCGAGCACTTTGCGTGGGGAAATCATATGGGTAAGCATCTCCAAAAACTTACCCTGAATGTGCCCCGACACCATCTGCGGCTGCACCACACGCTGGTTACTCTCGCTCTCCAACTCAGCAAGCAGTGGATCCTCGTCGGAGGAGTGGCGGGCGATGTATCTTTCGAGTTCTTCGTTTGCTACCATACCATATTATTATATAAAGGTGAGTGTCGATAGTTTGGGCAGCACCTCGCGTGCCACCTCCATAATATTCTCGGGGCTGAGTGCCTCCACCTTGCGAAGGACCTCCTCGGTAGAGTCCACGCCACCAAAGACAAGGTAACTCTTGCCCACACCGAGCATATAAGCCTCGCTGTTTTCTGCCGAGATAGCAAATTGTCCCATAAACTGACGCTTTGCAATGGCGAGTTGTCGCCTTGTAAGCGGCTCATTCATAAGTCTTTGCAATTCTCCTTCTATGGTTCGGCGGCACTGCTCAACCTTATCCCTCTCACACGAGAAATATATCGAAAACATACCACAGTCGCTTAGCGGGGTGTAGAGAGCCTCTACGCAGTAGGTCAGTGCATTGCGCTCGCGTAGTGCCACGTTGAGTCGTGAGGCTGCCGAGGGACCACCCAGCAGGTTGGTCATCAGAATTAGGGCGAGTCGCTTGTCGCTGTCGAGCGAGTAAGCCCTGCAACCCATTATTGAGCGCACCTGGTGGTGCGAGGGGTGCGACACCTCGCGATTAAATTGCTCTACCTCAGTTGGTTTTGCTCTCCCCACGCTGCGCTTTGAAGTCCGCTCAACACCAAAATATCGCTCTACGGCTGCCACAAACCTCTTGGGCGAAATGTTGCCTATTGCAGCAAAAACCATACGGTCGGTGGTGTAGTTGCGCTCCACAAAGCGCCCAATCTTCTCGGAGGTAAGGCGTGCTAAATCCCTCTTGCTTCCCAAGATATTGTGCCCCAATTCGGAGCCCGCAAAGAGCATATCCTCAAACTCGTCATAGATGCGTTCCTCGGGCGAGTCCTTGTACATATTTATCTCATCCACAATTACTTCCTTCTCCTTTTCGACCTCCGCAGAGGGGAAAGTGGAGTGAAAAATGATGTCATCGATGAGCTCCACAGCCTTCGAGAAATCGCGCCTTAGGACCGTAGCGTGTACAACGGTCTCCTCCTTGGTTGTAAAGGCGTTAATCTCTCCGCCGAGGTTTTCGAGGCGGCAATTAACCTGCCAAGCCTTGCGTCTTGTGGTACCTTTGAAGAGCGTATGTTCCAGAAGATGAGCCACTCCCCTCTCGCCCGTCTGCTCGTCACGCGAACCTGCACCAATGGTCATCGAGCAGTAGCAGACCTCGCTTCGCACAGTTTTTAGTACGCAGCGTATGCCGTTTGGGAGTGTGTGAACGAAAAATTCCTCGCGTGCCATCCTTCTTGTTACTTATCTTTGGAAATTGCTATATGTTGGGCTAAGAACTGCCCCGTATAACTCTCTTTGCACTCAATAAGTTGGTCGGGGGTACCCTCAAATACGAGATTGCCACCACCATCGCCAGCCTCCGGTCCGAGGTCAATAACCCAATCAGCACACTTTACGACCTCCATATTGTGCTCAATGACCACAATCGTGTGCCCCTTGCGGAGTAGTGCATCGAATGCCGCAAGGAGTTTGCCAATATCGTGGAAGTGCAGACCCGTAGTGGGCTCATCGAAGATGAACATTGTGCCCTCGGTAGTATCCTCGCCCATCAGGTATGAGGCGAGCTTAACCCTCTGAATCTCACCACCCGAGAGTGTGGAGGTCGATTGTCCGAGTTTTATATATCCGAGTCCCACGCTCTGCAATGTGGAGAGTGTCGCTACGATGCGTTTGTTCAGTGGTTCACTCTCCTCTCCGAAGAACGCTATGGCGTCATCCACGCTCATTTCCAGCACGTCCGAGATGCTCTTACCACGATAGCGCACCTCCAAAACTTCGTCATTAAACCTCTTGCCACCGCAGTGCTCGCACCTGAGCTCCACATCTGCCATAAACTGCATCTCCACGCGGATAACGCCCTCGCCCTGACACTCCTCGCACCTACCACCGGGACGATTGAACGAAAAGTGCGACTGCGTGATACCATTGTGCTTGGCATAGGGCTGTGAAGCAAAGAGCTGGCGGATGTCGTTGTACGCCTTGGTATATGTTACGGGGTTGGACCTCAGTGATTTACCAATGGGGCTTTGGTCTACCATCTCCACCGAGCGTATGAGTCCAAGGTCGCCTCCGAGTGAGGTGTATCCCCCTGGGCGGTTGCCTGTCTCGTAGATGTGGCGCCTTAGTGCGGGATAGAGAATACCCTCCACAAGCGATGACTTGCCACTACCGCTCACACCCGTCACACAAGTCATAACCCCCAGCGGAATCTTTACGTCTATGTTTTTCAGATTGTTCTCTCTTGCGCCACGTATCTCCACAAAACTGCTCCATCCTCGCCTTGTGGTGGGCATAGCGATGTTCTTGCGCCCCAAGAGATAGTCCGCCGTAAGACTGCGCTCGGCACTCTCTATCTCGACAAGAGAGCCATTGTAGACCACCTCGCCACCATTCACGCCTGCCTCTGGACCAATATCTACAATCCTATCGGCAGCCCTAATGACCTCCTCCTCGTGTTCCACAACAATAACCGTATTGCCCATATCTCGCAGTTGTTTGAGCACACCAATAAGGCGGTGGGTGTCCCTCGGATGCAGACCAATGCTCGGTTCGTCGAGGATGTAGAGCGAGCCCGTAAGGTTGCTGCCGAGCGATGTGGAGAGGTTTATGCGCTGGCTTTCGCCACCAGAGAGTGTCGAAGAAAGACGGTCGAGTGTCAGGTAGCCAAGTCCCACATCTGCAACATATTGCAAGCGGGTTTGTATCTCTTTAAGCACTCGTTCTGCCTTAGATAGTTCGTGGTCTGAAAGGCGCAGCGAGGAGAAAAATCCGATGAGTTCGTCGACGGGCATTTGCACCAATTCAGCAATGTTCTTGCCCCCCACCCTCACATAGAGAGCCTCGCGGCGCAGGCGTGTACCCTCGCACTCGGGGCACAGGGTCTTACCCGTAAATCGCGAGAGCATAACCCTATATTGTACTTTGTAGCGCTCCTTTTCGAGCATCTTAAAGAACTCGTCCAAGCCGTGAAAATACTCATTGCCAGTCCACAGCAGTCGTTTTTGTTCCTTTGTGAGCGCATAGTATGGCGCGTGAACAGGAAAGTCGAAGCGGTGGGCATTCTCAACAAGTCTATCCCTAAACCAACTCATCGAAGCACCTCGCCAGCAGGCAATTGCATTCTCGAAAATGCTCTTATTTTTGTCGGGCACCACAAGGTTTTCGTCAATGCCGACCACCTTGCCATAGCCCTCGCAGACGGGGCAGGCACCAATGGGGTTGTTGAACGAGAAGAGGTGTTCGGTGGGCTCTTCGAAGATTATGCCGTCAGCCTCGAAACGCAAGGAGTACTCCTCCACCTCGCCCGATAGGACAAGCATACAAATGCCCTCGCCAATCTCCATAGCTCTCTGTACAGAGTCGCCCGCACGGCTCAGCACCTCCTCGTTGTGCGAAGCCCTAAGGCGGTCTACGATGACCATAATATCCTTTGGCTCAGTATCTTCTCCAACACTCTGTACAAAATCCTCAGCCAGCATCATCTCCCCTCGGAGGCTAAAACGCTGCACGCCCTCCTCCATCAATAGGGTTGTCTTCTCAATAACTCTCTCGCCCTCGTGCATCACAAAGGGAGCGGCAATCAGTACAGCCTCGCCCTCGGGGAGCGTAGAGATACGTGCCACCACATCCTGCGCCTGATAGCGCGCCACTTCCCTACCTGAAACGGGCGAAAAGGTCCTACCAATGCGGGCAAAGAGGAGTTTAAGGTAGTCGTAAATCTCTGTCGAGGTGCCGACCGTCGAGCGAGGGTTGCGCGAGGTAACCTTCTGTTCAATGGCGATGGCTGGCGCAATACCCCTGATAATATCCACGTCGGGTTTTTCGATCCTGCCCAAGAATTGTCGTGCGTAGGTCGAAAGGCTCTCCACATACCTGCGCTGACCCTCGGCAAAGATGGTGTCGAAGGCAAGCGTAGATTTGCCCGAGCCCGAAAGTCCCGTCACCACAACCAATTGGTTATGAGGAATTTCAACCTCAATGTTTTTAAGGTTGTGGACTCTTGCACCCTTGATGTATATGGAGTTATATTTCTGTTTCATCTTCAATACTTATTCCTTCGACCTTTTCGAGCCTTGCGAGCAGTTCGTCTGCCTTAGAGAGTCTTATGGCGAGTCTTGCAGCACACATATTATCAAATGTCTGCTCCAAAATTTTGGGTTCCATAGCCTTGATGGACTTCATTACACCATTCATACTCTCGAACGGATAGCGAATGTGCAACACCCTATCTATTGTGCGCTCCTCCACTCGGCTCACATCCAACACCGCAGCCGTAGCCTCGCGGTAGGTCTCAATGAGTCCCGCAACGCCCAATTTTGTG
Source organism: Tidjanibacter sp. (assembly GCA_045602145.1). Taxonomy (GTDB): domain Bacteria; phylum Bacteroidota; class Bacteroidia; order Bacteroidales; family Rikenellaceae; genus Tidjanibacter. The sequence continues at coordinate 5,980 of JAZSAY010000006.1, forward strand.
CCACCGAACCACCTTACGACTACCACTAAACAGTCGGTTATGTCGCGCGAAAGTAGCTGTCCCAGAATGGGTTTACCTGCCGTTCCCGAGGGCTCGCCGTCATCGTTGGCACGCCACTCTTCGCCTTTGGGACCTATGCGGTAGGCGTAGCAATGGTGCGTTGCATCGTAGAATTTCTTGCGCAGAGGATCCATAATCTCCTTAACCTCGTCAGCTGACGTGACGTGGTACGAGAGTGCCAGGAACTTACTACTGCGCTCCCTGATGATGGTTTCGGCATTGCCGACAACGGTTTTGTAGGTATCCTCTGCCACTTCGAGTAAAGGTTTATTTATGAGCCTTGAACATCCTATCCCAGCGAATGTTACTTGGGAAAGGTTTATACTTATCGAGCGAGAGCCACACAAACGAGGGGGTGCCCACAACGTGATCCTCGGGCACAAAGCCCCAGAAGCGCGAGTCGGCAGACATATGGCGGTTGTCGCCCATCATAAAGTAGTAGTCCATCTGGAAGGTGTAGCTATTACATTCCTTACCATTGATGAAAATTTTGTCCCCCTCGACCCTTAGGTCGTTGCCTTCGTAGTTCTTTATAATGCGCTCATAGAGAGGAAGATTGGCGGTCGTAAGAGCCACTGTCGCACCCTTATTGGGTACCCACAAGGGTCCGAAGTTATCCTCTGTCCAGCCATAGGCGGTATTGTTGGGGAAAATCGCAAGATGGGACTCGGTACTCTCATTTTTGGTAACCGATACCACGTTCTTCATCGCTTCGAGAGCTGTCACTGCCGACTTCGTAAGGGGCATTGCATAAGTGCCCGTAGTGGCAGAGTAGTGCACCTCGTCGGGCGAGATGCCGAGCCTCTCGAAACTCTTTTGGCTCAGAGGCGAGGTGGTCTCTACAAAGTAGATATATTGCTGATTGTCAATATAATTCTGCTCCTCTCCATTAACATAGAGTATGCCACTCTGAATGCTCAATGTGTCGCCTGCCACTGCCACGCAGCGCTTCACATAGTGCTCCCTTTTGTCCACGGGGCGCGAGGTCACGCTATACTGCCTATTCATCAGCTCGCGTCCGCGTTTCTCGCCATAAGCAGCGGTAAATTGGCGTACAATGTCGTAGTAGGTCTCGTTCTGTCGCTCCAAAATTACCGTATCGCCTGCGGGGAAGTTGAATACCACAATGTCGCCTCTCTCCACGCCTCTGACACCTGCCAATCGTTTATATGGCAACTTTACTGCCTCGGAGTAAGACTTTGTACCCCAGGGAGTTGTATGATGCATAAGGGGCAACGAAAGAGGTGTCTGGGGCATACGGGGACCGTAGGTAGACTTACTCACGCAGAGAAAGTCACCCACCAACAATGTTTTCTCCATCGAGGAGGTGGGGATGGTATACATCTGGAAGATGTAGATGTTTATAAGCCAAGCAAATACGAGTGCAAAAACAATAGCATCCAGCCAGCTAAAAATCTCCTTATAGGTCTTGTTGGTGCGCTTGCGCTCCTCGTGTTTATCCCAGCGTAGCAGGCGTTGGATACGTTTGGTGATGTAGAGGTCAAAGATTATGGGCAGTCCCAAAAGGAGCCACAAGTTCTCGGTCCACACCACAAACCACAACACATAGACCACAGCCACGAGGGCAAACTTAAACCATCTATTCTGAAATATCTTCTTCATAATCAACTATATTTGCAAAAAATCATCCATCGAGAAAACGCCTTTCCTGCCCAAGAGCCACTCGGCAGCCAACACTGCACCCAGAGCCAAGCCTCGGCGTGATTTGGCACTATGTGACACCGTGAGCGTATCCTCCTCGGAGTCATAGGTTATGGTGTGGATACCTGGCACCTCGCCCTCACGGTAGGAGATAATATCTTCCTTGGCTACCACTTTGTGTCCCTTGCTTGCCACAGCCATCTCCTCTGCAAGTGTTGCTGCCGTACCGCTCGGAGCGTCGAGTTTGTGGATGTGGTGTGTCTCCTCAATCTTCACATCATACTGCTCCATAGGTGCCATAACCTTTGCAAGCCAGCGATTGAGGCGGAAGAGCACGTTCACACCGAGCGAGTAGTTCGAGGAGTAGAAGCACGCCCCACCCTGCTGGCGGCAAAGTGCATCCACCTCAGCTTTATGCTCCAACCAGCCCGTAGAGCCACTTAGCACAGGTACGCCCATCAGCAAGCACTGCCTAATGTTATCATAGGCTGTGGCGGGCGAAGTAAACTCAATCGCCACATCTATATCCTCGAAGCGTTCGGGCACCATATCCCTATCGCGGTTCTCCACGTCAATCCTCAGAGCGACCTCGTGTCCCCTCTCCAAGAGCACCTTCTCTATCTCGTGCCCCATCTTGCCGTAGCCAATAATTGCAACTTTCATATCTTTCTCGGGTTTTAACTTACAAAAATAACGATTTTTTCAGTATTTTTGTCTTCGTAAAACCAAAAAAGGATAATATGCGTTACTTCGCCGAACTATCATACAAAGGCACAGCCTATTGCGGTTGGCAACGACAGCCAAATGCTCGCTCCGTGGAGCAGACCATCGAGGAGGCTCTCTCCACGCTTTTGAGGGAAGAGATAGACGTTGTAGGTGCGGGCAGGACCGATACGGGTGTCCACGCAGCGTTCTATGTTGCCCATTTCGACACCTCGTGCCCCATCAGTAACCCCGAGGATTTAGTATATCATCTTAATTCGCTCTTGCCTGAGGATGTGGCTTTTAGGCGCATATACAAGGTTGCTGACGATGCCCACGCACGCTTCGATGCCACTGAAAGGGAGTATCGTTATTATATCCAGACACGCAAGGACCCATTTACAAGGGCGACAACTTGGCAACACACTGCACCGCTCGATATGGCGGCGATGAACGAGGCTGCAAAGGTGCTGCTTGCGACCGAGGATTTTACGACTTTTGCCAAACTCGGCAGCAACAATACCAACAACATTTGCCACATCTATCGTGCCGAATGGGTTGAAATAGAGTGCGGTATGATGGTTTTCATCTTCCGTGCCAACCGCTTTCTGAGGAATATGGTGAGGGCTGTTGTGGGCACTCTGGTGGATGTCGGCAGGGGCAAAATAAGCGTGGAGCAATTCCGAGAGATTGTCGCCTCACGCGACCTCTCGCGCTCTTCCTCCTCCGCCCCCGCAAGCGGCTTATTCCTAACGGATGTGAAATACAAATAAAAAGAGGAGCAACATTGCTCCTCTTTGTTATTAATCAAACATCATCCCTATTATTGACAGGTATTAAAAAGATACCTGTGAATGAAGAGGGGGTTCAATTTTAACGATTCTTTCGGCGTTTGGGGAAGTAACCAACTATTATCTCCTTCATTTCGTGCCAAGCCGATAGGCAGAAGAGTTCGGCAAGCAGGGCGTAGAAGCCTGCGCCGAGCACGATTTTAGCCACAAAGACAATCCACAGCTCAATGCCAAGTATATCACCCGCAATACCCAAAAGCCACACAAAGGCGACCATTAGTCCCGTAATGCCCAAGTAAGGCAGTGCATCTTTCGCCCTTTGCCACAGGCTCCACTCGGGAACGTAACGTCTGGCTGTAAGACAGTTGATGGTCATATCCGACACAAAAATCGCCACTTGACCCCACGCAATAGCCTTTACACTAATGGGAATGGTAATGGCTAGTATTGCCGTAGCAATCAGTTTTTTTACAAACTCTATGCGGAAAATCATATTGCCGTCGTCACACACCTTCACAATGTTGTACGAGATTACAGACAGCGGAGCCAGCAGACCTCCCACGCTCAGAATCCTCAGGTAGGGCACCGCAGGGAGCCACACATCGGGCAGCAGCACGCGGAACATATCTTCGGCAACGGCAATGAGTCCGCACATTAGTGGAAACATCACAAATGCCCAAAGAATGTAGACCTTACGTGCGTTAAAATTAAGTTTTACTTTATCCTCCTTTTGGCGCGAGAAAGCCGAGAAAGTAACGCTCAGCACCGCCATAATTGTGGAGGTTACGGGCATCTCCTTTATCTTGTTACCCCTATCATAGTAACCCAGGTCGGCTTTGGTATAGAATTTTCCAATGAAGAGATTGGAGATTTGGTAGTAGACGTTGCTCACAAGGTCGCTCAGTAGAATGCGCGAACCGTAGCGAAACATTCCTCGGATACGCTCAAAGGAGAACTGCAAGCGGGGGCGCCACTTGCTCCCTATCCACATCATAGCAGTCTTAACCACCACTACGCCAATACGTTGACCGACCAAAGCCCATACACCCAAGCCTCGCACCGCCATCCAAATAGCCACGCCACTTGCCACAGCATTTGCCACAAGCACATAGAGCGAGAGGTTGCGGAACTCCATCTTGCGTTGCAGAATGGCGTTCTGTATGTTCGAGAAGGAGTTGATGGGGATGAGCAGGTAGAGAATAGGCGCCACAACCGCAAAGTCGGGAGCACCGAAGAACCTGCCACAGGCGGGCGCAATAGCCACCAAAACCGCATAGAGAGCCAACGAAATGGCGATATTTACGTAAAAGACCGAAGAGTAGTCGAGGTCATCGACCTCCTGTTTGCGAATTAGAGCCTGCGAGAAACCGCTATCTACCAAGGGCATAAGTATAGCGGGAAAGGCTGCCACGAGAGCCATCAGTCCGTAGTCCTCGGGCGAGAGCAGGCTCAGCAGTACAAGGCTCACGGCAAATTGCAATAGTGCGGAGCAAATTTTCTCCACAGTACTCCACGCTACGCCCTTTACAACCTTATGTTTCAGCTCGTTAGTCATTACTCGCAGCTACTATTCTACAATGAAAAGCTGCTCGTCTACGCCGTGCATAAGGTGCTTTTCGCGAGCGTATTTTTCGAGCATTTCGTCATCTTTGAGCATCTCGATATAGGTGCTATCTTCGCGGATTTGCCCCTCGTAGCGTTCAATCTCCCTATGGAGGCGTCTTACGGTTCGCTTGGTGCTCACGAGTTCAACAAGCGTCAGCTCGCCAAAAAAGAGCACCAGCACCACAAATACTGTGGTAGCCAGCACCCAACGCCAATACTTTCTGAACTTCTCTTTCATAAGCGCACACTTATTCCTCGCTAAGCACTAACAATCAGCCCTTTGCGCCACTATTCAGCAACGATAGTATAGATATCCTGCAAGTTGCGACCGAGGTCGTCGTAGTCCAAGCCAAAGCCCACAATGAAGTCGTCGGGAATATCCATTGCTCGGTATTTCACCTCGTAGTTCTTGGTAAACTTGGTGGGTTTATAGAGCAGTGTAGCGATAGCCACGCTGGCGGGCTTGTGCTCTTTGAGCAGTGCCAACATATGCTCCATACTCTCTCCCGTATCCACAACGTCCTCGACAATGATGATGTGACGTCCTTCAATGCTGTGTGTCAAGCCAATAAGGTCCTGTACCTTGCCCGTAGAGGCGGTACCTACATAGGAGGCGAGTTTCACAAACTGCACCTCGCACGTCAGGTCAATCTTGGGCATCAGCTCACCCAGGAACATAAAAGCGCCATTGAGCACACCGAGGAAAAGAGGTGTCTGCACACCTGTATAGTCCTCATTGATGCGGTCGGCAACCCTCTGGATAGCCTCAGCGATTTCAGCGTGGGGAATAGAGAGTTCGAATGTTTTGTCGTGGAGCGTTACACGTTTTCTGTTATTTTGGCTCATATAGTACTACTAATTTATTGGTAAATATCCGCTGTTGCAACTCCTCAATGGCTCAAACATTGGAGAAAATAATATATATTTGCAAAGTTAATAAAAATTCTATGAACGATAACACACTTTTCGCGCTTTTAGTCACACTTTTTGCAGGATTAGCAACGGGTATAGGTAGTTTGATAGGTTTCTTTGCAAAAAAGACCAACAAAAAGTTCCTCTGTTTCTCGCTCGGTCTGTCGGCAGGAGTTATGATATATATCTCTTTTATGGAGATGCTGCACGATGCAAGGCTCTCGCTCGGAGAACTCTATGGCTCGGAGGGCAAGGGCGATACGATTACTGCCCTACTCTTCTTTGGTGGTATGGTGCTGGCGGCTCTCATCGACCGCCTTATCCCCGAGGCTGACAACCCACACGAGTTGCACAATGTGGAGGAGATGCAGGGCGAGGACAACCAACATCACCACCACGCAACAAACAAAAAGTTGCGCCACGCGGGTATTTTCAGCGCCATAGCACTCGCCATACACAACTTTCCCGAGGGTATCGCAACCTTTGTAACCTCCTACACGGACATCAGCGCTGGCATAGCCATCGCCGTAGCCGTAGCCATCCACAACATTCCCGAGGGTATTGCCGTTTCGGTGCCCATATACCACGCTACGGGCAGTCGCAAGAGGGCTTTCTGGTACTCCTTTTTCTCGGGCTTTGCCGAGCCCGTCGGCGCCATTGTGGCGTGGCTGTTGCTTATGCCCTTCATTACCCCCGCGCTTGTAAGCCTCATTATGGCGGCTGTTGCGGGCATAATGATATATATTGCCTTCGATGAACTGCTGCCTGCCACCCACTACTATGGTGAAAATCACATCGCCCTCTACGGACTCTTCATTGGTATGGCTGTAATGGCAGCGAGCCTTATTTTGCTATAAATATCTACCCTCTAAGGTTTAATGTCAATAATCGCGGGCGCACTCCCAAAGGGGTGCGCCCGAAAAGTTAAGGAATTTTTATAAATAACTTGTATGTAGAAGTCACAGTGACATTAGACAGCAAACTGCTATATTCGCTCGCTATACTAATCCCGAGAAGCCCATAAACGCCATAGCCAGAATACCCGCCGTGATGAGTGCGATAGGCACTCCCTTCACGCCTTTGGGAATACCGACAAGCTCCAAGCGCTCGCGGATACCTGCCATAATAACCAACGCCAGAGCAAAACCGAGGGCTATGGAGGTGGCATAGACAACCGACTCCAAGAGGTTATACTCCTTCTGCACGAGCAGCAAAGCCACGCCCAACACTGCACAGTTAGTGGTAATCAGTGGCAGGAAGATGCCGAGTGCCTGATAGAGCGAGGGAGAGATTTTTTTCAGCACAATCTCCACCATCTGTACCAGAGCTGCAATAACCAAAATGAAGACAATGGTCTGCATAAACTCCATACCCAGGGGCACGAGCACATACTGTTGGAGCATCCACACCACAAGCGACGAGATAGCCATAACGAAGGTTACGGCAGCACCCATACCTGCGGCGGTACCCACCTTATTCGACACGCCCAAGAAGGGGCAGATACCGAGCGATTGCGAAAATACTACGTTGTTCGCAAAGATAGAACCGATGATAATTGCAAATAACTCCATAATCTCTATTTGGTTTTAGCGGTAAGACGACGGAAAATAATCATAAGGTAGCCCAGAACGAAGAATGCACCGGGCGAGAGGATGAAGATGAGTGCGCCATCGCCCTGCCAGATGTCCAGACCGAAAATAGAGCCTCCCCCCAACACCTCGCGTACCATACCGATGAGGGTCAATGCCAAAGTAAAGCCTAAGCCGATGCCCAAGCCGTCGAGTGCCGACTCCCACACGTTGTGCTTCGAGGCGAAAGCCTCTGCCCTACCGAGGATGATGCAGTTTACCACAATCAGCGGAATAAACACACCCAGAGTGTTATACAAATCCTGCACATAAGCCTGCATAAGCAGCTGAACAACAGTTACAAACGACGAAATGACCACAATGTATGCGGGGATGCGCACTTTGTCGGGAATGACGTTTTTCAAGAGCGAAATAACAATGTTGGACATCACGAGCACAAAGAGTGTTGCTATGCCCATACCCAAGCCATTGGCTGCCGAAGTAGTCGTAGCCAGCGTAGGACACATACCAAGCACCAACATAAATATTGGGTTGTTTTTGATAAGTCCATCTGTAAAATATCTTAAATTCTTGCCCATATATCAAACTATTTTATAGGTGAATTTTCTTGAAAACATTGTATGCCGACTCCACAGCCTCCACATATGCCCTTGACGAGACGGTAGCAGAAGTGAGCGCATCTACCGAGCCACCCTCGGAGCGGAGGGCAAACTTTACACGCGAGGCTCGTTTACCCCTAAGGCTCTGAACCATAGCGTTATCCTCGTCGCACATCTTGGTGCCAAGACCTGGGGTTTCTCTCTGTTCGAGCACCTCGACATCCAAGATGCGACCGTCGGGATCGAAGCCCACAAGAACCCTTACGGTGCCGTTAAAGCCGTTCTCCGACGCGCCCTCGATGGCGTAGCCCACAGCGTGACCCTCCTTAGTGGCTGTATAAATCTTTTCACCGTCAATCTCTGCGGCGAAGATCTCCTCGCACTCGGGCAGCACCACTGCGGGGTTGAATTTGGAAGCCTCCACCTCCTCGGCAATTGCCTTATAGACCTCATAAGACATAGCCACAGCCTCCGAATAGGCTCTCGACGAGATAGTTGCAGCTGTCAGTGCGTCCACATCGCCGCCATCTTTCTTGACGGTCATAGTCATCTCGGAGCCCTTCTTGCCCTTGAAGCTACCGAGCAGTGCGTTGTCTTCCCTCTCCATATTGGCACCAAGACCCGGGGTCTCTGCCTGAGCGAGTACCTCTATATTATATATGGTGCCATCGGCAGTAATACCGACCATAAGCGTCACATTGCCGCTAAAACCGTTGGGCGAGGTGCTCTCTATGGCATAGCCGACAACCTCGTCGCCTGCCTTTGCCTCATAGACATAGCAGCCGTCGCGCTCCACCCTCTCGGGCTCGTTATCAAACTCGGGCAGCACACCTCTCAGCGCATCCACAACCTTCTGTTCCTGTGCCTTACGTATAGGCTCTTTTGTCATATCGTAGACCACTGCAACAGCTGCCGAGCAGACCAGCGCGATGACAAAGAGCATCAAAACCATATTCCTAAGCGAACTTTTCATCTCTCCTTTCCTCCTCTACTTTTTAGTCTTCGAAACACCGAAACGTCTGGGGCGAACCCATTTATCTATCAGTGGCACCAGGGCGTTCATAATCAGAATAGCGAACGACATACCCTCGGGATAGGGTCCCCAAAGGCGGATGAGCATCGTGATGGCACCAATACCAACAGCATAGATCACCATACCCTTCTTAGTCATAGGCGAGGTAACGTAGTCGGTAGCCATAAAGACTGCACCGAGCACTGCACCACCGCTCAGAACGTGGAACAGGGGCGACATATACTCTGCTGGATTTACTGCCCACATAATGCCCGAGAAGAGTGCCATAGTACCCAGAACACATACGGGGATGTACCACGAGATAACCCTTCTTAGGAGCAACCAGCCGAAACCCAAGAGCAGAGCTACAACCGAAATCTCGCCCAGCGAGCCGCTCTTGGCGCCGAGGAACATATCAGCAAAATTGACGCTCTGCATCACCTCCGAAACGGGAACGCCTGCTTTTAGTGCCTCCTTAGCCATTGCCAGGGGGGTAGCACCACTCACTGCGCCCACAGCCTCAGGGAATGAGGTCATTGCCACAGGGAATGCAACAAGCAGGAATACACGACCCACAAGTGCGGGATTAAAGGGGTTTTTGCCCAGACCTCCGTAGGTCATCTTACCGATGCCGATAGCCACCACAGCCGCAATAGCCACCAAGCCCAGAGGAATGTTTGCGGGCAAGTTGAAGCCCAGGAGCACACCTGTAACTATTGCCGAGAGGTTGCCGAGCGTATTTTCGCCACGCAGCAAAAACCTCTGAATGAACCACTCTGTGAGTACGCAGCAAGCAACCGCAAAGGCTACCACCACAAACGCCTGCAAGCCATAAGCCACGACCGACACCACAAGTGCGGGCAGCAGAGCAAGCAACACATCGCCCATCATACGCCTTGTGTCGTTCTTGCCGTGAACGTGCGGAGCGGGCGAAACAACCAATTTCTGATTCTCCATATCTAATTATCTACTTATTATTCAACTGTTTATTTCTTGGCAGCAGCCCTCTCGCGCATACGTTTCATAACCTCAGCCTTGCCGATACGTACCCAATCCAGTAGTGGTAGATACGAGGGGCACGAGAAGGTGCAGCAGCCGCACTCGATGCAGTCGGCAATCCAGTGGCGCTCCAACTCATCGTAGTCGCCACGTTGGGTAAGCTGATTCAGCAGGTAGGGCTCCAAGCCCATAGGGCAAGCCTCCACACACTTGGCGCAACGGATGCAGTCGCCCTCCTTCTGTCGGAGCGACTCCTCAGTGGGCATCAGGAGTACGCCCGAGGTGCCTTTTGTTACAGGAGCATCCACATTGCTCACCGCGCGACCCATCATAGGACCACCGGCGATGATCTTGCCAACGCCCTCCATACCGCCGCAGTAGTCGATCAGTGCGCTCATAGGCGTACCAATTCTCACCAGCAAGTTCTTGGGAGCTTTGAGCTGCGAGCCCGTAACCGTAACGACCCTTTCCACAAGGGGTTTATTCTTCATAACTGCCTCATAGACTGCCAAAGCCGTTCCCACATTCTGCACCACAGCACCCACATCAATGGGCAGTTTGCCGCTGGGTACCTCGCGACCCGTAACAGCAGCAATCAGCTGTTTCTCGCCGCCCTGGGGGTAGCGCATCTTCAAGGGGACAATCTCTACCTCCAAGTATGCACCTGCGAGTTTTTCGAGGTGGGCAATAGCGTCGGGTTTGTTATTCTCAATGCCGACATATATTTTCTCTACGCCAATAGCCTTAGCCAAAATTCTTGCGCCAACGAGCAACTTTTCGCCTTGTTCCAACATCACACGATAGTCGGCAGTGAGGTAGGGCTCACACTCCACAGCATTGATAATTAGGCACTCTGCCTTCTTGCCCTCGGGAATGGATAGTTTTACGTGAGTGGGGAACGTAGCGCCACCCATACCCACAATACCCATTTGGGCAATCTTATCGACAATCTCCTTGGGCGAGAGGTTGATATTTTTTACCACCTCGGGTGTGCGGTCTATGTTCTCCAACCACTCGTCGCCCTCTACGGCGATGGTTACCGAGGGTTTAAGGTTACCCTGCGCGTCAGCCTTAGCCTCCACAGCCGTAACCGTACCCGACACCGAAGAGTGGATGGGGCTCGACACAAAGCCCCCTGCATTGGCAATAACCTGACCAACCACTACCCTATCGCCCTTAGCCACACAAGCCACCGCAGGGGCACCAATGTGTTGAGCCAGAGGAATAGTAACACTCGCGGGGATGGGGAAGCGTTCAATAGTCGCCTCCTTGCTATACTCTTTGCAGTCCGACGGATGAATACCGCCTATTGGAAATGTTTTCATAGCTTTCTATTCGGTTTTAGCGGTTGTTTGTGTTTCGGTTGCGGGAGCCTCCTTGCGGGCAGGGAAACCTACCTCCACAATAGCACCCGTGGGACATTCTGCGACGCACTTGCGACACATCTTACACTTGGTCCAATCAATATAGGCGAGGTTGTTCTCCACCGTAATGGCGTCGAAGGGGCACACCTTGGCGCACTTGCCGCAGCCGATACAAGCCACACTGCAAGCCTTCCTTGCCACCGCACCCTTAGCCTTATTGACGCACGAAACATACACCTTACGTCCCTTAGGAGCCTTCTTCCTTAGCTCGATAATCATCTTGGGGCACGCCTTAACGCAAGCTCCGCAGGCGGTACACTTCTCTTCATCCACTTCGGGCAGTCCCGTTGCAGGATTGATATGCAGAGCATCGAACTCACACTTAACCACGCAATCTCCCAGACCCAAACAGCCAAACGAGCAGCCCGTATCGCCCGCATAGAGCGACGAAGCGACAAGGCAAGAGGTAGCTCCATCGAAGCGGTTTGTTTTGGGGCGCACCTGGCACGAACCACCGCAGCGCACCACAGCAACCTTAGGCTCCTGCTCCGCTGCTGCCTTACCCAAATAGGCAGCTACGCTCTTCATACACTCTGCGCCACCCACGGGGCAGTAGAGTGCCGAGATGTCTTCTTGCTTAACCAGTGCCTCCGACATAGCCCTACAACCGGCAAAGCCGCAGCCACCACAATTGGCACCTGGCAGCATCTTTTCCACTTCGTCAATTCGAGGGTCCTCTTCGACCTTGAACTGTTTTGCCACAACAAACAGCAAGAGTGCAAGTAGTGCACCCAACCCGCTGACAACCAGCACTGTTGTTACTAAGCTCTCCATAACTCTATACTATTAAAAATACTTATTTCTAACCGAAAACACAATGACCCTGTCGAGCCTCTTGCGGAAGAATGCCAGGACCACAAAGTAGAGCGCACAAGCACCCAGAGCCGACACACCCGCCACCAAGTCACCCCAGCGGCTGTGGGTCAGCGCCAACGCCAAAAGCATTACAACGAGTGGTACAATATAGGAGAAAACGATAGCCTTATAGCCCATAATCTGCTCGATGGAGATGATTACCTCGTCGCCCACCTTATAAATCTCGGGGTGCGACGTATAGGCGCTCACGATTCTTTCCTCGCTCTCGCCACCTCCACAGACAGCCTTTGCTTTGCAGCTACCGCAAGCACTACTAACCCTCATCTGAGCCTCCACCCTCTTCTCCTCGGGGTAGACTGCCACAATGCGGGCGTCGTGTTCCATAATCTTTGCCATAACCTTTATTATTAACTAACCTAAAATTGTCTGTATATACTCTCTATCCTCTCCCCATCCTCTCTGCAATCAACGTTTAGTCGCGCGAGGAGGTAGGTAGGTCTACATAGCTCCTATCCAGAGGCATTGACGACACTTCCAAGATGGGGCAGAATTGGAATACCTTTTCGAGCCCTTGGTAGACTAGGCGGCGCACAACATTCACATCGCGAGCCTCGAAGCCTGCGTCGATAATCTCATCCCTCTCCTGCCAGCGTTCGAGCATACGGTAGAGAATGGCGTCGATAACGTCGTAGGGAGGTAGCGACTCCTCCCCGGCACCTTCAATCTGCATCTCCGACGAGGGAGCTTTAAGCATCGTCTGCTCGGCAATAACCTCTCTCTGCGAGTTGATGTGGCGTGCCAAGGCATAGACATCGCTCTTGTAGAGATCGCCCAGAATGCCCAGCATACCGCTTGTGTCGCCATAGAGCGTCAGTGCACCTACGGCAAGCTCGGTCTTGTTGGCACTATTGATGGGTACATAGCCCCTTTGCTCGCACACGGCCATAAAGAGCGCCGTACGCAGGCGCAGCTGGAAGTCTACCTCCAACTTAGGATGGTCGGGGGCGCCAATAGCCGCCACAATAGTATCCAAACTACTACGATAGATATCGCTCAGGGGAACCGTTACAAGCTCAATACCCAGCTCACTTGCCAACATCTCAGCATCCTCTGCCGAGTGGTCGTTGGAGTAGCGCGAGGGCATTTGCAGAGCCACCACCCTATCCTTGCCCAGAGCGTCAGTAAGTATCGCTGCTGCCACCGACGAGTCAATACCGCCAGTCAGCACCAAGCACGCCTTCTTATCGAGATTATTCTTGGCAAAGTAGTCACTCACGCCAAGTTTCAGTGCGCCATAGACGTTGGCAATTTTATCCTGATAGGGCACCTCCACCGTCTGAGTGGTCTGTGCAGTGTCCACAAATGCAATCTCCTCCACGAAACTGCCTGCAAGTGTGACAGCCTTACCCTTGGAGTTGAAGAATGCCGATGAGCCGTCGTAGACAACCTCCGACGAGCCACCCACGTGGTTAACAAAGACCACATTGGCATCGGCAAGGTACGCCTTCTCGCTCAGTTTGTCGTAGCGCCTTTCGATGCGTCCCTGCTGATAGCGGTCTGCACCCATAACCACAATGGTAGAGGCATCCGCAAAGTCTTGGTCGGCAAGAAAATCGCTACCTATGGCTACTGCCACCTTCTCGCCTGCCACATTCACATACTCGTGACCCCTACCTGAGGTAAGATACGAGGCGTCGATGTCGCCTTGAAGTGTGCGCTTGGTGATGTAGCGCCTGATGCGTCTGTTGTGGATAAACGCAGCAGCACTCGCCGTACCACCGCCACGGCGTATGGGCAGACCCACCAGTACGGCAATGCCCTCTGTAAAGGCGGCAATCTCTACCAGCGCCTCCTCTGCCTTATCGAGAAACGCGCCCCTGGCGAGCAGCGAATGTGCGGGCACACCGCAGATAGCCTCCTCAGCAAAGACCACAAGGTCTGCACTCTGATTCTTAGCCTCGGCAATAGCGTCGATAATTTTGTACTTGTTGTACTCGAAATTACCACACCAGAAGTTTAGTTGAGCAATAGCGATTTTCATATCTAAGATGCTAATACGAATAATTCTCGCAAAGATACTAATTTTTGGCAATACAATGTCCTCCCTTACCACTTTTTTCTTATAATATATAGGTCTACCGCCCCACCATTGAGTATTTAGTAAAGATACCGATGCTGCGCCCTCTCAGTTGCCAAGCATCGGGGGTGGGCAATTTTGCATTTTGAATTTTGAATTTTGCATTGTATCTTTGTGCGCTCGTGTGCTGCAAAGCGCCCAGTGGGTGTGCCCGAATGGTGGAATAGGTAGACACGCCGGACTTAAAATCCTGTGGACCGAAAGGTCCGTACCGGTTCGACCCCGGTTTCGGGTACTTGGCGAGGAGAGGAGAATTTCCCCTCCTCGCTTACTTTTGTGCAAAATTAACACCCCCATACGGCTAATTCAAAATACTCTTCCCATTCCATTAACTCCCTTCGGCAAGCATTTTGCATTCCTCATAGCCGATAACCATAAAAACATTATTGGCTTATGAGAAAAATGTTTACTACTCTATTTGTTGCGTGCATTGCTCTTGGAGGCTCGTCGCTCGCAGCGCAAAATCAGCCAAGGCAGGCTCCCTCGCCTTTGAAGAGCACATCTACACCTGCCTACACAACCGACATCAACCAATATGGGCAAAGGGTTGGCGTCATACCCCTCAGCGCCGAGTCGCAAGACGGCTTTTTGGTATTTCAGAACAAGGCAGCCGACTATCGCATCTGGTTCGACGTGAGGGTGCAGACCGACGGAGCGGTCTTTTGGGGCGCTCCCGAGGGTACGGACAAAATTGGTAATGGTGTGAGCATTCGCCGTGCGAGGTTTGCCATCAAAGGACAATTTCGCAAAAATTGGTACGGCGAATTGGATATGGACCTTGCCGACGGTGTGGTAGAGCTCAAAGACGCCTATATGCGCTTCGACGGCATACCCTATGTGCAGTTGCAAGTGGGCAACTTCAAGGAGAATTTCTCCATCTCGCGCAACACCACTTCGCGCTACTTGCAGTTCATCGAACGCCCTATGGCTGTGGCATTTGCACCTTCACGTCACGTAGGTGTACAGGCTAAATTTGAGGTACCTCTCCTATGGGCCGCGGCAGGTTACTTCTTCCAGCCCGTCGATGGAGCCGAGACCCGTGCCAATGTCGAGGATAACAACAAGGATATGGGCAACAGTACAGGCTATTCGTTGACGGGTAAAGTGGTTGTGCGCCCCCTCTACGAGCTCGAAGAAGCCTCGTTGCACATCGGTTTTGCAGCATCCTACCGCACCCCAAAGGCTGACCTCTCGCCCTCTCGCTACGGTTCGGTGCGCATCTCCTCGCGCAACTCCACAGTCATCAACCGCAAGAAATATCTCGACACGGGCTACATTCCCGATGTCAACTTTGAACTTATGTATACCGCCGAGCTGGCAGGTCACTATAAGGGTTTGCGCTGGGAAGCAGCATATCTGAAAGACGAAGTACACATCGACCAACACATCACCGATAGTCCTACCAAGCACTTTTGGGGTGTCTATGCGCAGGCGGGCGTGCTGCTCTTTGGTGGTAAACAGAACTATGACGCAGGGGGTGCCAAATACACCCGCATAACACCCGGTCGCTCGTGGGGCGATGTGGAACTCTGCGCACGCTACGACCGCCTCGATTTGGATAGCGAGAATGTGCGTGGCGGTGCCGCAAACGGCTGGACAGTAGGCGTGAACTATTGGGTAAACAGCAACATTAAGATGATGCTCAACTATCAGTATGTCAACAACAATGCTAATGCCAACGGCAACGGCAAACTCAACATTGGCTTGAACGATGCGGGAGAACCCACAACCAATCCTGCCGACGTTGTAGGTAAAGACGCGGGCGTGGATTACAGTATGCTCGCCTGCCGATTTGAGATTAACTTCTAAAACAAAGGGCGCACTTTGGTGCGCTCTTCGTTTTAGAAGGTCCAACGTCAAAAGTCTAACGACCTAAGGGCTGATACTTTTGAGGCACAGCCTAATTAAGGAAAGAGGGCTGAGCGCATTGCTCAACCCTCTTCTCTGTTACTCCTCTGTCTCGGGCTCCTCGTCCTCGATTGAGAAGTCGGTCATACCCGCCTTAACAAGCAAGTTGAACCACTGCACCAACTTTCTCATATCCGAGAGGTGGAAACGCTCCCTATCATAGGTAGGCAACACCTCGTCGAAGAGCGCCCTCAGTTCAGTCTCCGAAGCCTTGTGCGAAAGAGTCTGCTCGCCTTTGGTATGATCAAAGAGCGAAGTAAGAACCTCCGCCAGAGCCACATCCTCATCCTCGGTAAAGATGCTAATCTCTGCCAACGAGCTAACCCTCGAATGGGTGCCCGAGAAGTTCTTGCGCTTGCCGTCCACGAGGCTCTCGGCGATGACGCCATTGCGGCTGCTTGCGATGTAGTTATACAGACCGGGCTCACCCGAAATTGCCAAAATATCCCTAAGTTTCATATTCTGTTTGTGTTGTGTGTTAATTTATTGTATTACTGAATTTTACTTATCCTTAACTCTCTCAATGAAGTCCTTTGCGAGGTCGGAAATATCGTCCGTGCGGTCTGCCCATCCGCCACGCTCCAAGAGCATTTCCCTCTCACGCTCGATGGAGTAAGTGATGGGGAACTGCGGACGTCGCATAGCTTCATAACGTTCTCTTTCCGACGGGTTTATAATCCAATCACCCATAATAATTTTTGCCGTTGGTCTATCGTCGATGTACCACACAAATTCGGGCATACGCTGAGGTTGGTCGGCAGGAATTTTGGTCATCGGGTAGATAGTATAAACAGGGTCGCCACGGTACATAATACCCTCCACAGTGTTGTCCTCAATAAAGAAGGTCATATCGGCACTCTCAGCAACAAGGAATCCCATCAGCGCACCGTCGGCGTCGTCTACCATATAATAATAGGTCTGTGCATTGCCCTTAATGTCGGTGCGATACATCACACCGTCCTCAAAGAGCGCCTCGATGGTTTTACCTGCCACCTGATTGTAGCGCGTGGTATCTATCTCAGAACTCATTAGTGGCTTACCCTCGGTGAAAATCACCTTATAGGGCTTCTGATTGCGGGTGTAGACGTCTGCTCTTTCGCTGGCTATCTGGTTGAGTTCGTTCCACATAACGCTATTGCGGTGGAGCTGCGACGTGGAGTCTGCAGAGAACATCAGCATCGAGTCGCAAATGCCCTGGAAATCGTTGCGGTAGACCTTAACATTCCTCAGTCCGAGCATTATGCGGTCCGCGCCGTTCTTCTTGGCTACTGTGTCGCCCGAGAGCGAGTCGGTGGTCATTGCGAGACTGTCGAGTGGCAGAGCCACGCTATCCCTAACGAGCGAATCAACCATCTGAGCCACTGCCGTAGAGTCTACGGGTGGGTTTTGAATGCTGTCAATCATAAAATCAACCCTCTGTGCCACCATCCTCAGGCTATCATCGCCATCGACCATTTGGAACGAGGCTCGGAGCGTAAAGAGGCTGTCGAGGAGTCTTTCGCGTGCCTCCTTTTCGGCTTGCGCAAGGCTATCTGCCACAAACTTATCCCTCTCAGCCTTAACCACTGCCAGAGAGTCGGCAATGCGTTTATCCTCAATAGCCTTAGCCTTGGCAGCCAACTCCGCAGCAAGTGTTGCCGAATCGGGGCGTGTGAGGGTACAGTAGCCGAGCGAGTCTATCAGGTAGACATACATCGAGTCGGAGCGCATATATACCGTGTCGTTTGTGCCGTTGCCGTCGCTATCGCCATAGGATATGTAGGCAGGATTTTGAGTCAGGAACGTATCACCCGAGCGGTTGTCGTAGTTGCCGTAGTTACCAAAGACGATGCTCTTGTACTCCTCGTCGCGAATTTGTGCATTATGTTTGAGTTCAATGAATTGCACCATCTCGTGATAATCCACCGTGTCTGCCCACATCTCCCTCTGCTCCGAGAGTACATAGGCATTCTGGCGGAAAATGTAGCGTTGCTCCTTATTGTGATATTCGCCGTCGTCGGAGGAGAGAATCTCGCCATCATCCTTCCACGTCACGCTGCGTGTGAAATACTTGGCAATCTCAGTTTCGGTGTTATAATTCACCGAGTCGGACTTCATCTGGTAGGTTTCGTTCTTCATCTCCACCCTATCTACGCCCACCATCTCATCCAAATCGGCATAGAAGTAGCCTCTTTCGGACTCCATAAGGTTTGTGCCGTTGGTGAAGGTGCCGCCACCATAGAAGCGACCGATATTTTCCGCTGTGTTGAATACAAGGTTGTAGGTGTAGAGCGTTGCGTCCTTGTTGAGAACCTTCACGAGTGGCGAGTAGACCCTTGCTTCGCCCTCGTCGCGGCTATACTCTGCCCTATCGCCATAAATGTAGGTATCCTCCTTCTTGATGATGACATTGCCAAAGCAGGTCATTGCGCTCTCGCTGTAACGCACCACGCTGTCGCAAGTGATAACTGCCCCGTTGTGGTAGAGCACCACGTCGCCCGTCAGCGCATAGCCCGTAGAGTCACCCACCGGCACAGGGCGTGTGCGCCTGGACTTAATGTCGACGGGCGTTAGCTCCTTGCCTTCGGCGTTGCGCTTTTTGGTCTGTGCCGAGCTCTCGATGCCTGCGCCAACAAGCATAGCCGCCGAAACCAACAATATAAAAATAGCCCTTTTCAATGCTTCGATATTCTACTACTTAATCCAATTCTTATTCTCGAAGTCCGAGGTGTCCATCATTGGGTCGATGCGCACATACATCATCGAGATTTTCTTGTCGAGCCACTTTTGGAACTCTTCCTGCTGTTTGTGTTGCAGCGCAATCTGCTCAATTTGCAGGTAGTCGTTCGAGAGGCTTGCGGTGTGAGCGGGGATAATGTCAAGCAGTTTAATGAGCTTCGTGAGCGTATTACCCCTCATATCGCTACTCTGGAAGGGTTGCGACATCTCACCCACCTTCAAACCGCGCATATAGGTGTAGTCGCGTCCCAAGTCCTCCTTGTAGAAGGCTGTGCGCGAATAACTTGTGTCGTTTGCACCATAGACCTCCAAAAGTTCGTGGTTGGTCACCAGACCGCCGTTCTGCTTGGAGTATTGGTCGTCGGAGTGCTCCAAAGCCGCCTTCTCGAAGGTTACACGTCCCTCGGCAATCTCGGTGCGCAGACTATCGAGCAGTTTCAGGTCGTCTGCCAGCTCGTAGTCCGTAAAGGTGGGTCTGAGCAAGATGTGACGGCACTTGTAGGTGTCGCCCTTGATGTCTATAAGCTGAATAATGTGGTAGCCATAGACGGTCTCCACAACGCCCGAAATCTGGTTAGGCTGCAACTTACCCAACGCCTCGGCAAAGGGTTTCTCGAAGTTAGAGAGGGGTGTGTAGTCCATCTCGCCACCCTGCAAAGCGCTGCCCGGATCCATAGAGTACATCCTCGCCAGCATATCGAACCTTGTACCATTGATAACCCTCTCGCGCATCTCTAACAGACGCTCGCGGGTGCGCTGCTTGGCTTGTGTGGTCGACGAGGGAAGCTTGGTAATCTGCGCATAGACGTACTGCTCGGGGATGATGGGGAGCATATCGGTACGCAGCGAGTGGTAGTAATTCTCCACCTCGCCGGGGGTAATCTTCACACCCTGCATAATGGTCGACTGCATCATCTGCGCATATTGGCTCTCCTCTGCCATACGTCGCATCTCGGCTTTAATCTCAAATACGGGCTTGCCTGCTTCGGCTTCCAGAGCGGCAATCGAGCCCACCTCCTTAATCATCGCCTCTACCCTCTTCTCGACATTCTCCAAAACCATCGAGTTATTAATCTCTATGGAGTCAATGAGTGCCTGATTATAGAGCAGTTTCTGCATAAGCAGCCTTTCGAGTGACTCGCTCATAGGGTCGCGGTCGGAGGTATAACCCCTCTCCTTGCGCTCCGAGAGTATCTGTTTGCTGTAATCGACCACCTCCGAGTAGAGGATTGCCGAGTTGCCCACTACGGCAACCACCTTGTCTGCCACCACAGTTTGCGCCTTTGCTGCGCCAAGTGTCGCCACGAGTGCCATTATGGCAACCAAAAATGTTCTCTTCATATCTTCGTTTTACTCTTTATTTGCAATTCTAATTTTTCCCTCCACGAGTGCCGCATTGTAGAGGCTGTCGTTATATTCGCCTACCAGCTGTGCCCTGCTACGGTTGTAGAGCAGTCGGCGCACCATATCCTCCACCCTCTCGAATGGTGCGGGCTCGCCCTTGCGCAACACCTCCCTAATCTCAATAAAGTACTTACTGTCGGCATCTGCCATCTGGCGTATCTCGTCACCCGAGAGTATGTAGTCGTAGTTCTTACCCCTGCGCACGGGCAGATAAGAGAGGAACTCATTGAAATCCACCCACTGCTCGAACGTGTGGAGCTCGAAG
This sequence comes from Tidjanibacter sp., assembly GCA_045602145.1. Taxonomy (GTDB): domain Bacteria; phylum Bacteroidota; class Bacteroidia; order Bacteroidales; family Rikenellaceae; genus Tidjanibacter. The sequence goes on from JAZSAY010000006.1 coordinate 26,583, forward strand.
CGGTTTTTTTTGCACAAATCCAAGAAGTCTTGCTGTTTTTCCTCGCTCTTCGACCCCATAAGATTGAAGAGCTTTACCGATTGACGATAGTTGTCGGGGAGCCTAACGATGCGCCCTTTGAGGATGGTCCTATCCATCACAAAGTCCTTCCTATGGCTGGAAAAATAGTCCATCACGAGGCTATCCGTAATGAGCGTATCGAGCCTGCCGGAGAGGTAGTATTGTTCGAGACGATTCGTAAGAAGCGACTGACGATACTCTTCCACCAGGCGTTCAACCTCACCTATCTCGGCGGCGAGAACTCGCTCAGCCTCCTGACGTTTCACCTCGCGGCGCACCCACTGGTCAATGTACTTTTCTGCCATCGAAGTGCTGTCCTCACCCACGAAGCCGCTTGTTATCACATCGAGTTCCGAGCGTAACAGACGGTTCTCGCCCACCCTCGCAACCTCTTGGTCGTGGTTGAGCAACTCGCAGCCCGCCAACACTCCTGCGAGCAAAACTATCGTTATGTTAAAAAATGGTCCTTTCATTTACGGGCGCAAATATAACTCTTTAGAGTTAAAAACGCAAAAATAGACCTTTTATTATAACAACTTTCACTTAAATCTTTGGGCGCACACTTTTGTGGTGCGCCCGCGACGTTAGACGTTCGATTTTGACAAAGAAAAAGACGAGCACCTCTGCTCGTCTTTTTCTTTAACCAAGTTCTGTATTATCTCGTAGCACTCGGAACATCCGCCACATAGCCCACAAGCAGACAAGTACCGAGAGTCCGTAGACAACCCAATAGAGCCAATCGGTGGGCACCACATCGCGTAGTGTGACATTTGCGGCATTGCCAAAGAGAGCCATTGTGGCGTAGGCAACAGCGTTGTTGATAGCGTGAATGATGATAACCGACAGCAAGGAGCGTGTTCTTAGGTATACATAACCCAATATCAAGCCAACCACAAACGCATTAATAACCTGTACGGGAACGATGTGTATCACGCCAAACAGCAGTGCCGACACAATGAGTCCAATACCCCTACTCCAACGCTCGGCACACGACTCGAAGATGAGCCCTCGGAAGAGTATTTCTTCGAGAATGGGTGCAGCAACGATAGTGGAAAGAATAGCCCAACCGCCCAAACCTATGGTCTGTTGCACGTTGTCGTACGCCTCGGTGGGAAAGAGTCCCAAGAGTGGCTCAATGACGACACCCGAAGCCATCACAAGCACCACACCCCAAAGGACCATTGGCAGGTTTGTATGCCTGAGTCCCAGATGAATAGCCGTTCCACGACCCGCACGATGGCGCAACCATACAATAAATGCAATAGTAGGCAACATCTGCACAAGGTAGTAGACGAAAGTGATGTCGGGCGTGAGACTCTCAGCCCCACGCACCTTCATCAGAACAACCGACAAAAAACTGCCGAGCAGAACCGAGAAAACAAAGACTCCCGCAGTGGCAAAAAAGTCCACCCAAGTGGGGAATTTGCGAGGTTTACGATGGGACATCGCAGACTCTTGTGGTGCACCATAAGACGCATCACCCACATCCGTTTTTTCTACCTCCGCAGATGGCACTTCTACCCTCTGCAAAACATCTTGCTTCTCGTTGTTCTCGCTATTCATCTTTTACTTTATATTAATCCGCCCAAAGAGCCTATTCTCCGAGAGTTGCAACCATCACAGCCTTGATGGTGTGCATACGGTTTTCTGCCTCATCGAAGACAATCGAGTGGCAGCTCTCGAAGACCTCGTCGGTAACCTCCAACTCGGCTGCGCCGAACTTGTCATAAACCTCCTTACCGATGCGGGTTTTCAGGTCGTGGAATGCGGGCAGGCAGTGCATAAATTTAACCTCGGGGTTACCCGTTGCGCGGATAACATCCATATTAACCTGGTAGGGCATCATACACTCCAAACGCTCTACCCAAGCCTCGTCGCTCTCACCCATCGAAACCCATACGTCGGTGTAGAGGAAGTCGCAATCCTTCACTGCCTCTTTTACGTCGTGAGTGATGGTGATTTTTGCACCTGTCTCGGCAGCAATCTTCTGGCACTCCTCGACGAGCCAAGCCTCGGGCTCGTAGCCTGCGGGGCAAGCGGCGCGGAAGTCCACACCCATCTTGGCGCAACCAACCATCAGCGAGTTACCCATATTGTAGCGTGCGTCGCCCAAGTAGCAGAACTTCATCTCTCCGAAGGGTTTGTTGCAGTGTTCCTGCATAGTGAGGAAGTCTGCCAAAATCTGCGTGGGGTGATACTCGTTGGTAAGACCGTTCCATACGGGAACTTCGGCATAGTGTGCAAGTTCTTCCACGATAGACTGACCATAACCACGATACTCAATACCGTCAAACATTCTGCCAAGAACGCGGGCGGTGTCGGCAATACTCTCTTTTTTGCCCATCTGCGAGCCGCTGGGACCCAGGTAAGTAACGTGACCACCCTGGTCGTGTACAGCCACCTCAAACGAGCAACGAGTACGAGTGGAGTCCTTCTCGAAGAGGAGCACAATATTCTTACCCACAAGGTGTTGCTGCTCTTTACCGGCTTTCTTATCGGCTTTAAGCTGAGCTGCCAACGAGAGGAAATAGCGAATCTCCTCGGGAGTAAAATCGAGCAATTTCAAAAAGTCTTTACCTTTTAACGATTCCATAGAATAAAAGTTATTTAAGTTAATGTTTATGAGTGAATAGTCATTCTCGACCAAGAGCATTAGCTCTGTTTCCAATCCCAAATATACGTATTTTATCCGAAACCGTATCTATTTTTCAAAGAAAAATACTATTTTTGCACCATAATTAAAATGGGATATTATGGGTAAAATCGTAGCACTCGCCAATCAGAAGGGTGGCGTAGGTAAAACAACAACGGCAATAAACCTTGCTGCCAACCTTGCCATTATGGGCAAAAAGATACTCCTTGTAGACGCCGATCCGCAAGCAAATGCCACTTCGGGATTGGGTTTTGATATTCGCAACGAGGGTATCTACGAGTGCATTGTGGGCAAATGCAGCGCCGAGCAGGTTATCCTCCACAGCGAGGATGTAAAGAAACTCTCCGTGCTGCCTTCGAGCATAAATCTGGTGGGTGCCGACGCCGAGTTGGCAACACTTTCGGATGGTCACTTTCGTATGAAAAAGGTGCTCGACGAGGTGAAGGACAACTACGACTACATCTTCATTGACTGTTCCCCCAGCCTCGGCTTTACGACCGTAAATGCTCTGGTGGCTTCCGACTCGGTGCTCATCCCCGTGCAGTGTGGCTATTTCGCATTGGAGGGCTTGGGTAAACTACTCAATACCATCAAGATGGTCAAGGGTAAGCTGAACCCTGCATTGGAAATCGAAGGCTTTGTGATGACGATGTACTCCCGCTCGCGCTTGGCAAATCAGGTCACCTTCGAGGTCAAGGAACACTTTAAACACCTCACCTACGACACCATCATCTCGCGCAGCGTAAGACTCGACGAGGCACCCTCGCACGGCATTCCCGTGATACTCCACGATGCTGCATCGTCGGGCAGCAAGTGCTATATGGACCTCGCCAAGGAGTTCATAAGGCGCAATAGAAAGAAGTAGAAACACGTTACAATATAAAGATAAAAATTATGAAGAAACATACAGGACTTGGTCGCGGATTGGGCGCAATCCTCGAAGCCGAAAACTACATAGACACTCTTCCTGCCGTAAGCCGTATGGAGGAGTTGGAGGTGGAGAGCATTATTCCCAACCCCAAGCAACCTCGCACCATTTTTGATGATGACGCCTTGGAAGAGTTGGCAGACTCGATTGCCACTCTGGGACTCATTCAACCCATCACGGTGCGCCGCGAGAGTGACGGCAAGTATATCATCATCAGCGGCGAGAGGCGTTGGAGAGCTTCGAAGCTGGCGGGCAGAAAGAGCATTCCTGCCTACATCCGCGAGGCTGACGATAAGGAACTGCACGAGATGGCTCTTGTGGAAAACATCCAGCGCCAGGATCTCAATGCTATGGAGATTGCTATTTCACTCCAAAGGCTCATTGACGAGTGTGGCGTAACGCAGGAGATGGTGGCTCAGCGCGTGGGCAAGAAACGCTCGACGGTGGCTAATTACCTCCGCCTTGTGCAGATGTGCCCCGAGGTGCAGGCTGCCCTCAAAGAGAACCACATCACTATGGGTCACGCCAAGGCTATTGCTGCGGCACCCGAGGAGCTTCAGCCTTCGCTCGTGCGCAAAGTGGTCAAAAAGGAACTCTCGGTGAGGGCTACCGAGGCTCTGGTGAAGAAGCTTGCTGAGACAAAACCTGCCACAGCGGAGCAGGAAGAGGAGTTTCCCGAGATTTACACCCGCATTGTAGAGAAGTTGTCGCCTCTATTGGGCGAGAATATAAAAATCAAACGCTCGGGCGATGGTTCGGGTAAGATTATTATTGGTTTTTCGAGTGACAAGGATATTACATCCATCGTAGAACGCCTCGAAAGGCTCGATAAATAAGAGTATGAGGTTTACAAAAAGTGCCATATTGCGAGGTGTGCTGATGGTGGTTATTGCCGCCCTCCTACCCTCTATGCTCTTTGCTCAGCAGGAAGAGAACGCTGTGGAGAAGAAGAGCAAAAAGCGCAAGAAGAAGGAGGTTGTGGCTATTGCCGACTTCACGCAGAGTTTCAGTGTGAGGGGCGGCGAAAAGATTATGCCCGTAGTGCGCACCCCCGAACAGGACTCGTTGGAGGCTGCTGAGCTGAGCCGACTTATCGACTCGCTTGTTGTGGCAAGAGAGAGCATCCTACCCGAGGATACAACGGCACTCTCGGCTACCTCGGTGCGCATCGACTCGCTTGTGGCACGACGCACCTCATTGCTGCCCGCCGAGAAAACCGACTCACTCACAGAAAAACTCGACACATTGGCGGCTGATACGGTAAAGAAGGCTCGCTATAATTGGTTCTTCCGCGACTCTTTGTCGCTCACACCAACCACCCTTGCGAGCGTGGTGCTGCCCGGTTTTGCTCAGTTCTACGAGGAGAAGTATTGGAAGATACCGCTCGAATATGCAATGGTGGGCTTACCATTGTGGGCTGGCTTGGAGCAAAACAAGAAATATCTTAGCTATAAGGCGGAGTTCGACAAACTTGCCGCCTCGGGAGCCACGCAGGCGGAGCGCACACCCGTGCAGACCAAGATGCTCAAACACCAGAACTACCGCACACTACTCATAGGCGCTGCTGCGGCATCTTTTATGGGCTTTTTGGTCGATGGTGTAATTAACTTCCCATCGGAGATGAGCGACATTCAGAAGGCATCTACACTCTCATTTGTCTGCCCTGGTGCGGGACAAATTTACAATGGTAGCTATTGGAAGGTGCCCATTGTGGTGGTAGGTATGGCGTCGATGATCTATGTTATAGATTGGAACCAGAGGGGCTACACCCGCTTCAAAACAGCCTACGACCTCGCCACCGACAATGACGACACGACCATCAGTGAGTTTCCCAACACGCCCGAGGAGTCGCTGCGCTCAATCAAAAACTCCTACCGACGCAACCGCGACTTGGCGATTATTGGCACCGTTGCGGTATACTTGGTGCAGGTTGCTGATGCGCACATTGATGCCCATATGCAGGCATACGACATCAGCGACAACCTCTCTATGAAAATCGAGCCACAGATAACTCAGACCGTTAGCCCTCAGGGCATTACCAATAACTTCGGTTTCAACCTTACGATGAATTTTTAGTGTAGATGAGAATCAGACACATCTTCCTCTGGCTACTTGGCGTGCAACTTGCCACCTCGCTCGGCTTTGCCCAAGAGCCTATACTTACCCCACTCGACAACGAGGCAACACAATCGGTAAGCATCGACGAGGCGCTTGCCCTGCCACGCCTGGACTCTATGTTGGTAGCTTGGAGCGAACAACAACGCAAAATCACCTCGGAGCAGCTACTCAATCCACTGATTTGTATCGATACGCTCGACCTGCCCGCAAGCAACGTTCCCGACTCGGTTTATGTGGAGCGCTTGAAGGCTATCGGCTCGGCAATACCTATGTCTTATAACGAAGTGGTTAGGAAATATATCATCTCCTATACCACACGCCACCGCGAGCATATTAGCCGCATTCTGGGGCGCTCGCTCTACTATTTCCCCATATTCGAGGCGGAACTCGACGCGAGAGGTTTACCTCTGGAACTGAGAATGTTGCCCGTCATCGAATCATCGCTCGTTCCGAAGGCTCGCTCGAAGGTTGGCGCCTCGGGCTTGTGGCAGTTTATGTACTCTACGGGCAAAGGCTACGGATTGGAAGTTACCTCTTTCGTAGACCAACGCTTCGACCCCATACTCTCCACCAAGGCAGCCTGCCGCCACCTCGAATACCTCTACGAGGTCTATGGCGATTGGGAACTCGCTCTGGCTGCATATAACTGCGGTGCGGGCAAGGTTAATAGGGCATTGCGCAGGGTCGAGAAAAAAGGCGCGGGATTTTGGGATATCTACCCCTATTTGCCCCCCGAAACAAGGGGTTACGTGCCTGCCTTTATCGCCACCACCTACGCCTACCACTACCACTCGCTGCACGAGATAGAGCCCGCCGAGGCTCCCCTGCCCCTGGTTACCGATACAGTGCACGTTAGCCGCATTATGCATCTAAAACAAGTGAGTTCAACCATTGGTACACCTATGGAGGTTTTAAGGGCTCTGAATCCACAATTTAAGCAAGATATAATACCCGCTGTAAGAGGGCGTGCCTACGACCTCGTCTTGCCACTTTCGGAGGTGGCAAAGTTCATCGACCACGAGGCAGAGATTATGGGCAAAGACACCATCTATTTGGCGGAGTATATGAGCCCCCGCAAGAATGGTGAGATGCCAACCTTTGTTATTGACAGCAAAATCCACAAGGTTAAATCGGGCGAAAACCTCTCGCTCATTGCCCGCAAATATGGCGTAACGGTGAAGCAAATTTGCAAGTGGAACAACATCAAAGACCCCTCGAAAATCCGCGTGGGACAGAAACTCGAAATTTTTTTGAAATAGACGGAGCATAACCCCAAGAGCATAATGAATTTTAACGACACCATAGTAGCACCCGCCACCCCCCTGGGAGGCGCCATAGCTATCGTTCGCATCGAGGGCGAGAGGGCTTTGGAGGTTGCCGACAAGCTCTTCCGTAGTGCAAATAAGGATGTAAGGCTCAACGACTCAAAGGGATACACAATGACCTATGGCTACATCTACGATGGCGAGCGCAGGGTGGACGATGTGGTGGTGGCAGTCTTCCGTGCTCCGAATAGTTATACGGGTGGCGATATGGTGGAGATTTCGTGCCACGGTTCGGGCTACATTGTGGGTGAAATCATAAGGCTTGCCATAGCCGAAGGCGCACGCGCTGCCACAGCCGGCGAATTTACAAAACGCGCATTCTTGGCAGGCAAGATGGACCTCTCGCAAGCCGAAGCGGTCGCCGACGTTATTGCTGCCGAAAACCGGGCTGCGCTGACCCTTGCCGACACGCAGCTGAGGGGCGCCTACTCCGCATCGCTCGCCGCACTGAGGGCTGAACTTGTGCGCTTGGCGTCGCTCTTGGAGTTGGAGTTGGACTTTTCGGAGGAGGATGTGGAATTTGCCAACCGCAAGGAACTCATCGCTTTGCTTGACAATATAGAACGCGAAATAGAACGACTTACCACCTCATTCTCAACGGGTAACGCCATAAAAAAAGGCGTAGCGGTGGCTATTGTGGGCAAACCCAACGTAGGCAAGAGCACCCTTCTGAATCGTATTGTGGGCGATGACAGAGCTATGGTTAGCGATATTGCGGGTACCACGCGCGATACGATTGAGGAGAGCGTGACGATTGATGGCGTGCGATTTAGATTTGTTGATACGGCGGGTCTGCACCAGACGGGCGACGAGCTAGAAAATATGGGTATCGAGCGTACCCGTAGAGCCGCCAGCGAGGCTCAGATTGTGGTGCAGCTGTGCGAGGAGCCCGAGGATGATGTCGTGACCATTACCCCCGAACAGCACCTGCTGAGGGTTATCAATAAGTGCGACCTGAGGAACGAAGAGGTCACCTCTCTACCCCACTCCCAAATCCCCGAGGGTTGGATTGCTATCTCTGCAAAATATGGCGAAGGCGTCAATGAACTGCTTGCCGCAATACGCTCGAAGGTCGATACGGGCGACCTGCTAAGGGGAGAGACAGTGGTGTCCAATAGCCGCCACTACGAGGCACTCATTAGGGCTCACGAGGCACTCCTTAGGGCACACGAGGGCTTGTGTAACGACCTTCCTACCGATCTTGTTGCGCAAGATATCCGCGAAGTGTTGGGCGCCATCGGCGAAATTACAGGCGAGGTTACCAGCTCCGACCTGCTCTCCGAAATATTCTCCAAGTTTTGCATCGGGAAATAGCTAATAATCAATAATATACAAACAAAAGCACCACCCATTCGGGCGGTGCTTTTGTTTATTACGTAATTAATACTCTTACCACGACAGACCGACAGTAGTTAGGTCGTAGTGGTTGAAGAAGTAGAAGTTGCCGCTCTCGCAGCCCACCAGAAGGTTCGGACCTCGCGAAGTGTCGCCTAGCATACAAGCCGCAGGCGAATTAGCGTGAGCCCCGAGGCGGAAATCTTTACCCTTAAATTGGAACTGTTTGGGATAGGCAAACTTAAACTCTCCCCCTGTGCCCACATTATCGAACATAATCACCTGCAAGCCCCTGGGGCGAGATGCTGGCAGTCCGTAGTCGGGGAATGGGAACGAGGACTGCAAAGGCGTACCAACCACAAGGTCTAAATCGCCGTCGCCATTCCAATCCACAAATTCCAACTTCTCGCGTCCTCTATAACCCAAACTCTCTGCCGTGGTAGTATTCTGGTAGCCCGTAATCTCCTTACCGTCAGCAAGTAACATACGACCTCGATCCACAACAGCATTGTCGGCACGCTTCTCGTAGAGGTGCAGGGCGTCGCCATCATCCATAATGGCAATGTATGTTTTACCATTTACGCTTGCCACAGCAGGGCGACAGCGCCACACGCCATATAGTTCCAGACCGTCGAGCATAATTGTCTGTCGAGGTCCGAGGTATGGCTCGGTAGCAGTTCCCTCATTGAGCATATACTCAAACTTTCCTTCGTTCGTCGAGAAGACTACGTCGAGCAGTCCGTCGCCGTTCCAGTCGACCACATTAGGGCAGAGATAGCCCCAGCCAGCCTCCAAGGGTCCTTGTACCTCATAGTAGCCTGCGCGGAAGCAGATGGGTACTCCCTCGGAGCATAGATACTCGTAGGGACCAAAGGCGGGAGAGGAGTTGGAGCCCCTATTCTTGAAGAACAGCAGACGTCCTTCGGAGTTACCCGCAACAATATCAAGCACCCCATCACCATCCCAATCCACCACCGAGGGGACACTGAGCGAGCCAGGGTAGATGTTGCCGTTCTCCTGCATAATGGGCACACCCTCAGCGTAGATGGGCGTACCATCGGCAGTAACCTCGCCCGTTGCGCGGTAGAGGTAGAGCATACCCTCGCCCGAGGTTATAAAGTCGTCCTTCACACCATCGGCGTCGGCTGCCACCGTAAAGATATTGCTCATCACGTTGTTATTAATAAGCACCTCGCCCTCTGAGTTGTAGAGATAGTCCTCGTAAGAGCCGCTCTTAGCGGGCAGCCATTTGAGCGTACCAAACTTATTTCCAAGCACATAACCCTCAGCTGCGCCCTTAACGAGCGTCAAGCCCTGACCTGCAAGTATCGCACTAGGATTTGCGCTCAGAGGTTTAGTAACGCTTTTGAGTTGCCAATTCGAGCGGTTGAAACTCATAGTGTAGACACCATAGTAGGGCAGCTCGCCACGATAGATACCCATCGAGTCGTAGTAGCTATCGGCAACGTCGTCCATCGGGGGTTGGTAACCCGAGAGGTCTGCGCCGAGGAACACCACCTCGACACTGTCGCCAGCGATCTTCACATCGAAAGCGCCTATGCCGTTGATGCCGAGCGACGAGAGGTCTATCTGCTCGTTGGAAATCCACGACTCGCCGAACGATTTTGCCGCCTTGTCGTAGAGCGCCACGCGGAAACGCTGTGCGGTGAGGTAGAAGGCGTAAATATCGCCCTCAATAGTCACTATGCGCACATTAACATCGCTCTGTTCCCACGGGTGGGTGGCAATATGGATTGGGGTGCCATAGATGAGTCTTCCATCATCGGTTTTACCCTTATACTCGCACAGATTCAGTCCGAAATGACCACCCTGAGCGGTACCAAGACCGAAAGTCGAAGTGAGGAAGAGGTCGGGGTACTCCTTGGAGGAGATCTTCTCGGCACCCACCAACACCGCGCTAACGCTCTTTTTGAGGCTCAGAGGTGCAAGTCCTTCCGTAGCCGTAGCGGGCACAGCCTCGCCACTTACCAGTGCAGCGCCTTGAAGCGGAGGCAACGTAGGCGTGGGAGGTACCACCTCGGGCACTTCGGGCTCCGAGCAGGCAAAGCAACCCACCGCAAGGGCGAGTAAGAGTGTCACTCGATAGATTTTTTTCATTTTTTGAGCAGTTCTTTATTACGTTCGTCAATAGTGATGGTCGTCAGGTCCTTGCGATTGAAGAAGAAGAAACGACCATTCTCGCAGCCCACCAGCAGATTGGCACCCGCCGAAGTGTCGCCCAGCATACAAGGTGTTGGGCTGTTGGCGTGCTGACCAATGTATATATCCTCACCTTTGAGTTGGAACTGCACGGGCTCGCTATATATGGGGACATCTACGGTACCCACATTCTTCATTAGCAACACCTGCAAACCCTCGTATGACTCCACAGCGCCATTGGGGAAGCCCCTATCGGGTGTGGGAATACTTGCCGAGCGTGGCGTGCCAATCAGCAGGTCGAGAAGCCCGTCGCCGTCCCAATCGTAGAGGTTCAGCTTGCACCTACCCCACGCACCCAGACGTGGTGTGCGGCTGCTATGGCTTGTGATAGGCGAGCCGCCTTCGAGCAGCACTTTGCCACCATCGCTCACCCTCGTATTGCTTACCTTCCAATAGAGGTGCAGGGCGTCATCCTCGTCGAAAATCAGCAGAGCCATTCTCTCGCCCATCTTGGCAATTGCGGGCTTCACGCGCCACGTTCCCCAGAGGGGCATACCATCGAAGTGAATCTTCTCGGGCAGAGAGAGTTGTGGCTCGGTAGCTGTACCTTTATTAAGCGACACATAGAACGATGCCGTAGCGTCACTCCACACGAGGTCCAGTAGACCATCCTCGTTCCAATCGAAGACCGTAGGAGCTGTATAGCCCCACGATGCCTCCAAGGGACCCTGAATATCGTAATAGCCCGGTTTTACGAGCAGGTCGCGTCCTCCTGCTGTGAGCCTTTCGCCCTTCCAATGGTACTCGGGAGCCTCGTTGGTGCCCAAGTTTTTCCAGAAGAGGAACTCTCCCTCGGAGTTGCCGCTGATTATGTCGAGCTTCCCGTCACCGTCCCAGTCCACCACATTTGGCACACCGAGAGTACCCGAGAAAATATGACCATTCTCCATTAGGATGGTGCGTGGTTCGTCGTAGAGCACACCCTGTTTATGGGGACCCATATAGGCGTAATACTCAAAACATCCCTCACCAGCCACCACAAACGACGTAGGATTGCCCGCCTCGTCGGGGAAGGCAATCACCCTGCCACCCTCGCAACCATAGTCCATAGGTTCGTTCTCAAAGTTCCAGATATAGCGATCCTCGTCGGGATAGCGTGGGTCTACATACATCAGCGCACCGATGCGGTTGAGCATCACGTAGCCATAGCGTCCATTGCCGTGGTCTATGCGTGCAGCCGCAGTGAGTGCCAACATATGTTCCGAATCGGTTACCTTCTCGCCCACAACGTGTTCGTCCACAGCGCCCAGCACAAAACGTTTAATGCCACCATAGGGCAACTCGCCGCGATAGATACCTGCTCCATCGTAGTAGGAGGCTATGCCGTCGTAATCCTCGGGGCGATAGACAGCGTCATTGTTAGTTGCGAGCACAATCTCCACCGATCCATCGGCAAGAGGCGTTGCTGCCACCTGGATTTTGCCTTTCAGACCATCAGAAGAGAGCACTCCTACCCTCTCCAACGTATTCTCCTCCTGATTGTAGCGAGCCACAAAGAGTTTCGACTTGGTTTCGCGCCAGAGCGAATAGACCTCGTCGCCCAAGTTGAAGATACAGCCGTGATTGGGCATATTCTTTGGAGTTCCCCAGCAACATTTAATCTTCTTGGGAGTCGAGAATACGGGGTTACCCTCCTCGGTAGTGTAGAGATAGTGGCTCACAAAGAATCCGCGAGCACCACTCTTACCCGACTTCGACGCCAAGAAGAGCGAGGGTTTGTCGCGACCTTCGAGATAGGCGTAGCCCACAGGGTATTGGTTGTAGACAAAAGGCAGCGTGAGTGGTGCGAGATGTTTTTCGCCACCACCCAAGAGCGGTTTGCCGCTTTTGAGCGTGGTCTGAGCGTCAGCCTCCACTGCCAACGCCCCAACCACAACACAAATCAGTAGACTTAGGTATCTCCTTACGTTCATTATTCGGTTACCTTTTTATAGAATACAAATGTACCATTCGCTACGGATGACGCGCCACCATTGCGCCACTGATTGCCATTGACCGTATCGATAACCAGATAGCGGGCATTGGATGTCTCATTCTGGATATAGAACTCACCCGTCTCTTCGGCTACCTTTATGTACCAGAGGTTCGAGTAGGTCTCTTCCTTGATGTAGTGACCCGTCACGGTAGTAGCAATAGAGATACCCTGCGCCCTATTACAGCCACTAAGCAACCATTCGGTGCCATCTTTATCTTTGGCAGAGATGTTGAATCCGTCGCCATTCTGTGTCAGAGTCCACACAAAGCCCTGAGCAACAGAGAGAATACCAAGGTCGGCATAGGGCTCTATTGCTGCCTCCTCGTAGGCAGCAGCAATGGGATTTCGGGTAGCACCCGCAAGTTTCAGCCACATATCGCCCACTGTCTCGTCCTTAAAGTCGAAGCCGATGATATACTCGCCCGAGGTAATATCTTCCAAAGCAGTAACGGGTTTGAAATAGGTCACAGCAGGAGCATTGGGGTCGCGGTAGTACTCAAAGTCCTCGGGATTGATGGAAATCTCTTTGCGGTAGACCTTATTGGGCTCGAAGGTTACGCCATCTTCGAGGGTCACATCGAGGCGGTAGGAGTTCAGGGTCTCCAACTGCAAGCTCAACTCACCCGCAGCGTGAGTGCCGGGAAGCACCACGAGCCATACCGACTGAGTATGCTCCGTAGTGAGCTCAGCAGTGCGTTCGAGCATTACATCTACGCTATTGACCCCATCGCCTTCGTTCACAATCAGAGCCCCTTCCACAAGGTCTGTCGCACCCGAAGTATCGAGCGAAAGGTTTGCAACGGGAGCCGCAAGGGGTGTCGTAGTCGATGCCAGGCGCAACCTACTAATCGGACGCTCGCCCTTTGTCAAAGGAGCGCTATATTTGAGTTTGAGTTCTACGATGCTATACAAACCCTTGAAAGAGAGGTTGATGGAGTTCTGAACACCATTTACGGCGTAGGGTTCAGCTTTCATAGCCCACAGCTCTTTAAGGTGCGAAAAGTCGTCCATAGCCTTCTGTTCCTGTACCTCAGGGAGCGTCACATTTGCCAAGTAGTGCACACCCTCGTTCTGCACACCGCGGAAGGGATAGTACGCAAAGAATGTGTAGTTATCCTCGTCTGCCCAATGGTAGGCGTAGATATTGGAGCTTGCTGCAAGGTGAGCCGATGAGCCATCCTCGACAATCTCCTCCACATTGTAGAGGTAGTTGCAACCAAACACCTCGCTACCTTTTGTGGCAGAGATACCTATCTGGTCGCCCTCGTTCCAAGTAACATTCAGAGCGCCCACGGGGTCGGTGGCAAAGTCCACACGAGCCGACTCGCCACTGTGAACGCCAAAGCAAATTTCGGTGCCACCACTCTGAGCCATTCCGTCAACCGAATCATTCTGCTCTGCACATCCCGTAGGCAGCATCAGCAGACCTGCTAATAATATGTATAATAGTCTTTTCATACTCTTATTCTTCATTTTCTTCGGTTACCAAATGCCATCGGTAGGTTGTTCAATATCGGCACTACCCTGCTCCACTACGTTGATAGTCACACTCTCGACGCACTCCATACGATTGCCCATATGGTCTACCTTAGCAGCCACCACCGACACGTTGTACTCACCGGGTTCTGCGTAGGTGTAGGTGTAGCTCTCTACGGGCTCGTCGGGGAATGCCTTGATACCCACGCCATAGTCGCAGCCGATATTCACCTTTGTGTCAATAGTGATAGGAGCTGTAATAGCCCAGCAGGTTCTGTGCTGGGTATTTGAGGTCGAGCAGTCGAACCAGAGATAGTTACCTGTAAATTCGGGCATATAATCTGCATCCGTCTCCAAATCGTAGCCGCTGAGAACCAACTGCCAACCTGCATTCTGAGTAGAGGCGAGAGTCTCGGTAGCATTAATCTCCTCACAGCGCGAAATGAGATTGAAGTTCATCACACTTGCCCTCGAACGTGAGTTTAATAACTTATCATTCTCGTCATATTCAAAGGCGTCAATCTTGTAGCGGAAAGCAAAGTAGATAGGCTTGCCCATATCCTCTTCGGCAATCAACTCACTCAGAGCCCTCTCGCCCGAAGGAGTGGTATTGTTCGAAACCTTAGCATTATCCACGCGCTCCGAGGCAAACTCAAACTCCTGAGTAAGTTCCGTCCAAGTTGCAGCCTCTACCCCCTCCTGGGTGTAGTCACCCGCAAAGTCGGTCGAGTAGAAGAGGCGAAGAATCTTCTTTTCCACATCCTCTTCGAGCTGATTTTTCCACTGAGCACCTGCCTGGAATGCCGTACTGAACGAAAGCCAAGCCTCGCCCTCGTAGATTCTCTCCTGCAAAGAGTAAGCATAGTCGTTACCACGCTCGCCCGAGTAGAAACTCAGGTAGTTTGCATCGCTGTCGATGTAGAATATCACAGGCTCTTGGGTGAAGAAGGTATTTTTGGCAGTAGAAAGCGTGAGCGTAGGCTCAGTAACGCTCTCAAAGCCCTTGTCGCACGCCGCCAACACTGTGGCAAGGCACGCAAAAAGTATCATATATCTTTTCATCTCTACCAACCCGTATTTTGTTTCAACAAATGATTAGTGCTAATCTCGCGAGCGGGAATAGGCCAGAAGTCGTCACGTTGGCGAACACTCTCGTATGCCTCAATGGCAGCCTTCTGGTAGGAAGAACCACGACCCTCGATATAGGTGCCTGCGAGTTTCATCTGCGAATAGAGCATACCCCAACGAGTGAGGTCGTCTTTGCGCAACATCTCATAACCAAACTCCCTTGCACGCTCCTCGAAGATAACCTCTTTAAGAGCCTCTGCGCCCTCGTCTACGATATCCACATCGGGGTTAGCCACATAGACATCCTTGCCATAACCACGTCTGCGCACCTGATTGAGGTACTCGTAGGCGAGCGCACGATCTGCCGACGAGGGGTCGAATGCGTAACACTCGGCATACATCAACAATACGTCCGAATAGCGCAGAATGGGAAAGTTGATAGCCGTATAGGTAAGGTTCTTCGTGGTCGAAATCTCGTACTCGCGGCGGAATTTAGCGCAGTAGCGACGGCTCAGAATATCGCCATCTTCGGGCTTTGCGTTATAATTCTTCTCGCCCGAGGAGGTGTATTGGAAGTTCGATATTGTCCAGTCGCGGCGCAGGTCTCCCTCCTGATAGAGGTAGTAGAAATAGGGATTGACGCGCAACATACCCTGACAGAAGCCGATAGGGCTGTCCTCGTCAGAGGCAATACCAATGTTGCGACCAACCATACCTGCGGTGGCATAAACACCCGTATTGTCGCCCCAGAAGTTCACCTCGAACATACTCTCCTTGATGTCGAAAACATCCTGAGCATAATTGATAAACACCTGCTCGTAGGAGGGATTCAGGGCGTGCAAGCCCGAGTCGATAACCTTCTTTGCCCACTGGGCAGCCACAGCGTACATCTCGGTGCGGTTGGCGGGATAGCCTGCCATATTGAGTGCCACGCGAGCCATCATACCCCAACAAGTGGTCTGGTTAACCTGCCAGCTCTCGCTCGAAGCGGTAGTGGGCAGCACAAGTGCCTCTGCTGCGGTCATATCGCGCAACACCTGTTCATAAACCTCGTCCACCTCGCTTTGAGGAGTGAACTTCTCATTAGAGTTAATATCGTCGATACTTTTCAGCACAATAGGCACACGACCAAAGCGTTTTGCGAGCATATAGTAGTAATAACCGCGCATAAAGAGCGCCTCGCCCCTAATGCGTTCTTTCTCCCTCACCGAGCCCTCTGCCCTATCGATATTCTCCAAGAGCATATTGGCGCGGTTGATACCCACATAACAAGCCCTCCAAAAGCCCTGAATGCGGACATCGCCTGTCGATGCTTGGTAGTAACCCACTGTGTTGGCATCTTTCTTATAGTATTCATATCCGAGGTCGGCACTCAGACCCATACGTCCAAGCATCGCATCGGCATACAAGCTACCATCGTTGAGCACTGCATAGACTCCGTTGAGAGCCTCCTGCAACTGCTCCACATTCTGATAATACTCCTCTTCGGTAGTTGCGCCCTGCAACTCCACATCGAGGAAGTTACACGAGCCGAGCCAGAGCATCAACGCCAAAAGAGTTGCTTTATAAAGTAATTTCATCTTCTCTCTTTTTTACCTAAAAAGTTTAGAAACCAATTTTAACACCCACCGTACAGGTTTTGTTGCGTGGGTATGCCGAATAGTCGAAACCGGGCGTAAGTGTCGAGTGCATAGTTGACACCTCGGGGTCGAGACCGCTGTAAGAGGTCAGAGTCCAGAGGTTCTGCAACGATGCATAGATCTGCAAGCGAGCCAGCGAGAGTTTCTTTGCAACCTTTGCAGGCAGGTCGTACGAGAGTGTCACATTCTTCAAGCGCAGATAGGAACCATCTTCGAGCGTGCGATTGGAGTAGTAACCACGAGGACCAAAGCCACCTGCTCGGTAGTTCTCGCTATCCTGATTATCAATCGACCAACGGTCGATGTAGCTTGCCAGCTGGTTTACACCCCTACCGGCGTAGTTACCTTCAAGCGCCATACGGTTGGCATTCATAATGTGGTTGCCATAGCTCCACTGGAAGAATACGCTAAGGGTCAGACCTTTCCACGAGAAGTCGTTACCGAAACCGCCCGTATGGATAGGTGTGGTGCGACCGATGACAGCCATATCGGAGTTGGTAATCGTACCATCGCCGTTCTGGTCTACGTACTTAATATCACCGGGCTGGATGATGGCACGGTTGTTACCATTGTCGGGCACGGTAGATTTGAGCACATAGGAGCCATCGGGCATCTGGTCGAAATCATCCAATTGGTAGACGCCATCCCATACAAGACCATAGAACGAGGAAATGGGACCGCCTACGCGGGTAATATAGAGAGGCGTAGCGCTGAAATCGCCCGTCCAACCAAGGTTAGTGGTGAACGAGCTCTGTCCGCTTGCAAGTTCGAGCACCTCGTTGTTGTTGAAGGCGATGTTGAACGACGACGACCAAGTGAAATTACGAGTCTTGATATTCACGGTTTCGAGTGTCAGCTCAACACCCTGGTTGCGAACACTACCCACATTGAGGTTGGCGTTACTAACACCCGTCGAGAATGGCACATAGGCATTCAACAGCAGATCGCGAGTGGTCTTGGTGTAGACATCGGCGGTAATCTTCAAGCGGTTGTCGAAGAGAGCCAAATCCAGACCTGCGTCATACTGCTCGGTTTTCTCCCAGGTGAGAGCAGCATTTGCGAAGCTCGAAATACCCGAGGCTGCCGAGGGAGTGGCGTTGCCCTGTGCGTAGTAGTCCACATAGTCGAGAGCGGAGTAGTAGTTGAAGTCGCCGATACGGTTATTACCCGTAATACCCCAGCTGAAACGCAACTTAAAGTCGTTCATCCACCTTTCGCGCTTGAAGATAGGCTCTTCCTTGATCCTCCAAGCCACCGCAGCCGAGGGGAAGTAACCCCAGCGGTTGGCTTTGGGGAACTTTGACGAGCCGTCTGCACGGAACGAGAAGGTGAAGATGTAGCGCGAGAGGAGTCCGTAGTTCACACGACCGAGGAACGACATTGTGCGGTTGTGCGACACTGTCGAGCGAATCTTGGAGGGAGTACCTGTTTCCAGACCGCTAAAACCGAGTGCGTCGTTGGGGATGCGAATTACGTTGTATCCGTAGCGGTCACGTCCGTAGTCCTGCATAGTGTAGCCCACCATAGCGTTGAGCGAGTGTGCACGACCGAACTTCTTTTTGTAGTTCAGGGTGTTTTCGTTCACCCACTCGTTGCGCTCGTCGCTCTCGAACGAACCGTTCAAACCATTGACGTTGTATTTGTGCTTGAAACCTGCGTAGGTTTTGCTGCCATTGAAGCGACGAGTGACATTGCTGCGGCTGTTCACACCAAAGGTGCTCATAAAGCGCAGCGCGGGAGTAATCTGGTATTTGAGCGACACATTACCCATAAAGGTTTTGTTCTTCACCTCGCGCAACGAGTTCTGCGCCGAGATGATGGGGTTCAGGCGCGTAGCATCCACAACCTCTTCGTCACCCTCTTCGCTGTCGATGATACCCTTGTCGAGGGGCGAGAAGCTCCACACTCGGTACATCAGATAGCTCTGCCACGAGCTCGACGAGGAGCCTGCCTCGGAGGCGATAGCACCATTCGTCACCGCATTGGTATAGTTGGCATTGACGCCGAGAGTGAGCTTGGGCGAGAGTTTTTGTTCGAGGCGCAAACGTCCCTGGATACGCTCGTAGTCGGTCGAAATTACGATACCCTCCTGATTGAGGTACGAGCCCGAGAACACATAGGAAGTACCCTCCGAACTACCCGACACAGTGAGCGAGTGGTTGTGAGTGATGGCTGTGCGGAAGAGCTGGCTCTGCCAATCGTATCCTTCGACACCCTTGTAGTCTTCGAGTGTCATACCAATATCTTCGAGCAAATCTTTGCCGCTTTCGGGATTGAGCTCGCGGAGATATACCAAATAGTCGTAGGGCTTCATCATCTCATAGCGATTTGCCACCTCGTTTACTGCCACCGAACCGTTGTAGGAGATGCTGGTTTTGCCACGCCCCGACTTGGTTTCGATAATCACTACGCCGTTAGCACCTCGCGAACCGTAGATTGCACCTGCCGAAGCGTCTTTCAGAATAGAGATAGACTTCACGTCGTTGGGGTTCAGGTCGAGAGCCGCAAAATCTTCGGTTGGGAAACCGTCGATGACGTAGAGGGGGGAGTTGCTCTGAGTTACCGAGTTGGAGCCACGAATCACGAGGTTCATCTCCTCACCGGGCTGTCCGTCGTTCGAGGAGAGTACCACACCCGCCATACGACCCTGCAAAGCGCTGTTGAGGTCTGTTGTGGGCATCTTCTCCACTGCCGACATATCCACACTCGTCACCGAGCCCGTAACATCTTTGGCGCGTTGTTCGCCATAACCAATAACCACCACCTCTTCGATCTCTTCGGCGCCTGCTGAGAGCTCCACAACGATGGTGCGACGACCCTGTACGGGCACTTCGCGAGTCTCGTAGGAGAGCATACTTACCAACAGCACCTCATTGGGGGCGACTTGGAGGTTGAAATAGCCGTCTACGGACGAGATAGTACCCACGAGGGTATTGCTCTTGCAGATGATTGTTGCACCCACCAGAGCCTCGCCGTTGCTATCCACCACACGTCCTTTGAGTTGGTATGGTTTCTGTTGTGTTGATTGTGCCTGGGCTGACACAGAGAGTGTCAGCACCGAAAGCACCATCAACATACACAATTTTAGGATTTTCATAGTCTTTTCAAACTATTGATATCTGTTTAATTATTAGTTTTGAGTTGTAAACGTGGTGGAAGATGAAAGCTTTATGAGAACTATCTCACCGGTTGGAGATCCCAAAGTACCCCAGGTAGCATTATCCACAACTCGTGCGTAACGGTTATGTTCAGAATTATTGTCATCCAAGCCATTCATCTGCATTCCCCACGTAGGATCGTTTACAAATCTCCAATGGCTTGTATGATAACCTGTTGCGGTATCCGTATCACAGACTGCTACACCTTTTGAATTATTTCTATGCCATACCCAAAGATTAGACATTGTCCACGAACGAATCTGAAAATATCCGTTATGATTACTCTTTGTTATAACCCATTTATATTCATCGCCAATCTCCGCAGTGGCTACAACTCCGTTCTCTATCGTAAGAGACACATTCTCTGATCCAACTGCTGTTGCCTGATCTGTTTTCACGTCATTTTTCAATGCATTGTATACACCATTGATGTTGTGCATTATCACATAAGTACCCTCGGTAACGTGAGTTGCATCGGTAATTACGGGATAAACAGATTTCTGCACAGAAGTATTATTAACACGGTAGAAATAAACGGTGCCATCCAACGATGCATTAGCTTGACCTTCAGCTGTGGGCAAAAGCCTAAATTGAGCACCACTATAAACACACAAATTATAATCCTCACCGCTACCAGCACTAAACAAACGATAGCCATCCCCCTTGGTTGCTATGCGAATTTCGTCGATATAGGGACCTCTCCCGTCTACACCATTAAACCCATCATCATTACCATCTGGGTCAGTTGCATAAACTTTACTGATACCAACGCCTTGCGCGTAGTATGTATTAATAAGATAATAGTCTACATTCGACTCTTTATAAGAGAATTTACCCCAAACAACACCATTCTCATCGGTACGAGCCGATGCGCTCCAACGGTAATCAGCGGGGACTTCTCCAACAAGCGCACCTTTGCTGTTTATCGAAAGACCAAGAGTTGAAATCTCAGTAGGAACAGGTCGTCTCTCACATTCTCCCCTCTTCAAAAGATAGGTTGTATTGTTCAAATCTTTGAAAGCAATCACATAATCAAAGTCATCATCAAACAAATCAACAGTGCTTTTTGTATTTACACCTGCATCCTGCATACTTGCAGAGAAGGAAGTGATGTCGCCTGCCTGGAATCTGAGGTCGCTGGCAAAGTTTGCAGTCTTGTGGTAGTTTGCCTTGTCGGTCTCTACGGTAATGGTGTAGCTCTCGCCTGCTTTGAGGGTGGTGGGAAGTACCGAGAAGTAAACATCGAGAGTGCCATCTGCCGTAACAGTCCACTCGTAGTTGGTGGTGGTAACACTATTTGTACCACGAACTACACTCCACGAGAGGTCTGCGTAGTTTACGCCAATAGTACCTGTCAACGTCTGCTCGCAGCTGAAAGTAACATCCTCAACAATTTCGCCTGCGGGGATTGCAAAGTTCTTCAAGGTCATCTTTGCAACTGCCGAAAGACGAGTGAGCGTGAATGCCATGCTCTCGGGCTGTGCGGCAAGTTCTTCCGACTTAGCGATCAGCAGGTCGCAGTTTGCGCCAAAGCTCGAATCTTTCTTCACTTGGCTGGTAGCAAGAGTAAGATTAACAGCGGTAGCGTCTGCGATGCCCACATTACCATAGGGATAAGCCAATACATACTGATACTTCTCGGCGGTAACTTCGGGAAGTTTGAAGCTAAACTCTGCGCTCTCGGCAGCAGCTGTCAAAGCGTTGCTCTCGTATTTAGTGATAGTAGCATTTTCTGCATCGACAGTTGCAACCTCAATCAGAGCAACTTGGTCGCCCTCGCACCACTGTGCTTTATAGGCACCATCGGCATAAACAAGTTCGGTACGGCTAAGGTCGGGAGTGGAAACAGTAGCCTTGAAGTCCTTACCACCCAGAACACCCTCGTTAAGGTCTTCTACATTCTGGCAGCCTGCCAACACGGCGGCAGCTGCGCAAATCATCATAAAAATCTTTTTCATAGTGCTGTCGTCGTTTTTAGAGTTCATCTTCGTAATAAATTTCGTCAAATGCTTCGCCTGGCGTAATCAACCAAGCCTCGGAGGAGGCGATACCCCTCTCCACTTCCATCTGCAAGACCTCCAACTCGGGAGCTGCATAGGTCATACTCTTGTTGTGTTTCATCATTGATTAATTTTTAGTTTGTTATTTATGTTTGTTTATTCGTAGATTATCTCCTTTGCGACGGGCACCACGCTAAACATCTCATCCGTAGAGGGGATGGTGACCGTTTCGCCCTTCTTAACTGCGTGGCGACAGAGGTAGACCGTACCACGCGAGCGACCTTTCTTATCCAAGTCTTTCAGACCAACACCCGAGCAGGGCACAACCTCCCAGCCCTCGCGCTCGTACATCGCAATAATGTTGCGTGCAAAGACATAGACGTAGCCGTCGCCGTGAGCCGTAATAGAGAGTTTTGGCGAAAACTCGTTCGCTTCGAGGACTTTGGGTTGCAGATAATCCCAGCCATCCATCTGCTCTATGGCATCGCCCATTACCCAATTCTTGTTGCTCCAAGGGTGGGCACCGTTGCCCATCTTGCCGACAAAGCAGCCACGATACTTAACCGTAACCGTAATGTCTGACAACTCCTCATAGATGGAGCGCGAATACTTTGCTCCGTTGTCGAAGTCCGAGCGGAAGGGGACAACGGGCAAACCATTCTTGCAGAAGAGGTTACCCTCACACTCGTCGAAGCAGTAACGCACGCCATTGGGCGAGGCAACCTTCTCGGACCAAACTACAACCTCCGAGCCCTCAATCCTTGCCTCGGCGAGGTAGTAGTCGCCCCTCATATCCGACACCTGGAAGCCCACAATCTTCTTGTCGGGGCACGTCAGACCCTTCTCGGCATTGCTGAACTTGATGCGCAGCTTACCCGCCTCGTGCTCCACGTCGCTCATCTGGGGTGCGCGGAAGTCTATATCCTTGCCGTAGTGTTCGCCGAGTGCAGCCGCAGCAAGCCTCTCGCCCACTACCCTCTTATTGCGGGGGTGGATGTCGCCCGTGCGGTCATTCTGGTCGATGGTGGCAATAATCTCCACGTGGTCCATCTTATTGGCAACCTTAGCCTGCTTCTCGCGCATCAGGGCGCCATTGATGCCTGCCCAAGTGTGAGGAGTAATCTGCACAACATAGAAGGGCAGTTCGGGGTTGCGGAACCTCTCGCGCCACGACTCGATAAAACTTTCGAGCAGCTGGTCATAGTGAGCCAGGGTAGTATTCACATTGTGGCAGCCCTGATACCAAATAACACCTGCAACGGTGGTATTCACGTAGGGGTGCACCATTTGGTTATACTGCGCCGCCGCGTTATGGCGGGGTTTATTTTTCCATTTTTTGGCGTTGTCTTTCTTTGCTTTGTTAACACCATCGAGGAATACTTTATTTGCCACAATTGCCTCTTCGGGCATCCACGACTCGATAAGGGTGCCGCCATAAGAGGCGTTAATCAAGCCCACAGGCACGTCAAGTTCGCGCTGCAACCTATCACCAAAGACATAGCCCACCGCCGAGAAGGTCGCCAGGTAAGACGACGAGGTAGTGGTCCACTCGGTGTCGTAGATATCATCCATAGGCACCATCGACGACTTCTGGGGCACGTTGTAGAGTCGGATGTTTTTGTTGGGTTTTTTCAGCGCGTCGAGCACGTCGATAGTCTTCTCGACTCCGAAGCGCATATTGGACTGACCGGCGCAAATCCACACCTCGCCAATCATAATATCCGAGAAGGAGAGTTTGTCGTAGTCGTTCGAGATGGTGATTTTCTGCTTTTCGGCAGCCTCGAAGGTGGGTATCTCAGCGAGCCACTGACCCAACTCGTCAACCTTCACCACAATGGGTTCCTCGTTCCACGAGGTCTTAACCGTAACCTCCGTTAGGGGCTGTCCCCAACCCCAAAGGCGTGCTGTGGAGTTGCGCTGCAAGACCATCTTGTCGCCAATGATGCTCGGAACACTCAGGCTCTGGGCTGCTACCGAAAGAGCCAAGCAGAGCATTGGCACCATCAGCGCCAACGCCCTACGAACTGTTCTATTAAGCCAAGTTTTCATTCTTTTTTTAGCTGTAATTCCACACTCGGTCTATTTCAGGTGCTCGACAAAGAAGTCTGCCGTGCGACGCAAAATCTCGTTACCCTTGTCGCTGCGTTTGCTGTGCAGGTTGTGGTCGTAGTAGGGATAAATCACCAACTCTACCTTGCCGCCCTTCTTCTCGATAGCCTCCGCATACTCCACGCTCTGGGTGTAGTCCACCAAGCGGTCACCCGTACCGTGGAACAGCATAGTTGCGGGGATGTTCTTCTTGGGAATCATATAGTAGGGCGAGAACTCACGAAGTTTATCGGGGTCGAGGTCGTAGAAATACCTTGCCCTCTTCTTGCCCGAGTTTGTGACCACACCACAATTTGCCGAGAGGAAGTTGTAGGGACCTGCATAGCCGACCATAGCCTTAGCGCCTTTGATGGTCATAGCCGCAGCTGCCGAGAGGTGAGCACCAGCCGACTGACCGCAGAAGCCGAAACTATCGGGATTGATATTGAGCTCCTTGGCGTGTTTCTGCACCCACTTGACTGCATCCTCAATATCCTCCATCGTAACGTCGATTTTCACATTGGGCTGTCCAACCATCGAGTAGGCGATGCGCACGCCTGCAATACCTTTTTGCACTGCCAAGTACTGCGACGATACCCTAAATGCGCCATTATTGCCTTTGGTCCAGCCACCGCCGTGAATCCACACTACAAAGGGAGCAGGCTCGTTGCTCACTGCCCTGTCGACAATGAGTTTGAGCTCGTACTCGGGGTAGGTCTTGTAGACATACTCCTCGCTAACGCACTGTTTGTAGTGTTTTCCTGCTGCGATAGGCTTATGCTCGTAGACTGTCAGAAGGTCGGGCACCTCGTCGAGATTGACATATTTGTAGTCGTTGTGTTTGAGCGAATAGGTACCATCGCCATTCTCCACCAACTCCATCGAGTAGCGGTTGGAAATTTTCCCCTTCTTCTGCTGTGCAGAAACGCTTCCGAAAGTCATAGCTGCAAGTAGCAACACCAAAATAATTTTTTTCATAATTACAAATATCATTAAATCGTTTTAATTAAATTTCTACAAAAATTCACATGGCTCAAAAGTGCCAAATGCAATCAATAAATAAACAAAAAATGGTACAACACCATTAGCTGGCGTTGTACCAAAAATTATTTGTAACCAATTGATTTACAACACTTTTTACCCCCCCCTGTTGCGAAAATAGAGGTTCTAAAAGTGCTAAAAAAGTAGTAATTGGTCGTTTGGGTCATAGCTTAAAGTGTGCGGCTAAGAGCCACATTTGCTGCAAAAATATATATGTTTTTGCAAAAATGCAACACACAAACCCAAATAAGACAAAAAAGTTAACAAGCGTAAATAAACTACAACGCTATTAATCCATTTTGAGCACCGCCAAGAATGCCGACTGAGGCACCTGAACGTTACCAATCTGGCGCATACGCTTCTTACCCTTCTTCTGTTTTTCAAGCAGTTTGCGCTTACGCGAAATGTCGCCACCGTAGCACTTAGCGGTCACATCCTTACGCACCTGGCGCACCGTCTCGCGAGCAATAATTTTTGCGCCAATAGCTGCCTGAATAGCAATATCGAACTGTTGGCGTGGGATGAGTTCTTTGAGTTTCTCGCACATCTTCCTACCGAAATCGTAGGCGTGGTCGGTAAAGATGAGCGAAGAGAGCGCATCCACAGGCTCGCCATTGAGCAGAATATCGAGTTTCGAGAGGCGACTCTCGCGGTATCCAATCTGGTGATAGTCGAACGAGGCGTAACCACGCGAAATACTCTTCAATTTATCGTAGAAGTCAAAGACAATCTCCGAGAGAGGCATATCGAAGTTAATCTCTACCCTCTCGGGACCCAGAAACACCTGATTTACGAGCGTTCCGCGCTTGTCGATGCAGAGTTTGATAACCGCACCGAGGTAGTCGGTTTTGGTGATAATCTGCGCACGGATATAGGGCTCCTCAATCTTATCGACCATTGTCAAATCGGGCAGACCCGAAGGGTTGTGGACATCCACCACCTCACCCTTCTTGGTCGTAACCTTGAACGACACGTTAGGAACGGTAGTGATAACATCCATATTGAACTCACGGTAGAGCCTCTCCTGCACAATCTCCATATGCAACAATCCGAGGAAGCCACAGCGAAAACCGAAACCCAATGCGAGTGAACTCTCTGGCTCGAAGGTAAGCGAGGCGTCGTTGAGTTGGAGCTTTTCGAGCGAAGCCCTCAGGTCCTCATACTCGCTTGCATCCACAGGGTAGACGCCCGCAAAGACCATAGGCTTAACATCCTCAAAGCCAGCCACTGCCTCGACACAAGGATTCTCTACGTGGGTAATCGTATCGCCCACCTTTACATCCTTCGAGGCTTTAATGCCCGACATAATATAGCCCACATTACCAGCCTTAATTTCGTCTTGCTGCACAAATTTAAGTTTCAGCACACCAATTTCGTCGGCGTCGTACTCCGAGCCCGTATTGAAGAACTTTACGTGGTCGCCTTTGCGGATTGTGCCATTCATCACACGGAAGTAACCGATAATACCGCGATAGGAGTTGAACACAGAGTCGAAAATCAGAGCCTGCAAAGGGGCATTCTCATCGCCCTTGGGAGCAGGCACCCTATCCACAATAGCGTCCAAAATCTCCTCAATGCCCACACCCGTACGAGCCGAGGCACATAAAATATCGCTCTCGTCGCAGCCGAGCAACTCCACAATCTGGTCCTTAACCTCATCGACCATCGCCGACTCCATATCAATTTTATTGATTACGGGGATGATTTCAAGGTCGTGTTCGAGAGCCAAATATAGGTTAGATATGGTCTGAGCCTGAATACCTTGCGAAGCATCAACCACAAGCAACGCACCCTCGCACGAAGCGATAGCACGCGACACCTCGTAGGAGAAGTCGACGTGTCCGGGGGTGTCAATGAGGTTGAGTGTGTAGACCTCGCCATCCCTTTCGTACTGCATCTGAATGGCGTGCGACTTGATGGTGATACCCTTCTCGCGTTCGAGGTCCATATCGTCGAGGACCTGGTTCTGCAACTCCCTTTCGGAGAGTGTTCCGGTCTCTTCGAGAAGTCTGTCTGCCAAGGTACTCTTACCGTGGTCGATATGTGCAATGATACAAAAGTTGCGTATGTTTTTCATTCTCTTTCGCTATAAATATTGGGTGCAAATGTACATATTTTCTCGCAATTCCAAAAGGGGCAGCCCCTATGCCGCAAAATTTCGATTTTTTACGCAAAAAAGGAAAAATTGTAAATGTTTTTTTGCAAAATTGACAATAGTTGATTAATTTTGTGTCACAATTTATAACCACAAACCAAAAATTTACACAAAAACCACACGAGATGATTTCTATTCCAAGCGCAGTTGAGACTGTTATTAAAAAGCGACCATTTCTTGAAAGCGCCCTTTTGGAGGGGCTGATTAATCTCTCGGCTCTTGCTCGCCAACTCAAACCCGAGATTGAGCAAATCGTATGCAGAGAGGTAAACGATAGTGCTGTGATTATGGCACTTAACCGCCTTTTACCACGCCTCGGAGAGGTAACCGAACAGAAGGCCCACAATGTCGTAGAGAACTTGGGTGACATCACCGTTAGGAGTAATCTTGCAGACTACACTTTCCGAAATTCGATCACCCTGCACCAGAAGCAGATTGAGCTTTTGGAGCGCACCAAACATATGAACAACATCTTCTGCACCTTCTCGCAAGGTATCGACGAAACCACGCTTGTGGTTACAGAGAGCATCAGTGCCTTGGTTGAGGAGATTTTTGCCGAGGAGTTACTCATTAGCAAAAACGGCAACCTCTCGCTCATCACCGTAAAACTACCCACCGACAACACCCTCTACCCCGGTGTTTACTACTTCCTCTTCAAGGAGCTGGCGTGGGACAACATCAACATTGTGGAGGTTATCAGCACTACCAACGAATTTACCATCGTGCTGAACAACAGCGACATTCAGCGTGCATTCTCCATCCTTATGAATGCTAAGGAGAAAGGTGCCCGTATGAAGAGTATGTAACATACGCAACACATTACATATACTACCTAACGCAACAATCGCCCGATAGACTGCTATCGGGCGATTGTACTTTATTTATATGCCTTCCAATTATTTCACTCTCAGACGCTGACCGACACGGATGGGGCTACTACTTTTAATTCCATTCAGGCGGCAGATTGCACCCACCGTCGTGCCATATTTGCTAGCAATTTTATAGAGATTATCGCCACTCTTAACCTTATAATAGATAGCATCGTTGACCGTTGGGCGGGGCTTGGAGGCAGCTTTTTCGAGGTTATCCACAATAGCCTCCGACGAGAGAGGCTTGCCCTCCTTATCGACAAACATATCGCCCATATCACCCTCCTCCTCTTCGAGTGCCTCGGTGAGTTTCGACGACACATTGAAGTACCCTCTTTCGAGAACAAAATTTTGCCATTTCAGAGCGCCTGTTGAGAAGTCGATAATCCTCTCTGGGTCGAACGTAAGGTCGGCATATCGTACCTCAAAATGGAGGTGCGCTCCCCTACTGCGACCCGTATTACCGCCATATCCAATCACCTGTCCTGCAACTACATAGTCATTCACATCAACATTGAGTTTGCAGAGGTGACCATAGTATGTTTCCAGACCGTTCGGGTGGCGCAAAATAACCAGATAGCCATAGCCGCCCGAGTTCCAACGCGCATAACGCACCTTACCCTCGAAGGTGGCATAAATAGGTTCGCCCGTCGGCAGACTAATGTCTATACCCTTGTGCATTCCTCTGCCTCGTGGACCATAGCGCGAGGTAACACGTCCCAAGACGGGTGCGTGATAGTCGGCAAGGCTCTCCACCAACTCCACTTCCATCGTTTCGGGCACGTCCGAGATACTCACATCTCGATATGCAAACACCTGATTTGTAACCCAATGGTCATCATACACTCCCCCATTTGCAAGCCTATCGTAATCAGGAATCCAATATCGCCAAGTATTGTTCGTATAGGTAATGATTTTGGCTTTGGGATTGGGTGTATCGAGCGTGTCGAGAGGGACTTCGGGCAGATCTTCGAGGTCGTATTTACGCTGCGAAGAGGCGGGCATTGACAACGTCAACACCGCACACACCATCGCAAACATCACAAAACCTCTTCTTATCATTATCTTGGGAAATTTTCGTTTCTTTTATTCGCTTTCGCCCTCAATCATCTCGGCTGCCTCGCAGAGTTGAGCGTAAAACTCCTCGCCAAAGCGCCTTTCGATCGGCTCTTGAAGAGCTTTGTAGAGTTTCACACCATTGCGCTTGCCACACGCAAAGGCACAGCGGCAGATATCCCAACGATGCAGGTTGAGTCCATAAAAGCCGTGCGAAAATTTCTTCACACGGATGGGATAGAGGTGGCACGAGATGGGTTTTTTGAATGATGTTTTGCCCGCCCTGTAAGCCTTTTCTATGGCGCAGAGTGTCACTCCATTCTCCACCACCGAATAGGCACACTCGGCATCGTTAACAAGCGGAGTACAATAGTCGCCATCGGTATCGACATACATAAAACCCTCACGTTCAACAACCTCTATACCTTCGGGAGTCATAAAGGGTTTGTAGTTCTCGTACTCCTCCTCCAAGATATCGACCTCCTCAATCTCCAAAGGTGCGCCTGCGTTTCCATCCACGCAGCACTCTCCCTTGCACTCGTCCAGAGGGCAGCAAAACTCCTCGGTAAGGATGTCCGTAGCGATAATTTTGTCGTCTATCTCAATCATTGATTGCATAGTGCGTCTTCAATTACAAGCGTTAGTACTTCGGTCATTGTCATCCCCGCAGCACGGATTTGCTTGGGCACAATACTACCACCACTCATACCGGGTATGGTGTTAATCTCAATCATATAAGGTTCGCCCTCGGGAGTAACGATAAAATCGACCCTTGCCAAGCCTTTGCAACGGCAAGCCTTGTATGCAGCGAGTGTCATTTCGTGCAACTTCTCGGCAATTTCGGGAGTAATATCGGCGGGTGTTATCTCATCGCTCATACCGGCAGTATACTTAGCTTCGTAGTCGAAAAACTCGTTTTTGGCAACCACCTCAGTAATGGGGAAAAGATACTCTTTCTCGGCAGTCACAAGCACGCCGCAAGCCATCTCGCGACCCACAATACACTCTTCCACAAGCACTTCTAGACTCTCGTCGAAAGCCTTAAAGATTGCTTCGGGCAACTCTTCGGCGCTCTTCACTTTCGTCACACCGCAACTACTGCCACTTGCGTTGGGTTTTACAAAGAGGGGCAAACCGAGTTCGGCGACAATAGCGTCGGGGGCAATCCAATCTTCCTCGCGTAGTAGAATTCCCTTAGCGAGTCTCACGCCCGTTTCGGCAACAGCTCTCTTGGTGGTAATCTTGTCGAACGTCACCACCGACGACACCATATCGCACGAGGAGAAGGGCACACCCATCATCTCCAAGTATCCCTGCAAATGTCCGTCCTCGCCGGGGGTACCGTGAATCATTATATAGGCGAAGTCGAACTCCACCCTCTCGGTGCCCACCGTAAGCGAAAAGTCGTTCAAATCCACCTTCCACTCACCTTCGGCGTTGCGATAGGTAAAATTTCGCCCGTATACATCTACGAGCCACACATTGTAGAGTTCCCTATCGAAAGCCTCTGCTACCTGTGCGGCACTCTGCAAGGCGATCTCCCTCTCCGAGGAGTTACCGCCCGCCAACAATGCTATATTCTTCATTTCAATTCTCTATTCTCTATGGATTGTAGTAGTCCTTGTGGCGGAATGCCAAAATCTCCTCAATCATATCGAGCCACTGCTCCGCCTCGCAGTTTCCCGCGTCGAGGCGCAGGACGGCTCCGAAGTGGTTTTTTGCCTCGCCAAACTCGCTACGCGCAAAAGCCTCCTTACCGAGCGCCAATTCTCTTTCAATATCGTTGTTCTGCATATATAGTTTGTGTTCTGTAATATATTCTGCAACTGTTTGTGGCACCAATGTTTGCCACTCTCCACCCTCGACTATCAACTCCCTCACTTGGGTGGAAGAAATCTCCATCTTGGGAGCCCCATCCATCACCACAAAAGACTCTCCGTACTCCTCGCCCTCGCCACGTGGATAGATAAGTATCTTGCTCTCGCCAACGAGCCTTGCGCCCTCGCGCCAAGTGTGGATAGTGCGAGCCACATCGCCACCGCCCAAAATTGCAAACTCACGCTCGGGATATAACTCCCTTAGGCGGTCTATGGTCCTTACCGTATACGATGGGCGCTCCATCGAAAACTCCACGTCGCACACCTCTACCCCATCAACGCCCTCAGTAGCCACTTTAACCATCTGCAAACGTGCCTCTTCGGGTGCAAGGTCGGCGGTCTGCTTATGGGGATTGTGGGGCGAGACTACAAACCACACTTCCTGGGCATACCCGTGCTCCACAACATAGCGAGCCACCGCCAAGTGACCATTGTGAATGGGGTTAAAGGAGCCGAAATAGAGTGCCGTCGGAGCCATCTGTGGGTTATTTAATAAACTCTTCAACTATCCTGCGCACCTCTCCAACAGCTACTTCCAAGTCGTCATTGATGATTACTCGGTCGAACCTATCGGCATAGGAAATCTCCTCATCTGCCTTTGCGATGCGCTGTTCGATTTTCTCGGGCGAGTCAGTAGCCCTGCCTACAAGCCTACGGCGCAACTCCTCAATCGAAGGGGGCATAACAAAAATCGAGAGAGCATCGGCACCGAAAATTTCTTTGAGCCTTACGCCGCCCTTCACATCCACATCGAAGAGAATTGTGTGACCTTTCGCCCAGATTCGCTCCAACTCGCTACGCAAGGTGCCATACTTGGTACCCGCATAAACCTCTTCCCATTCCACAAAGGCATCCTCGGCAATTCGCCTGTCGAACTCCTCGCCCGAGAGGAAGTAGTAATCCTTGCCATTTTGCTCCGCACCACGGGGCTGGCGAGAGGTTGCCGAGATGGAAAACTCCAAGCCCTCAATCTGCTTCATTATATGGTGCACGATGGTGGTTTTTCCCGAGCCGGAAGGTGCCGAAAATATAATCAGTTTTCCCATTTATAAGATATTGAGTACTTGTTCTTTAATCTTTTCGAGCTCATCCTTCATTTTAACTACCAAAATCTGTATTTCGGAGTCATTTGCCTTGGAGCCCATAGTGTTGATTTCGCGTCCCATTTCCTGAGCTACGAAACCGAGTTTTCGACCCACATTATCCTCGCCTGCTGCCACCTCGCGGAAATAGTCGCAGTGTTTGTCGAGACGCACTTTTTCCTCCGTGATGTCGAGTTTTTCGAGGTAGAAAATCATCTCCTGTTCAAGGCGGTTGGCGTCGTAATTAACTGCCAAAGTTGCGAGTTGGTCGAGGATACGCTGGCGAATAACCTCCGTGCGGCGCACCTCAAAGGGGATAACGCTCTGCTTGTAGCCCTGAATGAGGTCCACTCGGTGCAGTAGGTCGGCAATAAGCACCGCACCCTCCTGCTCGCGGAACTTATCGTGTGCCGCAAGAGCCTCATCGACAGCCTTTAAGAGAGCCTCGCCCTCCTCGGCGCTAACGGCATCCATCTCATTCGACACCACCTCGGGCATACGCATAACGGCTGCCAAAACTTGCGACTGCACCTCGCTGCTACCACCAAGTCCCGAAGCGAGAGCCAACGACATAAGCTGCTCGGAATAACTCTTAAAGAGTTCGGCATTTACACCAGCCACACCCGCCTGCGTGGAGGTATTCTCCACAGTAATAAAAATATCTGCTTTGCCACGCTGCAACACCTTTGCGGCACGAGCGCGCACCTCGTATTCAAACTGACGATAACGGGCTGGCAATTTGACCGAGAGGTCCAACTGCTTGCCGTTGAGTGAGCGTGTTTCTACGGTGATTTTGCGCTCCGAAGTAGCGATTTCGGACTTACCGAAACCTGTCATCGACTTAATCATTCTCTTTTGGTTTTGTTCTGACCGACAAAGATAGAGCATTTTTTCTATCTTTCGGACAAAAATAAAGATTGAATGAGTTGTTTTACTCTAAAATAAGGTGTATATTTGCAGATGCAATCTACGATTGAATTGTTTGCACACAAATTTTACTAATTTATAACTAACTTTTTAACCTATTCAAATCAAATGGTAAAGCACAATTTCAATGCAGGACCTTCGGTTTTGCCCGATGTAGTTATTAAGAAAGCAGCTGAGGCTGTTTTGGATTTCAATGGCAGCGGTCTGTCGATTCTCTCGATTTCGCACCGTACCAAAGACTTTGACGCCGTAATGGACGAGGCAAAGGCTCTCTTCCGTGAACTCTTGGAGATTCCTGATAATTATCAGATTTTCTTCGTAGGTGGTGGCGCAAGCACCCAGTTCTTCCAGATTCCCTACAACTTCCTTGGCACCAAAGCCGCCTATGTAAACACCGGCGTTTGGACTAAGAAAGCTATCAAAGAGGCTAAACTCTTTGGCGAGGTTGAGGTTATCGCTTCTGGCGAGGATAGCAATTTCTCGGCTATTCCTAAGGGCTACACCATTCCTACCGACTGTGACTACCTCTACACCTGTATGAACAACACCATCTATGGTACCGAGAATCACATCGACATTGACTCGCCCATTCCTCACATCTGCGATATGAGTTCGGATATTCTGAGCCACCCCGTTGATGTTTCGAAATACGCTATCATCTATGGTGGTGCACAGAAGAACTTGGCACCTGCTGGCGTAACTTTCGTTATCATCCGCGACGATATGTTGGAGAAAGTTGTTCGTAACGTACCCAGTATGGTTCACCCCAAAACTCACGTTGACAACAACTCGATGTACAACACTCCTCCCGTATTCCCCATCTACGTTCTCTTGGAGACCTTGCGTTGGATGAAGAGCATCGGTGGTATGAAGGAGATGTACCGCATCAACTGCGAGAAAGCAGACCTTCTCTACAACGAGATCGACCGCAACGCCCTCTTCCGTGGCACCGCTGCTAAGGAGGACCGTTCGAGGATGAACATCTGCTTCGTTATGAACCCCGAGTACGAAGAGTTGGCAGGCGAGTTCTTGGAGTTTGCTAAGGCTCGTGGTATGGTTGGTATCAAGGGTCACCGCTTGGTTGGTGGTTTCCGTGCCAGCTGCTACAACGCACTTCCCTTGGAGAGCGTTAAAGCCCTCGTAGAGTGCATGCAGGAGTTCGAGAAACTTCACGTTAAATAATTTTTCACAAAACTTTAACCTAAAATAAAAGTCCGCAGTATGCCTACCATTGTGCCATATACATACGAGCATAAAAGGGAGCGTGCTGTGGACTTTTATGGCTTAGTAGAACCTATGAAAATTTTAGTTGCAACCGAAAAACCCTTTGCAAAAGCAGCCGTAGAGGCTATTGCAAATGTTGTTAAAGAGGCGGGTATGGAACTCGCTCTGTTGGAGAAATACACCGAGAAAGCACAACTTTTGGAGGCAGTTGCTGACGCCGACGCTCTTATCGTTCGTAGCGATAAGGTAACCGCTGAGGTTATCGCTGCTGCTCCCCAACTGAAAATCGTTGTTCGCGCAGGTGCTGGTTACGACAATGTTGATTGCGCTGCTGCTTCGGAGCGTGGTATTGTTGTTATGAATACCCCCGGTCAGAACGCAAATGCTGTGGCTGAACTCGCTCTTGGTCTTATGATTTATATGTCGCGCAACACCTTTAAACCCGGTACAGGTAAAGAGATTAGCGGCAAAAAACTCGGTATCCACGGCTACGGCAACATCGGTCAGATTGTTGGTCGCTATGGCAAGGCTCTCGGTATGGATGTTTACGCCCTCTCGCCTTCGATTACCGATATGAGCATCTTCGAGAACAACGGCGTTACCCGCGTTGAAACCGCCGAGGAACTCTACGCAAAGTGCGACTACATCTCGCTGCATATTCCTGCAACTCCTAAATACCTCAAATCGGTAGACCGTCACCTCTTGGAGAGTATGCCTAAGGGCGCTATCTTGGTGAACACCGCCCGCAAGGAGGTTATCAACGAGGAGGACCTTATGGCTGTATTGGCTGAGCGCGAAGACCTCAAATATGCAAGCGACATCGCTGCTGCTTGCCAGGCAGAGCTCGTAGAGAAGTTCGGCAACCGCGTCTTTGCAACCCCCAAGAAACAGGGTGCAGAGACCGCCGAGGCTAACTATAACGCTGCTAAGGCTGCCGCATCGCAGATTGTTGATTTCTTCGTAAACGGCAACCGCAAATTCCAGGTAAACAAATAAATTCGGGCTCCTATGGTAAAGATTAAAGCATTTGCAGGTGTACGTCCACCTCAGGCTCTGGCACACGAGGTAGCCTCGCGCCCCTACGACGTTCTCAACTCTGTTGAAGCAAAAGCAGAGGCAGGCGAGAAGAGCCTTCTGCACATCATCAAACCCGAGATTGACTTCGACCCCATCATCGACGAGCACGACGAGGCTGTGTACTCGAAAGCCGTAGAGAACTACAAGGCTTGGAAGGAGAAAGGCTGGCTCGTTAAGGAGGAGAAAGAGTGCTACTATATCTACGCACAGACTATGAACGGCAAACGCCAATACGGTCTGGTTGCTTGCTGCCACTTCCAGGATTACTTGGAGGGACGCATCAAGAAGCACGAACTCACCCGCGCCGACAAGGAGGAGGATAGGATGAAACACGTTAGGGCACAGAGTGCAAACTTGGAGCCCGTGTTCTTCGCCTATCCCGAGAGGGAGGATATGAACGCTATCGTAAACCGCGTTATTGCCGAGGCTCCCAAGTACGACTTCATGAGCGAGGATGGCGTAGGTCACACCCTTTGGTTGGTAGATGGCGACGAGGATATCAAGAACATCACTGCCATTTTTGAGCAAATTCCCGCGTTGTATGTGGCTGACGGTCACCACCGTACCGCTGCTGCCGCAGGTGTTGGTAAAGAGAGGATGCAGGCTAACCCCAACCACACCGGTGAGGAGGAGTACTGCTACTTCTTGGCCGTTATCTTCCCCGATGCTCAGCTCAACATCATCGACTACAACCGCGTAGTGAAAGACCTAAATGGTTTGTCGAAAGAGGAGTTCTTGGCAGAGGTAGAGAAAGACTTTGTTGTTGAGAAGAAGGGTGCAGACATCTATAAACCCAACGCACTCCACAACTTCGGTCTTTATCTGGATGGCGAGTGGTACTCGATGACCGCCAAGGAGGGCACTTATGACGACAACGACCCCATCGGTGTTTTGGACGTCACCGTTCTCTCGAACCTTGTTTTGGACAAGATTTTGGGCATCAAGGACCTCCGCAGGGACAAACGTATCGACTTCGTTGGCGGTATCCGCGGCTTGGGCGAGTTGCAGAAGAGGGTTGATAGTGGCGAGATGAAGGTTGCCTTCGCTCTCTACCCCGTTTCGATGCAGCAGCTTATCGACATCGCTGACAGCGGCAACATTATGCCTCCCAAGACCACTTGGTTCGAGCCTAAGTTGCGTAGCGGCGTCGTAATTCACGAGTTTTAAGAAGGAACTAACTTATACCTATTTATAATTAACTACTAAAAGTATGGCAAAAATCAAGGGAACAATCGTTGTTGATACCGAGCGCTGCAAAGGCTGCGAGGTATGTGTTGCCTCTTGCCCCTGCGACGTGTTGGCACTCTCGCCCAACGTAAACGGCAAAGGCTATAACTACGCCCACATGGCAAACCCCGACAACTGCACCGGATGTGCAAGTTGTGCAATTATTTGCCCGGACACATGTATCACTGTTTACAGACAAAAATTTGAGTAAGCGCTATGGGAGAAGTTAAATTGATGAAAGGCAACGAAGTTATTGCAGAAGCTGCGATTCGTTGCGGTGCCGATGGTTATTTCGGCTATCCTATTACCCCCCAGAGCGAGGTAATGGAGACACTTATGGAGCGCAAACCCTGGGAGACTACCGGTATGGTGGTTGTTCAGGCAGAGAGTGAGGTATCGTCGATCAATATGGTTTATGGCGGTGCATCGTGCGGTAAGAAGGTTATGACCTCTTCGTCGAGCCCCGGTATCAGCCTTATGTGTGAGGGTATGACCTACTTGGCAGGTGCCGAACTTCCTTGCGTGGTTGTTAATGTTACTCGTGGTGGTCC
The DNA here is from genome assembly GCA_045602145.1 of Tidjanibacter sp. Classification (GTDB taxonomy): domain Bacteria; phylum Bacteroidota; class Bacteroidia; order Bacteroidales; family Rikenellaceae; genus Tidjanibacter. The sequence goes on from JAZSAY010000006.1 coordinate 63,713, forward strand.
AGGTTTGGGTACTATCCAGCCCGCACAGAGCGACTACTATCAGGCTGTCAAGGGCGGTGGTCACGGTGACTACAAAACCATTGTACTTGCACCCGCATCAGTTCAGGAGATGCACGACTTTGTATTCGACGCATTCGATTTGGCATTTAAGTATCGTAACCCCGTTATGATTCTTTCTGACGGTGTTATCGGTCAGATGATGGAGAAAGTGGAACTCGCCGAGCAGCGTCCCCGCTGGACCGACGAAGAGATTCGCCAGATGCACAGCAGCTGGGCCACTACCGGCAAGACCGCAGACCGCCCCTACAACATCATCACATCGCTCGAATTGGATCCCTATGCACAGGAGCAGTTCAACTACAAGATTTTCGAGAAGTACGCACGTTGCGAGCGCGAAGAGGTTCGTTTCGAGGAGTACAAGTGTGAGGATGCCGACTACCTCATCGTAGCTTTCGGTTCTTCGGCTCGTATCTGCAAGGAGACTATCGAGATTGCTCGCGCAAATGGTCATAAGGTAGGTCTTATCCGTCCTATCACATTGTGGCCCTTCCCCAGCAAGAAGATTGCTGAGGTTGCAGCCAAGACCAAAGGCGTACTCGTAGCAGAGTTGAATATGGGTCAGATGGTTGATGATGTAAGACTCGCAGTCAATGGCGCAGTGCCCGTAGAGCACTATGGTCGTACAGGTGGTGCAGTTTATACTCCCGATCAGGTATATGAGGCACTCAAAACCAAAATCATTAAATAGTTAAATCGTTATGGCAGAATATATTGTTGAGAAAACCAAAGAAAATTTGGTATATTCCAAGACTCCCATCCTGACCGATAAGGTTATGCACTACTGCCCCGGTTGTAGCCACGGTACTATCCACAAACTTATTGCCGAGGTTATTGACGAGATGGGTGTTCAGGAGAAGACCATCGGTGTTTCTCCCGTAGGTTGCTCTGTATTTGCATACAACTACCTCGACATCGACTGGATTCAGGCAGCACACGGTAGGGCAGCAGCAGTTGCCACTGCTGTTCACAGACTCTATCCCGACAAACTCGTCTTCACATACCAGGGTGACGGCGACTTGGCTGCTATCGGTACTGCCGAGAGTATCCACGTTTGTAACCGCGGCGAGAGCATTGCTGTTTTCTATATTAACAACGCAATTTATGGTATGACCGGTGGTCAGATGTCGCCTAATACCCTCATCGGTATGAAAACCGCAACCTGCCCCTATGGTCGTGATCCTCAGTTGCACGGCTACCCCTATAAGGTTGCCAACTTTGTATGCCAGCTTCCCGGTGTATGCTACGTTACCCGCCAGAGCGTTCACACTCCCGCTGCTGTGCGCAAGGCTAAGAAGGCTATACGCAAAGCGTTGGAGAACTCGCTTGCAGGCAAAGGTTTGTCGTTTGTGGAGTTCGTTGCAACCTGCAATAGCGGTTGGAAAATGAGCCCCGTACAGGCTAACAAGTGGATGGAGGAGAACCTGGTTGCAGAGTATCCTCTTGGTGACATCAAAGACGAATAAACCCCTAAACAGCAAAGAGATATGAAACAGGAATTGATTATTGCAGGTTTTGGTGGACAGGGTGTCCTCTCGACCGGTAAAATTTTGGCATACTCGGGTATGTTGCAGGGTTATGAGGTATCGTGGCTCCCCAGCTATGGTCCCGAGATGCGTGGTGGTACCGCTAACGTAACTGTTGTGGTTAGCGACCAGCCCGTAAGTTCGCCCATCGTTCAGATGTGCGACACTGTTATCGTTCTTAACCAGCAGAGCTTGGATAAGTTCGAGCAGAGTGTTCGCCCCGGTGGCAACCTCATCTACGATACCAATGGTATCACTCACCACCCAACTCGTAAAGACATCAACATCTACACCATCAACGCTACCGAGGAGTGCGCTAAGATGGGTAACGCCCGCTTGTTCAACACAATGATTTTGGGTGGCTACCTGAAAGTGTGCCCCATCGTAGATATGGAGTATGTGAAGATTGGCTTGAAGAAGTCGTTGCCCGAGCGTGCTTGGAAGACACTTCCCGCCAACGAAGAGGCTATCGTTCATGGTGGCGAGATTATCACCCTCGTACACAAAGCCGAGTAAGAAAGAGAAGGTTTTGGGTGGGGGCTTGTCCCCCACTCTACCCTGAGAAATCTCCATCGGTCAAATAGGGAGAGAAATATAGGAAAAATCTATTTGACCACTTAAAACTTCAAAGGGGAGGGGGCGCACTTGCCGTGCACCCCCTTGTTTTGGGCTAAATCTTCCGCAAAGGATGAAAAAAAGCGGTCAGGCTTCACACCTGACCGCTAATCATATCCTCGAACCACTATTCTACGGGCTTATCGTCTTTCCACTCGCCTTCGTAGAGGACACTCTGGTCGGCTCCATAGAGCGTACCTTTGCCGTGACTGAGACCGTTTCGGAAGTCGCCAACATATTTACGCCCATCAGCCCAATAATAAGTACCTTTACCATTGGGCGTTCCGTGCTGCCATTCGCCGTCGTATATCACACGCCCGTCGGAATCGTAGAGCACTCCCTTGCCCGATTCGGCGCCATTCTTCCACTCGCCCACATATCTGCGACCATTGCTATAATAGAGCGTGCCTTCGCCGTGGGGGTTATCTTTGTGGAAATAGCCCTCATAGGCTTTTGTATCGTCGGGATTGTAGAGAATGCCGAAGCCTTCGAGCTGGTTTTGGTTAAAGTTACCCTCGTAGCGCGAGCCGTCAGCCCAATAGTAGGTGCCGTGCCCGTGGCACACCTCACCACGCTTGTATCCCACATAGCGGTCGCCACTCGGGTAGGTTTCATCGACCAATACCGACTTCACACGACGCTCTCGAGGCTGTTCGTCGAACCTATCCTCGGCAAATCCACTCATCATCACATCGCCACCTTGTCTTTGGGGGTTGAAGTCGTCGAAATTCTGTGCCGCCGCCACCGTAGCGAGGCTTACGAAGCACAATAGGGTCATAAATCTTTTCATAGCGGTAGTAGTTTATTCGCAAATATAACAAATAGATAGTAAAAAAACAAGTTAGGCGTGTGATATTCACACGCCTAACCTACAAATTCCTACCCTAACGGGAGCTATTTGAACTCCACGAGAGCTTTACCGGTCATTTCGGCAGGCTGAGCTACGCCCATAAGTTTCAGCACAGTGGGAGCAACGTCTGCCAGCACGCCATTCTCCACGCTCTTCACCCTATCCGATACCACAATGATGGGCACGGGGTTCAAGGAGTGAGCCGTATTGGGCGAGCCGTCCTCATTCACAGCGTTGTCGGCATTGCCGTGGTCGGCAATAACAACCACCTCATAGCCATTCTCCACTGCCGTAGTAACAACGTCCTTCACGCACGCATCAACAGTCTTAACAGCCTTGTGGATAGCCTCCCACACACCCGTATGCCCAACCATATCGCCATTTGCGAAGTTCAGGGCGATGAAGTCAAACTCCTGCTTTTTGAGTTCGGCAACCAGAGCCTTAGCAATTTCGGGAGCACTCATCTCGGGTTGGAGGTCGTAGGTCGCAACCTTAGGAGAGGGTATCAAGATTCGGCTCTCGCCCTCGAACTCAGCCTCCCTACCACCATTAAGGAAGAATGTGACGTGTGCATATTTCTCGGTCTCGGCGATGCGCAACTGCTTAAGGCCCAACGACGAAACATACTCACCGATGGTATTCTCGACATTGTCCTTATCGAACAAGATGTGCAGCCCCTCGAACTTTGCATCGTAGGGGGTCATACAGCAGTAATAGAGAGGCAGAGTGGTCATACCCTCCTCGGGCATATCCTGCTGGGTAAGAACAATGGTGAGCTCCTTTGCCCTATCGTTGCGGAAGTTGAAGAAGATAACCATATCGCCAGCCTCCATAAGACCAATAGGTTTGTCGTTCTCGTCGACAGCCACAATGGGTTTCACGAACTCATCGGTAACACCCTCGTCGTAGCTCTCCTGCATAGCGGCCACCATATCGGTAGAGTGCTTACCCTCGCCACGAACAATCTGGTCGTAGGCAACCTTCACCCTCTCCCAGCGTTTGTCCCTATCCATTGCGTAGTAGCGGCCGATAATCGAGGCTATCTTGCCGCCACTTACCTTGAGGTGGTTCTCCAGAGCCTCGATGTAGCCCTTGCCACTCTGGGGGTCGGTATCGCGACCATCCATAAAGCAGTGAACAAAGGTCTTATCCGACAGCCCATAGGCCTGAGCAATATCGAAGAGTTTCTCCAAGTGTGACTGCTGGCTGTGTACGCCACCGTCGCTCACAAGACCCATAAAGTGAACCTTCACACCCTTCTCCTTTGCGTACTCAAAGGCAGCCTTCACCTCCTTGTTCTCCATAATGGAGTTATCACGGCAAGCACGGTTAATCTTCACCAAGTCCTGATATACAACCCTACCTGCGCCAATATTAAGATGACCAACCTCGGAGTTACCCATCTGGCCCTCGGGCAGACCTACGTTCTCACCATCGGTGCGAAGCTCGGCATTGGGATATTTGGCCTCCAAGGAGTTCATATACTCGGGCTGGGCGGAGTAGATAACATCACTCTTTGTGTGATTACCCTTGCCCCAACCATCGAGAATCATAAGCAATACTTTCTGTGCCATACTTTTCGTGTATTTAGCGTAACTATTTCTAACTAACCTATTGTTTTATTTAATCGCTGCAAGCACCATCTCCTCGGCAACTGCAATAGCTCTCTCCAATCCCTCGGGATTCTTACCGCCTGCGGTTGCATAGAAGGGCTGACCGCCACCGCCACCCTGCATCTCCTTGGCAGCAGTACGCACAATCTCACCAGCCTTAACGCCTGCCTTCACAAGGTTGTCGCCCACAGCGACAGCCAACTGAGGCTTGCCACCCTCGCGACTACCCAGAACGATAGCCACATCGGGATTTGCGGTGCGGAGTGCATAGACAGCATCCTTAACCATATCTACGGGCATATCGATGACCTTCGAGATGACACTCTTGTCACCAATAAGTTTGCCAAGCTCGGCGGCTACAACCTTTGCTTTCTCGGCGCGGAACGACTCAATCTCCTTGCGGAGCTCTGCGTTGTCGTCCATCATCTTTCGGATAGCCTGCAACAGCACGGGCGAGCCCACAGTCTTCTGAATCTCCTTGAGGGTATCCTCCACCTTATATGCGGCCTCCTCGGCTATGCCACCAGCAATAGCCTCAATACGCCTTACACCTGCCGAAATGGCGCTCTCACCTACAATCTTGAACTGACCGATAACACCCGTTGCGCTAACGTGGGTACCGCCACAAAGTTCCACCGACTCGCCAAAACGAATCATCCTCACCTTGTCGCCATACTTCTCGCCAAAGAGCATCATTGCGCCAGCCTGCTGTGCCTCCTCAATGGTGCAATCGCGACGCTCATCGAGAGCGTAGTTCTGGCGAATCATACGGTTTACGGCCTTCTCAACCGCACGCAACTCCTCGTCTGTAACCTTCTGGAAGTGCGAGAAGTCGAAGCGCAGATACTCGGGGCATACGAGCGAACCTTTCTGCTCGACGTGCGAACCGAGAATGTCCCTCAGTGCTTTGTGCATAAGGTGAGTTACGGAGTGGTGGCGAGCCGAAGCAAGGCGGCTCTCCTCGTCTACGGTAGCCACAAAAGTAGCCTCTACCCTCTCGGGCAGCTCCGAAACGATGTGGATAGGAAGACCGTTCTCCTTGATGGTGTCCACCACTGCGAGGGTCTTGCCACCAGCCTCGATAGTACCCTTGTCGCCTACCTGACCACCACTATTGGCGTAGAAAGGCGTACGGTCGAAGACGAGCTGATAGAGGGTCTTACCCTTGGTTGTTACCTTGCGGTAGCGAACAATCTTCACCTCAGCGGTGAGGTTGTCGTAACCCACGAACTCAGTATTGGCACCAGCGACGAGTTCCACCCAGTCGTCGTTCTCCACAACTGCAGCGTTGCGCGAACGAGCCTTCTGTGCCTGAAGCTCCACGTCGAAAGCCTCAAGGTCTACGCTCATACCATTCTCCCTTGCGATAAGCTCCGTAAGGTCGATGGGGAATCCGTATGTATCGTAGAGAGTAAATGCCGATTTGCCGTCGATAATACTCTTGCCAGCCGCACGGCTCTTGCTCATAACACCCTCCAAGAGGTTGATACCCGTAGCGAGGGTTTTGAGGAATGCGCTCTCCTCCTCGCAGATAACGCTCACGATGAGGTTCTGCTGTGCCTTAAGCTCGGGGAACTGCTCACCCATCTGCTCAACCAATCCGGGAACAAGCTTGCAAATGAAGGGCTCGTTGAAACCGAGATAGGTGTAACCATAGCGCACTGCACGACGAAGGATTCGGCGGATAACATAGCCAGCCTTCACGTTGCTGGGCAGCTGACCGTCAGCAATCGAGAAGGAGATTGTACGCAAGTGGTCGGCAATAACCCTCATAGCAATATCGGCCTTCTCGTCGTCGCCGTAGCGTTTGCCAGAGAGGGCTGCAATCTCGCTGATGCGGGTCTGGAATACGTCGGTATCGTAGTTACTCTGCTTGTTCTGAAGCACCATACAGAGCCTCTCGAAGCCCATACCGGTGTCGATATGTTTGTGAGGCAGGGGCTCAAGCGAGCCGTTGGCCTTACGGTTGAACTGCATAAACACAAGGTTCCAAATCTCAATGACGAGGTGGTGGCCCATATTCACCATCTCGCTGCCGGGCTTAGCGGCACGCTCCTCCTCACTGCGGAGGTCGAAGTGAATCTCGCTACAAGGACCGCAGGGGCCGGTCTCGCCCATCTCCCAGAAATTGTCGTGTTTGTTGCCAAGAATGATGTGGTCCTCGGGCAGGTACTGTTTCCAATAATCGTAAGCCTCCTGATCCATAGGAACACCCTCCTCGGGTGCACCCTCAAAGACGGTAGCATAGAGCCTATCCTTGGGCATACCGTAAACCTCCGTAAGAAGCTCCCAAGCCCAATCAATAGCCTCCTTCTTGAAGTAGTCGCCAAACGACCAGTTGCCGAGCATCTCGAACATAGTGTGGTGGTAGGTGTCGTGACCAACCTCTTCGAGATCGTTGTGCTTACCCGAAACTCGCAGACACTTCTGAGTATCGGCTGCGCGGGGGAACTTGCGCTCGGCATTGCCAAGGAATATCTCTTTGAACTGGTTCATACCAGCATTCGTAAACATAAGCGTAGGGTCGTTCTTCACAACCATAGGAGCCGAAGGTACGATGGTGTGACCCTTGCTCTGGAAAAAGTCGAGGAATTTCTTCCTAATCTCGTTCGATGTCATCATTATCTATACTGCTTGTTATATTAATACTCTACTTTTCAAGGTTGCAAAATTACATATTTTACTCTAATTTTGTAACGTCAAGAGAGCATTTTTCGCGCAATGAGGAAAAAAGAGTACAAATTCAACCCCCAAACGCTCACTTATGAGCCCGTGGAGCGCCCCCTGAGGCTGCGACGCTACCTGCTCGTAAGACGAGGACTGCTCTTTTTCATCATCGCTGCCATCGTACATTTAGCCTATTCCTCCACCTACTACACCCCAAAACTCGACCGTCTGGAGGCAGAGGGTGTGAGGGTAGCCGAAGATATATCGAAACTCTCGCAGCGCATAGCATCTTTGGATGTGAGGCTCGGTGAACTACGTCAGCGCGACAATCACGTCTACCGCCTACTCTTTGGTGCCGATACGCTCTCCGTTGAGGGACTCTACACCCCCTACGATGAGAGCCACTATGCCTCCCTTAGCGAAGAGTACGGAGGTGTGAGTATCGAGGCACAGAAGAACCTTGACAAGCAGACACGCTTACTCTACCGCCAGAGTCTCTCGCTCGACGAACTTCAGGTGCTCTCCAAAAACAAGGAGAAGATGGCCGCCGCCATTCCCGCCATTTGGCCCATTAACAAGAACGACCTCAAGGGCCCCATTGGTGCCTACGGTAGGCGTCTGCACCCTATCTACAAACGCTACATTAAGCACAAAGGTTTGGACTTCGGTGCCGACAAGGGCGACCCCGTATATGCCACCGGCAACGGTGTGGTGGTATCCTCTTCCAAGGGCGAAAGGCGTCGCGGTTACGGACAACAAATACTCATTGACCACGGATTTGGCTACAAGACCCGTTATGCACACCTTAGCGAAAGGCTTGTTACTAAGGGTCAGGAGGTTAAGCGTGGAGAAATCATTGGCTACGTGGGCTCCACAGGCGGCTCCACAGGCCCCCATCTACACTATGAGGTAATCTATATGGGCACCGACGTCGACCCCATAAACTACTTCCGAAGAGATATGAGCGACGCCGAGTTTGAGCACATCATCGAGCAGGCTAAGACAACCACATTTGAGACCATTGAGGAGGGTGAGATGAGCGATGAGTAGACGATACAACATATACCCACCCGACAATCGCCCCTCGCGCAGAATCGGTAGCCTCATTGGACGAGTACTCCTCAATGGCGTATTCTTCCTTGTGGTTTTTGGCTGCACTTATCTCTTTTTCAACCTCTTCGACACGCAACGTCAGCACCAACAAAGAAGCACAAACAACCACCTAAAGAGCGATTTCGCCGCAATAGAGGGTCGCTACGATACGATATCAATGGTGTTGGACAACGTTATTGAGCGCGACAAGAACGTCTTTAGGATACTCTTCGAGTCGGAGCCCTACGACTTCGTGGAGGGTGCCGCCGAGAATAGTTGGAGCACCCGCGAGCGACTCGCCAAGATGGACGAGATGGAGGTGCACAACGAATTTAATAGACGACTGAACGATTTTGAGGCCGAGCAGAAGCGACTTCTTGCCCTCTGCAACAGCATTACAAATAGCGTGGATAGTCTGGGTTCGGACATAAACAATATCCCTGCTATTCAGCCTATTATCAATAAGAATCTAACCCTACTGACGGCCCCCTACGGTATGCTTATCCACCCCTTCTACAAAACCCTTGTGTCGCACCAGGGAGTGGACTTTACAGTACCCGAAGGCTCGCGAGTATTCGCCACCGCTGACGGCAAAGTCACCGAAGTCAAGAACAAAACCACGACCTCCGGAAAGTATGTCGTCATTAAGCACGGCTCGTCGGGATACACCACCCAGTACAACCACCTCTCGCGCATTAATGTCAAGGTGGGTCAGAACGTTAAACGTGGCGATATCATAGGTCTGACGGGCAACACGGGACTATCGCTTACACCACACCTCCACTACGAGGTGAAGTTCAACGGAATGAGGGTCGACCCCGTACACTACTTCTTTATGGAGCTGACACCGAGCGAGTACCAGCGAATGATCAAGATTTCGCAGAGCGGTATGCAGTCGTTCGATTAGCGGCCTACTACCCCTCAGGTGTATTTGGCCACCACAAGATGATTTGGACACCACAAGATGATTTGGCCACCACCCCACCCCGTAGGCTAAAATCAGCCACAATGCTCACAGACTGATACTCAATAGGTTGAGAAAAACAGAAAGAAAAAAGTGAAAAAAAACTTCGATTTTTTTTGCGAGGAATAAAAAACTGCCTATATTTGCACTCGCAAAACGGATTTAGCTCCGTGGAGCGCTTTTCAAACAATGCGGAAATAGCTCAGTTGGTAGAGCACAACCTTGCCCTAGAAGGAGTAAATACTCCAACCTTGGCGAGGGAAGCAAAACAAAGGAGCACGATGTTATAAATGCGGAAATAGCTCAGTTGGTAGAGCACAACCTTGCCAAGGTTGGGGTCGCGAGTTCGAGTCTCGTTTTCCGCTCAAAACACTAAGAATGAAGCGTTTAACAAAAATCATTCACTTGCGGAAATAGCTCAGTTGGTAGAGCACAACCTTGCCAAGGTTGGGGTCGCGAGTTCGAGTCTCGTTTTCCGCTCAAACGAAGAAAAGCAGTCCAAATGGGCTGCTTTTTTCGTTTGACACGATGACTCGCCCTAAGTGACCCCACGCTCCCCTCTCAGGGGCTGGGGGTGTAAATATAATTCGCAAGAAATGCCCACGCGAAGCGTGGGTTCGAGTCTCGTTTTCCGACTTTGCAAAGAAAGCCAGAGCACTCCGTCAAGTTTGAATAATTCTTATTACCTTTGTACATAGAGAGTAATTTTGAGAAAATTTATGAAACGGCTTATCCTTTTAATTGTGCTACTCGTCGGGGCATTATTTGATATTAGCGCACAAGAAAGGCTGCATCCTACGTATACCTCCGCGACCAAGAGTGATGAGATTAAGTCTTTCATCACGCAGATGTATAACAACAAACTCTACGAGGATTATGATTTCCTGCAAAAGCATTGCTCGGCGGAACTGCTCAAAAAACTTCAAGAAGCCTATCCTTACGATACCGACGGTATAGCATACGCTACTTGGCTATTTAGAAGCGGGCAGCAGGATAGTAAACCCGGGGCAGAGGACAAGACCATTATACTTGAAGTAAAAGCGGATGGTGATTGGTTTGTCTATACCGCTTTGGATATGGGCTGGGAGTTTACTAACATAATCAAAATCACCAACAAGGGTGGCGAGATTGTAATAGAAGATGTTTGTGCGGTCAAAGAGTAGCGCGGTTGGAGACACGGCAAAGACTTATCTCTTTGTTACCGAAATCATAAATGTAACAGCTACAATGGCGATGCAGATGCCGACCACGATGTTGGTGGTAAGCGGCTCGCCAAACATCAGTGTGCCAACAAGGATGGCTGTAATAGGCTCAAAAACACCCAGCACCGAGGCCTTTGTTGCACCGATATTGCGAGTTGCAATGGCGAGCGTTGCGGTCGAAACGATTGTCGGCAGCAGAGCCAACCCCACCAAGTTTAGCCAATCGCCGCCCGTGTTAATACCCGCCGTGATCGGGGTATCCGAGAAGGCAATCTTACCCAAGAAAACGACAGCTCCAACTGTTAGTGCATAGAATGTCAGCAGCGTATTGGATATCTCGGCGATAGCCTTGCTGCGGTTGATAATGACGATAAAGAGGGCATAGACCAATGCCGAGCCGAGTGACAACAGAACGCCGATAGGGTCTATCGCCTCGCCACCACTACCTTGCGTCATCACGAGCACA
>JAZSAY010000007.1:0-67270 GCA_045602145.1 Tidjanibacter sp.
GCGGTATTCTACACTCCCTCGTGGCGGTCGGCGATATGGGCACTGCTGGGTGCTGTGGCTACACTCTTCGCTCAGGCTGCCCTCAACGTCTTCCTCGAACCACTCGGGCTACCGGCACTCACTGCCCCCTTCTGTCTTACGACGTGGCTCTTCCTGCTGCCTCTGATTAGGTTAGACAGACACAAGCAAACCGACGAGGACCACTCCGCTTGGCACAAGAAAAAGGTTACGAACCAACAATAAAACACTCTAAATCACTAAAACACTATGCACACACCAAATCATCTTCTTTCGCCCGAGGTAGCCATACTCGGCGGTGCGGTGGCTGCAACACTCATCGGAGTTGCCATCGCCAAGGCAAGGCGCACACCTCTTGCCGACAAACTGCCCCTTGTGGGGGTTATGGGGGCTTTTGTTTTTGCTGCCCAGATGCTCAACTTCTCATTCGGGGATATGGGGTTCAGCGGACATCTAATTGGAGCCGTACTCCTTGCTGCAATGCTGGGTAAGTGGGTAGGCTTCCTCACTCTCTCGGGAGTCCTCACACTCCAAGCCCTACTCTTTGCCGACGGTGGCATTATGGCTCTCGGCTGGAACATCGTGAATATGGCAGCCATAGGCTCGTTGGTGGTCTACCCGCTCATCTTTGAGCCTATGACCAAGCACCACCACTCGGCAGGCAGACTCTTCGGGGCGGGCTTTTTGACCTCGATGGTAGCAGTAGTAGTGGGCGCAGTATGCCTCACTCTCGAAGCCTCACTCTCGGGCACAGGGCTGCCTATGGGCGAATTTTGGGGCTTTATGCTCCCCTCGCACATTGCCATAGGCGTTGGCGAAGGAGTCATCACAGGCTTGGTACTTGCACTCGTTGCAGCACGCTGGCCCGCACTCTTGGAGTGCAACAGCCAACGCACGAAAGCTCTCCGCACAGACCATCAGCAAGCCATTGCGGTCTTTGCACTTAGTGCGCTCTTTATGGGCGCAGTGTCGATGGCTGCCTCGGAGCGTCCCGACGGCTTGGAGTGGTCGTTGCAGAGGAGTATGCAAGGTGGCAAGACTCTCGCAGTGGAGCCTATCCACCATCAGGCAGACGCCCTGCAAGCCTCTCTGGCTGTGGCACCCGACTATGAGGGCGATTACACGGGATTGCTTGCCACCGCAGGAATACTCCTTGTGGCGTGGGTAGGCAGCAACGGCAGCAAGCGCAAAAGGAGCGAGCAGCAACAAAAGTAAATCCCCCGCACCTGACACAAAAACGAAGGGGCTGACGGTATTTCGTCAGCCCCTTCGCTTATGATATCTCTCGACTATTTGTGCAGTGCAAGACCTGCGTCCATCCACTCTACAAATGCGGGAACATCGAGGTTGTAGCCACGAGCGTCGCCCAACTGTTTACCCTCGGCGTCGAGGATTACATAGTGGGGCTGTGCGTTGGCACCAAACTGTTCGAGAGCAAACGCAGAGTTAATTTTGCCGAGAGTTTTGAGGGTTTTGCCATTGGCAGCAACCACCCAATCCTCTTTGGCAACCTGCTTCTTGTCGTCTACATAAAGTGCGCAAATCACAAACTCGTTCTCCAACTTAGCCTTCACTGCGGGATCGCTCCATACACGAGCCTCCATCTCGCGGCAGTTCACACAGCCGTGACCCGTAAAGTCGAGGAAGATGGGTTTGCCAACCTTTGCAGCGTAAGCCTTAGCCTCCTCCAAATCGAAGAAGCCCTCCAAGCCGAGAGGCAGTTCGAGGAAGTCGCCATACTTAACGGTGGTGAGATCCGCGTTGTCGCTCTCGGTAGCAGCAACGGTAGTGCCACTACCCAAAACGAAGTCCTGACTCTGCATAGGAGGCAGGTAACCCGAAAGACCCCTCAGAGGTGCACCCCACATACCGGGAATCATATAAACCACAAAGGCGAAGACGCCAATGGCGGCAAACAAGCGGAAGGTCGAGATGTACTTAACCTCCGAGTCGTGTTTGAATTTGAGTTTACCCAGCAGGTAGAAGCCCAGCAAGGTGAAGCATACAATCCAGATAGCAAGGTAGATCTCCCTATCGAGCAAGCCCCAGTGGTAAACCTGGTCGGCGGTGGAGAGGAATTTCAGACCAAGGGCAACCTCCACGAAACCGAGCACAACTTTAACCGAGTTGAGCCAGCCACCACTCTTGGGCATCTTGTTGAGCAAGCCGGGGAAGAGGGCACACAACACGAAAGGAATGGAGAATGCCAGCGAGAACGCCATCATAGCGAAGATGGGGGTCCAAACCTCGCCCTGAGTAGCCTTGATAAGTACCGAACCTACAATAGGACCGGTGCAGGAGAAGGATACGAGTACGAGAGTAAGTGCAAGGAAGAACACACCACCCAAGCCCTTCTTCTTATCGACATTCTCGTCGCTCTTATTGACAAGTTTCGAGGGCAAAACAATCTCGAAAGCACCGAAGAACGATGCAGCGAAAATCATAAATACGATGAAGAATACGATGTTGGGGAGCCAATGTGTAGCCAGCCAGTTGAAGATATCTGCCGTAACGGCATCGCCACCAACCACGCGGGTGATGATGATAAGAGCAGCGATAGGCAGGGTGTAGAGTGCTACAATGAATACGCCGTACATAATAGCGCGGAATTTAGCCTTAGCCTTATTCTCCGAGCCCTTCATAAAGAACGATACGGTCATAGGCACCATAGGGAACACGCAAGGTGTGAGCAGTGCTGCAAAACCCCAGATGATAGCCTCGATAATCATAGCCCAGAAGTTGCCACCACCAGCCTCGGTAGCCTCTGCCGAAGCCACCTGAGCCTCCTCTTTGGGAGCAGCCACAACCTCTTTGCCGAGTTTTACGCCGAGTTCAACCTCGCCCATCTGGCAAGTACCCTCGGTACACTCCTGCCACTCTACGGTGACGGTTACTTTGGCATTCTTTTTGTGAGCGGCAACCTTCTGAGTGAAGGTAACTTCGCCCGAGTAGTCACCCATATCGACCATAAAGATGTCGTCGTAGTACTTGTGGGGTTCACGCGAGGCGGTAACCTCACCTTCGAGCGAGATGTGCTCAGACTCAACGGTGATAGTTGTGGGGTTGTAGCCACCCAGCTCACCCAAAGCATAGATGTGCAAATCCTCGGGCACCTGGGCAGTTACGTTGATGTTGTAGTAGCCCTCGCCAAGATTCTCTACTTCGGCACTCCAAGCGGTGCGGGTAGTACCCTCCTGAGCCATACCCAGAGTCGCAAAGAGCGAGAAGAGAGCAGTAAGCAAAATTTTACTGAATTTCATAGATGATAAAAATGTGTGTTGTTTATTTTAGGTTTTATTAGTTTCAGCAGTTTTCAACACGCAAATATATCTATTTTTTCGGGATTACCTACCTATTTGCCGTTTTTTATACATTTTTGGTGATAAAATGAAGATAATATAACCTCTTGCGGGTACGTTTATTGTTATAAAATCACAAAAAGATTCACGCAATGAAACTATTACATTTTATACCTATTTTGGCGATTGTTCTTATGAGCAACATTCCCTCAACTTATGCACAGACACCTCGCGGCAACGCACGCGATGGTAGTTTCTTCACACCCGAAACACTCCCTTACAGCGTGTTGCGTATGAGGGAGTTTATGCCCACCACCAACGTACCGCGAGGCAACCAGGTGCGTCCTACATCCTTTCGCTACTCGCTACACGAGGAAGCGATAGACCGTCTAAGGTTCATCCCTACGGGCAAAACGGAGTCCATAACGTGGCTCCAATCGCTCGAAGAGAACTACACCGACGGCATAATAATCCTCCACCGAGGGCGCATCATCTACGAGCGCTACTTTGGCGAGATGAACTCCGAGAGCCTCCACGCCCTTATGAGCGTCACAAAGTCCTTTACGGGAACTCTTGCTGCTACGTTGGTTGCAGAGGGCAAGTTGGACCCCATGGCAAAGGTGAGCTATTATCTTCCCGAGCTTGCCGACAGTGGCTTCGGTACGGCAACGGTGCGAGATGTGATGGATATGACCACAGCCATAGCCTATTCGGAGGACTACACCGACCCCAATGCCGAAGTATGGGGTTTCTCTGCCGCAGGAAATGCTATGATTGAACACCCCGAAGGCACCCCACAAGGTTACCACGACTTTATGCCTACGGTGAAACAAGAGGGTGTTCACGGCGAGAGGTTTGGCTACCGCACCATCAACACCGATGTTCTCGGTTGGATTGTCGAGCGTGTGGGTGATGCTCCTCTTGCCGAGCAACTCCGCGCCCGAGTGTGGAGTCGTATGGGTATGGAGCAAGATGCTTACTATCAGGTGGATGCTACGGGTACTGCCTTTGCAGGAGGAGGACTCAATGCCGCACTGCGAGATTTGGCCCGCTTCGGCGAGATGATGCGCCGAGGAGGCAAATGGCACGGCGAGCAGATAATACCTCGCGAGGTAATTGAGGACATACGTTTTGGCAGCAACATTGAGCCCTTTGCCGCCTCGGAGTATGGCAAGAAGCTCCCCGGATGGAGTTACCGCAATATGTGGTGGGTGACTAACAATCCCAACGGTGCTTTTATGGCACGAGGTGTGCACGGGCAGGCTATCTATATCGACCCCGCAGCCGAGATGGTCATCGTGCGCGCGGCATCTAACCCCATAGCCTCCAACACCCACAACGATCCCATCTCCCTACCTGCCTACCAAGCCGTAGCAGACTACCTGATTGAGAATTAATTAGACGTAAGAAGGCGGCTCCGTAGTTTACTAAGCGTAAATAAGGAAGCCGCCTTTGTGATTTGGTGCAAAAAACACCAACGGGATTCGCGAGCAGCGAGTAGAATATCTTTGAGAGATTTTTGTGCCAAAAGAAGGAGCGACACCGCAGTTTGCTTAGCGCAAATGAGGATGTCGCTCTCTGAATTTTGGTGCAAAAAGCACCAAAGATATTCGCTCGCCTAAATGTTTTTGCTAAGCTCCTCAGCACGTGCAAGAGCCTTGCTGATGTGGTCGAGGACATTCTGCTCGCCCACCATAGCCACAATACCTCCGTGAACGAGTGCCTCATAGACATCTTGGTTTACACCCGAAAGGATGATGGTCTGTCCCTCTTTGAGTGCCGACTCGATGAAGATTTCGAGGTTGTGGATACCCGTAGCGTCAATAAAGTTTACGCGGCGCATACGGATAATACGGATGGGTTGGCTCTTGCGGTTGCGCTGCAACTCCTCGAAGCGGTTAGCAACACCAAAGAAGAAGGGACCCTCAATCTCGTATACCTCGGTGTGGGCAGGAAGCAGAATCTTCTCATCCAACTCGCCACCGCTATTGAGCGACATCTCCTTCTCGACAACCGAGATGTTGACACTCTCCATAACACGTTTCATAAAGAGCACCACAGCCAAGATAAGACCCACCTCGATAGCAATCGTAAGGTCGAAGATGACGGTCAGTAGCAATGTGAGGAACAAAACGGCGATGTCGCCCCTCGACTGACGACACATAGAGCGTATGGTGCGCCAGCCACTCATATTGTACGACACCACAATCAGCACACCAGCCAAGCAGGGCATAGGAATCATACCTACCAAGCCGCCCAAGAAGAGAAGTACCAAGAGCAGAACTATGGTGTGAACGATACCTGCCACGGGAGTGCGACCACCGTTGTTGATGTTTGCCATTGTGCGGGCAATAGCACCTGTTGCGGGGATACCGCCAAAGAAGGGGGCGATGATATTTGCCACACCATTACCTACAAGTTCTGTGTTGGAGTTGTGGCGGTCGCCCACTACACCGTCTGACACCATTGCCGACAGCAGACTCTCAATGGCACCCAGCATAGCGATAGTGAAGGCGGCGGGAAGCACTGCCTGAGCCGTGGAGAAGAAGGTTTCGCCCTCGGCGAGTGCGGGTACGAGGAACGAAGGCAAGCCCTTGGGCAGTGTGTAGAGGTCGCCGATGGTCTTGATGGAATCGACACCCGCATACTCCCTCAGGAGCCAGCACACAACGGTCATAACCACTATCGCAAGCAGCGAGCCGGGGATTTTCTTGGAGAATTTGGGGGTGTAGGCAATAATCAGTATGCTCACAATACCCACTGCAAATGCCCACCAATTGATTTTGTCTATATTCTCGAAATAGCAAGCCCACTTATCGATGAAGTTTGCGGGCACGCTCTCGATACCCATACCGAAGAGGTCGTTCATCTGGGTGGAGAAAATCGTGATAGCGATACCGCCCGTAAAACCCACAATGATGGGATAGGGCATAAACTTGATGACGCTACCGAGTTTGAAGACACCCATCAGCACCTGCATAACGCCCGCCATAACCGTGGCAATAGCCAAACCTGCAAGTCCGAATTGTTGGATGATGCCATAGACGATGACGATAAACGCACCCGTAGGTCCGCCAATCTGCACATTGGTACCGCCCAATGCCGAGATGAGGAAACCTGCGATGATGGCGGTTACAAGACCCTCGGTGGGACCCACGCCCGAAGCAATACCGAATGCAATAGCCAATGGAATGGCTACGATACCTACAATAATACCCGCCATAAGGTCCTTCGAGAAACGCTCCTTGTTGTAGCCCTTCATCGAAGTGAACAATCGTGGCTGGAAATCAAACGAAAACTTAGCACCTTTCTGACTCTTTGTTTGTGCTTTTTGGGTTGCTGCCATAGCAAAAGTAAGTTTGTGTTAGAATGTTATTTTCGCCCACAAAGATACTATCAAATTCAAAATTCAGAATTCAAAATTCAAAATTATTTGCTATTTGTGTTATCTTTGTGGGTTGTAAGGCTACACAAGCAAAATAAGAACTATGAAAAAAACTGCGACACTTCGACCTTTCGATATATTTATTATTGTCTGCACCGTGGGTTCGGCACTCGCCTATTCGCTCATAAAGGGGCAATTCGAGTTGCTCGGTACGGTAGCTCTCTTGATGGGTGTTACGGGTACGGTGCTGAGTGCCAAGCGTAGCATTTGGAACTTCCTTTTTGGTGCCGTAAATGTTACACTCTACGCCATAATTGCCTACAAAACAAGCAACTACGGACAGGCGGCTCTCAATGCTCTCTACTACCTGCCGATGCAGTTTGTGGGTTGGTGGATGTGGAGCCACCGCAAAGAGGAGGGCGAAAAGTCGAAGGTGCAGTCGCGCTCTATGAGTCCCCTGCAAATCCTTGTGGCAGTGCTCTGCACCGCGGCAGGAACGCTCCTTTTGGGCTACATATTGAGCCGCTTTACGGATGCCGCACAGCCCCTGAAAGATGGTTTTGTGACGACCGTATTTATTGTAGGACAGATTCTTATGACCTTGACCTTCTGGCAGCAGTGGTTCTTCTGGCTGGCGGGCAACCTACTCAATGTGGTGCTGTGGGCTGTGGTTATGGCAGAGGGCGAGATGCTCGGCGGACTGATGCTCATCAAGTACTCGATGTACACCCTCAACTCCATCAACGGCATCCTCATCTGGCACAGAGCAGCGAAGAGAGTTGAAAAAATCGCGAGTAAGTGAGGGCAGAGCGGGCTTGCACGCTATGCCGAGCGGGAGCGATTTGGAGCAACCGTAGGTTGGTCAATTGAAAATTGAAAATTGAAAATTTCCCATAACTCCCATAACTCCCATAACTCCCATAGCACTTAGGACTATTGACGTTAGACGTTACACAAAAACTAAATAATATGAAATACGCAATTATCCTTACCGAAAAGGGCGAAATGAAGGCGGAACTCTACGAGAACGAGACCCCTATCGCCGTAAATAACTTTATTAAACTTGCCACATCGAGGTTCTACGATGGACTCACGTTCCACAGGGTTATTCCCGACTTTGTGATTCAGGGCGGTTGTCCCATCGGTAATGGTGCGGGTGGTCCAGGTTACACCATCAAGTGCGAGACCTCGGCTCCCCGTCAGTACCACGACAGAGGCGTACTCTCGATGGCTCACAGGGGCAAGGATACGGGTGGCTCGCAGTTCTTCATCTGCCACAACCGCCAGAATACCCAGCACCTCGATGGCGTGCACACCTGCTTTGGCAGGGTTGTGGAGGGCTTGGACGTTATTGACGACATCCGCCCCGGCGACCTTATTCTTTCCATCACTATTGTCGAAGAGTAACCCCGCACTATGAGTCAAGCACCTCTTGCAGAACGCCTGCGCCCACAGTCGCTCGACGAGTACATCGGTCAGAAGCATCTGGTCGGTGAGGATGGCGTCATACGCCGTTTTGTGGAGAGCGGCAACATCCCTTCGTTTATCCTCTGGGGGCCTCCGGGGGTGGGCAAGACCACTCTTGCAAAACTTGTTGCACTCGCCCTGGGCAGACAGATGTTCACGCTCTCGGCTATTGCGAGCGGCGTGAAGGAGGTGAGGGAGGTCATTGAGGCTGCCCGCAAGAGCCGCTTCTTCAATAGCGGTGCGCCCATACTCTTCATAGACGAGATTCACCGCTTTAATAAGGCTCAGCAGGACTCCCTGCTGGGTGCTGTTGAGCAGGGCACCTTCACACTGATTGGTGCCACCACCGAAAACCCCTCTTTTGAGGTCATCACCCCCCTGCTCTCTCGCTGTCAGGTCTATGTCTTGAAGGCTATGGACGAGAGCGAGTTGCAGACACTCTTGGAGAGAGCCATAACCAAAGATAAGACACTCGTAGAGCGAGGTGTGAGGGTCGAGCAGACCCACGCCCTCTTTGAGTTCTCGGGTGGCGATGCGAGGAAACTGCTCAACATTCTGGATATTATGGCGGGTGCCAGCGAGGGCGAAATTGTCATCAACGACCAGAGGGTTACCGACTGCCTGCAACAGAACATTGCGCTCTACGACAAGGGTGGCGAGCAACACTACGATATCATCTCGGCATTCATCAAGAGCATCCGAGGGAGCGACCCCGATGCGGCAATCTACTACCTGTCGAGAATGTTGGCAGGTGGAGAGGATGTGAAGTTCATTGCCCGCAGACTCGTAATCTCCGCCTCGGAGGATGTGGGCTTGGCAAATCCCAATGCACTGCTGCTGGCTAATGCCTGCTTCGATGCGGTGCACAAACTCGGTATGCCCGAGGCGCGTATTCCGCTTGCCGAGGCTACCATCTACCTTGCCACAAGCCCCAAGAGTAACTCGGCATACTTGGCTGTGAATGAGGCTATGGCGTTTGTGAGCAAAGATACTACCAACCGCCCCGTACCCCTCCACCTGCGCAATGCGCCAACGAAACTGATGGATAAGTTGGGCTATGGCAAGGGCTATAAGTATGCTCACGACTATGAGGGTAATTGGGTGGAGCAGGAGTTTATGCCCGCAGGGTTGGAGAACAAGAGGTTCTACGCCCCACAGCACAAGCGCGAAATAGACGCTATGGCTTGGAAGGAGATACTCAAACAGAAGAAACAATAATCGCTTATGAAAGGTGTTATAACAATAGGTATGCTGGTACTATCGAATGTCTTTATGACCTTTGCGTGGTATGGCAACCTGAAACTGAGGGATATGAACGGCGGTAAAGACCCTTTCCCTCTCTTTATCATCATATTGCTTAGTTGGGGCATTGCCTTTTTTGAGTACTGCCTGACAATTCCCGCCAATAGGATAGGCTTTGTGGGCAGCGGCGGTCCTTTCTCGCTCTTTCAGCTGAAAATCATTCAGGAGTGTATCTCGCTTGTTGTTTTTACGGTGCTGGCGCTGGCACTCTTCAAGACCGAGACCTTCCGCTGGAACTACATTGTATCGTTTGTGCTGATATTGCTTGCGGTCTACTTCGCATTCAAAAAATAAGAAAATAGGTTGAGAAGTTTCTCAACCTATTTTTTTTGCAAAAAGCACCAAAGAGATTTGCTCGCCTAAATGTCGTGGGATAGAGGGGCAGGGATAACCTGCGAAAAATCATAATCACGCCAACGCTCGGCTGTGTAGTCCAAGAGGGCGCGAATCTCAGCGGGGTCGTAGCTTGTCACCAACTTCATACGGGTCTGCTTGAAGTCGGGTAACCCCTTGAAATAGTTGGAGAAGTGGCGGCGCATCTCGATGATGCCCACAAAATCGCCCTTGGCAGCAAGCGAAAGGTCGAGGTGGTGCTTGGCAATCTCCACACGCTCGGGCACCGAAGGCTGGGGCAACTCCTCGCCCGTGGAGATGAAGTGCTTGCACTCGCGGAATATCCACGGTCTGCCGTAGGTAGCCCTGCCAATCATCACAGCATCCACACCATATCTCTCGAAACACTCGGCAGCACGGGGTGCCGAGGTGATGTCGCCATTGCCGATGATGGGTATGTGTATGCGGGGGTTGTTTTTGACCTTGCCGATGAGGGTCCAATCCGCCTCACCGCGGTACATCTGTGAACGTGTTCTGCCGTGAATTGTGAGTGCCTGAATACCAACATCTTGCAGTCGCTCGGCTATCTCCTCGATATTCTTGTTCTCGTCATCCCAACCGAGTCGGGTTTTGACCGTTACGGGCAACTTTACGGCATCTACAATCTGGCGGGTCATCTCCACCATCAGGGGCACATCCTTCATCATACCGCTACCCGCACCTCTGCCCGCAATCTTCTTCATCGGGCAGCCGAAGTTGATATCTATGACGTCGGGATTAGCCCTCTCTGCCAACTTTGCAGCCTCGACCATAGGCTCAATCAGGTGACCGTAAATCTGTATGGCTACGGGGCGCTCGGCGTCCGACACGTTGAGTTTGCGGAAAGTCTTTTCGGCTCCGTGAAAAAGACCATCAGACGACACAAACTCCGTAGTGACCATATCTGCACCGAACTCCTTGCACAACTGACGGAACGAAGGGTCGGTAACGTCCTCCATTGGTGCCAAAAAAATGGGTTTTTCGCCAAAATCTATGTTTCCTATCTTCACTGTTTGCTAATTTTGCCCCAAAAATAGTTATATTTGCGGTCTAAACAATGCAAAGGAATAAAAATAAGATAAAGCAATGACAATCGAACAGACACTTTTGGAGGCGGTAAACGCCTCAGTAGAGAAACTATACGGTCCTATGGACGGGCTCTCGCTCCAACTGCAAAAGACTCGCAAGGAGTTTACGGGCGACTACACACTCGTAGTTTTCCCCCTCTTGAAGCGTAGCCGCAAATCGCCCGATGCTACCGCCAACGAGATTGGCGAGGCTTTGGTTAAGGAGTGCCCCCTGGTGGAGAGCACCAACACCATCAAGGGCTTTTTGAACATCTCGCTGAGGGCTGATTTCTGGCTCGAAGAGTTCGGTAAGATAAGCTCTGCCGAGAACTATGGCATCTCTCCCCGCAATGGCAAGACGCTGATGGTGGAGTACTCCTCGCCCAACACCAACAAGCCCCTCCACCTCGGTCACGTTCGCAACAACCTTCTGGGCTACTCTGTATCGCAAATTCTCGATGCGGCGGGCTACAAAGTCATCAAAGCAAACCTTGTGAACGACCGCGGTATTCACATCTGCAAGAGTATGCTCGCTTGGAAACTCTACGGCAATGGCGAAACCCCCGAAAGCAGCGGTATGAAGGGCGATCACCTTGTGGGTAAGTACTACGTTGAGTTCGACAAGCACTACAAGGCTCAAATCAAAGAGCTCGTAGAGGGTGGTATGGACGAAGAAGAGGCAAAGAAGGAGGCTCCCATTATGAAGGAGGCTCGCACGATGCTCCAAAAGTGGGAGGCACACGACCAGGAAGTATACGCTCTCTGGGAGAAGATGAACGGCTGGGTATACGAGGGTTTCGATGCCACCTACAAGGCTATGGGTGTCGGCTTCGACAAGGTATATTACGAGTCGCAGACCTACCTTTTGGGTAAGGATATTGTGGCAGACGGCTTGCAGAAGGGTGTCTTCTACCGCCGCGAGGATGGCTCGGTATGGATTGACCTTACGGCAGACGGCTTGGACGAGAAACTCCTCCTGAGAGGCGACGGCACAAGCGTCTATATGACTCAGGACCTCGGCACAGCACTCTCGCGCCAGAGGGACGAGAACCTCGACGGCATCATCTACGTTGTAGGCAACGAGCAGAACTACCACTTCCAGGTGCTGAAACTCGTCTTGAAGAAGATGGGCTACGAGTGGAGCGACAACATCTACCACCTCTCCTACGGTATGGTAGAGTTGCCCGAGGGTAAGATGAAATCGAGAGAGGGTACGGTAGTGGATGCCGACGACCTTATTGAGGATATGGTGCAGACAGCTCGCGAGATGTCCGAGGAACTCGGCAAACTCGACGGTATGACTCCCGAGGAGCAGGAGGAGATTGCTCGCATCGTGGGCTTGGGCGCACTCAAATACTTCATCCTGAAAGTAGACCCAAAGAAGACTATGCTCTTCAACCCCCGCGAGAGTATCGACTTCAACGGCAACACAGGTCCCTTCATTCAGTACACCTACGCCCGCATCCGTTCCGTATTGCGTAAGGCTGCCGAGGCGGGTGTCGAGGGCGCAGTAGCAGAGGGTCTGAGCCTCATCCCCGAGGAGGTGGAACTTATCAAGTACCTCGCAGACTTCCCCCAGACTGTTCAGCAGGCAGCAGCAACCTACTCGCCCAGCGTCATCGGCGCCTACGTCTACGACCTGGCGAAGATGTACAACGGCTACTATCACGACCACTCCATCTTGCGCGAGGAGCGCGAGGCGGTGAGGGCTTTCCGCGTGCTGCTGAGCGCTACTATTGCCGACATCATCGGCAGGGGTATGGCTCTGATGGGCATTGAGGTTCCCGAGAGGATGTAAAATATCTCCTTAGATATGAAAAGGGTGGCTAATCTGGTTAGCCACCCTTTGTTTTTGGGCTCACACCGTTAGGCAAAAGCGAGAGAGTTGATAATGGACTGCGCGATGAGTCTATGACCTTCGGAGTTGGGATGTATGCCGTCGGGGCAGATGAGCGAACGACAGCCACCCTCGTAATTGCCAAATGGGTGGGTAATATCCAATATGGGGGTATTGGTCTGACCGGCTATGGAAAAAAGTGCCTTGTTGTAGTGCTCGTGCCAGCGCTCGATAGCCTCAACCTCGCCACCCATCCAACCTAAAATGTTGTTCCTCTGACTCGTATTCATGCTGCGAGAGAAGAATGCGAAATAGGAGTCGGAGATGATGGGTGGCAAAGAGAGGATAATGGGCTTTGAGCCTAAGCTCCTGACCTTATTAATAAGTGCTACGAACTGCTCGCGGAATGTATCGAGAGTGGTCTTGGGGCGATGCTCCGCCTTGGGGTCGAGGGCTATGCGCTTCCAATAGAAATCACAATCGTTACCGCCATATTCAATAATAGTATATTGTGCCGCGGCTATATCGTCTGCGTGGCGTTCGATGACCTGATGACCATAATTGACGGTGCATCCAAAACGCCCGTAGTTGTTAATGTCTAAATTCTGCTCACGGCGGAGAATCTCCACAAAGCTACCATCAATCACCGAGTAGTTGTTCTCTCCGCTAAGCACGACTCCTTTGGTTATGGAGTCGCCAAGTGCTACAATTTTCAATCTTTCCATATCTCAGTTTTGTTGTTTGCGAGGGCAAAGGTAGTGCCTCTTACCCCACCCTCCGAAAAATTGTTGTCGGTACGAGTTGTTAGTTATTAAAATGTCGTTTTTAGGGATTAACCCCCGAAATTTGGGATGTTTGACAGAAAATAGTATATTTGTCCCAATAAATTTTGGGATAATTGGCTATGAATAATCAAATCAAAATTTTGCTCGGAGGATTCAGCGCTACCGTGCACGCGCTGGTGGTACCCCTCTTTTCGTTCGTATTTGCCATACTCTACAAACCCTTTGCCATTCCGACGGTTTTGGAGATGGAAAATGCATCCTACACCTTCAATATAACTATCCTACTCTGCATTGTGCTGGGTAGTATGCTAATTACAAGAGGGTTGCTCTTTTTGCTCCGCAAGAAAATTTCCTTTGGTAACATCTTCTACGTATTGTGGTGTTTGGGCGAAATGGTTGTGGCTGCGCTCTTCGTATCTCTCTATCTTACCCTTATGCTCGGCGGTGAGAAGAGCTTTTTCGAGGTTGTAGGCTCCACATTTGGTCGCCTGTTTGGCATTGCCATCTACCCCTACGCACTGCTGTGGTTTGGTTTTGAGCTCTACGCCGAGCGCAACAAAGAGGAGGTGGATCCCTCTTCGCTCATAAAGTTCTACGACGAATACCGCAAATTGCGCTTTGTGATTGCTCCCGAGTCGGTGGTTTTCATCAAATCCGAGGAGAACTACGTGCAGATACACTACGTCGAGAACTCCAAGACCAAGAAATTTGTTCTTCGTTCGTCTATGCGTGCGCTCGAAGAGCAGATAAACCAATATGGGCTTGTGCGCTGCCACCGCTCCTACTACATCAACACCGACCACATAAAGATGATTCGCAAGGAGCCTTCGGGGGTGGTTGTTGCCCTGCTCACAGAGGATAGTTATGAGCCTATACCCATCTCGCGCAAATACCAAGAGGAGATAACACGCTTGTTGTAATTGGTCTACCGACAACCGACACGGGCGCACTGCGCCCGAAAAAACAGACAAGGGTTATATGGGTTACAAGGATTACAGGAAATACAGGGATTACAAGATAGCCTTATTGCTCCTGTCACTCCTGTCACTCCTGCTCAAAAAAACTCGCGAGTATCTTTTTTAATACCCGTGAACAAATGGGGGAAACCGTCTGTCGGAGGGAGGGTAAAAAACTCGCGGGCATCTTTTTTGATACCCGCGAGCAAGGTGAAAATGCCACCGATTGCCTATTTACTCAAAGTCGTAGCCTACGATACTGTCGGCATAGTGGCTCCAACCCAAAGCACTCTTGTATGCTTCCACACTTCTGATAGGAACATAAATCTTTATGGGGTTGTTAAAAAGTACCGAATTAACGAGGCTTGGTGGCGTTGTCGGCTTGCAATATACACTTACAAGGCTTGAACAGCCACTGAATGCCCAATCTCCAATCTCAGTAACACCTTTGCCAATGGTTACTCTCTCAAGGCTTGAACACTCTCCGAATGCACTCGCTCCAATCGAAGTAACACTATTGGGAATCGTGATACTTGTGAGGCTGGTGCAAAATAAAAATGTATCAGATCTAATTTTAGAAACACCATTGGGAATGTTTACACTCGCAAGGCTCGAACAGCCACTGAATGCACGATCTCCAATCGAAGTAACACCATCGGGAATGGTTACACTCGTAAGGCTTGAACAGCCACTGAATGCACGATTTCCAATCTGAGTAATGCTATGGGGAATGGTGATACTCGTAATGTTTGTACAACCATCAAATGTAGCTTCAGCAATCAAAGTAACACCCTCCGGAATATTGATATTCTCAAGGCTCTCACACTGATAGAATGCAGAATTTCCAATTGAAGTGACACTATCGGGAATGTTGATGCTCGTAAGGCTTGAACAACCTGCGAATGCACTCGTTCCAATCGAAGTAACTCCTTCGGGGATATTAATGCTCACAAGGTTTGAACAATCATAGAATGCACTCCATCCAATTGAAGTGACATTATTTCCAATGGTTACACTCATAAGGCTTGTACAACTATCGAATGCCCCATCTCCAATCGAAATAACTTTGTCAGGGATGATTATGTTTGTAAGGCTCGAACAGCCACTAAATGCTGCATTGCTAATCCAAGTAACACTGTAGGGGATTTTGATGTTCGTAAGGCTTGTACAATTTTTGAATGTCCTATATCTAATCTCATCAACGCCATTGGGAATAGTGATGCTCTCAAGACTTTTACAATCAGCAAATGCCCCTTCCCCAATCAAAGTAACTCCTTCTGGAATATTAATGCTCACAAGGCTCGCACAACCTGCGAATGCACTCCATCCAATCCAGGTAACATCATTGCCAATAGTTGCACTTGTAAGGCTTGTACAATTATAGAATGCACTACCACCAATCAAAGTAACACCATCGGGAATAACCAAGTTGGAAACCAAATTACCATTGAGATATAGGTTGTGAGCATAATACAATGGATTGGCATACTCTGTGTCAAAATAAATACCACACCACGCAGCAATTTCGGAAATATGTACCTCTGTAAGGCTCGAACAACCTTCGAATGCATCATATCCAATCGAAGTCACACTATTGGGAATAGTGATACTCGTAAGGCTTGTACAATTTTTGAATGCATCATATCCAATCGAAGTAACGCTATCTGGGATGGTTAAACTCGCAAGGCTCGAACAACCTTCAAATGCCATTTTGCTAATCTCATTAACGCTATCATCAAATACGAGAGCGCCTTTCTTTTCTATGGCATTGTAGATGTTGTTGATTAAATTGGCTCCAAACGATGCTTGGTGCGGGGTTATGGTTGCAACATCTGATGTGGTATAGTAAATCTTGTGCGTGTCTGGAATTTCATCCAAACTATCATAACCATTGTCCGTCGGGTTATTCTTATCTTGTATAATTGTCGGATATGTACCCAATAGGAGCATATAGTAATCTTTGTCAAAGGTTATGAACCAGTCGGGAGTTTGGGTGCCTTGACCATTGTTGAAAATGACACCAATTTCCCTGTCGTGAGCCTCCTCGGGCAACTCATATACAAGGTAGGTGTGACCATTTATCTCCTCCGTAGCCGTCATTTCGGTGCCACACCATTTGCCGGCATACTCGGTCAGATTCTTCTTGTCCCACACATAGATATACACCGACTCCCAACCAAAAAGATTATAGACATAAATCTTGTATTGCTCTTGGGTGTTAGGTTTGTCATTTTCATCCCCGTCGTTGGGTTTTTCGCCATCGTCGGGATTTTCGTTTTCATTGCCACCACCATCATTGGGTTTGTCGGAAGGCTCTTCGGTGTTGGGTTTGTCGTTGGGATTGACATCGTCGCCACCCTGCTCCTCGCAACCTACTGCGCACAGCATCGCAAAGGTCGCCAAAATGGTAAAAAGTTTTTTCACAATAAATATGGTTTTAGATCTTGTTTTTGCAACTAATTGTATATCAATGAAATACCCCCCCTCCCGAAAAATCGGGAGGGGTATTCGATACCCTCATATTGAACTCGTGTTCATTGTTCTATGTGTATTATTGCTACAAAGATATGTAAATAATTTTCAACTTTCAATGTTCCATTTTCAATTTTATTTCGTATCTTTGGAAGATTAAAATTGGTTTATTGTATATGTACGACTACAAAGCACTCCGAAAGGTTATCACTCTGCTCGCCGTATTGTTCGGCGTAGTATTGGCAGTATTGGTTCTTACCTCACTGCCACTCAATAAGTTTGCGCTACTGTCGGTGGTGCTGATGGTGGTTGTAGGCATCTACTTTGTGAGCATTCCGCTGAAACTCTTAAAGGAGATGCAGGATATGGAGAGCCTCATCGAAAAGTACAAACGTGGCAACCAAAAACAAGACTAACCTAAAAAAACATAACATTAGACAATGAAAAGAATTCTTATCGCTGGTGCGGGTGGTCAGATTGGCTCGGAGCTCACGGGCTACCTCCGCAAAATCTATGGTCCTGAAAATGTAGTGGCTGCCGACCTTCGCGAGTGCCCCCATTTGGCATACGACGGTCCCTTCGAGATTCTCAACATCCTCGACAGGGAGGCTTATGCAGCTCTGGTGCGTAGCTACAACATCGACACCATCTTCAACCTTGTGGCTGTACTCTCCGCTACGGGCGAGAAGAACCCCCAGGGCGCTTGGAATATCAATATGGGTGCGCTGATGAACTCGCTCGAAATCGCACGCGAGTATGGTTGTGCCCTGTTTACCCCCTCGTCGATTGGCGCTTTTGGTGGCGACTTCGAGAGGGACAACACCCCACAGGATGTGTCGATGCAACCAAACACCATCTACGGCGTGTGCAAGGTAACGGGCGAGTTGCTCTCGAACTACTACTTCACCCGCTTTGGTGTCGATACCCGTAGCGTGCGCTTCCCCGGTATCATCTCGAACGTGACAATGCCCGGTGGCGGCACTACCGACTACGCAGTGGAGATTTTCTACGAGGCGGTCAAAACGGGACACTACACTTGTCCCGTGCCCTCGGACGTATATATGGATATGATGTATATGCCCGATGCGCTGAAATCTATCGTTGACCTGATGGAGGCAGATCCTACCAAGTTGCGCCACCGCAACTCGTTCAACATCGCCTCGATGAGTTTCACTCCCGAGATTTTGGCTGCCGAGATTCGCAAACACATCCCCGAGTTCACTATGGACTACAATGTAGACCCTGTGAAGGAGGAGATTTCTCGCAGCTGGCCCAACAAACTCGATGACACTTGCGCTCGCGAGGAGTGGGGCTGGTCGCCCGATTGGGACTTGGAGAAGATGGTTGTGGATATGCTCGCAGCCGTTCGCAAGAAATTGGGCAAATAAGTTGGTCAAGAGATTCTGGGCGTAGGCACTTGGGTTCCTGCGCCCTTTTTATTAATCATAAGGTATAGTTTACTATGAGAACAGCAATCTATGGCGCGGGGTCGTTGGGAACGATTCTCGGCGCGTACATAACCAAAAATGGCGGCAAGGTGGAACTTATCAACCGCAACAAGGCACACGTCGAGGCTTTGCAAACCGTGGGTGCTCAGGTGGTCGGCACGGTAAACTTCACCCAGCCCGTAACCGCCTATCTGCCCGAGCAGATGGAGGGGGTGTATGACATCATCTTCCTTATGACCAAACAACAACAAAATGTGGAAGTCGTTACTCGCTTGAAGGAGTTTTTGGCAGAGGATGGCGTTATTGTGACCTTGCAGAACGGTATTCCCGAGTTGCAGATTGGCGAGATTGTGGGCGACAATCGCACGCTGGGTTGCACGGTGGCGTGGGGTGCCACGATGAAGGGCGCTGGCGTGTGCGAACTCACCAGCCAGCCCGACAGCCTCACCTTCTCGCTCGGCTCTCTTACCAAAGAGCGCAATGCTCACTTCGAGGATGTGAAGGCTCTGCTGGAACTGATGGGCGAAGTGGAGGTTGACGAGAATTTTGTGGGTACACGTTGGAGCAAACTGCTCATCAACGCCTCCTTCTCGGGTATGAGTGCTGTGTTGGGTTGCACCTTTGGCGAGGCTGCCAAGGCTAAGGCTTCCAGGCGCATCGTGCAGGCTCTCATCAAGGAGTGTATCGACGTGTGCGCCAAGGGTGGCATTAGGATTGAGCCTGTGCAGGGCAAAGATATTGTCAAGCTGCTCGACTATAAGAGCGGACTGAAAAAGGCCATCTCGTTCTTCATCATCCCCATTGCTATCCGCAAACACGCACTGCTGAAAGCAAGTATGTTGCAGGATATCGAGAAGGGTAAAATGACCGAGGTGGATGCCATCAACGGCGTGGTGAGTGCCTATGGTCGCAAGGTGGGCTGCCCCACCCCAATGAACGACAAGGTTGTGGAGATTATCCACCGCATCGAAAAGGGCGAACTCAAACCCTCGTTCGACAACCTTGCGCTGTTTTAACACCAAATAAAAAAGAAGCAATAACACTAACAAGAAACTGGCACTATGAAAAAATTGTTATCCATTCTCTCCGTCGCTTTCTTGTCGCTTGTGACAATGACATCGTGCGAAAAAACCCCTACCGAACTAATAGTTGGCAATTGGGAACTCACACAAATGACACTTAGCGGACAGGGTATGACAATCGACATCGACCCCGCCGAGGCTGGTATCGCGCTGACAATGAACTTCAAAGCCAACGGCTCGTACACCATCACCTCTTCGAGCGAAGATGGCGCCGAGAGCGAGAGCGGAACCTATGTCTACAACGAGACTTCGAGCATTATCACCCTTACGACCGATGGCTACTCCTACTCCCTCACAGTGGGTAGCATCAGCGAGGATGAACTGGTGATCACCCAGAGCGAGGAAGGCGTGACTATATCGATGTATTTGACCAGAAAATAGACCTTTGGAAGGGCGTAAAAACACCTCAGAGGGGTGCGCCGAGATGCGGCGCACCCCTCTTGCATTGATGTGTAGAAGGTTTTTTGCAAAAAAGATGTGAAAAAGTGCGCCAAAAGTTGCACAATTAAAAAATGCGTTGTACTTTTGTCCCGCTTTTAGGAAGTAAATGCTGTTTTAGCTCAGTGGTAGAGCACTTCCTTGGTAAGGAAGAGGTCCCGAGTTCAATCCTCGGAAACAGCTCAAAGCAAACAATGAGAAGGTGAAACGAATGTTTCACCTTTTTTTGTTATATGAGGCTTAGGAGCTTGCTCACAAAAGCCTCTTGTAACAAAAAAAGAAGAGGGCGACACTTGTTGTCGCCCTTACTCATTGTTTGCTTTGATGGCGCTCCTGCGGCAGCAGCAGAGGAAAGACAAGCAAAGCGCAGTCAATCCTCGCCAATGGCGCCCCTGCGGCAAAGCAAGATGTAAAGCAACCACAAAGACCAATCCGCGAATGGCGCCTAAACGTGGTGCGTCTAAACATCTGCGGCATTATTATTCAAAAGACTTATTGGCGTACACTCAACCCAAAACTTTGGCAACCACCTCCGATCGGATTTGCATTCTGCCCCAAACTACATATAACAAAGTTTGGTTTCAATCTTGATTTTATAGAAAGTTTGGCGGATTTTTGCGTTCGACATTTTCGACACAATACCCCAAAAGAGTGTTGCATTTTGCGAAACAATCACTAACTTTGTGCTATCGGAGTGGTTATTGCCTCCGACAAGCATATATAATTAGTGAAAGTGTTTCGCTAATCCTTGTTTCGAAATCTGGTAAATTTCAAAATGCATCAAGGATAACGATGACGCTCATCACTTGTTTCGGTATGTTACTATCGGCACATTCTGTGCTCACCTCATACTGAACAAGGGGGGAGTACTTTTTGTGTTCTCTGTCGCTCCTGCTTTAACTCTCGCGGGAGGGGGCAAAAATAAGGGGCTTCCACAACTGTGGAAGCCCCTCGCAAGTTCGCACTAAGGGTGCAAACTATTTAACCGTATTTACAATTTTCTCGAAAGCCTGGGGGTGATTCATCGCGAGGTCAGCGAGAACCTTGCGGTTCATCTCGATGCCCTTTGCGTGGCACTTACCCATAAACTCAGAATAGGTCATACCATTCATACGAGCGGCAGCGTTGATACGCTGAATCCACAAGCTGCGGTAATTTCTCTTCTTCTCTTTGCGGTTGCGATAGGCGAACTGCAAACCTTTCTCGACAGTATTCTTAGCGACTGTCCAGACGTTTCCCCTTGAACCAAAGTTACCTTTGGCAAGTTTTAAAACTTTTTTTCTGCGAGCTCTCGATGCTACGGCATTTACTGATCTTGGCATAAAAAATTTAAGTTTTAATCGAAAGATTAGCGGCGAGGTTCTCCCTCACTCTTCGGGGCTAATTCTCTCTTTGGTTAAACATTAACTCTACGGGTTAAACAGTTGATTATTTAACGAGGAGTTTGCGAAGTTTGGCTGCGTCGGCGGGAGTTACGATTGCCGAGTAGTCCAAGTTGCGTTTGCGTTTGGTAGATTTTTTGGTGAGGATGTGGCTGTGATAAGCGTGTTTCCTCTTAATCTTACCGGTGCCGGTGAAGTCAAAGCGTTTCTTCGCGCCGGCGTTTGTTTTCATTTTTGGCATTTTCGATAAAATTTAATTGGTTAAACAGCCCGCAAAGATACTAATAAATTCGAGAATAGAAAAAATAGGGAATGAAATTTACGATTTATTTTGATTTTCACATCAACACGACACAAGGCACCGAATATGTAGTAGATAGTGCAAACAGCCGCAAAGATGTCCATAAACGGATAACGCATCCCGTCCGTACAATAAAAAACCAACAAGGGCGGTTAGTCTATTCCAAATAACAAAGAGACAATAGTAAGCAAACAAAAGTTAGATGATGAGAAAGGATTTTTATCGAAATGGTATTGAGCAGGTCGAAAAGCGCACAGACACCATTACCGAAGAGGTGCCCGCACGATGACCTTTGCGGTGATGATTTTCTCACAGTTTACGATGATATTCTCCATCCGTTCGGGCAGCAGGCTCTTTACTCACAAATTTTTCAGCAATCGTTGGCTGTGGCTCACCATTGTACTTGTAGTAGGGCTAACGCTCCTTGTTATGCTGACACCAAGCCTGCAATCGCTCTTCCACATTACTACTCTCACGGGTGGTCAGTGGTGGATAACGGTAGGACTCTCGTTTGGTGTACTGCTTCTCGGCGAACTCCTCAAACCACTAATAAAAACCAACCGATAGACCTCAAAAAGAATACCGCGGATTTCTGGATGAAATCCGCGGTATTCTTTTTCTTCAAATCGAAGGAAAAGTTATTGATACTCCTCCCACCAATCCTTCTTGTGGTGGAAAATAGACTTACCGCCACTACGTTTACTCTTGTTGAGGTAGGGTATCTCATAGCTAATGCCGAACTCCAAGAACTCGGCGATGTGCATATGTGTCTTGCAGAGAGCCTGCACAGATATGTTGTCAAAGATACGCACCCTTGCACCAAACTGGATGTAGTGGAATGCCTCCTCAACGCCCACCTCATACGACTTATAGAACAAAGGGCGTGGACCTCTGCCATAATCGGGGTGGTCGGCATCATAGAGGTTGCGCACGGGGTTGAAGAGGTAGACACCCCAATTAACCAGAGCCGTAACGGCGCCAAACCTAAACTCGTTGTTTAGCGAAAGACCACCTCGCATTCTCTTCCAATCCTCCTCAACTTTGATATACATACCCCTATTGGTTTCGGGGTTGGCAATGGCGTCGTTATAGAAGAGATCGGCACCCAAACCCACTCCATACCAATTATTTACGCCATATATCGCTCCCACGTGGAGGGTTGCAACGGGGAAGCGGTGAGGGTCGGTTTCGTCGGCAGCGTGCACACCGCCACCTGCCGTAATGTTAAGGCTCCACTTGTAGGGCAGATCGGGAAAACTGATGGGGGTAAGTTCATCCTCGGGTGCGGGATTAATGGTCGACACAAGACCTACGCCCGCAAAGAGGATATTGGCACCCTTATTGGGCTCCACCGAGCGACCATTGCTCATATGCTTAAAACCAAACTCTCCATTGAGGGTAAAGTTGCGTGTAATGGGAAACTCCAAGTTCACGCTCGGGGTAAGATAGGCATTGATGGTTGTGGAGAACGTACGGTTGGGCACGGGCTCATCCTGGGTGGTATAGAAGTGTTGATTGACAGCCGCCAGACCTGCGCCGAACTTAAATTTCAGGTTGAAGTGCTCCGAGCGCACACCATATATCATAATATAGGGGTAGATAGCCAGAGCCGTACCCATAGTCTTATGTCCGAGGTCGATGTACGATATACCCATACCCACAGTGGGATTGCCGAGGTACTGCTGCCAAGGGCGCTGCTGGGACGAAGGATACTCTATGCCGAGATTGATACCCGTAGGACTACTTGGATTAATCTCCTGCAAGTTGCCACTTGGGGTCATATATTGACCAATAAAGGGCTGAATCTTAATGGAAAACCTATCGTTGCCACTCTTGTAATACAGATTTGGGTTGTTAGCCGATAGGGCACCCCCACAGAGCAGCATCACTAACAATAGCGAAATAGTACGTTTCATAATATTTTTGTGGTTTAAGTTTGTGGTTTCAAAAATCTGTTTGCGGGCAGCATACAAATGTGACCCGGCAAAAAATAAGAGAAATGACCCATCTCTGTGTCATTTCTCCCTTTCTACATTTTGAGCGGAAAACGAGACTCGAGCCCGCATTCGCGGGCATTTTTCGCGACCTATTGTTTACACCCCCCAACCCCCTGAAAGGGGGCATCGTGGGCTCGCTCGTCGCGAGTCTTGTTTCCCCCTCAAATCCAAAGCCTCTTACATTTAGCAAGTTTGGGAAAGGGAACTGCAAAAAATAAGAGAAATGACCCATCTCTGTGTCATTTCTCCCTTTCTACATTTTGAGCGGAAAACGAGACTCGAACTCGCGACCCCAACCTTGGCAAGGTTGTGCTCTACCAACTGAGCTATTTCCGCATAAATTTTGTTTGCGGGTGCAAATATAAGCGGTTTTTTATTCCCTGCAAAATTTTTGCAGATTTTTTTCGCAATTTATCACTTAGATTGGAAGCGCAACCGCCATCAAGCATCTGACAATCTGCAACTAACGCCCTTTCACAACTCCTCTTCCACAATCTCCACAGCCCTTGCAAGTTCGTCGGGTGTGAGCCAGCGGGTGGAGTTGTCGCGTCGGAACCAAGTCATCTGGCGTTTGGCGTAGCGGCGGGT
Source organism: Tidjanibacter sp. (assembly GCA_045602145.1). Lineage (GTDB taxonomy): Bacteria > Bacteroidota > Bacteroidia > Bacteroidales > Rikenellaceae > Tidjanibacter. The sequence continues at coordinate 24,197 of JAZSAY010000007.1, forward strand.
GTTGCGTTTTATGAGTTCCACAGCCTCGTCATACGAGATTTTTCCGTCGAAGTAATCGAAGAACTCGCGATAGCCGACAGTCTGCAACGACGAGAGGTGGCGCAGATGTTGCACCGAGCGAGCCTCAGCCTCCAAGCCCTCCCCTATCATCATATCCACCCTGCGGTTTATGCGCTCGTAGAGTGCCTCGCGCTCCCACAGAACGCCAATCTTTACCACACGAAAAGGTCGCTCACGCTTTGTGGCGGTGCGCTGCTCGGAGTATGGCTTGCCGCTGGCAATACACACCTCCAAAGCCCTCACTACCCTCGCAGGATTGTGTCTATCCACCACCTGCCAATACGCCTCGTCCCTCTCGCGTAGTTCCTCCACAAGGCTCTCCAAGCCCTCATTTGCGAGTCGTTCCATAAGTTCCGCTCGTATCTCGGCAGTGTCGCAAGGCAGTTCATCGAATCCATCGCAAAGAGCATCAATATAGAGCCCCGAGCCTCCAACAGCTACCACAACATCGTGACGCTCAAAGAGGCTTTCCAAACGCTCCAAAGCCTCCCTTTCGTAACCTCCTGCCGAGAGTTCCTCTTCGGGCAGACGGTCGGCAATGAAATGGTGGGGTACGGCAGCGAGTTGCTCGGCTGTGGGTTGTGCGGTGCCGATGGGCATACCGCGGTAGAATTGGCGTGAGTCAGTGGAGATTATCTCAGTCTTAAAGTGGCGTGCAAGATCCACTGCGAGGTCGGTTTTGCCCGACCCCGTAGGTCCCACAACCACCACAAGGAGTGGTCTATTGTCCGATTTATTAGTATTCGTCATCGTAGGAGTCATCTCCACCTCCGAAGTCGCCAAAGTCGTCCATCATCTCCTCGAAGATGCTCTTCTCGCCCGCACCACCCGCTTCGGGGTCGTATTGGTCGGATGGCTCACCGTGTGCAAAGAGTGTGCGAGGATACTGCACTCCTTCCTCCACAAACTTAGCCTCTATGAGTTCGAGATAGTAGGCACGGTCGGCGAACATATCGAACTGCCAAATCAGGCGGTCGTGGTTTTCGTGGATAAGCTGTCCGAGAACAACTTTTTCCATAGGCATTGGAGGCTCGCTGTCGCTATCGTGGAAACCACCCATACCCTCGCCCATATCCATCAGCGTAAACTCACGCAACTTGCGCCACTGCCCATCGGAGAGGAAGAAGGAGGTCATACCCGAGTTGTCGTAGTGGAGATCGCGACAGATGAAATCGTTGAACTCCAAGAGGTTCATATCATACTTCACCTCGTAATCCCTAACGAACACATCGCTCTCGTCGCTCAGCATTCGGAATTTGAAAATCATTGACATATCATTTACTCGTTTGGTTCAGTAGTACAAATATAGTGAAATAAGTTGAAAGTGGAAAATTGAGAGTTGAAAGTTGTTCTGCACATCTAAGTCGGGGGGGGTACCACGCAGTGAGGTGGCGTGTGTAACCCTCCCCTAAGTTAAGGGAGGGTGCTGCAAAGCAGCGGGAGAGGTCTGTCCGTCTTGCCACGACTTATCGTAGACAAGGCGGTTGACATCAACCACCCTACATACTCGCTCGGTGCACTCACCGAGCGTCTTGCCACGACTGCCGTAGGCAGGCGGTTGGCATCTACCTATCTTGTTTTAGCGGGCGACCAAGTCGCTCTTTTTCTTTGCCACTTTTGGTGGCAAAAGTGGCGCAAAAGCCGCGCACCGCATCTCTGGCAGGAGCGCGATTTCCGACAGACCCCCTCCCTCTTCGAGGACTCCCCCTAACTTAGGGGGAGAGTTCCCATATGCCCTATAAGCCTTATACGCCCTATACGAACGCGGGTATTAAAAAAGATACCCGAGAAGAAGGGGGGGGGCTACGGAGTCGTGGCGGGGCGTGTGTAACCCTCCCCTAAGTTAGGGGAGGGTGCCGAAGGCGGGAGAGGTCTGTAAAAAAACGTAGATGCCAACCGCCCACCTTTGGTGGTCGTGGCAAGACGGAGTTTTGCAACTCCGTTTTTCCCTGTCACTCCTATCACCCCTGTCACTCCTGCAAGAAATACAGGAATAATAGGAAAAACAGGAAAAGCAAGCCCCGCACAAAAACCTCACGAGTATCTTTTTTGATACCCGCGAGCAATTGGGCATAAGTTGGGCGTAGGGTGCTTTTATGGGGAGCGACAAGCTTGGGAATTAGGGAAAATTGCAGAGCCATCGTAGTGGCAATTTTGATTTTACAACACTAATTATTATATTTGTGACGACATAGAGCCTAATCGCCATCGAACTACCACATTGATACTGAAAAAGGCTTATTTATTGTATTCCTCATTGGGTGAGTAACACTTTGCGTGTGCTTACTTGCAGAGGAATTAGGGTGTGGTAGCCCTTGATGGCGTGCAGGACAAGTGCACGCTTTTTTGTTTTATCAAATATCAAACAGTTATGAAAAAACTACTCACAACCCTACTCTGCGCAATGCTAACACTTTGGGCATTTGCACAAAGCGAACATTTAACTTTCAAAGGTGTACCAATTGATGGTTCTTTGGATGAATTTGTTGACAAAATGAGAGATGTAGGATTTCGATACTTGGGTACGCAAGATGGAATAGCTATTCTCACAGGAGATTTTGCAGGCTTTAAGGGATGCACAATTGGTGTAAACACTCTTGAAGCACTTGATATTGTTAGTATGATAGGGGTTATCTTTCCAGAAGAAGATGATTGGGGTTCTTTGGCTGGTACATATGAAAATTTAAAATCTATGCTCACACAGAAATATGGCAGATATAGCGAATGCGTTGAAGAATTTCAGGGTTACACAGAGCCAAAAGATGACAATATGCGCTTGATTAAACTTAAAATGGATAACTGTGTGTGGTATACCATCTACTCAACAGACAAAGGAGACATTGAACTCTCTATTGATCATAATGGAACAAATAGCTGTTTTGTATTACTACGATATTTTGATAAAATTAATACACAATCCGTACAACAACGAGCATTAGAAGATTTATAACCATAATAACATAATATAACAATCAACTATGGAAAACACTACCCAAAACAATCAAACAACACCCAAACACGAGGTAGCTCCCGACAACAACCTTGTATGGGCTATTCTCTCGACAATTCTTTGCTGTTGGCCATTCGGTATCCCTGCAATCGTTCACGCAGCAAAGGTTGATAAATATTGGCTGGCAGGTCACAAAGAGGAGGCTATAAAGGCAGCAAACGAAGCCAAAAAGTGGGCGAAAATATCGGCATTCGTAACAATTGGTTGTTGGGCACTCTACCTCATTTTTGTAGTTATTCTCGGAGTATTTGCAGCAGGTTTGGAATACTAAATGAGTAAAACAACTAAAAGAGTACTTATTATTACAATAGTTGTAGTGGGGTTGATTATCTTATATGGGATATTTGACCCCGCTGCTTCAATTATTGCCCCTAAATGTCTGTTCAAAACTCTAACAGGCTACGACTGCCCTTCGTGTGGCGGACAAAGAGCCTTACACGCTCTATTGAATGGCGAGGTTGGTCGGGCTTTTATGCTCAACCCCTTCCTATTTGTTGTTGCTCCTCTAATCATTACGATTGCTTATTCATCTTTTTCCAAGAGCAAACTTGCTCAACATCTAAAACCGATTGTACAAAGTACTACCGCCATAGGAATATATCTTTTTTTATATTTTGGATGGTGGATACTACGAAATACGCCTCTTTGGCTATCATAAAACATCAAACTCCAACTGCGCTTAAAGTTGAAAGTCCATCACTTCTTCGCAGATATCTTTTTTAACACCCGTGAAGTAGGTGGAGCAATTCTCAATTCTCAATTCTCACTCCCTCTGGTACTATTCTTGCGGAGGGCGAAAAAATAGTGGTGTGATATTGATATTTCCCGAAAAATTCCTACCTTTGCGCTTAGTCAATCGAATATGATGTCGGCTCGGACATCATAAATTCCACAAAAAAGACGTTGTTTAATATATAATTCTATACCAAATCTTATGCAGGATATGGATACTTTGATGGGCAAAAGCCTTTCGGAACTCCGAGAGATTGCCCACGCCCTCGGGCTCGACGTACGCTCGGGACGCGAAAAACTTGTAGCTAAAATTCTGGACGCCACACGCGGACCACAAGGTCCCGTGGGCGAGGAACTTGCAGAAGAAAGCGCCGCACCTCAGCGTCGTACCCGCAAGCGTATAACAGCCCCCCGCAAGGTGGAGTTTACGGTACGCCGCACCGACGGCGAAGAGTATGTGGCTGAGGAGGTTGCAAAGCCCAAGGAGGTTGCCGAAAGCGTAACTTTGGAGGTCGCTCCTGCGAGCGAGGAGGCAGCCACCGAGCCCATCGAGGAGCCCAAGCCCCGCAAGCGTGGTCGCCCTCGCAAAAATCCTCTGCCCGAGGAGGTCGCACCCAGCGAGCCCATAGCAGAGGTAGCTCCCGAAGCCCCCGCTGCGGAAGAGAGCGCCAAGGAGGCAGCCACTCACGCAGTAGAGGAGGTTGTAGCTCCCAAGCCCCGCCGAGGTCGCAAGTCGAAAGCTCAGATTGAGGCAGAGCGTGCAGCAGCCGAGGCGGCAGCAGCGACAGCCGAAGCAGAGGCAGCAAAGGCGACAACAGTGGCAGAACCATCGGTTAGCGATGCTCTTCTGGCAAGCATCGAGGAGGAGTACGACGAGGCGAGCGACATCCAGAACGAAATCGAGAATGTGGTTGTCGAGGGCGAGGGTGTATTGGAAATTATGCCCGACGGCTATGGTTTCTTGCGCTCGGCAGACTACAACTACCTCAACTCGCCCGATGACATCTATGTTGCACCCTCGCAAATCAAGAATTGGGGTCTGAAATTGGGCGACACCATAAGGGGCATCATCCGTCCCCCAAAGGAGGGCGAGAAGTACTTCCCTCTGGTGAAGGTTTTGGAGGTCAACGGTCTTGCGCCCGAGAACCTTAGGGATAGGATGCAGTTTGAGTATATGACCCCCTTGTTTCCCCAGGAGAAATTCTGCCTTACGGGCAACGGTCACAACAACCTCACAACCCGCACAATAGACCTATTTGCTCCTATCGGCAAGGGTCAGAGGGGTATGATTGTTGCACAGCCCAAGACGGGTAAGACAATGATACTCCAAGAGATAGCCAACGCCATTGCCGACAACCACCCCGAGGTATATCTCATCGTACTGCTCATCGACGAGCGCCCCGAGGAGGTTACCGAGATGGCTCGCCACGTCAAGGCAGAGGTTGTTTCTTCGACCTTCGACGAGCAGGCTTCGCGCCACGTGAAGGTTGCCGAGATGGTTTTGGAAAAGGCAAAACGTATGGTGGAGTGCGGTCACGACGTGGTCATCCTTTTGGACTCCATCACCCGCCTTGCTCGCGCCTACAACACCGTACAGCCCGCATCGGGTAAGGTTCTTTCGGGTGGTGTGGACGCCAATGCTCTCCACAAACCCAAGCGTTTCTTCGGTGCTGCTCGTAAGACCGAGGAGCGCGGTTCGCTGACCATCATCGCCACGGCACTTTTGGACACAGGCTCGAAGATGGACGAGGTTATCTTCGAGGAGTTTAAGGGTACGGGCAATATGGAGTTGCAGCTCGACCGCAAGCTCGCCAACAAACGCATCTACCCCGCAGTGGATGTTACTGCCAGCGGTACTCGTCGTGAGGATTTACTCACCAGCAAGGAGGCTCTGAGCCGCACCTGGGTGCTGCGTCGCCACTTAGCAGATATGACCTCGGTGGAGGCTATGGAGTTGATGCAGAAACATATGCAGAACACCGCCAGCAACGAGGAACTCCTCATTACTATGAATCAATAGAGAAAAATTACTATTTAAACAAACCCTATAAATATGAAGAAATTCTTATTCTCGGCACTAAGCCTTGTGATAATGCTCAACTCGCTTTCGGGCTTTGCTTGGGGTCCCACGGGACACGACGTAGTGGCAGCCATTGCCGAAAATCACCTTACGGACAAGACCAAAGCAAAACTCAACGAACTCCTCGATGGTCGCTCGATTGTCTACTACTCCTCGTGGATGGACAACATCCAGAATTCGCCCTACTGGGAGTATGGTTACAACCAGACCAAGACTTGGCACTACGCCAATGTGGACAAGGGTAAGACCTATCAGACTATGCAGAAAAACGAGAAAGGCGACGTTGTGGTAGCACTCACCACTCTCACCGATCAGCTCAAAAACAACTACGATAACCTCACCGACAGTATGCGCTGCGACTATGTGAAGATGATTATCCATATGGTTGGCGATATGCACTGCCCTATGCACGCCGGCAGGCTCTCCGACCTCGGTGGCAATAAGATGAAAGTTAGGTGGTTTGGCAGAAATACCAACCTCCACTCGGTGTGGGATAGCAAAATCGTTGAGTCGGCTCGCAAGTGGAGCTACTCGGAGTGGCGCGACCAACTCGACCGCACTGGCGAGGAGTGGCGCGAGACTATCGTTGTAGGCAGCTTTGAGGAGTGGTTCTGCGAGACCGTAGAGGGAGCTGCAAGCATATATAAATATGTAGAAGATTTGGGCGAGGAGAACCCCAACCTCTCGTACCAATTTGTCTTTGACTTCTCTCCCCTGCTCGAAAATCGCCTTTTGGTGGGCGGTCACCGCTTGGCATACGTGCTGAACTCGATTTTCGACCCCGAGAGCGTAGCGAATTAGGAATAAATTTTGTATATTTGTGGGCGCAAAGGCGCACTATCGGCACCAATGCCCCACATATTGCGGAAATAGCTCAGTTGGTAGAGCATCGGCTTCCCAAGCCGAGGGTCGCGGGTTCGAGTCCCGTTTTCCGCTCGAAGACACCAGGGAGAGGCAACGCCTCTCCCTGGTGTCTTCTATTTTGGCAATACCGACTACGAGAGCCCGCGACCCTCGAAGTCCCCCTTTCTCAAAGGAGGATTTAGGGGGAATGTAGATATGACCCTAACAGGGTGCGCGAGCACCCGCGGGCTAAAACTTCTGCAAGAAATCCGAGAGGTTCACATCGCGGCTCAGTCCCATCTTGCGCCTTAGGCGGTAGCGAGCCATCTCTACACTACGCACCGAGATATTCATCAGCGGCGCTATATCCTTGGTCTGCAAGTCCATACGCAGGTAAGCACACAAGCGCTGATCGTTGAGATTGAGTTTCGGGAAGGCAGCTCCGAGCCTTTTCAGATAATCGTCATAGACGGTGTCGAAGTTGTTCGCAAACTTCTCCCAATCGCTGTCGTGTGCGATATTCTCACGAATCTCTTTCTGCAAGCGTTTGAGCTGAATAGAAGCCTTTGCCACATCGCCACTATGGAGCGTAGCTGCCACCTTGCCGATGCTATTATCGACACTCATCAGGATTTCGTTTTTGCGTATCAGGTTGTGCGTCGACGAGGCGAGCTCGTCGCTCTTGTTGCGAAGATTGTGTTCGAGAGCCTGCTTTTGGAGCAGAATAATCTCCTTCTCGTGCTCCTTGGCGAGTTGCTCGTTGTAGAGTTGTTGGTTGCGCAACTCCTCCTCTTTTTGGCGCTGAATGTCGAGCAACTTGCGGTTGGAGCAACGATTGAGCCACATAATAAAGGCACACAGCAGCGCCGCACTTGCCAGAGCATAGACAAAGAAGGCGATGGGGGTTGCCCAATAGGGCGGAGCAACCGAAAATCGTAACGAAGTGGAAGACTCCTTGCCACTCAGGCGATTACGGGCCTTGACCCGAAGCGTATACTTGCCGCCTTTAAGACCCGTATACTCCTTCGAGTTGACGGTCGAGAAGTTCGACCACGAGGAGTCATAGCCGTCGAGCATAAAGCTATACTCCACCGAGTTGGTATCGCGAAACTCGGGCAGCGCGACCTCTATACTGATGCAGTTGTTGCGAGCAGCTATCTCGGGCATAGTAACCTCCTGTGTCGGGGCAGTCCTTTCGCCATAGAGCAGACGCTTATAGGGCTTGGTCGAGTGTATGCTCTTGATGAATACACCGTGGTCGTTCTGGCGCTCGCTCCCTTGCTCCAATCGCTCCATATCTATCACCGAGAACCCGTGTTCACTACTGAGTATCACCGTATTATCGTCGAGCATACGGACACTCTCGAAGCCAATAATCAACTCCTTGGTTAGGTGACTAAGCGATGTGGAGTCGATGGTTATCTCGTTTTGTCGGTTGCGATAGCCCATACCTATGAAGTTCTCCGACACAAACAGCACCCCTCGCTTGCGGAGAGGATGAATGCGGATGGAGGAGGGTTTCCGATTGGAAAAAAGCACATTGAGCTGCGAATTTGGCACCATCCTATCAATCTCTCTGTCAAACAGAAAGAAGCCACTTCCCGAAGAGAACACAATACTGCCTTCCAACAAATAGGGCACATTATTGTAATCCTCGGGCAGTCCTTGTTGTTTGCCATAGTGGGTCATAGTCTGCACATAGGAGAAGTCCGCATCGAAGGTGAGTCGAAACAGACCCTTCTGCCAATGTGAGTACCACCACGAGCCGTCACTATCCTCCACAAACATAGCACTCGACTCCTCCAAACCATCTACTCGGTGAGAGAGAGCCCAGCGCCCTGCCTTGCGGTGTAATACAAATAGTCCCTTATATCCGCAGCAGAGCAATCTATTGTGCTCGCCCGCTATGGGCACCACCCTCCACGCACCATCAACACCGCGGATGTCGTACCTATCGCCGCGATAGTTCACAGACAAACCATCCTCGTGACAGCAGAAGAGTGCACCCTCCAAGACACTGAGGCTCCACACCTTAGTAACCGACCTTGTCACGGGTTCAAAATGCTGCACACCATCCAAGTCGCCATCGAAAGGCGTGCTATAAAGTCCCTGGTTGGTGCCGATATAGAGCCTATCGTCATAGAGCACCGAGTCATAGCCCGTACCATAATAGTTACTGCGAGCCACAAGAGCGTAGTCCGGCAGACTGAGCTTTATATGGTCTATGCCGTTGTCGAGTCCAACCCACAGGTTATCATCGTCGTCGAACATCAACGACAGTATCCTATTGTTTTGCAAGCCGTTGCGAGCATTTATATTGGAGTGAGTGCCGCGTTGAAGGTCTATTAGGAGCAAACCAGAACTGACCGTACCCACAGCCAGCGTCGAGCCCGCGAGGGCTGCACAGGTCGCGTGGTCATTGAGTAGGATACTATCGCAAGAGGTGGTAAGGCGCTCTATGGTGCTACCATCGTAGAGATAAAGACCGCCCTTAGTAGTAAGGAATATAATCGAACCGCTGTGCCATCCGACAAATTCGCTTATATGCTTATTCGTCAGCAAATCGGCACCCCTGCCAAGAATAGGGATGAGCATATCGCTACTCATAATCATCGGACCACTTGCTGCGGTGGAGAAGAAGAAAGTGTCGTAGATAACAGCCGAAGAGTTTATGCGGTCATCGTCTATCGCAAAGACTTTTCCCTCGCCCGTTGTCTGATTATACCTAAATATGTTCCAATCGGTACGGAAGAAGATGTAGTCGCCGAGGTGGTCAATGTCTATAAACTCGAACATCATACTCTCGCGGCTGCTCTCCTCGAAGGCATTTTTGAGCGATGTAAAGCGCATCAGACCGTCCTCACCCGCCGTGAAATAACCAAACTCGTCGAAAGCTCCGGCATAGAGCCTTTGGTTATCTGCCACCCAACACAGAGAACGGACATTGGTACCATTGGTTACATAGTATTGATTCCAATCTGCTCCGTCGAACTCCAAAAGCCCTGTATGATTGCCAAAATAGATACAACCCGATGAGGTCTGCGCAATGGCGTAATTCTGCGCTCCGCCATTGTATGTTGCCTTGGAATAATTGGATATACGAGGCACCGTAGCGAGCAAAATATCCACCGAAAGTGAAATCAGAAGTGCAATAAGGGTCAGCAGTCTTTTCATATAGCAGTGTTTGATTTGTGCAAAGATAATATAATTAGTCGGTAGGAGTAAAAAAATCTGAAAAAAATTATTATCACTCTGATTTTCAATATACATTTTAGTGTAATGTGAAATTGTTGTTGTATTTTTTTCTGGACATTGTTGTATTTTTTATGAAACCTAAAAAAGAGCGCCTACGAATACACTTTGTAATTTTGTGCAGCAAGTTCTTGCGAGAGCTTCCACTTCCGACCGAAACTGAGAACAACAAATAACCTTAACAGCAGATGAAAAGAATCCTATTTCTATTGACTTTTGCCCTTTTGGCAGCCACCTCTCTTGTGGCTCAGAACATTACAGTGAGGGGCAATGTTAAATCATCGGACGAAAATCTACCCATCATTGGTGCAACCGTTATGGTTGCCGGCACTCAGCACGGCGAGACCACCGACCGCAACGGTAATTTCACCATCTTAGTGAAGCCCAATGCTACGCTCACCATCTCCTACCTCGGATATGAGGAGCAGAGCATTGCCGTTGCCAATCGCTCCTCGTTGGAGATTGTGCTCGAACCCGAGACCAACGTCTTCGACGAAGTGGTAATTATTGGCTATGGTGCCGTAAAGAAGAGCGACCTTACAGGTGCTGTGGCATCGCTCAAAGGCGACGAGTTGAAAAAGAATCCTGTGGCGAATGTTGCCGAGGCTTTGCAAGGTAAAATTGCGGGCGTTACGGTAACCTCCAACACAGGTCAGCCCGGTAGCGACGTATCGGTACGCATCAGGGGTATCGGCTCGGTCAATGCGGGTGTAACACCTCTATATGTAGTCGATGGTATGATTGTCGACAATATCAACTTCCTTTCGCCCAACGACATCGCTTCGACCGAGGTGCTCAAAGATGCCTCTTCGGCTGCAATCTATGGTTCGAGGGCAGCCAATGGTGTCATACTTGTGACCACCAAATCGGGCTCCAACAAGCAGCACACCAACATAACCTTTGAGGCTTATGCGGGTGTGCAGAGCCGTTGGAATAAACTCGACCTGATGAGTGCCACCGAGCAAATCGAAACGATGTTCAAAATTAACGATTTGGGACAAAAACAGTTGGAAGCATATCAAACAGGTGGTCTTAATGCCTGGCTCAATTACGCGCGCATCGGCGGTTTGGCAGACTACCCCATCGCAGGCACAGCCGAGGGTAACTTCGACTATGCCTCCAACAATACCGATTGGCAAGATGCCGTATTCCGCGCTGCGCCTATTCAGAACTATTATGTGTCGGTGGATTCGGGCAACGAGAAGATGAAACAGACTTTTAGTGCAAACTACTTCTCTCAGGACGGTACTATCATCGGCTCCTACTATAACCGCATCAACCTGCGCTACAACTCCTCTTCGCAACTAAAAAAGTGGCTCCGCATTGGCGAGACCTTCAACTTCTCGACCGTTTCGTCACGTTGGGCACTCAATAACAACTCTCAGCCGGGTGCTTCTGTTCTCTCGGCAGCCCTTGCAATGGCTCCCTGGGATCCCACACACTACCCTGCTGGCTCTCGCAACCATCTCGGAGGCGACCTCTCGAATAGGATTTCGGCTGCTTCGAACTTCCAAAATGTGGTCAATCCCTTCTCGATGGCAGAGCACTCTCATCCACGAGGTGGCGAGGAGAGGTATGTAGGCTCGCTATATGCCGACATAACCCCTACCAAGCACCTCACACTACGCTCGGATGTGAGTTTCGATATGAACTACAACCGCTATCGCTCCTTCTCCGACGAGTACCACTACTCAAATGCCGACAAGAACGATGCAAACTCCATTGGTCAGAGTATGAGCCGTTCGCGCAAGGTTATCGTAAATAACTATGGTACCTACGCACGTGAGATTGGTAAGCACAACTTCTCGCTGATGGTGGGTCACACATTGGAGATGGCTTCTAATGAGAGTGTAGGCGTAGGCGGTAGGAATCTGCTCAATACAGACGAGCGTTTTTGGTCGCTCGGATACGCAACAAGCGACTTCACATACGGAGGTTCGTACTATGGCGAGTATCGTCGTATGTCGTTCATTGGTCGTGCACAATATGGTTACGACGACCGCTACCTTGTGACGCTCAACTGGCGTTCGGATGGCAATCGCGCATTCCAGGGCAGCCCCTGGGGACACTTCCCCTCGGTGGCGGGTGCTTGGAAAATTTCCGAAGAAGAGTTCTTGGAGGACAACGAGAATATCTCGCTTTTGAAGGTCCGCCTCGGCTGGGGTAGGCTCGGCAACGACAATGTAGATAGCAACCTCTTCACGATGACTATGGATTCGAGTATGTATGCCAACCTCGGCTATCCCTTTGGTCCCGGCAATGGCGACTTCCAGGAGCTTGTGACGGGTGCTGCCGTAACAAGCCAAAAGAACCTTGCAGGTCGCTGGGAGATTACCGAGCACTACAACCTCGGTATCGACTACGGCTTCTTCGACGACCGCCTGACGGGTTCGGTGGACCTCTTCATCCGCGACACGAAAGATATGCTGCTGGCTCGCAAGTGGCCCAACTATGCAGGTGTGCTCTATACGGCAGTCGATAATATCGGTACGATGCGTAACAAGGGTGTGGAGTTCCAGGTGGCTTGGCAAGATAACTTTATGCTCGGCTCGCGCCCCTTCTCCTACCAAATTAGTGGTAATATGTCGTTTGTGGAGAACATTTTGGTCGATATGAACGGTGCCGATAGGGTGTGGGGCGACAAGACCGTCACCGATCAGGGCTATGCCGTAGGCTCTTTCTGGGGCTACCAATACGACGGCATTTTCCGCTCCGAGGAGGAGATAAACGAGTTTTTCCGCATCATCCCCAACCCTCAAACCCAAGAGGAAATTGACTACAACGCCACCCGCAACATCCACAACTTTGCTGTCGGTGATGTGAGATACAAAGATCTCAACAACGATGGTGAACTCGATGATGAGGAGGATATGTGTGTCATTGGTAACCCTTTCCCCAAATTTACCTACGGTCTTAATCTTTCGCTCGATTGGGCTGGTTTCGATATGCAACTCTTCTTCCAGGGCGTCTACGGCAACACCATCTACAACGCACTGCGTGAGCGTATCGAGGGTAATGGTTTGCAGTCTCAGTTGAGCACTGCAATGAGGGATGTGTGGACACCTCAAACCCCCAACGGCGCACTGCCCAACCCCAACCACACCGTAAACTTCTACCAGTCGGACCGCTTCCTCGAAGATGGCTCCTATCTACGACTCAAAAACCTCCAAGTGGGTTATTCGCTACCTCGTAGATTGACCGAGAAGTTGCAAATCGCCTCCCTGAGGCTCTATGTTTCGGCTCAGAACCTGCTGACCTTCACTTCCTATTCGGGATACGACCCCGAGGTGGGTGGTGGTGTTGACTACGGCAACTATCCCCAATCGCGCACCTATATGTTAGGCGTAAACATCTCATTCTAATCCTCCATAAGGCGAAACGAAGAAACAATCTGTAAAAAACACTTAAAACTAAGGATATGAAAAAGATAACGATTTTGTTTGTCCTCCTTTCGGCACTCTCGCTTTCCTCGTGCAACGATTGGCTTATGGAGATGCCAGCAGGAACAACAACACTCGACGAATACTACGTTAATGGCAAGACCTGCGACCCTGTGTCGGTGGGCTGCTATGTGCCTATGATGTGGCAATTCCGCAACGGCACCTATATGAGCGAATGGTTCTTCGGTGATGTGTGTTCGGACGACGCCTTCAAGGGCGGTCAGTTCAAGGCTGAGGATGCCAACCTCTTGGATATGGAGAATTTCCGAGTGAATGCCGACAACGATATCTTGCTCCAATACTACCACTCGCAGTATGTGGGCATTGCTCGCTGCAATCGCGCTATCATCGACATTCCCAAGGTTCCTTGCGATGAGGATATGGATATGCTCTTGCAAGCCCGCTATGTGGCGGAGGCTAAGTGTCTGAGGGCATTCTACTACCTGCGACTCGTGAGGGTTTTCGGCAAGGTGCCATACTATACCCACATCATCGAGGGCTCCGACCAACTCACTCTTCAACGCGAGGAACTATCGACCATCTATGCCAATATAGTTAAAGACCTTACCGATGCCGAGATGTTTCTCTGGAATAAGTCGGAGTACGAGCCTAAGGATTTGGGACGTGTAACGAAGGGTACGGCGCAGGCTCTACTGCTGAAAACCTACCTTACGGGGCACGAATACCTCGAAAATGCCTACGAGAAGGCTATGTATTGGGGCGAACAAATCTACAAGTCGGGCGAATACTCGCTCTGCCCCAACTATTGGGACAACTTCACCCTCGCGGGTGAGAATGGTGTTGAGTCGGTGTTTGAGATTCAGTACACCAACGACCCCACAGGCGACTATGGCGGTGGTGGTACTCGTGGTGCCTTCACCGCTCGACAGCAGCGTTGCCGCTCGAACAAATACACCTCGGGTAACGCAGGCTGGGGCTACAATCGCCCCACACAATCGCTCTACAACGAGTACGAGGCAGGCGACCCCCGTAGGGACCTTACGATTGATGTGCTGACCGAGGAGGAGTGCGATAACCCACAAGTGGATTTCTACGAGGGCGTTGTTAGGACCGTAAGCCTCAAATATGCAATGATGACCGATGGCGCCGATGGCGGAGTCTACTCGCTCGATGCCAACAACAACCCCCGCGATCCAATCAACACCAAAGAGATTCGCTATGCAGACGTACTGCTGATGTATGCCGAGGCTTGTGTGGAGCAGAACGACCTCGCAACTGCCAAGATACTTTTGGAAGAGGTTAGAGCAAGGGCGCGTGGCGAGAACGAGGGCGTACTCCCCGAATTCCCCCACTACAATGGCTACACCGACACCAAGGATGATCTCCGCAAGGCTATCCGCCACGAGCGTAGGGTGGAACTCGCAATGGAGGGACACCGCTGGTTCGACCTGAACCGTTGGGGCATCGCTGCTGAGGTGATGAATGCCTTCGGCGAGAGCGAGGAGGTTCAGGCTATCTACTCGGACGTGTGGAACGGCTTCCGCAAGGGTGTACACGAGATTTTCCCTATTCCCGCCGAGGAGCGACGCCTTGCTGGCTTGGACCAGAACTACGGATACTAATCATTATTTAACCATAAAAAAAGAGAACACACAATTAACATTTATTTATTAACCTTTAACAACAAATCACTATGAAAAAATTTCTTAGCATTTTCGCAGCAGTAGCAATGGTTTTTGCTATGGCTTCGTGTGAGGAGGAACCCGTACAGGACCCCAACAACAATGGTGGCGGTGGCAACACAGGTGGCAACGACTACACTATGATTGCTTCTCCCCTTACTCTCGACTTCGGTTGGAATCAGCCTTCGGGCCAGACCGTAACCGTAACTACCAACGCCCCCGACGGCTTTACCATTGGCGAGACTGCCGATTGGTACACCGCCGAGAAGAGCGGCGCCAACAAAGTTATCGTTACTCCCCAAAGCAACGATGGCGAGGCTCGTACCCATATTCTGAAACTCCACGCAAATGGCGCTAACGACATCTCTATCGTTATCAACCAGGTGGCTAAGGGCGAGGTGGCTCAGTCGCTCAAAGGTCAGAAGTATATCGTATGGCAGATGGATCCCACCTCGTACGATTTCATCAAAGACAAAGTTGTTCTGAACCTTATGCCCGACGGTAACGTATCGAGGCTCGACATTTGGCCCGCAGGTGACTCTCTCATTGCTGACGAGAGCGCAACAGGTCCCAACTTCTACGGCAACCAGGGTGGTTATGTAGGTTTGAAAGTTGGTAATATAGGTTGGAGCGGCGGTGGCTACGGCTACGGCAAGGGCTCCGATGACACTGCAAGCATCGAGAAATTGGCTGCTGCTTGGAAAGAGATTACCGATGTTAATGGCGAGGGTTGGTATCTCCACTGCGCCGTTAAGGGTACCAAGGGTGCAGGTAGCTTCTTCCGCCTTTGCGATGCAGATCCCGATGCAGCATCTTCGTACATCCTCCACTGGGACAACTATGACTTCACCGAGAACGATTGGGCAGAGATAGAGATTCCTATGACCACCATCTGCGCCGCAGGTTGGTTGGGTGCTACCGAAGGCTACCAATTCACCATTCACGGTAGTGGTAGGGCTGGTGACAAGTTCCACTACGACGCTGTGTTTATCTACCAGAAATAAGCAATAGTTTACGCAAGGATCTCTCTGCACCCTCGAAGTGAATGAGGGTGCAGAGGGCAATCCGAAGAGAGATATTGAACCAAAAACATTACAATCAATTCCACACTCTTATGAAAACCAATAACTTCACAAAAGAGGGCTATGTTGCACCCTCTGTTGATGTAGAATTTGTTGCGTTGGAACAGGGAATAGCCACGAGCCAGACCATCTACCAGGACTACAATGCTGGTTCCGACCAAGTGGACTGGGTTATCGGCACCTCCGACAATGAGTTTGAGTAATCTTTTAACCACAAAGAGAAAAGGACTATGAAAAAGATTTTCCGCTATGCAGCAATGATTTGCGCAGCCGCCCTTGCGGTAGCTTGCGCTGAGGAGCCCCAAGATGAGCCCATCGTGGAGCATCCTACAACAAAAGATTTGACAATTACCACCGAAGCAACCACCCCCGACAGTCGCGTGCTGTTTGCCGATGGCGAGGGCTTTGCGTGGGAGAATGCCGACCTCACAAAGATGGCGGTGTGCTACAACGAGGAACTACTGTGGAAACACACCTGCTCAACAAGTGGCGCCATCAACGAGGGTATAGCAAGTTTCACTGCTACCGTTAACGCAGAGAGTGTTTTTGCCTACTGCTACTACCCCTACGCTGAGAATAACTCGACCGACTCAACTTTTGCCTACAACTTCGCTGCCAACGTTGCTCAGAGCGAGGCAGGTAAAACTACCGCTTTGCGTCTGGCTTCGGATGTTATCAGCATCGAGGGCGAGGCTAACAATGTTACCGCTCAGTTCCGCATCGTAGGTAGCCTCTTGCGCTACTTCATCTATGCCGAGGAGAGTGACGAGAGGGTGGAGAGTGTTGCTTTGAAGGCTACGTCACCTATTGCAGGCTCCTACACCTACAATCTCGCCAGTGGCGAGGGTACCGTTGGCGGCAACACCTCCAACGAGGTTACCGTTACTTTGGGCACCGCTCTGTCGCTCGACGGCATCACCGCTGCCGACAAGGCTAAGAGCGTATTTATGCCTATTGTTCCTACCACTTCGCAGGGCGTAACCTATGTTGTTACTACCGATAAGAACGTCTATGAGTTTGCTTCGGATGCTGCTCACACTTGGGCTGAGGGCGCTGTTACCGAAATCAAACTCAACCTCGCAAAGGCTACCAATGTAACCCCCATTGGCGGTGGTGAGCCCGAGGAGCCCAAGTTGCAACTCTACTACCTCTTCCGCGAGAAGACGGGTGGTTACTGCGCAAAAGCGGTCTCGGTGGAGAGTGCAGGCAAGACGCTTATGAACAATGCTTGGTTCTTGGTAGGTGTTGGTGGCAATAGCGACGACAAACTCATTTTGAGCGACTACCAAAATCAGGCTCCCTATCGCGACTTGCGTTTCGAGTGCCCCGAGTGGATGGAGTATACCCACGATGGCGGTCAGAACATCTCGCTGAAAGTTTTGGAGAACACCACCACCGAAGAGCGTGTTGGCACATTCAAGATTTACTCGAATGTAGATACCGAAGTTTACGAGGTTGTATATGCCGATGGCGAAACCATCACTATCGAAGACCCCGTATTTGAGGTAACTGTTACTCAGGCAGGTGCAGCTGAGGTTAACCCCGACCCCGACCCAGAGCCCGATCCAAGCGGTGCAACAGAGCTTACTTATCATTTCACCAACAAAGCGATGCGCACAAGTTACGATGTTGCTGCCAACGAGGGTGCTGCGGCAACCGATTACTTCATTGTTGCTTTGAATGGCGTGGATAACATCGAGTATAGCAAACCTTACTACACCGACCTCCGTATGGAGTACCTCGATGAGGAGGGCAACAAGGTGGATTGGATTACCTTTACCACAAGGGCTAACGACAACAAGTTGGACTACTCGTGGACAACCAACGAGGGTGCTGCTCGTACTGCTATTGTAAACATCTATTGGGACGACACCGAGGAGTACAAGGTTGTAGGTACCGTTAAGAATGACGCGAAGGAACTCCAAGCCATCACTACTGCCGATCCTATTATGACTATCAAGGTTAATCAGGCAGCAGGTGTGGCTACTCCCGATCCAGAGCCCGATCCAGAGCCAAGCGGTGCAACGACCCTCTATTACCACTTTACCGACAAGGGTGTATCGACTCTCCACTACAACATTATGGCAACCGGCGAGACCAAAGGTTTGGGTTGGTACTCGTGCTATGTAGGTGGTAAGGATACGGCTGATGGCAACCTTCCCGCCTTCAAGAATTGGAGAATGCAGGCAGTGGATGCAAATGGCAATGTTGTGGATTGGATTACTGCAAGTCCTTTTAGCAACACCATCAATCTTACTTGTGCTGCTAACACCAGCGAGGCACGCTCGGCAACTGTAAACTTCTACTGGGATGACACCGAGGAGTTTGTAGTTATCGGTACTATCAAGACTGCCGATCGTACACCCTATGACATTGCAAGTGGCAACTTTACTTCGGCTGATCCTATTCTGACCATTACCATTGATCAGGAGGGTAAGAGTTCAGAACCCACAACTCTCTATTATCACTTCACTGATAAGGGTATAGGCGCACTCCACCACGAATTCACGGCAGCAGGTCAGATGAATAAGAATCTCGGTTGGTATTCGTGTTTCATTGGCGGCAAAGACAATGCAACCGGTACAAACGCTTGCTTCCAGCAGTGGATTGCCAAAGCATATGATGAGAATGGCAACGAGGTAGATTGGGTTTATGCTACACCCGTACCCAACAAAAATGAGGTTTATCTCTCGTGCGAGGCTAACGCTGGCGATGCTCGTACTGCAACTGTCAAGTTGTACTGGGTTGACAACGAAGATTTCGTAGTTATCGGTACTATCAAGACTGCCGATCGTACACCCTATGACATTGCAAGCGGCAACTTCAC
Organism: Tidjanibacter sp.; assembly: GCA_045602145.1. Lineage (GTDB taxonomy): Bacteria > Bacteroidota > Bacteroidia > Bacteroidales > Rikenellaceae > Tidjanibacter. Next base: position 43,166 of record JAZSAY010000007.1, read on the forward strand.
CTCAGCTGATCCTATCCTTGAACTCACAGTAACTCAGGCGGCTGGTAACTAAGAGGCGGTCTGTGAGGGTGGTGAAAAACGAAAATAGTGATGCACAATCACTGCGACACCACGCCTTACTCCGCAATACAATAGGTGGGAGAGGGTTTGAACACCCCTCCCACCGCAAGAGAAGCAAAATAAAGCAATAATAAGTAAAACGCACAAAAACAACAAAAACAATGAAAAAGCAAGGACTCAGACTCGTAGTCAAGTGGATGGCACTCTCCACAGCACTCGTGGTCGGTATGACCTCGTGCGAGGTGGAGCCAACAATCGAGCAGGTGCAAAATCAGGTGGTAACATTCCCCGCTCTCGACACCTTCACTCCCGAAGAGGATGTGGTATCGCAGGCAAGAAGTTATAAACGCGGTGTATGTACCAACTTCCGCATCCCCGAGATGCCCGACTTCCTCGGCGAGGGTGTCAGCTGGTGCTACAACTGGGCGCACACACCCTTCGGTCAGGACCGTTGGGAGATGCTCCGCCGCAACGATATGGAGTTTATTCCTATGATTTGGAACGCAGGTTTCAGCGAGACGAACCTCGGAACAATTATGCAGGAGGGCGGCTCCAAATGGCTTTTGGCATACAACGAGCCCAACCTTACGGACCAAGCCAATATGACCCCCTCGGAGGCAGCACAAAATTGGCCCAACTTAGTGGCAGCAGCTAAGAGGCTCGGATACAAAATCGTAGGTCCTGCTGTGAACTACGGCACCCTCTCGGGCTATTCCGATCCCGTAGTGTGGTATAAGGAGTTCCTTCAACATCCCAACGTCGATATTAACGACATTGATGCCATAGCACTCCACTGCTATATGCCCAATGGCAATGCCGTCAAATCGCTTATGATTCGCAAGTTTGTGAACTTCTTCAACGAGTATCCTCAGTATCGCAAACCACTTTGGCTCACCGAGTTTGAGAGTGGCGATGCGCAAACCGAGGCGGCTCAGATACAGTTCTGTGCCGAGACTATCACCTACCTCGAAGCCGACCCCAATGTGGAGCGTTACGCTTGGTTTATGGACAACACCGGCTCCAACGACCGTGCACCTCACTTCCCGCTCGTGACTATTCCCGTTATGGGCGTGGAGTCGGACATAACCGAATTGGGTAAACTCTATGTTGGGCTCTCCTCCTACGACAAGAACAACTACTATGATGTGGATGTCAATATCCCCGCAGAACACTACTCGGGACAGATTGTGGAGGAATCCGCCAATGCCGACGGTTGGGGAGCAATGGTCAAGACCCGCAAAACAAGCGATGTGTATGGTAACTTCGAAATTTACGATATGAAGAATGGCAACTGGGTGGAGTATGGTATTGATGTGCCCCACACCAGCAAATACCGCCTCGATTTGCGCTACTCGGCAGATACCGAAAGTGTTGTGATGATAGATTGCAAAGGTACAACCTCGGTCATTGCCATTTTGCCTGCCACTACGGCTCTGATGCCCTACACAACAACGGGCATTGAAATTGCCCTCCCCGCAGGAAAGCAGACTATCCGCATCAATGGTGCACAGGGTAACTTCGCACTCAACTGGCTGAGGGTGACTTCGCCATTAAATAGCAACGCACAATAGCCAATCAACAAGACCACAAACCTAACACAGCCGAAGAAATGAAAATTTCATACAGAATACTTTTTGCCACCATAGCCCTACTATGCGGAGGTGGTGCAATGGCACAACAGCAAGGTGGTGACTTCTATGCCTCGCAGCGTGAGGGCTGGGCAGCAAAAGCCGAAGCCTCGAAACCCTCGCTCACAAAGACCGTCTATCGTCCCATAGGTCTTGTGGAGTCGGTCTATGATGATGCGGCATTCCAGAATTGGCGTATGGTACCTACCGAGCCAATGGAGGCTCTCTATGGTGTGTCGCTCAAAGAGAAACCTGTGTCGATAGTCGATTTCGGTCGCCACATGACGGGTTACTACACCTTCCGACTGAAAACCACCCATCGCACACAAGATGCACCTATGCGCATTCGCTTCACGTTTGCCGAGGTACCCAGCGAACTCAACACCCCTCTCGACCCCTACAAAGGTACTCTGAGCCGTGCGTGGGTGCAGGACGAAACCCTTACCATCGAGCAGATCGATTGCGACATCACTATTCCACGTCGCCTTGCGGGTAGGTATATGAAGATTGAGTTGCTGGGTGCATCGCCCGACTTTGATTTCCGTATGGAGGATATGTGGTTTACGGCTCAGTCATCCGCCGACCACGCAACGCTGCTGCCTCTGCCCGAGGGTGCCTCCAAGGAGATTAAGGATATCAGCGAGGTGGCTATCGAGACACTCCACGAGTGTATGCAGACCGTCTATGAGGATGGTCCCAAGAGGGATATGAGGCTTTGGATTGGTGACCTCTATCTCGAACAGTTGGCAAACATATACTCCTTCCGCCAGCACGACCTAACGAAGCGTTGCCTCTACCTTTTGGCATCGCTTGCAGCCGAGGATGGCAGACTCCACGCCAACGTCTTCGAGCGTCCTGAGCCCCATCCCCAATATGGCTCGCACGCGCTGGATTATAGTCTAATATATAATGTGGCTCTCTTGGAGTATCTGAAAGCCACAGATGACTACGACACCGCACGCGACCTTTGGGTGGTTGCCAAAAGACAGATTGACGATGCCAAAGGCTACCTTACGGAGGATTACATCTTCGATGCAGCTCGCTATGGTGAGCCCATTTGGTTGGTATTCGATTGGAGGGATGGCTACGACAGGAGCGCATCTATTCAGGGCTTGATGATTTGGGCTTTGGAGAACAGCAGCGAGTTGGCAGATATACTCGGCAACGCTGCCGAAGCCAAAGAGTGGCGCAAGTTGGCTGCTACAATGCGCAAGGCTGCCCGCAAGCACCTGTACGACAAGAAACAGGGCGTTGTGCTGAGCGGTCCCGAAGGACAAATATCCTACCTCTCGCAAGTGTGGGCAATCCTCTCCGACATCCTCAACGAGAAGGAGGGTCAGAGGGCTCTGAATACCGTCTTTGCTATGAACAATGTTATCTACCCTGGTGCTCCCTACGCCTACCACTACCTCATTGAGGCTTGTGTGAAGTGCGGTCTGCACGAGGAGGCTCGTAGCCGTCTTGTGGAGTATTGGGGCGGTATGGTGGAGCGAGGAGCCGACACCTTCTGGGAGGTATACGACCCCGAGAACGAAGCCCTCTCGCCCTACAACTTCTTCGTTATTAACAGTTATTGCCACGCTTGGAGTTGTACGCCAATCTATTTTATTCAGAAATATCCCCAAATTTTTTGTAAATAATGAAACTTAGATCACTTTTTGTTGCCGCTGTTGTGGCACTTGCGTTTGGGTGCGAAGAGGTACCCGAGCCCCCCGTAAATGAGAATCCCCAAGATCCCGAAAATCCATCGGTAGTGCAGGGTGACCTCCCCAAGTTCGACCGCTTTTACCTCTCGGCAGAGGTGAACGAAGGTTTGATAGAAGACTTTGAATGCCCCATCTCGGAGGGGAATGTGATAGATGTTGTATGCCCCCGCCTCGACTCTTCGGAGGGTATCATTCCTTCGTTCGAGGGCGACTTCGAGAGCGTGACCATAGAAGGTGTGGTACAGACCTCGGGGGTTACTGCTCAGGACTTCAACAACGAGGTGGTCTATCTGCTCTCCAACCCCGCAGGCAAGACCAACAAGTACACCGTGAGGATTCGCACTCTCAATGGTCTGCCCCGTGTGGATATACATACCGACGGCAAGCAAGCTATAACGAGCAAAGAGACCTATGTCGATGCCACAATCAACATCTCCAACACCCCCGAGTTTGGCAATCTCTCGGCTCGCGGAGGCGTGAAGGGGCGTGGCAATGCAACGTGGACCAACTACCCCAAAAAGCCATACAAAATTAAGTTTGACGAGAAGACCTCGGTGCTCGGTAAGCCCAAGAACAAACATTGGGTGTTGCTTGCCGAGTATTGCGACAAATCGCTGATGCGCACTGCCTATATGAGTGCCGTTTCGGGCGCCATTGGTCTGCCTTGGACCATCAGCGTTCAGCACGTAGACCTCTATCTGAACGATCTCTACTTGGGCACCTATGTTCTCACCGAGCACGTGCGCAAAGACTCCGATAGGGTGGATTTGGAGGACGATGGTTTCCTCTTCGAGAACGACAATTACTACTACCAGGAGCCTCTCTATATGACAACCTCGAAGAATTGGAAATATACATTCAAGTATCCCGATGCTGAGGATGGCGAGATAGTGAAGAATGATGACAACTACAACTTCATCTTGCAGTATATGAACGACTTTGAGAAGGCACTTTACTCCAACGACTTCAAGGATGAGGAGAAGGGCTACCGCAAGTACATCGATGCAAGGAGTTTTGCCAAGTGGTACCTCGTGAACGAATTGACGGGTAACTTGGAGCCCAACATCTACTACTCCATGGTGAGTCGCAACGACAAGGTGCAGATGAATCCCGAGTGGGATGCAGAGTGGAGCCTCGGTCTTGCCGCGCGCGGTGATGATTGGGCTGGTTGGGAGTTGCCACCTGCCGAAAGTAGGGTCGATATTGAGATTTGGAAGAAGGAGCGTTATTTCCCCCGCCTCTTCGAGGACCCCTACTTCAAAAACCTCGTAAAAGAGGAGTGGGAGGCTTTCAAACCCAAGAAAGACGACATGCAAGCCGCACTCAGGGAGAAGGCTATGAGTATCATCCACTCCCAGAGCGACAACTTTACCAAATGGCCCATTTTGGAGAGTTACATCTCGGTTGGCTTGGTATGTTTGGGTAACTGGATCGACGAGTATGAGTATGTGGCAACTTTCTTCGACAACCGCTGTGAGTGGTTCGAACAGTATGCCGCAAACGATTTCAAGGTACAGTAACGTTAGTGGCATCAACAATGATGCGCTATACGTTAGAAGAGATAGAATATTGCTAATGATAGTTTGTTGAGGGGCTTCCTTTTGCTACGGAGTGATTCCGCCGAAGCCCGTTTCATAAGGTTAGGAATGATTGGTTGATAATGTAAGGAGAGCGGGCGAGATTTGCATCTCGCCCGCTCCATTTTTAACGTAAATTACGCGAAACTCACGTATAGTTTTGGGTAAACCCACCGCCTTATTGGTGGTGGGTGCGTTGTGTTACAATATCCCTCTTGACCGAGTGGCTCAGCGAGAGTACGGGCGTAAGAGCGTCTTTCGAGGCGTAGAGCGTATAGTCACCCGCGGCAACCTTCATACACGAGCCCTCGTGGTCAAATTGTGCAAGGTTGTCGGCAGAGATCTCTATGCTAATCCTCTGGCTCTCGCCTGCGGCAAGGAGGTCGGTCTTGGCGTATGCGCACAGCTCACGTGCGGGGCGCGAAGAGTCCGCGTCGGGCTTGCTGACATAGATCTGCACCACCTCTCGACCAGCCACCGAACCACTATTGGTCACCGTGAGCGAGAGGGTAAGATTGCCCTTGCGCGAGGCTTTGTCTATCGCCAGATCGGAGTACTCGAAAGTGGTGTAGGAGAGTCCGTAGCCAAAGGGATAGAGGGGTTTTTGGTCGGTATTGGTCACAAAGTGGCGGTAGCCTACCATCAACTCCTCCTGGTAGCGCACTGCCGAACGCTCGCCTGCCGAAACACCGAAGTTATCATCCGTAGGCAGCTGCTCATAGGAGGCAGCGAAGGTCATTGGGAGTCGTCCCGAGGGGCAAACGGCGCCCGAGAGAATATCGACTACCGAGCCGCCCACCTGTTGACCTGCCAGCCAGCCGATAAGTATCGCATCGGGAAGTGTGTGCCACGAGGAGAGGTCTATGACACCACCCGTATTGGTAACCACCACTACCCTCTTGCCACGCCTGTGGAACTCCTCGCACACCCTCTCCACAAGGCTCTGCTCCACGTCTGTGAGCAGGTAGTCGCCCTTGCCGGGGTGGCGGTCGTCGCCCTCGCCCGACATACGACCAAGTGTTATGAGCGCAAGGTCGCTCTCATCTGCCGCACGGCGAATATCGCGAGTGGCAACCTCCATTTCGGTCACGAAGGGTATGTACCAGAAATTCTCGGCAGGGAGTTTGCTCTTCTGCTCGGCAATGTAGCGTGTATAACGTTCTGCCAACTTGGAGTCTGTTTTGTAGCCTGCCTCGCAAAGGGCGTTGTAGATGGTGTTTGTGTGGCTGCGATAGACATATCCGCTACCCGAGCCGCCCGCCTGGGTGTTGTAGGTGGCATTACCAAAGGTGGCTATGCTCTTGATGTCCTCCGAAAAGGGCAGTGTAAGGTTGTCGTTTTTGAGCAGCACCATACCCTCTGTTGCAACCTCTCGGGTGAGTGCATCGTGCGATGCAAGGTCAGGAGAGTTGGAGTAGGGATATTTGGCGTGCGCAGGGGTGCGGAGCGTTACGTTCAGAATACCGCGCACGTTCTGGTCCAAGACCTCTTCGGGGAGTTCGCCACTCTCCACAGCCTCCTTTATGGTGGCAATTTGGTAGGGTGTGCCGGGCATCAGCAGGTTGCACCCTGCACTCATCATCTTCGAAGGCTCGCCTGCACCCCACCAATCGGTCATCACAAAGCCATCAAATCCCCACTCATCCCTCAGCACTGTGCGCAATAGCCACTCCGATTCGGAGGTGTAGGTGCCGTTTATTTTGTTGTAGGAGGACATAACTGTCCAAGGCTTTGACTCTCTTACGGCAATCTCAAAGCCGCGCAGATAAATCTCCCTCAGAGCCCTCTCGCTAATTATTACGTCTATGCCGTTGCGATAGGTCTCCTGATTGTTGGCTGCGAAGTGCTTGATGGAGGTGCCCACGCCCTCAGACTGCACACCACGCACCATTGCCGCAGCAGTCTTGCCCGTCAGCAGAGGGTCCTCGGAGTAGTACTCAAAGGCTCGTCCGCACAATGGGTTGCGCTGGATGTTCATACCAGGGGCAAGCAAAATATCTACGCCATACTCCCTAATCTCCTCACCCATAGCCTTACCCACCTGATAGACAATAGCCTCATTCCACGAGGCTGCAAGTAGTGTGGCGATAGGGAATGCCGTAGCGTGGAAAGTTCTGTTGGGTTCGTCGGCTCTTCGGGGGTCGATACGCAAGCCCGCAGGACCATCGGCATAGACCAACGAGGTAACACCCAAGCGTTCAACGGGAAAGCCCTCGCCCGCAGCACCCTGCACACGTCCTTTGGTGTGGGCTGTTACAACCTCCGAGAGGGTTGCGGGAAGTTCCACCTCCGTACCTGGGGCAGGATAGGGAGGGTTGGGCTCGCTTGTGGAGGTGCCCACCACGAGGCGCACCTTCTCGTCGAGCGTAAGAGCCTCTATCACCTGCTCTACATTCTTGTCGCTCAGTTGCGGCTCTTTATTGGCTTGGGAGCAACCTACCCCCACAATACCCACAAGGCTCACGAGAACCAATGAGTAAACCGTACACAAAATGTTCTTCTTCATATCGTTTGAATAAAAAATTAATTAGTTGTTCGTGATTGGTGGGCTGCGATTTAGAGGTCGCGTCCCTGAGTGAAGTGGCGGTAACCCTCGGGAGTATAGCCCGTCTTGTGCTTGAAGGCGGTGCAGAAATGCTCCACATTGCCATAGCCCGTACAGAAGGCTATCTCCTTGATGCGTTTGTCGGTGTGGGTCAGCATATTCATAGCCTCCCTCATTCTTATCTCCTGAATGAACTTTATGGGCGCAAGACCCGTATATTGATGAAAGAGGCGGCGGAACCACGAATAACTCATTCCTACCTCAGTAGCGACATCGCGCGGAGAAATGTCGGTGGCAAAACGCTCTGTGATGATGATTTTTGCTTGGTTGATTTTGTCCACAATCGTCAGGTCCTCGAAACCAGCCCTTTTGTGATTGGAGTATGCCTCACCAAGCAGATGGTGCACAATGCCACCCAAGAGTTGCTGATAGCCCGGTTGCTGCTCCTGTGCCTCACGAATAGCCTCGCGGTAGAGTTCTACCACATTGCTGCGCACACCTATATTAAAAATAGGACGTGAGGGATCGAAAAAACCGTTCTGGATGTACTTCTCCATATCCCCGCCCTCGAAACCTATCCAATACTCCTCCCAACCGCTCTCCTTCTCTGGCGAGTAGTTGTGCCACTCGTGGGGGAAGAGCAGAAACATAGTACCCTGCTTTATTCGGGTGCTCTCTACGGAGGAGGAGGTGAAGGTACCCTTACCGCTGCTGATATAGAGTAGTTGGTACTCTTCGAGCACCCTGCCTTTGGCAGAGGAGAAGAGGTAGCGCGAGGGGTGGTCGGGCAAGGGATAGTGCTCGCCGGGCTCCACACGCTGGTAACCCACGGTATTGATTGTAATACCCCACGAGGCATCCTGCTCGCTGCTGGTAAGGTATTTCGAGTGGTGGTGTTTGGTCGGTTGCGTCATTGGGTCAAAAAATTAATAACTCTTCTTTACTTCTTTTTGCAAAGATAGTGTTTTTGTTGAAGTTACAAAATAATTTTGGTCGGTTAAAATGCAAATTATTAAAATCAAAAAAACAAGTCCTGATTTGACAGCGGATACTATTTTTGTAGATAGCTACGCCATAGTAGGCATAGTAACAAAACTATGAAACACTACATCGCTTTTGATTTGGGTGCAACAAGCGGTCGCACCATCCTCGGTTCGGTGGATGAGGGAGTGATTACCTTAGAGGAACTCACTCGTTTTCCGAATACCTCACTTCCCATCGGTGGGCATCTCTATTGGAACATTTTTTCGCTTTACGAGCACCTCTTGGAGGGTCTTAGAGCAGCAGCCTCGAAGGGTGTCGAGATTGAGTCGATAGGCATCGACACTTGGGGTGTGGATTTCGTCTTTGTGGGCGACGATGGCTCGGTGCTCGGGGCACCATATTCCTACCGCGATCCTCATACCGAGGGGGCACCCGAGAGATTTTTCCGAAAAGCTATGCCTCGCGAGAGGCTCTACGAGCTGACGGGCATTCAGGTTATGAACTTTAACTCGGTATTCCAGCTCCACACCCTGCGCGAGAATGGCTCTTCGCAGCTTGTCGCCGCAGCGCATCTGCTCTTTATGCCCGATGCGCTCTCGTGGATGCTCACGGGCAAGATGGTAACCGAATACACCATTGCTTCCACTTCGGCAATGCTCAACCCTCGCACCAAAGAGTTGGATGGCGAGATTCTCTCGGTGCTCGACATTGAGGAGGGGGTATTCCCACCCATAGTTATGCCGGGTCACACCATAGGCACTCTAAGGCGAGACATTGCCGAGAGTGTGGGTCTGGGCGAGGTGCCCGTTGTGGCAGTGGCAGGACACGACACAGCCTCGGCAGTGGCAGCAGTGCCCGCTCGCAACCCCAATTTTGCCTACCTCTCTTCGGGTACTTGGTCGCTTATGGGAGTGGAGGTTGCAGAGCCCGTAATAACTCCCCAAACCGAAAGGCTCAATCTTACCAACGAAGGAGGTGTTGAGGGTACAACCCGACTGCTGAAAAACATCACGGGTATGTGGATTGTGGAGCAGTGCTTGGCGGAGTGGCGCAAGAAGGGGCGTTGCTACTCCTATCCCGAGATGGTGTGCTTGGCAGAGGGTGCAAAGCATTTCGAGCGAATGATAGACCCCGACGATGCACTCTTCTCCTCGCCCCGCAGTATGACCACTGCCATTGACGAGTACCTCGCCCGAACGGGACAGCCCGCTGCCGAGTGCGATGGCGACTATTTGGCGTGTGCCTTCGAGTCGCTTGCACTGAAATATCGCTTTGTGTTGGCAATGTTCCAGAGCGTCGCCGACTTCCCCATCGAAAGACTCCACATCATTGGCGGTGGCTCCAAAAACCCGCTCCTGAACCGATACACCGCCTCTTCGATAGGCTTGGAGGTTATCTCAGGACCTTCGGAGGCAACAGCCATTGGCAACATTATGCTTCAAGCCAAAGCGGCAGGGCAGGTGGGCTCGCTCGCCCAGATGCGCGAGATGATAACCCGCTCCATCGAGACGACAACCCACCAACCCCAAGATGGCGCACTCTGGGAGGCTGCCTATCAGAAATTCCTGACAATTACAAATCTTAAATAAAAATATACACTACTATGGACAAAAAACTCATTGAACAGGCTTACGAGATTGCCAAAGCACGCTATGCAGCCATTGGCATTGATACCGAGGAGGCTCTTGCCAAACTCCAAAACATCCAGATTTCGATGCACTGCTGGCAGGCAGACGATGTTACCGGTTTTGAGAATCAAGGAGGCGAATTGACGGGTGGCATTCAGGCTACGGGCAACTACCCCGGCAAGGCTCGCAACATCGAGGAACTCCGCTCGGACATTCTCAAAGCACTCAGCCTCATTGGTGGCTCGCACCGCGTGAATCTCCACGAGATTTATGGCGAGTTTGGTGGCGAAGTAGTAGACCGCGACAAGGTGGAGGTAAAGCACTTTGCAGGCTGGATTGAGTGGGCAAAGAAGAACGGTCTTAAACTCGACTTCAACTCCACTTCCTTCTCGCATCCCCTCTCGGGCGACCTTTCGCTCTCCAATCCCGATCCTGAGATTCGCCACTTCTGGATTGAGCACACCAAGCGTTGCCGCGAGATTGCAAACGCAATGGGCGAGGCTCAGGGCGACCCCTGCATTCTGAATGTATGGGTACACGACGGCTCGAAGGATATCACCGTAAACCGCTTGGAGTATCGCCGACTGCTCAAAGAGTCGCTCGATGAGGTCTTTGCTACCAAGTATGAGCATATGAAGGACTGCGTAGAGTCGAAGGTATTTGGTATCGGCTTGGAGAGCTACACGGTTGGCAGCAACGACTTCTATATTGGCTACGCCACCTCGCGCGGCAAAATAGTAACGCTCGATACAGGTCACTTCCACCCCACCGAGAGTATTGCCGACAAACTCTCCTCGCTGTTGCTCTTCACTCCCGAGGTTATGTTGCACGTTTCGCGCCCCGTACGTTGGGACTCCGACCACGTAACAATTATGAACGACGAGACGATGGACTTGTGCAAGGAGATTGTGCGCTGCGACGCCCTCGACAGGGTACACATCGGCTTGGACTACTTCGATGCCTCCATCAACCGCATAGGCGCTTACGTCATCGGTACTCGTGCCACCCAGAAATGCCTCTTGCAAGCACTCTTGGAGCCCATCGAAACACTCCGTCGCCACGAGGCTAAGGGCGAGGGCTTCGAGCGCCTAGCACTGCTCGAAGAGGGCAAGTCGCTACCTTGGGCTGCTGTGTGGGATATGTTCTGCTTGCGCAACGGTGTACCCGTAGGCGAGGAGTACATCGCCGAGATTGAGAAATACGAGGCAGAGGTCACCTCCAAAAGAGTATAACGTTTTTGAGTTTTAGTTTGGCTTATGAATACCGTTTTAGGACTTCTTATTATCGCCATTGGCAGTTTCTGCCAATCGAGCTCCTATGTGCCTATCAACAAGGTTAAGGAGTGGAGCTGGGAGAGCTATTGGCTCACTCAGGGCATCTTTGCGTGGATTCTCTTCCCTCTGCTGGGAGCACTCTTGGCTGTGCCAGAGGGCGGATCGCTGTGGGCTATTCTTACCTCGGACTACGCGGCAGCTTTCGGAGCCTTCGGATATGGTGTGCTTTGGGGTATTGGAGGTTTGACCTTCGGACTCTCGATGCGTTATTTGGGTGTTGCACTTGGTCAGTCACTCTCGCTCGGCACGTGCGCTGCTTTTGGTACACTGCTGCCCGCCATCTTTGGTGGCGAAAACCTCTTCGAGGGCGAGGGCTTAGTGCTGTTGCTCGGTGTTATGCTCACCATCGCAGGTATCTCGGTTATTGGCTATGCAGGCTCGTTGCGCTCGAAACAGATGAGCCCCGAGGAGCAGAAGGCAGCCATCAAGGACTTTGCACTCACCAAAGGTCTTGTGATTGCACTCTTGGCGGGCGTTATGTCGGCGTGCTTCAACCTCGGACTCTCGGCAGGCGCACCTCTGACGGTGGAGGGCGGCAATGCGCTCTTCAAGACCCTGCCCGCAACACTTATGGTAACTCTGGGTGGCTTTGTGACCAACGCCACCTACTGCCTCTTCAAGAATGCTCGTAACCGCACGTTCTCGGACTATGGCAAGAAAGGTGTATTTGTCAACAATCTGCTCTTTTGCGCCTTGGCGGGTCTGCTCTGGTACTCCCAATTTTTTGGATTGGGTATGGGCACGAGCCTCTTCGACGAAGGCTCGGTGCTCGTAGACTTTGCGTGGTGTATCCTGATGGCTCTGAATGTGCTCTTCTCGAACCTCTGGGGCATAATCCTCAAAGAGTGGAAGGGGCTCAGTGGCAAGACCGTTGCCGTACTTATTTCGGGTTTGGCACTGCTCATATTCTCGCTTGTTTTCCCAAATCTGTTTTAGCCGATGAAATCCATACTTGACTTCCGCCCCGAGCTGGCGGCAAAGATAGAGGAGGTTGCCGAAGTGGCTGGCTACCTGTGGCAGAAAGGGTGGGCAGAGCGCAACGGCGGCAACATCACCATCAACATTACCGAATTTGTCGACTCGGAGATTGCCTCATTGCGAGCACTTGCGCCCGCTCAGCCCATTGGCTCCGTACTGCCCAATCTGAAAGGCACGTACTTCTTCTGCAAGGGCACCAATCGTCGTATGCGCGATTTGGCACGACGTCCGATGGAGAATGGCTCGGTAATACGCATTACGGACGACTGCGCCCACTACGAGATTATTGCCGACGCTGCGATAAAACCCACCTCTGAGCTCGCCTCGCACCTTGCACTCCACAACCGTATGATTGCCGAGGGTAAGGGCTACAAGGCGGCTCTCCACACCCACCCCATAGAACTTGTGGCTATGACCCACCGCAGGGAGTATCTCGCCAAAGACGTACTCACACGCCTGCTGTGGAGTATGATACCCGAGACGAGGGCTTTCTGCCCCAAAGGACTCGGCATTGTCCCCTACAAGATGCCCTCGTCGGTGGAGCTGGCAGATGCCACGGTGGCACTTATGGACGAGTATGATGTTGTGGCGTGGGAGAAACACGGCGTATGTGCCGTAGGTCCAGATATTATGGAGGCTTTCGACCAGGTGGATGTGCTCAACAAGTCGGCACAAATCTACATTGCCTCACGCAATATGGGCTTCGAGCCCGAGGGTATGAGCGACGAGCAGATGGATGAGCTCAAAGAGGCTTTCAATCTCTAAGGAGGTAAGGGCAAAACTTTTACACTTTCCGCACAAAAAACCGAGCGAACTCCGCAGTGGAGCCCGCTCGGTTTTTTCTCTCTAAGCAGCCAACTACTCGGCTTTCAGACCGATAGCACGTATATAGCTCGACTGAATGTCGCAATTCTCAAATCGGCTATTCTCCACAAACTCCATCATAAGACGGCGAACTTCGGCTTGGTCGGGGCGTGCGTCGCGAATCTCAAAATATGTCGTGCGGGGAGCCTCGGAGAACTTCTGCACGAGTTCCCAACCCTCGGGTGCGGGAATTCCCACAAAGCTGCTATTGGCAATCTTCTTATAGGGCCAGAAGGTGTAGCCAATGTTCTGTTCTTCCATAGTCTTGCAGAAGGCAGCCATCCACTCGTCGGTGTTGTGACCTATCTCGCCCATATACATCGGGCGGTTGGTCTTGTCGCGGAAGTCTATAAAGCCACGAATGCAGTCGGCGTCGGTGGGACCTCCATAGCGGTGGCAGGAGTACATAACACCCTCGTCGAAGAGGGTATCTTCCAGCGGCTGGAAGTTGCTATTCCACTGAGCACCACCAAGAATGATGATATGGTTGCGGTCCACCTTGCGGATAGCCTCAGTAGCCATACGATAGACACCCGCAAGAGCAGCATTGAGCTCCTGCTGGTTGTCGAAGTAGGGCGCAATAGGCTCATTGAGAAGGTCGTAGCCGAGGATGACGGTTTCGTCTTTGTAGCGGTCGGCAATGCGGGTCCAGATATTCACAAAGAGCCTCTGGCTCGCCTCGCTCTCCATAAGCCAGGGGTAGCCATAGCTATCGTCGATGTTGTCGCCCGTCTGTCCACCGGGTGCGTCGTGCATATCGAGAATAAGGTACAAACCTTTGCCCCTACACCACTCCACAAGGCGGTCTATGCGCCCAAAGCCATCTTGGTCTGCGGTAAGACCCATATAGTCCTCGTCGGTAAAGAGGCGGTAGTTGAAGGGCACGCGGATGGTGTTGGCGCCCGTAGAGGCTATAAAGTCGATGTCCGCCTCGGTGACGTAGTTATCCTTGAAGGCACGCCAGAACTCGGCAGCGAAGTCGGGACCCACAGCCTGGCGGAACATAAGGTCTATCATCCACGCCGAATTGGTCTTCTGGAAGCCGAACATATAGCCCTCGGGGTTGAGCCAATTGCCGAGGTTGGTACCTCTTATAAAGAATTTCTCGCCATTGGGGGCTACCAAATCGGCACCGTCAATCCTAATAAAATCGGGATTGGAGTTGATGGGTTTCTCCGCTCCGCACGCCACCAAGAGCGCAGCAAGGAGCACAAAGAGTGTTTTCTTCATAGTAATAAGGGTGTTAGATTATTGATTACCTGCTACTTTCAGATTTATCGCCGAATAGCGGAAAGGGGTGCCGTCGTAGAGCCTCACATCGACCTCCACATCCACAACACCTGCGCCATTATGTCGGAGCATAATCTTTCCCGACTGGAGGGGTCTCTGGTGGGAGTAGTAGCTCACGGGGTCCTCGTAGACAAATATGTAGTCATCGTTATGGTACTTATACTCCACATCCAACTCCTTACCCAGCAGGTCGTTATGAACGCCTACAACGGCATAGGTGGTGGCTGACAGCACATCCTCCAAGGGCGAAATTTTCAGCAAAAACTGCACGCCCTCGGCAGTGGTGCAACTCCTCACTGCCACCTCCTCGTCGCCCAGATAGTAGAAACCATAGGGGGTGTCGGTCTTTGAGGGTTCGCCACCCTCTACTCCTTGTTCGCACCCCGCAAGGGTAAGCATCAGGACGGCAAATACCATACAGCGGTACATTTTTTTCACTCTCTTCATAGCTCTAAATCATTATTCCGTTAAGGTACAATCTCCCGAGTAGATGCACGAGAGGTCGTCGTAGCCCATAAACTCAAAGTTCAGTATTGGCGCCTCCTTGGGCGAGTCGGGTATCATCAACGAGGCGAAGATGGTACCGCTGTCGCCATTTGCTTTGCTATACGTGCGCTCGTTGTAGCTGACCGTGAGGTTGGGGCTCTGCGAGAAGCCCTTAGCATCGCCCGTAAAGAATTCGGCAGGAACAGTGGCAGTGAGCACGCTCTCATTGGCAGCCGTAAGAGTCACAACCCACACATCTGTGGTGCAATCCACCGCTGCACTCACAAGCGTAATCTCTTGTGCTTTATTTCCTTTACCGTAGGTCAGGAAGTTAGTCTTAACCTCGGGACGAAAATCGTAGTCCATACACTCGCCTCCGAACTCCAAGCCATACTCCACGCCAGCAATCGTAATGTTCACCTTTGCGCTGTAAATGCCCACATCTGTTCTGTGAACAATAAAGCTACCCGTTGCGCCCCACATCTGCTCGGAGGAGATGCGCACCGAATTATCGGGGGCAGCATTATCGACCATCTCGAAAGCAAAGGTACCACCTTTCGGCAGCGAGGTAATATCTACATCCTTGCCCAAGAGAGAGTTGGAGAGGGTGAGCGAGAGGTACCAGCTGGCAATCTCCAACTCGCCTGCGTGTTCCAGACCTGCGGGGGTAAACCAAAGTGTTGTGTTCTCCTCGCCCATCTGGTAGAAGCTCGCACGCAAAGGTTTCATTTCGTTGCCACGATATATGATATCGGTAAGCAAGGTGAGTTCTGCCTCGCACTCCATCTTCACCGCCAACTCGGTATTGTCGGCTCCCAGCACCCAACCCACAAGGGTCGCCTTACCATCTGCATAGGAGATGGTCATCTCGCCTCTTACCGCCTCCTCGGGATAGTCGGGAGTAATACCCTCGATGGGTGCTCCTGCGAGTGTAGAGACTATGGTAAAGAGTTTTTTCTCGGTCGTAATATCGAAGGTCTTACCCACCAACAGAGGACTCACAGCACCATAGAAATACTCCTCACACTCGGCAAAAATCTTCTCGGCATCCGTGTAGCCTGCCTGGGGCGTTGCCACAATCAGCAGATTCTCGCCCGACATCATAGCTGCCACGCTGCCAAAAGTGTGCTCTTGGTCGCCAATAGCATAACTATTGTTGGCTATCAGAGCGGGGCGTTCGCCCACGAAGTAATCTTTAAGCGTAAAAACGGGTGCTGGCTCTTGGGGTTCCTCGCACGAGGTCATTGCTCCCGCAAAAAGCAAAGCACATAGAAGCGCAAAGAAACGGAAATTATTCTTCATAGTTATTTGTGTGGTTTTACTCATATATCAACACTTTATCGCTTGGAATTCGCACGTCGGCAGTGATATTGACGGGTTCCGAGGAGCAGTCGTAGAGCGAGCAGGAGAGGTGATGGCTGCCATCCTCACCACGCTCCACAACGACCTCGCCGCTGTCTATTCTGCCATAGAGTTCGCCCCACATACCCCCGGCATACTCCACATACCAACTGCCCGACCAATAGGGCGCCGTAAAGCAGTCGGGGAGTCCTGCAATAGCCCTGAAAGGTACAATTTTGTCCTTATCGATGGAGGTGTCGGGGTTGCGCTGCACGAAGGGATACCTGCCGGCAGGAATACCATCCTCCATATTGTTATCCCAAGGCACCAAAAGTTCCAAGCGAAGCATCTTGCCATCGCCCTCGGGTTTGCCCCATTGGTTGAATGTTATACCATCCTCGACAACAAAGAGCAACAAACAACGGTAACTTTCGTCCATACGATAGAAACAATCGCCCTTGTCCTGCAACTGCATCTTCGAGAGTGTGGTGAGGTTCATATTGGAGGTCAGTGTGCTATTGGGGATTACCGGCTCAACATAGGAGGTGGGCTCAATGTTGCCACTCCACTCAAAGTAGCGTTTGCGGCACTTCTTGCCCACCATAATACCCTCGAAAGTGAAGGTACCGTCGTCGTTACGGGTAATTTGCACCACCCCATCGTCCAAGAGATCCACATCCATATCGGTTGAGCCCTCGGCAATGTCGGCATAGAACGATCCATCTGCCCTCTCGTGACGTCCGTCGGGCAGCTCAATGTAGTCCATATAGCCATCTACAAAGGTATTCTCCCTAAAATCACCCGAGGAGGTTTGTGCAGTATAGATACCCTCCAAAAGCGACATATCCACCTCCTGGGAAGGGTTGTAGGTAACATTCAACAACAGTTGCATTACGGAGCCCTCGCCTATGGGATTGCCATAATCATCTATCTCCATATCCGTCAGAAACTTAACAACCCAGCCATCGGATATCTGCTCGCCCACATCATCTCCCATATAGACAAACGAGGCTTGGGTAAATATGACCTTCCGAGGCTCTGGTTCGACAAATTCCTCGGGCTCCACGGGCAACTCGGGCGATCCACAAGCTGCCACCAACAGCAGAGCCAATACAAGGAATACTCTCGGCAATTTATAAGACAAATTATTCATATGTGTTATATTTTTGCAAATATAGTTATAATAATTGAGAATTGAAAGTTGAAAGATTTTCCCATATCTCTCATATCTTCCATAGGACAGGAGTGACAGAAAGAACAGAAAGAACAGAAAGAACAGAAAGGACAGGAAGGACAGGAAGGACAGGAAGGACAGGAGGGACAGGAAGGACAGGAAGGACAGGAAGGACATTAAAGCCCTGTTACTCCTGTTACTCCTGTTACTCTTGTTACTCCTGTTACTCCTATAAACCTTAGGACTATTGACGTTAGACGTTAGACAAAAATACAGATGCAAGGCTTGCGAAAAAAATTCCTCCGCAGTTTACTAACGTAAATGAGGAGGAATTTTTTGAGTGTAACGCAGCAGATGCCTGCGATATTAGTTATTTTTTGCCGAAGAGGAACTGCGACGATATCTCACGATAATTATGCACTCGCTCAATAACATCTGCCAACATATCGGCGACACTCAGCACGGTGAATTTGCTGGTGTCCTTGTCTGCACGCAAGGGGAGAGTGTCGGTAACGATAACCTCGGTCAACTGGCTCTCGGCGATGCGCTCGTAGGCGGGACCACTCAGCACAGGGTGGGTGATGACGGCGCGAACGCTGGCTGCGCCCATATCCATAAACATACCTGCGGCTTTGGTCAGCGTACCTGCCGTGTCGACCATATCGTCGAAGATGATAATATCGCGACCTTTAACCTCGCCAATGGCGGTCATAGTGCCCACAACATTGGGACGCTCACGGTGTTTGTGGCAGATTACCAGAGGCGCTTCGAGGTTCGAAGCGTAGGTATTGGCACGTTTAGCACCACCAATATCGGGGGTAGCCACCGAGAGGTTTTCGAGTTTGAGGTTCTTGATATAGGGAACAAAGACTTTCGATGCGTAAACGTGGTCTACGGGTATATCGAAGAAGCCCTGAATCTGGTCGGCGTGGAGGTCGATGGTGATGACCCTATCGCAGCCTGCCGAGGTGAGCAGATTGGCAACCAACTTAGCACCAATGGGCACACGGGGACGGTCCTTGCGGTCCTGACGAGCCCAACCGAAATAGGGGATAACGGCAACAACCATATGAGCCGAAGCCCTGCGGGCGGCGTCGATGGTCAGCAGAAGTTCCATAAGATTTTCGGCAGGAGGAGGTGTGGATTGAACGATAAAGACGGTACAACCGCGGATACTCTCGTTGAAGGCGGGCTGGAACTCGCCATCACTAAACTGACTAACCGTCAGGTTGCCAAGTTCCACTCCGTAGGACTTAGCAATCCTCGCAGCGACAGCCTCCGAACCGCGACAAGCGAAGATTTTGAGTTTATGAATTGCCATTGTGTGTTAGATTTTGGGTATTTCGTGACCGCAAATATAACTCCCAAAAGCGGGATATGCAATTTTTACGCCCCCTTTTATCAACAATTACCCAACATTTTGCGTCGAGTGGTGCGGGGTATCGGACAGATTGCTACTCGGCACGCTCCTTCATTGCCGCAAGGCACTCGTCGACGAAGGCGAGTATCTCCTCTCTGCCGCGCCTCTTCTCGGAGGAGGTGACAAACATTGGGGGCAACTCTTCCCACCATTCGGCAAGAGTGCGGCGGTAGGTTTCGATATTGCGGTTCGTGTCGCGCTGGCTCTGCTTGTCGGTCTTGGTGAAGACGATGCCAAAGGGCACACCCTCTCTGCCCAAAAGTTGCATAAAGTCGAGGTCTATTTTGAGCGGCTCGTGTCGGCTGTCGACCAGCACAAAGAGGAAGTGAAGAGCCTTTGCCTTAGTAACATAGTCGGTGATAATGGTGGCAAACTCGCGCCTTACGGCTTGCGATGTGCGGGCGTAGCCATAGCCAGGAAGATCCACCAGCCACCACTTCTCGTCGACCAAAAAGTGGTTGATAAGTTTGGTCTTGCCGGGGGTTGCCGACACCTTAGCAACCTTGCTCTCGGAGAGCATATTGATGAGCGACGACTTGCCCACATTACTCCTACCGATGAAGGCAAACTCGGGTTTGCCGTGGTCGGGAATCTGGGAGAGTTTCGAGCTGCTGAACTTAAAAACGGTCTTCATAACTTCCAAGTGTTGTGTGCCACAAAGGTACATCTTTTTTTCGGGGTCGCAAAAGCTCCTTAGGCAAGAAAATTGCTCTTAGCTATTTCGCAACAACAACTTCAAACAATTGTCTAACATTAAATTCTTTTCTGGGATGAAAAAATTTCTACTCACTTTTGCCATCGTGGCGTCGCTTGCCACACTTATCATTCCTCTGGTGGTGACGAGCAACACCCCCACAGAGTACGACACCTCTTTTGCCGCAAATCGCACGCGCGAAAAAGAACTGAGCGAGAAACACCGCGAACGCATCGAAAAGCGCAAGGCACGCCAAGCCGCCTTCGAGCACTTCATCGACTCGACAATCCTCTCACACAATTATCGTTTCGTGCCCACAATGTTCAATGTAGAGCCTGCGGGCAGCAGTCAACTCATCACCAACCCCAGCATCGAGTTGGGCATCTTCGGCGATTGGGCAGATATTCACTTGCCTATATATCAGGGCTTTACTCCACCCTATCGTATTATGATGGTCAACACCTCCATAACCAACCTTTCGGACTTCACTACCATTCAGACCGACAACGGCTGGACCATCTCGTTCGACTCGTGGCTCTACACCTCCAACGACTACACCTTCACGCTGGAAGTCTTCTCCAAGACGGGCGGCGCCACACTCTCCGTATCCTCCACCTTCTACCCCACCACCTCCTATTGGGGCTCGATAGTGGCAGTGTATTGAGAGTTGAGAGTTGAGAGTTGAGAGTTGAGAGTTGAGAATTGGGGATTGAGAATTGAGAAAATCGCGAGTAAGCGAGGGCAGAGGCTGCTTGCAGACTTTGCCGAGCGAAAGCGATTTGGAGCAACCGAAAGGCTGGTCAATTGAGAATTGAGAAAATCGCGAGTAAGCGAGGGCAGAGGCTGCTTACAGACTTTGCCGAGCGAACGCGATTTGGAGCAGCCGAAAGGCTGGTCAATTGAGAGTTGAGAATTGAGAAAATCGCGAGTAAGCGAGGGCAGAGGCTGCTTGCAGACTTTGCCGAGCGAAAGCGATTTGGAGCAGCCGAAAGGCTGGTCAATTGAGAGTTGAGAATTGAGAGTTTTCCCATTACTCCCTTTTATCTCATTTCTCCCACAACTCACATAAGCCTTAGGACTATTGACGTTAGACGTTAGACGTTAGACGTCAAACTTTCAACCACGATTCTCAATTTTCAATCCCCAATTTTCAATTCTCAATTATAATAGGTACTTTTGTGGCAATTATGGAACACAAAGAGTACAATGTAGTGGTCGTGGGCGGTGGTGCCGCAGGACTTATGGCAGCTGGAACGGCTGCCATCAATGGCAACAGCGTGTTGCTGCTCGAAAAAATGGAGAAAACCGGACGCAAAGTCCGCATCACGGGTAAGGGTCGTTGCAACCTCACAAACGTATGCACCGACGAGGAGTTCCTCGCAAAGGTGCAGAACGGTGCAGGATTTTTCACATACGCTTACACCCAATGGAACAACAAGAGCCTTATACGCTTTATGGAACGCAAGGGCGTAAAACTCGAAACCGAGCGTGGAGGACGTGTATTCCCCAAGAGCGGCAAGGCGTGGGACATCGCTCAGGCTCTGGTTGATTGGTGTCGCGAGGAGGGTGTGCAGGTGGAGTGCAACGCCAAGGTGGAGAAGATAAATGTCGTTTGCGGCAAGGTGCGCAGTGTTACCTACCGCAATGCACGCGGCTTCCAGCGCAAGGTCGAGACCCCTGCCGTTATTCTTGCTACGGGAGGTGCCTCCTACCCCGCTACGGGCTCCACAGGTGACGGCTACCGAATGGCTCACGAGGTGGGTCACGAGATTACACCCATACGCCCATCGCTCGTTCCTCTGGAAACCTCCTATGAGGAGGCTCCTTTTATGGCGGGACTGTTGCTGAAAAACGTACACGCCGACCTTGTGATTGACGGCGAGGTGGCGCAGAGCGAGTTTGGCGAGATGTTCTTCTCGAAGCGTGGCGTGGAGGGTGCCATCATCCTCCGTATGAGCCGCAAGGCTGTCGATGCGCTAATTGAGGAGAAAAAAGTGGAGATCGTTGTGGACCTCAAACACGCTATGGACCACGACGAGTTGCGCGAGCGCATACTCCGTGAGATTGCCGAGCAACCCGCAACGCTCACTGTTGGCGAACTGCTGCGCAAGATTATGCCCCGCGAACTTGTAGTGCCTATGGCTAAGGCTTGCGGTGCACACGCCAAGCACTCTATGGGCGAGCTGAAAGAGGATAAGATTGAGCGTCTTGTGGAGGCTCTCAAACACTTCGTGCTGCCCATCAGCGACTACCGCCCCTTCGAGGAGGCTATCGTTACAGCAGGTGGCGTGGACCTCGCAGAGATTGACCCTCACACTATGCAGTCGCGCAAGGTTGAGGGATTGTATTTTGCGGGCGAGCTGATGGATATTGACGCCAATACTGGTGGTTACAACCTCCAAATCGCCTTCTCGACGGGTCGCCTTGCCGGTCAGTTGCGCAAGAGCAAAGACGTAATGTTGTAGTCCCTTCACCCTACTATGTGGCTCGAAGAACACCTCCGACACTCGCGCGGCTATGGGGTACACTCCCCACTGCTTTACCGCATTGTGCGCGAGGCGATGATGCCACGCAGAGTAAAAGGCTCCGACACCTCGCTATACGATGTACTGAGGGCTCGGGGCGTGGGTAGGCGCACAGCCACAAGGCTCCAAAACCTCCTCACAGCAGAGAGGTTCGGTGCGTGGAGGATAGACACCGTGGCGGGCGAGGGCGAGTTGATGATTGCCACCACAGAGTGCCACAAGGAGCAACTGAGGGCTATGGCGAAGGTACTCGGGGAGCAGGAGGGCGTTTTGTGCATCCTACACCCCATCGGCAGCCGCACAAGGCGCAGGCTTTGTAAAGAGTTGATTGCCGAGCACCACTCTATGAGTGCCTCGAAGCCCGCATTTACGTTCCTCTTTTCGCGCAAGGATATACAGAAACAACACATAAACCTATAACACGTTATGGCACGCATATACACACGCTCGGGCGACAAGGGTACCACTTCGCTGATTGGCGGCGAGAGGGTTGCCAAAAACTCCCCACAGGTGGAGGCTTACGGCTCGGTGGACGAACTTGGAGCTCACATCGCCCTGCTGACGGACTTTGCCGCCGAGGAGGGGTTGGAGGAGATGGTCGCACTGCTCAATGAGGTGGCTGTGGACCTGATGACCGTCGAGGCAGAGCTCGCTCTTTCGGAGAAATTCGAGGGCGCAATCCAAAGGGTAAGCCTCGAAGACGTCGAGCGCATAGAGCGACATATCGACACCCTCTCGGAGTCGCTGCCCCCTTTTGCAGGCTTTACAATCCCCGGTGGTCACCGCATAATTTCGCAGTGCCACATCTGCCGCACGGTGTGCCGCAGGGCTGAGCGCAGAATACTCACAGCAAGCGAGCAGTGCGCTGTGGCAGAGAGCCTTATGCGCTATGTAAACCGCCTTTCGGACCTACTCTACACCCTCTCTCGATGGAGCACCAAAAAGCTCGGTGTGGAAGAAAAAGTTTGGGGAAAATAGAGAAACTATTGTGGTTTTATGTTTTTTTTATACTTTTGCAGACCGCAACAAACACAAAATTAACATAACAACCTAAAATTCAGAGTTTTATGTATTGGACACTTGAATTGGCATCGAAACTTGAAGATGCTCCCTGGCCAGCAACCAAAGAGGAACTTATCGACTATGCAGTGCGCAGTGGTCTTCCTATGGAGGTAATCGAGAACTTGGAGGAGATCGAGGACGAGGGTGACGTATACGAGAGCATCGAGGACGTATGGCCCGACTACCACAGCAAAGAGGACTTCGTCTTTAACGAGGACGAGTATTAAGAGGTTGGGAAAGGTTAAAAACCTAAATATCAACGATTTACAATGACCGATTGGGTAGTCCCATCGGTCATTTTTTGTCAAAATACTGCCCAAAAACTACCCAAAATTGAGCGAAAACTGCCCAAATACTGCCCTGAAACTATTACCAAATCCTCCTAAAATTAAGAGTAGTAAGTGAGGGACGAGAGATTACCCGAACACTGCCCTGATGCTCTGTGGGGCACTTTTTGCCCCAATTGAGCGAACCGCCAAAACTGCTCATTGACCCATTATTTTTCTGCTTTCACTACCCTGAAACAAAAAAGGACAAAACCGAAGTTCTGTCCTGATGTTAATATATGATGATTTGACTGGTGGATTTGGAACTTTGAATCATTGTTCGTATATTTGCGAACAGAAACAAGCATAGACACTATGGCGAACAAGGAATATACACTTAACCAAGAGCAAGTTGCACGCTTTGCAAAGGCGATGGGACACCCTGCACGCATCGCTATCCTCGAATTTCTTGCCAAGCAAACGGAGTGCTACTTTGGTGATATTCACGAGGAGTTGCCGATTGCCAAGGCAACCGTATCTCAA
>JAZSAY010000008.1:0-6098 GCA_045602145.1 Tidjanibacter sp.
TAATAGTACCGTTACCGGGCTTAACGTAAACGCGAGCAACAGCTGCTTTCCTGCGTCCTACGGTGTTTACAACTTCCATAGTTTTCGTGTTTACTTAATCTCGTTGAGTTTGATTGCTTTGGGGTTCTGTGCAACGTGGGGATGCTCCGCACCTGCATAAACCTTCAAATTTTTAAGAATAGCAACGCCAAGGCGTGTTTTGGGCAACATACCTTTAACAGCGTTCTGAACAAGGAATTCAGGCTTGTTCTCCAAGCGCTCAGCGGGAGTGTTGAAACGCTGACCACCGGGATAGCCTGTGTGGTGTACATAGACCTTATCGGTCATCTTCTTACCCGTCAGTTTCACTTTGTCGGCATTGATAACGATAACATAGTCACCGCAATCAACGTGAGGAGTGAAATCGGGCTTGTTTTTGCCGCGCAAGATTTTCGCAACCTGCGAAGCAAGTCGTCCGAGCACCTCGTTTTCTGCGTCGATAACATACCACTGTTTGTTAACAGTAGCCGCATTAGCCGAGATGGTTTTGTAACTCAAAGAATCCACTTCTTCGTACTTTTAATTGGTTAATACTTTGTGTTTTAATTATGTAATTCCATTACCCGTATATTTCGGGCGTGCAAAGATACGGAAATTTTTTGGAATTCAAAATTCAAAATGCAAAATTCAAGATTATTGTCCAACGTCTAACGTCTAACGTCTAACGTCAATAGTCCTAAGGCTTATGGGAGAAATGGGAGTTGTGAGAGAAATGGGAGAAATGGGAGGACTGAGAGATATGGGATAAACCCACAACCACACCCCTCCCCTAAGTTACCACAACCATATCCCTCCCCTAAGTTAGGGGAGGGTGCCGAAGGCGGGAGAGGTCTGTCAACTTGCAACTTGC
Source organism: Tidjanibacter sp. (assembly GCA_045602145.1). Classification (GTDB taxonomy): domain Bacteria; phylum Bacteroidota; class Bacteroidia; order Bacteroidales; family Rikenellaceae; genus Tidjanibacter. The sequence goes on from JAZSAY010000008.1 coordinate 890, forward strand.
AACTTGCGACTTTCAACTCTCATTTTCAATTTTCAATTTTCAATTCCAAGTATGGTATTGTACCTCGTGGGGTCCATAAGGATGCTCATCGCTTCGGCGAAGGCTTCGTCGTTGTGGGTGTTGGCGACCTGCACCTGCGCCCCTTCGCCAAAGAGTTTGCGTGCCAGCAGTGCCTTGAAATTCCTGCCGAGTAGTTCGAGGCTCTCGGTCATACCCTTTTCGGAGGGCTCAATGCCCGCCTTCCTCATACGTTCTACAAGCCCATCAATCAGAGCCTTGGGGGTCGTAAACTCCTCGTTGAAACGCTCGAAAGTGGGGTAGAGGTCTTTGAGCTCGGTGCGGTTGTCGAGGAAATACTCGCTGACATAGTCGTTGAACTCCACCGATGGGGTTACGCGATTGGCGTAGGAGTAGTTTTTGGTGGTGTCGAGGTCGATGTAGATATCGGGTGTGATACCTCCACCGCCCGCCACGGTGCGCGAGTTGTTGAGGGTTTTATACTTGGGTGCCACCGCCAACAGAGAGTCGCGATACTCCTTGCGGAGCATACGCTCGGCGTGGTCGAAGTAGTACTCTTTGGAGTGCCCTTTCTCGTAGGGACGCTGTATGCACCTGCCGCTGGGGGTGTAGTAGTGCGAGGTGGTAATCCTCACTGCCGACCCGTCGTCGAGCACCACCTGCTTCTGCACCAATCCCTTGCCGAAGGTCTGCTGACCGACAATCACCGCCCTGTCGTAGTCCTGCAAGGCTCCGCTTACAAGTTCGCTTGCCGAGGCTGAGGAGCCATCAACGAGTATTACGAGTGGGGTGGTGGTGCAGACCCCCTTGCCCTTCGAAAAGTGGTTGTAGGGAGCCTCTTTGCGCCCCGAGGTGGTGGTGATGAGGGACTTGCGGGGCAGGAAAAATCCCGCCATATCAATGGCCTCCGTCAGTAGTCCGCCGCCGTTGCCCCTAAGGTCGAGGATAAGTCCCTCCACTGCCCCCAGCGAGTCGTATGCCTTGCGAAACTCCTCCATTGTCTGGTCGGCAAAGCGGTTGACGGCTATGTAGCCTATATTATATAAGGTATAGGCAGCCTCCACCGACACAATAGGTATCTCGGCGCGTTCGAGGGTGATGTTGATGGGGCTCTCGGCACCCTCTTTGAGTACCGTAAGGGTTAGTTTGCTACCCACCTTACCTCTTATAAGTTCGCCTATGCGGGTGTGGTCTATGCCTATGGCTGTGGTATCGCCCACCGATAGTATTGCATCGCCCACTGCCAAGCCAGCCCTCTCTGCGGGGCTGCCCAGACGTGTGGAGATAACCCTTACGGTATCCCTCACGATGCCAAACTCCACACCAATACCTCCAAACGACCCTTCGGTCATCTCCATCTCGCGCTTCATCTGCTCGGGGCTGACGTAGGCGGAGTGGGGGTCGAGGCTCTCCAAGACGGCACTTATAGCCTCGCCAACCAGAGCCTTGTTGTCGGGCTCCTCGACGTAGAGCGAGTTGAGATAGTAGTAGAACGAGGTGAACTTCTCCACCTCGTTCCTAAAACCTTGTCCCACAGCGGAACTTACGCCCCACAGCAGAACAACTATCGCCACTAATGCTCTTCTCATCTTTGCTATTTAAGGTACTCTGCCAACTGCTCGAAAGCGACCTTCTCTTGCGTGCCGTCCGTCATATTCTTGACGGTCGCCTGCCTCTCGATGCGCTCGCTCTCGCCTACTATGATAACGTAGGGGATAGCCCTTTTATTGGCATACTCCATCTGTTTTTTCATCTTCGCGCTCTCGGGATAGATGTCGCTCTGCACTCCCGCCTTGCGTAGTGCTTTGAGCAGAGCGAGCGAAGCCTTCTGCTCCTCACCGCCGAAGTTCACAAACATCACTTTGGTGGTCATCTGAGCCTCCTCGGGGAAGAGTCCCAAGCCGAGCATTACGTCATAGATGCGGTCGGCACCGAAGGAGATACCCACACCGCTGGTGTTGGGCAGTCCGAAGATACCCGTCAGGTCGTCGTACCTACCGCCACCGCAGATGCTGCCAATCTGGTAGTCCTTAGCCTTAACCTCGAAAATGGCACCCGTATAGTAGTTCAAACCGCGTGCCAGCGAGAGGTCGAGTTCGATGTCGAGCGAGGTGCCGTAGTCGGCAATCAGCCCAAAGAGTTCCTCCATCTCCTCCACACCTTTCAGACCCGTAGGGCTCTCGGCGAGGGTGGTGCGCAGAGTGCTGAGTTTCTCGGCAGTGGTGCCCTCCAACAAGAGGATGGGTTTCAGACGCTCTATTGCCTGCTGCTCAATACCCCTCTCCAAGAGTTCTTTCTCCACATTCTCCAAGCCGATTTTGTCCAACTTGTCGATGGCTACGGTGATGTCTATCATCTTGTCGGCGTGACCGATAGCCTCGGCAATACCGAAGAGGATTTTGCGGTTGTTGAGTTTGAGCACCACGTTGATACCCAACTTCTCGAAGACACTCTCCACAATCTGCACCAACTCTGCCTCGTAGAGCAACGAGCGGCTACCAATGGCGTCCACATCGCATTGGTAGAACTCACGATAGCGTCCCTTTTGTGGGCGGTCGGCACGCCATACGGGCTGCACCTGATAGCGTTTGAAGGGGAAGGCAATCTCCGCCTGGTGCTGTACCACAAACCTTGCAAAAGGTACGGTAAGGTCGTAGCGCAAGCCCTTCTCGCAAATTTTGGTTGCGAGGGCTGCCGAGGAGCCTTCGAGTTGCTCGGGTGTTACTTTGTCCATAAAGTCGCCCGAGTTGAGTATCTTGAAGAGGAGTTTAACGCCCTCCTCGCCATATTTCCCCATCAGTGTCGAGAGGTTCTCCATTGCGGGAGTCTCCAAGGGTGCGTAGCCGAAGGTGCGGAACACACTCTTGATGGTATCGAACATATAGTTGCGCCTTGTCATCTCAACAGGCGAAAAATCTCTTGTTCCCTTTGGTATGCTTGGTTTCTGAGCCATTATATTTTATTGTTTTGTTGTAATTCTTGTTTTGTCGGCTGCGCTCTGTGGGCAACTTCTTCGTTACGCTCGTGCTCGAAATGCTCATTTGCGAGGAGCAAACTCCGCTTTCTTGCCCATCGCAAGCCTTGAATTTGCCTCACATATCGCACCCGCTATGCTATCGAAAACTAATTTTCAATTTTCAATTTTTAATTTTCAATGAGTTTTCTGTACTTCACGCGGTGGGGCGTGGTGTCGATGCCCTGAGCCTTCTTGTGCTCCTCGTACTCCGAGTAGGTACCCTCGAAGAATACCACCTTACCCTCGTCCTCGAACGAGAGGATGTGGGTTGCGACCCTATCGAGGAACCACCTATCGTGCGAGATTACCACCGCACAACCTGCGAAGTTCTCCAAGCCCTCCTCCAATGCACGAAGAGTGTTTACGTCAATGTCGTTGGTGGGCTCATCCAGCAGCAGTACGTTACCCTCCTCTTTGAGTGCCAGAGCAAGGTGGAGCCTGTTGCGCTCGCCACCCGAGAGGATGCCGCACTTCTTCTCTTGGTCGGCACCGCTGAAATTGAACCTGCCGACATAGGCGCGGGCGTTAATCTGGCGATTGCCGAGAGTGATGAGTTCGCTATTTTGTGAGATGACCTCAAAGACGGTCTTTTCGGGGTCGATGCTCTTGTGTTGCTGGTCAACATAGGCAAGTTTTACCGTCTCGCCAATCTTGAACGAACCGCTGGTGGGCTGCTCCAAGCCCATAATCATACGGAACAGAGTGGTCTTACCCGTACCGTTGGGACCAATCACGCCCACAATACCTGCGGGGGGCAATACGAAGTTCAAGCCCTCGTACAACACCCTGTCGCCAAAAGCCTTCGACACATCGTGAGCCTCGATGACCACATTACCCAAGCGGGGACCGTTGGGGATGTAGATTTCGAGTTTCTCCTCCTTCTGCTTGGTATCCTCGTTGAGCATCTTGTCGTAGGCACCCAAACGGGCTTTACTCTTGGCGTGACGTGCCTTGGGGCTCATACGCACCCACTCCAACTCACGCTCCAATGCCTTGCGGCGTTTGCTCTCCTGCTTCTCCTCCATAGCCAGGCGGGTGGTCTTTTGGTCGAGCCAACTCGAATAGTTACCCTTCCAGGGAATACCCTCGCCACGGTCGAGTTCGAGAATCCATCCTGCCACATTGTCGAGGAAGTAACGGTCGTGGGTTACGGCAATGACCGTACCCTTATACTGATTCAGGTGCTGTTCGGGCCAGTCGATACTCTCGGCATCGAGGTGGTTGGTAGGCTCGTCCAAGAGGAGCACATCGGGCTCCTGCAACAAAAGACGGCAGAGTGCCACACGCCTGCGCTCACCACCCGAAAGAGTGCTCACAAGCCTGTCGGATTCGGGACAACGCAGTGCGTCCATAGCCCTCTCCAAAGTGCTGTCGATTTCCCAGCCGTTGACGTGGTCGATAGCCTCGGTGAGTTCGCCCTGACGCTCGATGAGTTTTGCCATCTCCTCGTCGCTCATAGGCTCGCAGAATTTCAGGTTTATCTCCTCGTACTCTTTCAGCAGAGCCACCGTGTGTGCGCAACCCTCCTCTACGATTTCCCTAACGGTCTTTGCGTCATCGAGTTGAGGCTCCTGCTCCAAATAGCCTACCGAGTAACCGGGGGAGAATACCACCTCGCCCTGATAGCTCTTGTCTATGCCTGCAATAATCTTCATCAGGGTAGATTTACCCGAGCCGTTAAGACCCACGATACCAATTTTGGCACCATAGAAGAACGAGAGGTATATGTTGCTGAGAATCTTGCGGTTGTTGGTAAGCACCTTGCTTACGCCCACCATCGAGAAAATAATCTTTTCGTCTGCCATTATGTTGTCCTTGATTTTGTTAATTCACACTTGGTGCAAAGGTATAAAAAAGAATTGAGATTTCAATTCTTTTTTGTCCAACGTCTAACGTCTAACGTCGCGAGCTCGCGGTGCGAGCCCGAGGAATGAATGGGAGAGATGGGAGAGATGGGAGTAATGGGAGGGATTACTTTAATGACAGGAAAGACAGGAAGAACAGGAAGAACAGGAAGAACAGAAAAGCCCTATCACTCCTGTCATTCTTGTCATTCCTATAAGCCTTAGGACTATTGACGTAGGACGTTAGACGTTAGATGTTGGACATTGGACATTAGACGTTGGAAGTCACGTCCTGCGAGTGCATATCGCAGAGGAATTTTGTGCCAAACAA
>JAZSAY010000009.1:0-48805 GCA_045602145.1 Tidjanibacter sp.
CGGCGGTCGTGGCGAGCAAGAGTCGCAAAAGCGTTAAAAAACGAAGACGGCAAACGCTTTGCCCGCGCAGCGTTCGTTTTAGATTTTGCGAATCTTGCTCCTGCCAGAGATGCGGTGCGTGGCTTTTGCGCCACTTTTGCCACCAAAAGTGGCAAAGAAAAAGGGCGACTTGGTCGCCCACAAAAAGCAAGGTCGATGCCAACCACCTTGTCTGCGCAGTCGTGGCGAGAGCGCAAGACCGCTTTTTGCCCTTAGGGTTTGGTTTTCTCGGGGCATTGTGCGATATTTGCACTACGAAATAACTACACAACACTATGAAAAGTAAAGTTGCATCTTTTGCGGTGGACCACACAACGCTCGACCGCGGGTTTTACCTCCGTTCGCAATACACCGCACTCGGGTTCTACCCCATAAACTCCTACGATATGCGTTTCCGCGCACCACGCGAAAAGCAGTACCTCTCGCCCGAGGCTATTCACACCATCGAGCACCTTATGGCACACTATCTGCGTGAGAGGCTCGGCAACAAGGTCGTATCCTTCGCACCTATGGGTTGCAAGACGGGTTTTTACCTGGTAGTCAAGGGTTTCACGCCCCAGCGTAAGGTTATGGAGGCTGTGTTGGAGGTGTGCCGCACTCAGGCAGACCTCAAAACTGCCGCCGACGTTCCCGGACTGACGGTTGTGCAGTGTGGCAACCCCGAATTCTACAATATCGAGGAGAGCAACGCCGCCCTCAGGGAGTATGGCGACCTCTTGGAGCAGTTACTTGGTAAATAACGTGGCGATGAAAAACATACTTATCATAACCCCTATGGCGTCCGAGAGGGAGAATATGCTCGCCGCCCTTAACAACTACCCCAATCCACTTCTCAATGCCTACACTATTCGCCGAGGCTATGTAGGTAAGGTCTATGCCGCAGCCGCCACAGCCCTTGCAATGGACGAGGAGAAGTTTGACCTTGTGGCAGTTGTGGGCTATGCTGCTGCCAGCAAGGAGTTCTCTACGGGCGATGTGGTGTGCCCTTCGGCAGCCCGCTACCACGATGCGCACGTTCCCGAGGGTTTGGATGGCGTTAGTTTCCTTACCGACCCCTATCCACTGCTTGGCACAGACGATGCAACAATCTATACGGGCGATAGTTTTGTGGGCAAGGAGATGATTGAGGAGATAAAGGAGCGTTTCGGCACTCCTCGTGCGCTGTTCGATATGGAGGCTACGGCAGTGTGTCAGATTGCTGCCCAAAGGGTTGTGCCGGCACTCGTTATGAAGATGGTTAGCGACACGCCCGAGAAGGGATGCGACGCCGACTCGTTCGAGAAGTTCGTGACGGAGCATACCGACTTCACAGCCTTTGTGGAAATACTTGAAAAACTATAACCTAAAAACGGACACCTAATATGAAAATTGCTATCGGCTGCGACCACGCAGCATATTCGTTCAAAGAGGAGATAAAAGCCTATCTCGTCCAGAAAGGTCACGAAGTAGTGGACAAGGGTTGCTACTCGCCCGAGAGAGCCGACTACCCCGACTACGGCATTGCCGTTGGCGAGGCTGTGGCTCGGGGAGAGTGCGAAAGGGGCGTTGTGATTTGCGGCAGCGGCATCGGCATTTCGATTGCTGCCAACAAGGTAAAGGGTGTGCGCTGTGCGCTCTGCTCGGAACCTCTCTCGGCACGCCTATCGCGCAATCACAACGATGCCAACGTCTTGGCTATGGGCGCAAGACTCATAGGCTTGGAGATGGGCAAGGCTATCGTGGATGCTTGGTTCGAGGCAGAGTTCGAGGGCGGACGCCACATCGGACGTATAGATAAAATCAGCAACTACGAGGGATAGAAAAAAGAGGGCGTTACCCTCTTTTTTTGTCTAACGTCAATAGTCCTAAGACTTATAAGGCTTATAGGAGTTTAATGCCATTAATCTCCTTAGAATAATCTTGTGATATCGTTGAAGGTCGCATAGAACATCAAGAGGAAGAGCAGCCCCATACCTATCGCTTGGGCAACGATGAGGACTTTGTCGCTCGGGCGACGACCTGTAATCATCTCAATGAGGATGAACAGGGCGTGACCGCCATCGAGTGCAGGGATGGGCAGCACGTTCATAACCGCCAAGATAACCGACAGCAGAGCCGTAATCTTCCAGAAGTTCTGCCAATTCCACTCATTGGGGAAGATACCGCCTATGGAGATAGGACCACCCAGAGCCTTATACATCTCGGTCTTGGGCTGGACAATCATTTTCAGTTGTTTCCAATAGTCGCCCATCTCCTCTACAACTCGCTCTCCACCGCGAGGTATCGCCTGCCAGAAGTTGTAGGTGCGAGTCTTGACGGGAATACTCTCCGAGGAGAGTCCCACACCAATCTGTCCCTCGGCATTTACTGCCACCATAACATCGCGTACCAAGCAACCACTCAGCAAGGTAAGCATCACCGAGTCGCCCTTGGCGGCAGCAAGTGCTGGTGCTATCTGGTCGTAGTAACTCATAGGCTCGCCATTGACACTAACGACCCTCTCGCCAACCTCGATGCCTGCTGCTGCGGCACCCATATTTTCCACAACGCTTGCCACCTCGAAGGGTACTCGGGGTGCAAGGAAGTCGGTCTGCTCGGAGAGTTCCATAACACTCTGCACAGGTATCTCGATGGTTACCTTCTCGCCATCACGCTCCACAATGGTCGTCTTGTCGTTCTCAATGAGTAGCGCGGAGAATATTTTGGCATAGTCCTCTATGGGTTCGCCACCGATGGAGATGATTTTGTCGCCATCCTCGAAGCCCAACTGCTTGGCGTAGTCGCTATACACATAGCCATAGGGCATTTCGCTGTTGGAGATATAGCGGTCGCCCCACGCAAGGCTCGTGCCCACATAGATGCCAAAAGCCATTACCACATTCATCATCACACCTCCCAGGATGATGATGAGCCTCTGCCAGGCGGGTTTGGAGCGGAACTCCCAGGGCTCAGGCTCGCTCGCGAGGTTTTTGGTGTCCATACTCTCGTCTACCATACCCGCAAGTTTGGCGTAGCCGCCAAAGGGCAACCAGCCAATACCATACTCGGTCTCGCCCCAGCGCCACTTTATCCAAGGTTTGCCGAAGAATATGCGGAACTCCTCGACCCTTACGCCAAAGAGTTTACCAAACATCAGGTGTCCCAACTCGTGCACCAGCACCAGCATTGTGAACGAGCAGATGAACTGCAATATCTTGATTACTACATCCATAGTCTGAATTGAGAGTTAAGAGTTGAGAATTGAGAGTTATGGTGCGCCTCAGGCGCAATAATTTCAATTTTGAATCATCTCGTGGGCAATTCGGCGCGACTCCTCATTGGAGGCTGCGTAGTCCTCAATCGAGGGGGTAGCGACGAACTGCGCCCTTTCGAGAGTCCCTATAATAACGCGCTGAATGTCGGTATATTTTATCTCGCCACGCAAAAATGCAGCCACAGCCACCTCATTTGCGCCGTTCATCACGCAACAACTATTGCCACCCTTGCGCAAACAGTCGTAGGCGGTCTGCAAGAGAGGAAAGCGCACCAGGTCGGGCTTCTCGAAGGTGAGCGTTGCCAGCTTCTCGAAGGAGAGCCTATCCTCGCCCAACTCGCCACGCTCGGGGAAACGCAGAGCATACTGAATAGGTAGGTGCATATCGGGAGTGCCGAGTTGCGCCTTGATGGCTCCGTCATCGAACTCCACCATAGAGTGAACGATGCTCTGTGGATGAACCAAGACGTCTATCTGCTCGGGCTTTAAGCCAAAGAGCCACTTAGCCTCAATAACCTCAAAGCCCTTGTTGACCAGAGTCGAGGAGTCGATGGTAATCTTTGCACCCATAGACCAATTGGGGTGCGCCAATGCCTGCTCTACGGTCACCTCTGCCAACCTTTCGGCAGGGGTGCGCAGGAATGGTCCGCCACTTGCGGTGATGATAACACGCCTTACGGGCGAGGTCTCGCCCACCAAGCATTGGAAGATTGCCGAGTGTTCAGAGTCGATGGGGAGGATGGGCACATTGCGCTCTGCCGCCTCGCGCATAATATGCTCGCCTGCCACCACAAGGCTCTCCTTGTTGGCAAGCGCAAGTCGCTTGGATGCCCTCACTGCCGCCAGCGAAGGCAACATACCTGCATAGCCCACAAGGGCATTGACAACCGTATCAACCTCGCCACCCGCAACAACCTGCGAGAGTGCATCGCTCCCTGCATAGACCTTTATAGGCTCCCCTGCAAGAGCCTCACTTACAGCCTTATAGTGTTTCTCGTTAGCAATAACCACGCTATCGGGCTGAAATTCGAGTGCCTGCTCCACAAGTTTCTCCCAACGTGAGCCGGCTGTGAGGGTGGTAACCTCAAACTCTTCGGGGCGGCGGCGCACAATGTCGAGCGTTTGTGAGCCTATGGAGCCCGTAGAGCCGAGCAGTGCGAGTCTTTGTTTTCTAATCATAGTGTAACCTAAAACCTGATATAATTTTCGGGGTCTACGGCTTTGCCGTCAAACCAAAACTGTATTTCCATCTCTGCCGTGGCTTGCGAGTCGCCACTCTCCTCCATCCACGTTGAGCCGATAGCCTCGCCAGCCTCCACACGCTCGCCCTGCTGCTTGTGGGCTTGTCCGAGTCCGCGATAGGTGGAGAGGAAGTTGGAGGAGTGCTGAATTTGGATGGTGTAGCCCTCGGGTTCGAGGGTTGTGAGGACCACCGTACCCTCCTGCACGGCGCACACCTGCTGGATATTCTCCACTGCGAGCCTTGTACCATAGCGACCCACAGCGGGCGAGAAACCCTCCACAACCTTAGCCTCCACGGGGCGCAGTATCTCGGCATTGGTAATCTTCTGTCGCTCGGGGCGGGTGTTGAGTCCATAGCGTCCCGAGCCCTCCAACTCAGCCCTCAACAGCGAGTCGAGCGAGGAGGGGGCAATGACCTCTTTGTTGGAGGTAATCTTCTCCTCGGAGGTGGGCGTAAGGGTGCGCACAACGGGCGAGCGCCCCTCCATAATCTGCGCCACATTCTCAGCATAGACCTGCATATAGCCAAGTTCTCTTTCGAGCGAGTCGAGGCGTATGATGTTCTCTATCATCCTCTCGCGCGAGGTTATACCATCATATCCTGGAACAATGTCGAGTATTTTGGTGTAGGCTGCCACCAAGAGTGAAGCCACAAAGACTACAACTACCGCCAAGAGCGAGTAGAGAAGTGTCCTCAGTGCCGTCGAGAACGAGTACCATACCTCTTTGCCCGCCTCGTCCGTAATGCTTATGCGGTGACGCTTGCCGAGGTTTCGGAGCATATATCTTAGATTGCCGTTTGCCATTGTCCTTGTTGAGTTTTCAATTATTCAACAAAGGTAGTGATTTTCGGTTGAATTTCCATCGAAAATTACTACCTTTGTATGGTAACTAACTCGCTCGGGCTATGAATTCGCTATTCCCTTTCATCGACAAGGCTCAGCACCTGATGGGTGCCGACCCACGTATGGCACAACTCATCGAGCGCTTCGGATATATCGAGCGCCCAACATCTGCCCCACTTTTCCAGACGCTTGTGAGAAACATCGTAAGCCAGCAGGTTGCCACCTCGGTTGCCGAGCGCACCTATGAGCGGCTTGCAGCTAAGGTGGGCGAGGTTACACCCCAGAGTATCGCCACGCTTGGCGAGGAAGGGCTCCGAGGCATAGGGCTTCCCGTGCGCAAGGCTCGCTGGGTGGTGAGTGCTGCCGAGAGATTCCTCTCGGGCGAGTTCGATCCCGAGGAGATAGCTGGACTCAGCGATAGGCAGGCTATCCGAAAGCTCACAAAACTCGACGGCGTGGGGGTGTGGAGCGCCGAAATGCTCTTGATGTTCTCGCTCGCAAGGGAGAACATTCTCTCCTCGGGCGACCTCATACTAAGGCGTGCCATCGCCACCCTCTATGGCGAGCGCAAACTAACTCCGAGGCGTATGGAGCACTACCGCAAGCTCTTTTCGCCCTACTGCTCGGTGGCGTCGCTCTATCTATGGGCTTACGGCAACTCGCTGCCACGCCGACAGACAGAGGTAACCATCCGCCCGCTCGGCTTCGCAAGGCTCAAAAACAAGACCCTCTGCTACTCGTTCTTCAACACCTCCTATGGCGAGATGTTGGTGGCTTCGAGTGTGAAGGGTGTTTGCCGAGTGGCTTTTGCCGACGACAGGGAGGAGGTCCTAGACGAGCTGCGTGCCGAGATGCGAGGAGCACAACTTGTCGAGCGCACCGACCCTTCGCACAAGGAGATAGTAAAGGCTATCGAGGGCAAGGGTGCCAAGTCACTCGTGCTCTACTTGGAGGGCACACCCTTCGAGCGTAAGGTCTGGCGCGAGGTGCTGAGGGTACCCTACGGCATAACGGTATCCTATGCCGACATTGCTGCCACAACGGGCTATACGAAGGCGTACCGCTCGGTGGGCAACGCCGTGAGCGCCAACCCAATAGCAATTCTCATACCCTGCCACAGAGTAATCCACGCCGACGGCTCGCTGGGCAACTACAATGCGGGCGTGGAGAAGAAACTATCGCTCGTGGGCGAGGAGAAACAACGAATAATCAAACATTAAAGAGTAATAACCCGAAAAAAAGATTTTTGCAGAATGGAATTTGTAGGATTGGTTTATAAGGTGCTGCCCGTAGTTAAGGGCACAAGCGCACGCGGCGAGTGGACAAAACAGGAGGTGGTTTTTGAGTTGCCCGATGAGTTCAACCGCAAGTTGTGCGTAGGTTTTTGGGGCGATAAGGCTCAGGAGGCTGCGGCTCTCACACCCGGCGAGCAGGTGGAAGTAGCCATCAATCTCGAATCGAGGGAGTATAACGGCAGGTGGTACACCGAGGCAAGAGGTTGGAAACTCGCCCGCAAGCAGCCCGAGGCTCCCGCTCCATTAGCCGATATGCCCCCTATGCCCACCGAGGAACCCTCGTACTCGGGTATGCCCATAGATGATATGCCTTTCTAAATTTTTGAGTTCAAAATTTTGCGTATAGGAATCATATCCGACCTGCACGGTACTTTGGACGCGCCACTGAGGGAGTTTCTCTCGGAGGTCGATGAGGTGTGGTGTGCGGGCGACATCGGTAGCGAGGAGTGCGCCGAGGCTTTGCTCTCGCTCGGCAAGAGTGTGGTGGCGGTCTATGGCAACATTGACGACTACCGAATGAGGCTTACATATCCCGAATGGCAGTGCTTCGAGCGGGAGGGTGCCCGCATCCTTATGACGCATATAGGCTTCTATGGCGGTCGCTACCTTAGGGAGGTGTATGCCAAGATTTGCTCCTTGCGCCCCACAATTTTTGTCTGCGGTCATAGCCATATACTGCGTGTAGGATACGATAAACGCCTTGGGGTGCTCAACATCAACCCCGGAGCGGCGGGCTGCAACGGCTTCCACTCGGTGCGCACTGCTGTGCGCTTCACCCTCGAAGATGGCACCCCAAAAGACCTCGAAGTCTGGGAACGACAGAGGCATTGAGAATTCAAAATTCAAAATTTGAAAGTTAAGAGTTAAAAGTTATAGGTTATCCCATATCTCTCATATTATGGCTCGGCAAATTGCCTTTTTTTAATACCCGTGAGGTTTGGGAGAAATGGGAAAACTGAGAGTTATGAGAAAACAAACCTCCTCTGTTGCTATGCGACTGAGGGGTCTGTCGGAAATCGCACTTCGCATCGTCGGCAGAGAAGCGCCCGCCTCGGCGGTCGCGGCGAGGGCGGAGCAAAAAGACGTCAAAAAACGGAGACGGTAAAAGCTTTACCCGCCAAAGGCGTCCGTTTTAGGCTTTTTGCACCGCCCTCCTGCCAGAGATGCGGTGCGTGGCTTTTGCGCCACTTTTGCCACCAAAAGTGGCAAAGAAAATAGGGCGACTTGGTCGCCCGCTAAAACAAGATAGGTAGATGCCAACCTCTCTATGAATTGAGAGTGCCCCACCTACTTCGCGGGTATCTTTTTTAATCCCCGCGAGGTTTTATGGAGAGTTGTTGTCTTATGGAGCTTATAAGGCTTAGGACTATGGACGTTAGACATTAGACAAAAAAACGCATAGAATGAGATAGATGCAAGGCATACGAGAAAGCGGCTCCGCAGTTTGCTCGTCGCAAATAAGGAAGCCGCTTATCGAAGTGCAACGACTAAATCGCTGCTTATATGCATTTTTACCAGAGTTTGGAGGGATACTCTCCCGCCTCAACCAACGCATTGATTTTGGCAACCACGTCGGGCTTATCCTCCTTGTAGGTCACGCCAAACCACTGCGAGTTGCAGGTGAGGACCTTCATAGTGGCAGCGCCCGAGCCGATAAGGTGGTTGACAGCCATAGGGATGAAGAACTCGCTTTTGAGGTTGGTCATATTCTCCTCTTTGGAGAGGAATTCCACAAAGAGTCGATTGCTATGTGTGAAGTAGTCGGGTGTGAAGCCAAACATATTCATCGACACCGTAGCATCCTCCCTAATCTCCTGCTCCGAGCCATCATTGTTATAGACTACCCTACCATCTTCGAGGCGTTTGATGCCCAGACGCTCGGTCATACCTACGAGGTTACCTTCGGCATCCACCACACATTCGCCCCTCGACACGGTACCGAAGTCGCTCAGCGTGTTGCAGAGTTTGTAGCCCACCATGCAGTATTTACCCTCAGCATCCGCGGGCAGCGAGTTGAGATACTCTGCCATAGTGCGGAAGGCGTCGTAGCCGTAGAAGTCGTCGGCATTGATAACCGCAAAGGGGGTATTGATAACCTCTGCACCCATCATAATAGCGTGGTTGGTGCCCCAGGGTTTAACCCTCTCGGCGGGAGCCTCGAAGCCCTCGGGGAGTTTGTGGAGCTCCTGATATACGAAATCGACCTCAATCTTGCCACCAAAGCGCGAAGCAGGGAAAGCCGCCTCAAACGACTCGGCAAAAGCCTCGCGAATGACGAAAACGACCTTGCCGAAGCCTGCGCGTGCGGCGTCGTAGATGGAGTAGTCGATGATAGCCTCTCCCGAAGGACCTACGCCGTCCATCTGTTTGAGGGAGCCGTAGCGCGATGCCATACCTGCGGCAAGCACGAGGAGTGTTGGTTTGCTCATAGTTTCAATCGGTGTTTTATTGTGTTTTACTTCTTTTTCTCTGTGCAAAATTACACCTTATTATCAATAATACAAAACCCTGGGAAAAAGACAACCTCCGACCGATGTCGGAGGTTGCACATAATCCCTACTTATGACGGAATTTATTTCTTGTAGGCAGCGTTAAGACCCTCAACAATCTCGGCTGTGATGTTCAGCGCGGGGTTGGCGTTGATGATAGGACCGCCGGTAGTGGTGCTCGACAGAACGATGTCGTAGCGGAGGTCGGCGTTGAGTTTTGCTACATACTCGTAGACGTTGTTTACGATCTGGTTGTTGATAACCATCTCCTCCTCGCCGAGTTCGTTACCTACCTTCTGAGCCTCCTGCTGGTGCTTAGCGATACGCTCCTGAATTTTAGCCTCCTCGGCTTGGAGTTTCTGCATCTCAGCCTCGGCATTTGCGCGGGTGATGAGCACTTTCTGCACCTTATCCTGCAACTCGTTTACTTTGTTTTGGAGTTTGTTGTAGTCCTTCTGGATGGCGTTCTCGGTGGCGGTGAGCTTCTTGGTGGCTGCGTCGTATTTAGCCTGGAACTCAGCCTGTTTGTCCTTTGCAAAGTTGTACTCTGCAACTACCTGGTCGATGTAGAAGTAGGCTACTTTACCGGTGGTCTGAACGGCTGCCTCAGCACCCTCAGTAGCGGTTGTTGTGTTGTTCTGGTTGTTGCAGGCGGTCATACCAAGCGAGAGCGCTGCAACGGCAATCAAAAGTTTTTTCATAGAATTTGTATTGTTTTTGTTTTCCGAATTCAACTAAAAATCCCTAACGAGGGGCAAATATAATAACAAATTAACAAAAACCACCCATCCCCCGCCCCTAAAAACAACCAAAGGGAGCAATTAGCCCCCTTTGTGCCGTTTTGTTGCGCTCGCTCTCTACTCGTAGAGTGCCATTATCTCATCGTAATCCTCCTGGGTAAAGGTATATACGTGCTCTGCCATGTGGTTTTCTTCTCCTCTATACGATACCGTCCAATTGTCCGCATTTCGCACATCGCAACCAATCATCTCGCCTTCGAACACGTGACTCACTCCATTATTGAAGTTAAAAGTAATTGTAGCCTTTCGAGATGATTCTGCCGTAGTAGAATAACCCGCATACCAAGCCCATCCTGCTCCGTGAGGGGTGATGATTGCACGAGAAATAGGACCTACCGATGACACAAAACCATCCTCGGCATTATATATCCCTGGTACAGTAACAACCACTTCGAATCTATTTACACTCTTGTTATCGACACACCAACTACCATAGAAGTCATAACACCCTTTTGGTGAATTACATCCACTCAACAACATCACAATTAGCGTGATCGTCAAATAAGCAATTCTTCTCATAATTCAAAAAAATTATTCAGCAGGTTTATAAGCGATGTAAAAATCTATCAACTCATCAATCATTGCATCGGTAACAACCTACTCATAGAGTGCCATAATGCGCTCATAATCCTCGTCGGAGAATGTGTAAGTATAGGTGTAATATGGAACACCATTCTCGCCTTCTGCCATATCCATCATCCAACTATTCGGGTCACGAAAGTCATTCTCTATCAATTCGCCATTGAATGTATGTTTTACACCATCGTCAAAATGGAATGAGAAAGTAATGTACTCGTCTGCAAACAAATTCATTTCAAAGTCCAACTCAGATACCCAGATAGTCGTAGTTTCATTATTAACCGACTGTCGAGTAGGAACATCTCCGCTTCTAATGAGGTATGATTTCATAGGCTCCACCTCTACGACTATTGCAAAACCCTTATCACTCGTATTGTTGATCTGATATGTACAATGATTTGTAGGATATGACACAAGGTCTACACCACATCCACTTAACCCCACCATTATTATCGCAACTGCAACAACTAAAAATTTCTTCATTATCATAAGAATCGTTATTTATATGCCAAATAATAATTCACAATTCATCCACGTTTTTGGGTTTAAATTTGACGTACAAGTGAGTGGGCTGGATATCCTCTGCCGAAAAACCACCGCGACTCTCGGTGGGCAGCAAATCAAAAGCTCTGCGCATATTCTCCAACGAGTAGGGATTTTCCAACTTCCGACCAAGTTGAATCATTTCGTCACTCGGAACAAATTCCTCTTGTTGTTACGCAATCTGTGGAACTTCGAGTTGCGCAAGGTCAATCGGCAATTCGTTTTGGCACAAAACAAGTAGGCTCAATATGCCAACAACAATTAGCGTTTTCTTTTCATAACTCATCGGTTTTTAGGGAAACCAAGATTTGTTGCAAATATAACATTTACGTTATAAAAACACAAGCAACAACGACCGCAAATTACAAAATGGCACTAAAATTTTACATCAACGATTTCCAACGAATTTTCGACAAAGAAATATGCTTTGTTTGACTTGTTTCTCGACTCTTTTTACTAACTTTGTAGGATAAAACGCACATAAATTTTGAAACTTCCAAGATTATGTTTGACTATTTGAGAGGCTTATTGGCAGAACTGACTCCCACCTACGCAGTTGTGGAGTGCGGAGGAGTAGGATATATCGTCACCATTTCGCTCCAAACCTACACGCAGTTGGAGGGCAGAGAGGAGGTTATGGTCTATGTTCATCACGTTGTACGCGAGGATGCCGAGATACTCTACGGCTTTGCCGACCGTGCCGAGAGGGACGTTTTCCGTCTGCTGATTGGCGTCTCGGGCGTGGGCGGCGGTACGGCACGAATGATTCTTTCGACCTACACCCCCTCGGAACTCTCGAACATCATCACCTCCGAAAATGCCGTACTGCTCAAAAACGTCAAGGGCTTGGGTCTGAAAACGGCTCAGAAAATCATCGTAGAGATTAAGGACAAGATGGTGGGTATCGACGGCGGAGTAAAGACGGCTCAGAAGGAGATTTTGGGCAATATGTCTGCCGGCTCGGAGAACTACTCTGAGGCATTGCAGGCGCTGACGATGCTCGGCTTTGGCAAGGCAGCCTCCGAGAAGGTGCTGCGCAAGGTCCTCAAAGAGAATCCCACAGCCGAGGTGGAGGCTCTCATTCGCCTATCGCTCAAACAATTATAATAACGCACAAATACACCCAAGGATATGACACGCAAGATAATTGACAAGGGCAAAAACCTGTTTAGCAGCCTCAAACGACGCATCACACCCGCCTTTTTGGTGACACTCGCCCTGGCGCTGATATTTTGGTATAGCGGCAAGTTGCAATATACCTACACCGCCGAGGTGCCCGTAAGTGTGGTTATTGACGGCGAGCGCCACCGCGTGACGTGTGTGGTGGAGGGTACGGGTCACAACATCCTCTCTGCTCGATACTTCAAGCGCAAGACCATCAAAATCCGCCGCGGAGAGGTGGATATGATTCCCGTTGATGGAGTGTCGGACACCTACGAGGTCTCGTCAACCTCGTTGCAGAACCTCATTTCGGTACGCAACCCCAGCCTGAAAGTCATCTCGGTCAGCCACCTGCCCTACATACACCTTACGACAGACTAACGCCCTAAGGCTATGAAGAGAGTGGCAATCACGGGAGGTATTGGCAGTGGCAAGAGTACGGTTTGTAGGGCTCTTGCGGCTCTCTCGGGTGCGCCAATCTACGACTCCGACAGCAGGGCTAAGCAGGTTATGGCTACCAATCCCGAGGTGCGCCAGGAACTTGTGGGGCTCTTTGGCGAGGAGGTCTTTGAGGGTGGGGTGCTCAACCGTGCGCTTATCTCTTCGCGAGTCTTTGGCAATCCTCCTATGCTCCAAAGGCTCAACGCCATTGTCCACCCGCGCGTGGTGGCAGACTTTGAGCAGTGGGCAGAGAGCCAAAGCAGTAGTTATGTCATATTGGAGAGTGCACTGCTCTTCACCTCGCCACTTGTGGGACACTACGACTTGGCGGTGGTGGTAGATGCGCCGTTGGAGATGCGTGTGGAGCGTTGCGTCGGGCGTGACGGAGCGACCCCCGAGGAGGTGCGACGCCGCATCGGGAGTCAGATGAGTGCCGACGAGATGCGCCAGAGGGCAGATATCGTTGTGGAGGCAGACGGCAGAGATTTGCGCCCCGCAGTGGAGGAGATAGACCGAATAATGAGCACAAAGTGATGAAACACCCTACCCCATACCGCAAAGTGATGTCGATACTGAACGTCACCCCCGACTCGTTCTATGCCGCAAGTCGCAACGAGAGCGATGATGCCATACGTCAGAGCGTGGAGCGTATGGTGGCAGAGGGCGCGGATATTATAGACATTGGGGGCTACTCCACCCGACCGGGGGCTACGGATGTCCCCACCGAGGAGGAGATTGCAAGGGTGCTTGCAGGCGTGCGCATCGCAAGGGAGGTGGCACCCAATATAACCATTTCGATAGACACTTTCCGTAGCGAGGTCGCCGAAGCGGTGCTCACGCAGTATGAGAATATAATCATAAACGATGTGACGGCTGGCGAGCGTGACGGGCGTATGGCGGAGGTTGTCGCCAAGTGGGAGGCTCCGATGGTGGTTATGCACTCGCGTGGCACACCCCAGACTATGCAGTCGCTCACACACTATGCAGACGTTGTGGAGGAGGTTAGGGACTACCTCGCAAGGCGTGCCGAGTGGCTCACCGCCAAGGGCGTTAGGGAGATAATCCTCGACCCCGGCATTGGCTTTGCCAAGACCGAGGAGCAGAACTTTGCACTCCTGGCGGGCTTGGAGCGTATAGCCTCTCTCGGCTACCCCGTCTTGGCGGGTATTTCGCGCAAGAGTTTTATGTGCCACACACTCTCCATCGCCCCCGCCGAGGCTCTCGAAGCGACCACAGCCCTCCATTGGGCGTGCTTGGAGCGCGGAGCAGCCATATTGCGTGTTCACGACACACTCGCCGCACGACAGACCATCCGACTTTACGAAAAACTCTACCGACTATGAGCAAAGAGATAATAAGAATCGAAAATCTCCACAAACACTACGGCTCCTTCGAGGTGCTCAGGGGTGTATCGCTCTCTATCGCTGAGGGCGAGGTTGTGGCTATCGTGGGACCAAGTGGTGCAGGCAAGACCACCCTGCTGCACGTTATGGGCGCACTCTCGGAGTTCGATGGCGGATTGGTAGTGGTAGATGGCGTGGATGTGAGCACCCTTACGGGCGATGCCGCAGCCGACTTCCGCTCGCAGAAGGTAGGCTTGGTATTCCAATTCCACCACCTGCTACCCGAGTTTACCGCCTTGGAGAATGTCTGTCTGCCGGGCTACATTGCAGGGCGCGACAAGGCGGAGGTGGAGCAGAGGGCAAAAGAGCTACTCGCCATTGTGGGACTCTCGGAGCGCTTGGAGCATAAACCTTCGGCTCTTTCGGGTGGCGAGCAGCAACGTGTGGCTATCGCCCGTGCGCTGATTAACTCACCCCGCATACTGCTTGCCGACGAGCCCTCGGGCAACCTCGACACGGTCAACCGCAACGAGATTCACAACCTCTTCTTCGAGCTGAGGGAGAAGTTGGGACTTACGGTGGTGGTCGTCACCCACGACGACTCGCTCGCCCGAATGAGCGATAGGAAATTGACCATCGTGGATGGAGAGTTGACGAAAAAATGATTTTTTCGTCTAAAATGCTCAAGCTCGGCATATAAAACAAGTTTTATCTGCCCTCGCTTAATCGCATTTGCGAAAGTTGAAAGTTTTCCGAAGTAATTTTGAATTTTGAATTTTGAACCCTGAATTAAAAGAGCTGCTCGAAGAGTTGTGGCTACGCTACGACAATCCCGATTTTATCAAGCCCGACCCCATATCCATACCCCACTCATTCTCCTCGCAAAAGGATTGTGAGGTGAGTGGCTTTTTGGCTGCCACCATTGCGTGGGGCAACCGCAAGGCAATAGTCAAGAGTGCCAATCGTATGATGGACTACCTCGACCGCCGACCCTACGACTTTATCGTGGGTGCTTCGGAGGGCGAGATGGAGGCACTCAGAAGCTATGTTCACCGTACCTTCAATGGCGAGGACCTGGTGTGCTTCGTGGAGGCTCTGAGGCGCATCTGCCGCACCTATGGCTCGCTTGGCGAGTGGTTCGAGGGTGCGTGGGAGCGCACGGGCGATATGCGCAAGGTTCTCGCCGAGTTCCGCCAAGAGTTTTTCAACTTTCCCCACCCCCAAAGGAGCGAGAAACACCTCTCGTCAATCGCCAAAGGGGCTGCTTGCAAAAGGCTCAATATGTACCTTAGGTGGATGGTGCGCCAGGACCCTCACGGTGTTGATTTCGGATTTTGGAAACGTATTCCCGCCTCGGCACTCTACCTGCCTTTGGACCTCCATTCGGGCAATATCTCGCGCGAGTTGGGCATCCTCACACGCCGACAGAACGACTGGAAGGCTGTGGAGGAGGTAATGATGCACCTCAGGGAGGCAGACCCTACCGACCCCGTAAAGTACGACTATGCTCTCTTCGGCGTGGGCATAAACAAAGGGTTATAAGTTGAGAATTGAGGCAAATCGCGAGTCGAGCGAGAGCAGAGGCTGCTTGCACGCCATACTGAGCGGGAGCATTTTAGAGCACACGAAGCGTGGTCAATTGAGAGATCTCCCATATCTCTCATAACTCCCATTTCTCCCATTAGCCTTAGGACTATTGAGGTTAGACATTAGAAGTTAGACCTTAGACAAGAAAAGAATATGTCACGCGACTTTACATTCAAGAGATTTTCCGTCAGCCAGATGCGCTCGGCGATGAAGGTAGGCACCGATGGGGTGCTGCTGGGGGCGTGGGCACGTTTTACGCCCGAGCATAGACGCATACTCGATGTGGGTACGGGAACGGGTCTCATTGCACTTATGGCGGCGCAGCGCACCGAGAAATGGGATGCCGAGGTGGTGGCTGTGGAGATAGACTCTCCGAGTGCCGAGGAGGCAAGGAAGAATTTTGCGCACTCGGAGTGGACCGAAAGGTTGTCGCTTGTGGAGTGTGCCGTTCAGGAGTTCTGCCCCGAAGAGAAGTTCGACCATATCATCTCCAACCCGCCCTACTTTGTGGATTCGCTTCTTTCGCCCGACGCCTCGCGCACCGCAGCACGACATACCACCTCGCTCACCTTCGAGGAGCTGGCTCGCTCGGCAGCACAACTGCTAAACCCTAAGGGGGCACTAAGTCTTGTGTTACCCTACGATGCGGTGGCAGATATGACACTTGCAGCGGCTCGTGCGGGACTGTTCCTTGTGCGCAAAGAGGATGTCAGGAGCAAACAAAACGCCACTC
The DNA here is from genome assembly GCA_045602145.1 of Tidjanibacter sp. GTDB lineage: Bacteria > Bacteroidota > Bacteroidia > Bacteroidales > Rikenellaceae > Tidjanibacter. The sequence continues at coordinate 16,330 of JAZSAY010000009.1, forward strand.
CACTACGCTCACTATTGGAGTTCGGCTTCGAACCACGCCCCACAGAGCGCACCGCCCTTACGATACATATTGGCGGTGGCGACTACTCTGAGGAGTACCGCTCGCTCACAAAGGATTTCTATCTAAAATTTTAGCGTTTTTCGAATAATAACAGACCTCTCCCACCCTTCGGGCACCATCCCATAACTTAGAGGGGGATTACTTTAAGGACAGGAAAAACAGGAAGGACAGGAAAGCCCTATCACTCCTATCACTCCTATCACTCCTGTTACTCCTGTTACTCCTGTCATTCTTGTCACTCCCAGAAGCCTTAGGAGTCGTGACGTTAGACGTTAGACGTTAGACGTTAGACTATAAAAGCCATATCGTGGAGGAAATTTTGTACCAAACAAGAAGACGACACCGGAGTTTACAAAAGTAAATGAGGATGGCGTCTATCGCAGTTTGGTGTAAAATTTACCCACGAGATGGTCTTTTATAAAAAAGTTTGGGATACCTCACGGTATCCCAAACCCCCCAACTTAAAATACTGATTATGAAAGAATCACTAAAACAACTATTTGCGTTCGGCACAAACCGTTCGCCAACCATTGCTTCGTGGAACAAAAGTAATAATTTTTTTTGAGTTTCCAAAGTTTTTCCCGAAAAAAGAGAGTATATTTGTATTAGGGTTGCGCCTATAAGGTGTGTGCAGCCGCTAAAAAGGAGTAAAATTATGGAGAAAAAGGAGTATAATCCCTCGGATGTGGGGTGCAATAATGGTAACTATTTTGGTATGCCTTTCACGACAGACGAGTCGGCGTTGGTGCTGGTGTCGGTGCCTTGGGGTGTTACGGCGTCCTATGGTGGCGGTCAGAGTTACGCCCCCGATGCTATTATTGGTGCTTCGGCGCAGCTCGACTTCTACGACCCCGTGAGCCCAGACGAGTGGAAGAAAGGTATTGCCACAGCGCCCATCGACTATTCGATACAGGATATGGACTCGCTGCTTAGGAGCGACGCCAAGAGGGTCATCAAGGTCTTGGAGGAGGGCGGCACGCTCTTCGAGAGGGAGATGGTCCCCACCCGTAGGGCGAGGGTCAATAGCGGCTCGGCAGAGCTGAATTGCAAGGTCTATGAGCAGACCTCCGCGTGGCTCGACAGGGGCAAATTGGTAGGTCTTGTGGGCGGTGACCACAGCACACCTCTTGGCTTCATCAAAGCTTTGGGCGAACGCCATAAGAGTTTCGGTATTCTGCATATAGATGCCCACGCCGATCTTAGGGAGGCATACGAGGGCTTCCGCTACTCGCACGCCTCGATTATGTATAATGTGCTGCACGAGGTGGAGTCGGTGAGCAAGATTGTGCAGGTGGGCGTCAGGGACTACTGCGACGACGAGGTGGCACTCGTGAGGGACTCCGCAGGCAGGGTTGTGCAGTTCGACGATTGGAGGCTGGCTGCCGAAAGGTTCGAGGGTGCTTCGTGGGCGGAGCAGTGCCGCAGGATTGTGGAGCAGCTGCCCGAGGAGGTATATGTGAGCTTCGATATCGACGGACTGAGCGCCGAGCTATGCCCCGGTACGGGCACTCCCGTTGCGGGCGGCTTGTCGTTCCACCAGGCGGTCTATCTGATTGATTGCGTGGTAAGGAGTGGCAGAAGAGTCATTGGTTTCGACCTTGTGGAAGTGGCTCCGAGGGGCGACGAAGACGAGTGGGATGCCAATGTAGGCGCACGTATACTGTATAAATTGTGCGGACTTATACTAAAATCCAATTAATTGAGTTATATTTGCGCGGCAAAAGAGATTTTTAGACAACTAAAAACAATAAATCAAATAATTACTATGAAAAAAATTATCACTATCGCTTTGGCTGCTTTGGCAGTTGTATCTATGACTTCGTGCGGTGGCTCGCGCGCAATGAAGAACGACATCGACACCCTTTCGTACGCTATGGGTACCGACTTCGGTATGTCGCTCCAACGCATTATGAACACTCTCGAAGACGATATGAATATGGACCTCTTCTACCAGGGTGTAGAGGACGCCTTGAAGGAGGATGTTGCCATCGAGCAGCAGGAGGCTTTCGCATTCTTGCGCAACTATATGAACGTTGTTAACCCCAAGAAGGCTCTCGAAAATTCGGCAGCATACCTCGCCGAGATCGAGCAGCAGGAGGGTGTTCAGAAGACCGAGAGCGGTCTGCTTTACCAGATTGTACGCGAGGGCAACCCCGAGAAGAAGGCTACTCTCGACACCGATACCGTAAAGGTTCTCTACGAGGGTAAGACCCGCGACGGCAAGGTATTCGACTCGTCGTATGAGCGTGGCGACACCGCACAGTTTGCTCTCAATAGGGTTATCAAAGGCTGGACCGAGGGTATGAAACTCGTTGGCGAGGGCGGCGAGATTAAACTCTGGATTCCTGCAAACCTTGCTTACGGTGTTCGCGGTACTCGTGACGGCTCGATTGGTCCCAACCACGCCATCACCTTCACCGTAGAGGTTCTCGAGGTTATCCCCACCGAGGCTGAGGCAAAATAGTCTTTGAGGATACAAAACAGCAAAGCCCGATAAACTTTATGGTTTATCGGGCTTTGCTATTTTTTTGAACACTCAATCATATTTTTCGTTAAACAATTTACAATTTCCATAAAATTGTGTTATATTGCGCTCAGCGTTCAACTTAAATAATTGGATGTTCAGTACTGTTCTTCCTGATGTTAGATAAAATTGGCGAATACTATGAAACGATATAAATTTTTATTAGTTGCACTATTGTGCTTTCTTTGTGGCTGTGGGTGGGTGCCACCGTGGGTGTATTATTATGCAGAATCGTTCATTGCCTGCTATTGCGGAGGAGATCTTCATGCTGATGACTTTCCAAATGGTGTTCGGATATATTGGAAATTTGGCGAACAAGAGTATTCTCACAAGAGTTGTGGGAAAGAGAAAGAGATATATGAGCAACTGTGCGAAAAGCACAATGATATTGGTTATAATGAGTGGGAGGTTGATAACAGAGATCTTGATGCGGGCGATTTTAACTACCGAATGGTCTATTGGAAAGACTTTGTGGCGATAGATGTTATCAGCGACCGCGATTTCGACACTGAGCATCCCGCAGGCTGTTCGCTTGGCGATGTTGTGATGTATTGGGGAATTTCGTATTGGGAGTGGGTGAAAAGCGGTTACTCTCTATATGATGAAAACGGTATCAGGCATGCGAGAACCACAGTGGAAGGCTATGTGAACAATATCCCAGAGGAGGGATTGTGTTTGATTGAGGAACTATCGCTGCATTTTCCATTTGTACCCGAATCGGCTGAGGGCGAACACAACCTAACCATTACCATTACAGCAGATGATGGCACGGTATACAACCTTGATTGCTCCGTGATGTTGACAACCATCCAAGAGTAAATGTCGGACTGCCCAGAGTAGAGGTTGCACCAAGTTGTCGTACCACACTCCCATCTTGTGCCAAACAATCTAAGAGCGAAGTCGCTACCCCACACCGAGGTCGGTATTGGAGATTAGCACCTCGGCTTTGGGATTGGAGCTCAACGATGGGTAGACCTCGCGCACGAACCACTCCGAGAGCTCCTTGTCGCGCCTTACGGGGGTGGTATTGGGGCAGAAGAGGTTGACGCTATAATAGTCGAAGAGGCGTTCGGCAGTGGCAATATCGTCGAGAATCTGGGCACGACTCTCGCCCTCAACACCCACAAGTAGACACACGCCCCTGAAATAGCGAGCCACATCTTCGGGTGTTACCTCGGCACTTATACCCTTATTCCACGCCTTGCGCAGGGCGCCATCGAAGCTCTCCACGCCGCAGCGGAAGAGGACCCTGGCGGGTGCAAAGCGGGCTGCAAAGGCGTCGAGATGGTGGCGGTACATATAGTGAGCCTCGAACCAGAGGGTGTGGATACTCTTTTGGCGCACCACCTCGGCAATAAGGTCCAGAGTGCGTGGGTCGAGTTCCATAGCCGAGCCCGAGTTGATGATATCCAAGACGCCATACTCGCCCGTAACGCGCGAAAGAACCTCTCGATTAACCTCGAAGGGCTCACTGCTGCAATCGGTATGGTAGTCGCAGAAGGTGCACCTACGCCAGCGGCAACCGCCCCCTTGCAGGAGCAGGAATTCGCGAGGCATCTTGGTGTGAATCAGGGAGTAGCGTTCCATACTACTCGGCTGTTGTGTGGCGTTTTATCCATCCTATGGCGGCGTAGGCAAGCGGGGTGCCGAAGAGTATCTCGATGGCGAGTTTCAGCACATATTGCAGCACAACCATAGCCACAAGGTCGTGGAGTGTCACAGTGCCCGCAAAGGCAATTAGCACAAAGGGCAGCGAGTCGAAGAGGTAGCCAACCATAGAACTGCCTATGGTGCGTAGCCACAAGTGGCGACCCTCGGTGAGTTTTTTGAGCCTTGCCATACACCACGAATTGCTCAGTTCGCCCAGCAGAAAACCGACCAGCGAGCCGAGGACAATGCGCGGCACATAGTCGAAGATGGTGTTGTAGGCGGTGGCTGTATCGGCGAGGTAGTCGGGCGAGGGCATTGCCACACCTATGCGGGTACAGACCACCATAAGCACATTGCACAAGAGTGTTAGGAGTATCACACGTCGGGTCGTGCGGTAGCCCCAAATCTCGGTCAGCACATCGCCAAGCATATAAGCAAGCGGGAAAGTGATGGTTCCCGCATCGAAGTAGAAGAGCCCAAAGAGGCTCACCACCTTCACTGCCATAACATTGGACACAAGATAGAGTGTGACAAAGAGCGCTGTCACAATCATAAGCATCGTACTACTGCTGAGCTTTTTGGTGCGTAGCCCACCCAATGTACCCTTTCGACCTGCCAACGGCGCACTCTGCGCCCCACGGCTGCTACGCTCAACGGTTTTGAAAGGGTTTTCCGTAACCTTATTCATAATAAAAGTAATCTTTTGTAGGTACAAAGATACTTATTTTTGCTTAAAAACTGACTATTCGGGTCACTTTTGCACCATAGGGTACACACCAAACAAAAAAACGAGGGGAGGAACCCGCAAAAGATTCTTCCCCTCTTGTGTGTAGCACTTATTACTACTCAAAAAGATTAGTATATCCTATCGTTGTTTTCCTGAATGAAGTTGAGGTTGATGATGTAGGCACCATTGGCGGTTTTGAGCGTGCCATTCATATCGTGACCCCAGAATTTACCTTCTTCGTTATACTCGGCCGTTACATCAATGTAAGCGTCTTCGGTGTCGCAAACAAAGGGGTATTGGTTGCGAGTGCCGTCGGGTTGCGCATACGACCTACTACCATCAATCCAAAGCGAGCCATCGCTGGGAGCAGCACTACGCAGATAGTAGCGACCTGCGGGAAGGTGCTCGGCTGCATCTGCACCTGTCATAAAGTAAAGCTGCATATGGATGTGTACTCCGCTTAAAAAGATATCCCAATAACCGCTCGCGTCCCAAGAGGTCCAAGCAAGCATACTATTGACACCCTCGCCCTCGGTATATACTGTTGCCTCGTCGGCAACCGCCTCGTAGAGCTTGAAGGGACCTGCCTTGTCGACCTTAACTACCGAGGTACCCGACTTAACCATAACATCCACGCTGACGTAGCTCTCCTTGGTAGCCTCGTCGTACTCAACAATCACCTTGCTCTCGTACATTTCGCTGCTGGCGAGCGAGGTAGCAAAGTTGTTTACAATCATCGAACTGCTCACGATTTGGTTGCCTACGGTGTAGGTACCCGAGGGGATATAACTCTTATCCTCGCCCAGATCAATCGAGAATGTCATCGTGTTATCCTTATTCTCTTTGAGCGTAAGGTTCCAAACATTGTTCTTCTTGACGGCCTCAGCCTCTGTGATATTGAAGTTGAACTCATAGGGTTCGGTACGCACCTTGCTGTCTATGACAACACCCTCGGGAATCTCAATCTCGATGGTGAGCCACGAATAGCCTATTTCGTCCATTGCGAAGCAGAACGAGCCATAAATCTCCCATTTGCCCGACACCACATTCTCGCGGAAGTCGATGTTGCCGATAGTGGGGTCGATGGTATTATAGGTGGTCCAAGTGTCGTCGGAGTTGAGAGTCTTGAAGTATGCACCCTCGGCAATAAAGCCCTGAACACACTCGATGCTCTGGCAATCCTCACAGGTGCAGTTCTCGGGGGTGCAACCAGCCTCGCCGCAGTTGCAGGTGTAGATATTGTCGTAGCGACCACCGAACTCCTCGCGACCTACCAATGTAACTTGCAGTTCGTGAAGAATAGTCGACATCCTCAATACGTGGTTGGTGCCATTGCTCTCGACAATCACCTGTGTGGGGTGGAACTGCATCTTCTCAACCACCATATCGGTCTTGGCAGTGGTAAACTCAGCGCTTTTCAACACCTCCGAGGTGCTATTCTTGGCAGCTGCCACAACAACATAGGCGGTCTCGTCTTCGAGATCCTCCTCGAAGGGGATAGGCATAGGCTCCTCCCACGAGTAGTTACCCCTTGCGTAGTCCTCGTACATAAAGTCGCCACTATTCTCAATCACATAGTCAACGGTAACATCCTCTGCTTTGTACTCCTCAGCCTTGATAACCACAAAACCAAAGGTGTCCATTTTGGTAACCGTCACCTTAAAGTAGGCGGCAATATCGAGCACGTCTACAATCTCAATGTCGGTCATAGTTACAGCGTCAGGGTTGCTGGGAGTTGTAGGCTCCTCGGGAGTGTCGCAAGCCACCGTAAAAAGTGCCGCAAAGAGGCACATCAGTCTAAAAATCTTTTTCATAGTTGCTTTTAATTAGCTTTTTGTATTGTATTAGTAATTCAAGTGGTTTCTGTAACTCTCAGCCTTCACCTTGAAGAAGTTGTTATTGTCCTCCAAGAGCCTATATTCGCCGTGGTTGCTCCACGAGGCGGGCTGGTCGTAGATGTTCATATCCTCGCCCGTATCGTTGGAGATGTAGGGCGCGATTTTGCTGTGCCAAGCGCGGATGCGGGCAGTACTCGAAGCGTAGTCAAAATAGCCTGCCGAGGGGTCTACGAGCTCTTTCAGATAGCTGATGTATAGTTCCTTGTATTTGGGGTCGCATTCGAGAACCTTATTGATGAGGGGGTGTTGAGCGTTGGTACCCCATTTGAGAGGTGTGTCGCGTCCCGAGTCGCTCAGACGCATACAGTTGCTCGAAGTACCCAACGTGTTGTCGTAGTCGTAGGGAATGAAGTAGAACTTATATCCCTCTGTGCCACCACCGTTGAAGTACATATAGTAGTTGTTACCATTGTTCCAATAGTCATCCCACATACCTACCGTAACGTTCACGGCGTAGGTCCTCAACAGCAGGGGAATGTCGATAACCTCTTCGAGCCACGTTTTCAGCTCCTCTCCGCTCTTGTATTCCAGGTTATACATAAAGTCCAAAAGCTGAGCCTTTGCCGACTCGAACGAGAAGTTGTCGGTTTTCAGCTCGTAGGTCCACTGCTGGTCGGTATCCACATCCAGACCGAAGAGTTGAGACTTGTTGGCATCGGTTTCGTATTTCAGCGTTGCGGGACCATCGGAGGTGTAGCTACACTTCCAGAGGTTGCCCTTATCATTACCGAAGAGGTGCGAGCGTACCTCCAAGTACTCGTCATCCACAGTCTCCAACATCTCATATACACCATAGTAGGCGGGCTGCCTATCGCCAACCTGAATCCACAAGCGGCAGTAGATGTCGTTGATGGCGGTCCAAACACCATAGCGGCGGAACAGATCGTAGCAATACATCTCCCTGACGTACATTGGGTCGTCCTTGTGCCATTTCAGATACATCTTCCTCACGCCGTTGATGGTATGCTCTGCATCCTTGTGGTACTTTCGGAAGTTGAGCTGGGTATGGAAGTGGTGCCAATCGGGGTTGGAGGCGTTGTGCATCTCGCCACCATTACCCTCGGGACGACGGCGTGAGGTGTTACCCCTCAATCGCCATCCAGCCTCCAAGAACTCGTAGGTATCGGTGCCGTTGAAGAAGGTTACATCGCCCTTGAAGTATGCTTTGGTGCCACTATTCTGGTCGTAGGTTTGGAGCATACGGTTCCACTCGTCAACGCTCACTTTAAGGGTGATTTCGGGGAAGGTGTTCTCGTTCCATACATATTTCACAGCCTCGGCAAGGGGCGAAACGGGCTGTTCGGGTTCTTCGCCCGTATTATCGTCGTCACCACCGCCTGTCGAGGGGTCAAAATCAACCTCGGTATTCACGAATTGTGCAATCTGAGTGCCCGTATTGGCAGCACCCGCCGAAGGGGTATCTACCACATACCAATCGCCTCCATCGGGCATACGGCAAGCCACGTCGAAGTTGTGCTCCACAGCATCGTCCCAAGTGTCGTTGATGGTGGGAGCGGTATTGGCAGTATTGACGAAATAGTCAATCCTTATGCCCTCGGCGTTCACGAGTTCGAGCAGGAGCGACTTCTTGCCCGACACGCCCGAGTTGCTCACTCCGAGGTCCACGCCATTGTGGGCGTTGCTTGTACCCTTGCAGTTGATGACAGCATAGCCACCTGCGGGCAAAATAGTACCCTCAGCAACCACAAAAGTACCCATACCGCCCTGGTCACTGATGGCACCCTCGTTGTTTTTGAGGATGGTCCAACCGCTGAGGTCCACACTCTCCTCGGTCGATTTGTTATAGAGCTCGATATACTTCGCATCGCTATTCACCTCGTTGATGACTACCTTGCCAAGACCAACGGGCAATGTAATGCCTCCCTCAGAGAGAGGTATGGTCACCATAGTGCCGTCCGAGAGGGTGAAATAGGCATTCTCCTCGTCCCAAGTGACACTAATAATTACCGAAGTACCATCCTCGCCGGCTGCGCCGTTCTCGCCGTGCTTGATGGTTATCTTCGAGTTGTCCGAGAAGGTAATCATATAGCCCTCCGAAGTCTCCTCCACAGAGATAATTGTCAGATTGTTCGTAAGCGCTGCCAAAAGAGCCTGGGTATTCCTAACCTCCTCTTCGAGTTTGTCCAAGCGATCCAAAATCTCGGAATCGTCATAGGGCGTTAGACAGCTTGTAAAAAGCATCAGGGTTGCCGAAAAGAGCAACATCAGGGTTTTTGCAATCTTTTTCATACTATCCTATAAATTTTATTATGTTTTTCTTCTATCGTGCTAATTAATCGGAGCAAACATATCGCTACCTATAAACACCACCAGCGACACCACCTGCTGCCAACCCCAATGGTCGCCATCGAAATGGTGCACAGAGGAGAGGCGCAGATTTACGCCGTCCTTCAATTTGGGCTCCCAGAAGAGTTCGAGCCTATTGTAAAATCCCTTCTCGCCCACTCGGTAGAAAGGGTCACCAAAGTAGAGGCTCTCGCCATAGATACCTCCCTCGCCGTCCTCGTAGGGCAAATCCCAATAGGGCATCAGATCGTCGCCCTTGTAGAAGGTGTTGCGCAGACCTATGCCGTCGCGCCTCATAAAGAGTTCCAACTCATAGCCGTCGGGCAACACGGGCTTGCCTATGTGGTGGCGGTCGTTCTGGTACGCCTTCACCCACGCAGCCTGAAACGAGAGTTCTACGCCATACCACAGCGACGAGAGGTCCAAGCCTACGTAGAAGTCAGCCAAGCCATTGTCGACCACCCCACGTGCCGAGTCGCTCGAAGCGTGATGGTGGAGCGTTGCGGTGTAGCCCGCATACGAAAGACCCTTGCGAGCCTCGCCCGCAAAGAGTATGGTGAACATCTCGCGACGGGTCTTGGAGCGCAGACCATTCCAATCGCACCCCAACTCCACAAACCAATTGGGTTTGGCATACTGCACAAGCATACCCTCGATGGTGGGTTCGTAGAAGCGGTAAGCGTCGCTGAAAAATGCGTAGGAGTAGCGACCGCGGAGCCTCTTACGCGGAAATAGACCAAGCGAAGCAGAGAAACTGTCGCTGTCGTAGGCATAGTAGGCAAGCAGTTCGGGGTCGCCCATAAAGTTCTCGCTGCCCATATCGGCAGGGATGGTCGTGCCGAGCATCAGCTTGTGACCATAGCCCCACCCCAGACCTATCTCGGGGCACATATTGGCGCCAAAGAGTGTCTCCGAGGGGGCAATCATCTTGCTCGGGTCGCCATACTCGCGGTTGTCAAAACGGAAATCGAAGTTTGCATCCCACAGAATATCCTGAGCACTCACTACCGCAGGGGCAGCAAGGCAGAGCAACAAGCAGAGTATGCGACACATCACTTTCATCCCACAAATGTAGGGATTTTTTCCGTTTATGCTATCAAATAGGTATATTTGTGGACAAAATGGAAAGATTTATGAAGGACTTTTTCGAAAATGTGGCGGTGTCGATGACCGTCTGCGATAGGCAGGGCAACGTAGTCTATCAGAACGCAAAGGCTGTGGAGGCTCTGGGCGAGGCTCGCGGCGCAAACCTCCAAGAGTGCCACCAAGCAGCCTCGTGGGCAAAGATTCAGGAGATGCTTGCAGCAGGTACCACCAACGCCTACACCATCGAGAAACGAGGCGTCAGAAAACTCATCTACCAAACCCCCTGGTACGAGGCAGGCGAGGTGGCAGGACTCGTGGAGTACTCCATCGTGCTGCCCGAAAATATGCCCCACAAGGTGCGCGGATAGGGGCTTGTGAGAGCGCCATTGGGAGTGTTGTGGCGCACTTACGGAGTGGGGGAAATGGATTTTTAGGTTTTTTTTGAAATTTTTTGCCCATTTTTTTTGCTTTGAAGAATAAAGTTATTACTTTTGTCCCCGCTTAACGCTTCTTTAGCTCAGTTGGTAGAGCACGACACTCTTAATGTTGGGGTCCTGGGTTCGAGCCCCAGAGGGAGCACAGCAATGAAAGGACAGTCAAACGACTGTCCTTTTTTGTTGCTGTGCTCCTCCTGGTGTGTCAGACACACCTCTCCTTCTCCCCCACCCCTCGCGCCTGCGCAACAAAAAACGGCTCGGTATTTCTACCGAGCCGTCTGATTTTAGTCTAACTCCTTGCGGAGAGGATTAGTACCAACGAGAGTCATTCAGTTTAATTTTATCCCATGAGTTTACACAGTAACAATTGTGTTTCAAAGTGAGATCAGACGTTTGGTTCCATGCACCATCAAAGTCCAAAGATGAGTTAGTAGGATTTTTCCTAACCCATATAATATTCGTATAGTCCACATTGGTTGGAATTTCAACCTCGTAGAAGTTATCTTTAACAGCAGTTGCCTTTACAGTAACATTCGTCGAGCCATTCCACATATATGCCACGAACCAAGCGTCAGCTTGTCCCCAATAAGTACCATCAGAGTTTGGCTGCAAGTAAGTTGTATTCAACACGATAGGATCGGTGTCGGCAGTTACGGTAACGGTCTTGGTACTAGTCTGATACCACGAGTGGGTGATGTAGTAAGTAATCTCTGTACCGATATACTGAGCATCCAACTCATAGTAGAAAATATTGTCACCACCATTTGTCATTGCCTGAGCATTTACCAATGTGTTCTCACCCGACTTAATGGTAACGTTCAAATCACCCCAACCGTTCATATTGTTAATGCGGAGAACTGCGGGTTTCAACTCTACTTTGTAAGTAGTACCTTCTTGAACTACTCTGTAATCGTTGCCAGCAACAATATTGATGTTGTACACGCCAGCTTCGATGGTGCAAACTTGCGATATAGTAATCGTGCCCTCGCAATTGTCAAGCAATGTAACGGTGCCACCGTTAGCAGCAGCAAGTGCTGCTGCTAACGTGGGATACTTAACGCCGTTAACTTCTGCAACCAAAGCCGCAGGAATGTCACCCCAGTTGTAGGTTACATTCTCGACGTCGTTGGTGCCCAAGCTTACGCCGCCGCCGTTGTCGCGACCGAGGATAGCATTAACATTGTACTGTTTCTGCTGCTCGTAGTTCTTGTAGTTGTAGGAGTTGTTGATATTGAACGTAACTCCACTAACCTTGTTACCCGAGATGTTACCCGCAACGCTGCAACCTACAATACCACCCATATCGCGGTAAGCGGTGATGGTGGTGTTGCTTACCTCGCAATCACTAATGGTGTAACCCTCGTCATTGTAACCTACGATACCGCCGACCTTGTCGCCATTGTAATCGTCGTTATCGTCGGGCAGGCTGGGATCTGCAACGATCTGGGCGCCGCTAACCTTACAGTTGGTAATCGAACCACCGTGGAGGTAACCTACAACGGTAGCTACGAAGTGGAGACCACCTACCTTAGCACCCTCGATGGTTACATTCTGGATGGTTGCGTAGTTGGTAGCACCGAAGAGACCTACTGCGTGACCGGGCTTCGAGCTGTAATCCTCGACATTGAGGTTCTTGATAGCATTCTCGCCACCGTCGAACGTACCTGCGAACTGCTGGATAGGAGTCCACTCTGCATTGTCGAGGTCAACCTCTGCAATCAGCTTCACGGTCTTACCCTTGAAGTCGTTACCATTACCATTAACCTCGTTAGCGAACCAGAACATATCTTCTTTCCTGTCGAGGAGATAATATTCACCTGCTTCGAGTACGATGTCGTCAGCAACACCCTCGTAAGTAACGCCGTCGATAATAACCTCGGGGAATACATTACCAGTGAGAGTTTCGATGTTCTTGTAAGTCATAGCCTCGTCGCCGTTGCCATTGTCAATCACAACACCGGTAAACTCATACGATATACCGCTGCTCTTAGGCTGGATCCACTCCTGAACACCATCGGCAGACCAATCGAACCTTGTGCCGTTCATCATAACGGTGTTACCCCACAGGTTAGCACCATTGTAACCGGCGCCACCCTCTTTGTGACCGAAGAGACAGTTATCGAATGTAACGAGCGCAAGAGCTCCGCCAAATGCGTTGAAACCGTAGAACTCACACTCCTTGAAGTAGATGCTACCAGCACCATCGTCTACGTGGAAGCCATAAACTGCACCATCAAATACACACTCGGTGAAGTAAACGGTTTTGCCCTCTTCGGGAGCATAGGTATAACGAGCTGCATTGTAACCAGTGAACGAACAGCCTTTGAAGTTACCATCCATTGTGCCGCTCAGAACAGAGCCACTTTCGTTTACGAAGTTAGCATTCTGAACGGTAGCGCCGTTAACGTTGAGTGAGACAGTACCCGTAAAGGTCGAACCATTTGCATCGAGGGTAACATTCGCGCCAGCCTTTGCGAGAGCTACGGTGGGGAACGAAGTGTACTCGCCAGCAATCAGATTTACGGTAGTGGGGGTGCCTTCCTCAGCAGCAGCCTTGATAGCCTCCTCTGTCGACGAGTAGTAAACGCCGTTTACGGTTGCTTTTGCATTCTCGGCAAGCTTAGTACAGCCGTTTACGGTAACCCAATCGAAGTATGCACCGCTATCCTCGTCTACCCATACAGCGTTCTCGTTGTCGGCAGCAACCTCGTCGATGTTGTTGTTCTCCCAATTAACGGTGAGTTTGTAGGGCGAGAGAGTAGAACTATCGCTGGTAGTGTTAACCTTGTAGAGTACGGCAGCTTTCTTGTTGGTCTTGAAGGTAGTACCCTTAACGTTGAGTTCAACGGGACCTACCTCGTCTTCGTTGAGGTAGTTGTCGTTCACAACGATACCGCGGTCGCCAGTACCCTCTTTGTTAATCAGCTGGCAGTTCTCAACATTAACCTTAACCAAGCCATCCTCAACCTTGTTAGGAACGATCCAGAGGCTGTAATTGTCCTCAGTACCGGTGGTGTCGGAGATGGTTACGTTGGTGAGGTTAGCGTCGTTGTAAACGCTCAGACCCTTACCCGAGTTAACGTTCTCCAAGTTAACCTTGTTGTAGAAGCGGAGCAAGCTACGGCTGTAATCGCCCTTGTTCTGACCCGAAGAGGTGATAGCGATGTTCTTCAAGTTGAGCACACCGTTGTCGTTGTTCAGGCGAACATAGTTCCAGTCGCCACCCTTCTGGTCGAAGGTGAGCGAAGGAGTCTGGTCAGCATTTGCGAGGTTGTAAACATAACCCTCAACGTAGATGTTCTTGGTATCGGTACCACCGAGGTAGTAGGGCTGATTCCAAGCTGCCACGTCGATAGTAGCATCCATATAAACCTTAACGTTGATCTCCTCGTCGGTGCTACGGAGAGCAGCTTTTGCGTGCTCGGCATTGTCACCGATGTAGTAAACACCTGCAATCTTCTTCAAGAACTTGTCGGTAGGAGTCTTCGAGCCATTGTTGAGGTCGTTCCACATACCGCCGTTGATGTTGCCGAAGCCGTTAGCGGTGGTCTGGTCGTCGATGGTCAGAGTACCATAGGTGCCCAATTCAGTGTGCATCTGAACAGCGGTCTTACCTGCGTCGGTTACCGACGAGTTGAACGTGGTGTTCTCGATGTTAATGTGGTGAGCACGTGCAGACTCGGAGTAAGCCAAAACAGCCTTACCGGTAGCGTTGAAGGTACAACCCTTGATGTCCAAGTAGTTAGCCTCTGCGCTACCATAGTGCCAGATGCTGTAAACATCGTTTACGGTATTGGTGAATACACAGTCGGTGAAGCTCGACTTAGCGGAGTAGATCCACAAAGTACCCTCGATAGCACAATTCTTATAGTGCTCCTCTGCGTTGAGGAAGCCCTTGTAGTTCGTATTATTGTGCTTGATGTTCAGATCTTCGAAGTTGATAGTTGCCTTGTAACTACCGAAGTTCATTGCATAAGCAAAACCGGTCATATCGAGAGTGCTCAGACGCTCGCCATTGTCGCCGAGAGTACCCTTAACAGTTACGCTCTTGTCGCCGAGTGCGCTACCTACATCGCTGAACTCGCCTTCGAGGATAGTGATAACGTCGCCGTCCTTAGCAGCCTTGAATGCTGCGCCAACGGTCTCGTAGACAGTGTCGTCGCCCTCAATCCTAGCTACGGGAACGCGCTCAACAACATCGTAGAGCTGAGTTGCGTCGTCGAGGACAGCTTTGAGAGTGTTGGGATCTGCGATGTACGCGGTAGGATCTGCATTGAAGAGACCATCGTAGATGTTAATCTCCGAGTTGCCTGCAACATTTGCATAGCAGTTGTAGCCACCCTTGAAGGTACCACCCTTGACATTAACAATCGATGTGCCAACGTATTGCGGATGAGTAGTATCATTCTGAGCGAGAAGAACAGCATAATTGTCATACAAAGGAGTACCATCGGTGTTAGCAGTCCACTCACCACCCTCGATGTTGATAGTACCACCCGAGGTCATAGCGATGAAGCCACCCTTAGCACTCACACCTTTACCACCGTAAACATTAGCGGTAGCACCGCAGCTTACGCCAACCAAAGAACCAACATAGCTGCTGGTGCCATTCTGGTTGATCTCAGCGCCGTCGTAGATGTTTACAACAGTCTTTATGCTTACTGCCTCAATACCTACATAGCTATCCTTAGCGGTAATCTTGGTACCTGCCTTAACGTTGAGTTCGGTACCCTCTGCTACGCCGCGAACTTTAATGACAGCACCACCTGGATTATTGTTGATAAGCTCAACATTCTCCAAGTTGAGGGTAATCTTCTGGGTGCTGCTGGTTGCGGTGCAAACTGCACAGTAAGCTGCTGTACCTGCGTCGATAGTACCATTCTTGATAGTAATCTCGCTTGCTTTCTCGCCACTATTGTTGAAGAGTATCATATAGTCGTTCACAGCATTGCTCTCGTTGGTGAACTTATAGCCACCAAGGTCGAGAGTGAAGCTCTTGTCGCCCTGATAGAAGAGACCCTCGTAGTAACCATTGAGCTCTACTCGGTTCTCGTTTGTAACTGCATAGTCAGCAGCCAGAGTAATGGTACCACCATCCTCAACAGCAGCAATAGCCTTGCTGAGCTCGGTGAACTTCTTGCCATTAACCTCTGCAACAGCAGTGGTGAGGTTGCCAAGGTCGTAGATAAGGTTTTCGAAGGTGAATTCGGGCATCTCCTTAACGGTCTCGCCAGCAATAGCATAGGAGAAGTTTACCTTGCCCTGGTTACCCAAGATAGCAACATAGTTTTTCTCCTCAGCTGCGGGAACGGTCATCTCGAACTCGTAGCTACCGCCGGTGCGGAAGATACGTTTGTCGGCTTTGAGCGTAACCTCCTGGGGAGCGGTGTAAGCCAACACGGGGCTACCGAGGGTGAGGGTAATCACCTCACCTTCGGTATTATCGAGAGTATCATTTGCCCTCAGCACGATACCTTCTGCACCTGTGTCCGAGTTGGGAGTTTTATTGGTGTAGAAATCCAAGGTCTCGCCAACCATCTCGGTAGGAAGTTTGCCGTCGGCATTGGGGTTGGTACATACGAAGGTTGCGTTATCTGCCTCGCATACAAACTCAAACGCTTTGAGCGAGCTATTCGTAGCGTAGATTACATCGCCCTGGTTGAAGGTGATGGGGTGCTTGCCATCGACGCGGTCGCCGATGGTGATACGGCTTGCCTCGTCGTCGAGGCTAACGGTGAAGGATACTACTCCACCGTTATTAGCCTCGATATTTTCATCAATTTCGTTGTTACATGCTACTGCGCCCAAAGCCACGATAGCACTAACCAAAATATAAAATATCTTTTTCATAGTTTCTGAAAAGTTTGTGTTTCGTTAAACTTCGGGACTACCAGTCGAAGTCGGTACCACCAGCCTCAGCGCTGAAACCAGCACCGTTCTTCATAATACCGTTCCACTCGATGTTAACCGAACCGGTGTTGGTTGCATCTGCTACGGGTGCGCCGTTGCGGTACGAACCAACGTGGTTGCCTACATTGTAGTCTTTCTGGATCTTATAGTCCTTGTAGTTCTGGGTGTTGTCAACCTCAATGTTCACATTGCTAAGAACCTTGTTGTAGGTGAGAACAGTCGCCTTGTTCGAACAACCCAAGATACCACCCATATCGCGGTAAGCCTTGATGTTCACGTTCTCTACCGAGCAGTTGCTGATAGTACCAACGTGGAGGAAACCAGCGATACCGCCGACCTTGTCGCCATTGTCGTAGCTACTATTAACGAGCTCGGGAGTCGAGGTCAACTTAACGTTCTTCACGTGGCAGTTGTCGATAACGATCCTTGTAGCACCACTCTCACCCCAAGCGAGGATACCACCTACGTAGTGGTTCGAGTTGAGCTCAGCATCGCTAACGGTGAGGTTCTTGATGTGAGCCGAAGTGGTTGTACCAAACAGACCTGCGGTCTTCACGTGAGTAACCTTGAAGTTGCTAACTTTCTTACCATTACCGTCGAAGGTACCAACGAAGTTGTTAGCATAGCTTTCAACACCGATAGGAGTCCACTCCTCGCCACCGAGGTTGATGTCGTTCATCAGTTTAACAGTCTTACCCTTGAAGGTGTTAGCACCGCTATTCACAGTGTCACGGAACCACTTGAAGCCGTTTACATTCGAAATCTCGTATGCGCCCTGACCCAAGTCAGCAACCATAACACCATCGGTAATAAACTGATAGCCATCGATGTAAACGATGTCGCCTTCCTCGTAAGAACCAACTGCGATATTCGAAGCCTGACCCTTAACGGTAACATTCGCAAACTCACAGTTATTCAGGTAAGTAGTGCGAGCGCCATTGTAGAGAGCACCTACAAGAGCACCGAACATCTTCTTGTAGTTATCACCATAGGAGTTGTCGAGCATTGTGATGTTCACATTGGTTGCTTCGCTATTTTCGATGACATTCTCGCCACCATTGCAGATAATACCAACCAACGAACCAACAGCAGACTGAGCTGCTATATTAGCAGTAGTTACCGAACAGCCACTAATCTTACCATTGCTATTCATCTGACCAACCAGAGCACCTGCCTGCCAGAAGCTTGCAGCTACGGTAGCATTTACTACGTGGCAGTTGGTCAACGAACCGCCATTGAGACGACCAACGAGTGCACCAACATAACCACACTTGGTAGCATTGCTCAAATCTACTACTGCATCCTGAACAGTCAGATTCTCGATATCGGCGTGAACGTTAGCAAACAGACCATAGGACGACTTGTCGCTATCACCCTTTGCAGTCTTCTGGGTAACCTTGAAGTTCTTGATGGTGTGGTAATTACCATTGAACTTGCTGGGTTTAGTTGCGCTACCGAACTGAGTGCCCGACGAGTTGCGGTAATCGCCAACAGGAATCCACTCCTCGCCACCGAGGTCGATGTCGTTCATCAAATTAACGGTTGCACCATCAAAGATGTCGTTCAACTGAGCATTCACAGTGTCACGGAACCATTTCAGACCCTCAACATTGTCAATCTCGTACTCACCATTAGCGTTAACCCATACAGCGTTCTTATAAACGTGCTGACGTGCTACGCCGTCGATGATAAGAGTACCTACCTGCGAGGTAGCGTTGTAGCTCATACCATAGATGGTGTTATCCGAGAGGTCTGCGCCCAAGTTGCTCTTAAGAGTACCGGTAAACTCGCAGTTGGTGAATGTTACAGTGGGATAATCAGCGCTGTTCATCCACTGACCTGCAATACCACCCATCATCTCGTCATCACCTGCATCCTGTGCGGCAGTAATCTCTACATTACCGCTGCTCTTACAGTTCTCAAACTTATTGTTACCGTGAGCAAGACCAAACAGACCACCAACGTCGCAAGTCGAACCATAAACATTGATGTTCGAAGTGATGTTCTTGAAGGTGTGACCACCCTCGCCGTTGAAACCACTTACACCACCAACGTAGGTGCGGTAGTTCTCCGACTCAGCCTTAACATACGAAGTAGCGTCTGCGTCTACGGTAATGTCGGTCCAGTTTGCATAAGCGTTCTTACCGCCAACGCCACCAACATAAGCATAGCCATTAACCTCAACGTGACCCTTCACGGTGATGTTGGTGTACTTCGAGGTGTAGGGGCAACCTGCTACAACACCAACGTTCAGATAACCTGCAACCTTAGCGTTCTCTACGGTCAGATTCTTAATCTCACCCTCGGTAGTCATACCAAAGAGACCTACGTTGCTATTATTGCCGGTAACAACCAGGTTCTTGATAATGTGATTGTTACCCTCGAAAGTACCCCTGAATGTATTTGTGGTAGTACCGATAGGAGTCCACTCAGCACTTGCGAGGTCGATATCCTTAACAACCTCAACGGTCTTACGATAGAATCTCTCGATACCCTCGTTTACATAATTAGCCAAACGGGTGAGGTCGGTCGCGTTACCAACTACCCTATTACCGTTCTCGGGGTTGAAGTAGATAGCAGAACTCATACCGTAGCGAACGGGCGAAGTAGCCTCGCCGGTAAGCTCGTAGGTGTTGCCATTGCCAAATACGTTGAAGTTCAAACGAGCGTTAACAGCTGCATTGGTGTGCTTAGTTGCATCGAGGTCGCCAATGTAGTTGTGTACCCAGAATGCGCGGGTAGCACCGGTCATCTTACTATTCTTGATGGTTACGTTGTTCTTGTCGAAGCCGCTGTTGAATACGCGAACACCGCAATAAGTAGCGTTGAACTCGCAATCCTCAGCCTCGAAGGTAACCTCACCCCAGTTGTTCAGGTGAACGCAGAAGTTCATATCGGTACCGTCAACGTTAACCTTCACGCCGTTCATTTTCAGAACACCGCCTGCGGTTACATCGAATACGGTAGCAGCACCATCCCAAGCCATATTGTTGCCTGTGTGGTTGTAGGTTATAGTACCGTTGTTTACGGTCAGAGTACCACCCTTAGCATCGAAGAGGACGTTGTGAGTAGCAGTCCTGGTGTTATTTGCAGTCAGAGTCTTGCCGTTCAGGTCGAGAGTGATATTCTTACCTGCGCCTACTGTGACAGTAACGTCGTCGGTAACGGTTGCGTCGCCGATGAGTTTAACGGTGCCGGTGCTCTCGATAGCAGCAAATGCATCATCAACCAAAGCATACTGAACGCCATTAACCTCAGCAACAGCACCCAATACACTCCAAGTACCATTGCCATTGTCGCGAGCGATGCGACCCTCGGAAATGTAAGCAGCATTGGGCTTAACGTTGTAAGTACCACCATTCAATACGGGAGTACCATAGTAAGCTTCGATGCGACCCGTGAAGTTACCCGAGTTAACAGTAACATTACCATTGATTACAGATGCGCCAGAAGAGTTCTGGTCAGCCATATCGTTGTTGTTGGCGATATTACCACCATTAACAATGATTTTGCCATTGTTATAAGTGTAGAGAGCGTGGCTTGTGAAGCCCGTGATACCAGTCATATCGATGTCGGTGTTGCTCAGAGTAACAACAGCACCATCATTGTAGGAGCAAACAGCACCGTGATAGGAGGTGATGTAAGCGTCTTCGATAGTAAGAGTACCACCATCATTATTAATGGTATACGAAGGCCAACTACTACCAGCATTGGGAGCACCATTCAGAGTAGCTTCCTCAATAGTCATAGTGCCTTTATTCAACACAGCCGAACCACCATTGTCAGCAGTAGAGCTGATGGTACCACCCTTGATGGTGAGAGTACCCTCGTTCCTGATAACAGCGCCATCGTTCTTGTGCATAGTACCTGTGAGGGTATTGCCATTGAGGTTGAGAACGATGTCTGCACCTGCGGGGATAAGTACGGTAGCATCCAACTCGCTGTCGTTAGCGATGGTTACCTCAGTCTGGGTACCCATTGCAGCAGCCTTGTCGATTGCAGTTTGGAGTACGGTGTAGGTCTTGTCGCCTACGGTAGCCACAGCGGTGGTAAGTACGCCGAGGTTGTAGATCATAGGCTGGAAGTCCAACTCGAACTCCTTAACCTTAGTGCCAGCAATCGAGTACTCAACTTTCACCTTCTCGTCGCCGTTGTCCTGGATAGCGATGAAGCTAACCTCAGTAGTAGCGGCGATGTCGATAGTCGACTCCAAGGTACCCCCTATATTAAATATAGGTGTACTTGCGGTCATCTCAACAGCGTCGGTTGCGGTGTAAGCAAACACGGGGCAGTCGAGCGAAAGCGCGATGCTCATACCCTCTTTGTCCTCGAAGAGTACGTTATCAGCTTTCAGCACGATGCCGTCTGCACCTGCCTCCGAGTTGGGCTCGAGGTTGGTGTAGAAGTTGAGGGTCTTGCCATCCATAACGGTAGGCTGCAACTGATCCTCGTTCTGCTCGCGGCAGATGAAAGTTGCAACACCCTCGGCAGTTACGTTGTCGCAAACGAAGGTAAAGGGTTTCACTGCATCGTTCGATGCGTAGATTACATCACCCTTCTCGAAGGTGATGGGGTGCTTCTTCGTGGTCTCATCGCGGTCGCCGATGATAACACGATCATCGAGGCTAACGGTGAAGGAGACCTCTCCACCGTTGTTTACCTCGATATTTTCGTCAATTTCGTTGTTACATGCTACTGCGCCCAAAGCCACGATAGCACTAACCAAAATATAAAATATCTTTTTCATAGTTTCTGAAAAGTTTGTGTTTCGTTAAACTTCGGGACTACCAGTCGATATCATCGCCCTGACCGGGATTGATAGTAACGCCGGGGTTGTTCTCCGAGATAGCGCCCCAATTGATAGTAGCCTCACCGGTGTTGCCGGTAATGGTTGCCTTGTCACCCTCGCCAACATAGCTCTCTACATCGTAGTCAGCCTGAACTTTGTACTTCTTGTAGTTGTTGCTATTGTTAACGTTGATGGTTACGTTTTCAATCGCGTTGTTGATGACTTTTGCATTGGCAGCGTTAGCATAACCTACAAGACCACCTACATCGCGGTAGCCGTTGATGGTTACGTTCTTAACCGAGCAACCGCTAACGGTACCATCGTAGAAGAGACCTGCGATACCACCAATCTTGTCACCATTATCATTGTTGTAGATATGACCGGTAATGGTACCACCATCAACGTGGCAGTTGGTGATGTTTATCCAGTTGCCAGTGGTCACATAGCCCAAGATACCGGCAGCATTGTGGCTACTTTCGATATTTACATTGTTGAGTTTCACGTTCTTGATAGTAGTGTTATAGCCCTTAGCGACAGCAATCAGAGCAGCAGAGCCGTGAAGATCATTCTCTGCAACAATGGTGAGATTCGAGATGGTCTTGTCGCCACCATCGAAAGTACCAGCAAATGCGTAGCTGGGGTGAGATTTCACGCTACCTGCGGGATAAACAACACCTGTCATATCGATATCCTCAACAACCTTCACAGTCTTGCCCGAGAAGCTGTTGTTTTTCACATTCACCTGGGTACCAAACCATGCCAAGCCGTTGGCATTCTCGATTTCGTACTCGCCAGCCTGGTTGATCCATACGCCGTTAGTAACATAGGTCCTGCCGTCGATAATCTTGGTGAAGTTGAAGTTCTCAACTGCGGGATTAACGTTATTCTTAACCTCGTTCCACAAACCGCCATTGATGTCAGCAAAACCGGTTGCGGTCGAATTGTTAACCACGAGAGTACCACTGATACCATACTCCGAGTGCATCTGGATAGCTGCCTTGCTGCTATCGGTAGTAGTAGCGGTAAATTGGCAATTCTCAACGGTGAGGTTGATAACGGGGTTGCCCTCGTTGTAGATAACAGCACCCTTGCTTACGCCATTAATCTTACTGTTGGTAAGTTTGTGGTTCGAACCATTATTACCCGAGTAGTATACGGGATAGCCATCGAAGCCACTTGCAACATCGGTCGAGAGAACGCAATCGTTGATAAGCGAAGCGAAAACATTCAGGCGCAAGCGCTCGATGTTACATTTCTCAAAGTTGATGTTGTTTGCGTGGTGGATCCACATATTATACTCGTTGTAAGGAGCATTCTTCGCAGCCGAGTAGGTAAGATTCTCGAAGCTTACCGACTTGCCAGTCCAGTAGAGCGATTTATCCAACTTGATAACAGTCTGTTCCCTGTTCTCGCCAACAAACTTGATGTCAGCAACGGGGAAGGATACACCATAGAGGTTGTGCTCGCCATTATAGAGAACTACGGTGTTGTTGGTGTCGGTAGTCTCAGCAGCTGCGTCTGCAACCGAAGCATAGAGAACCTTACCAAGTTCAGCAACCATATCGTACTCGCCGTAGGTAGTGCTGCCCTTCTTCTCGATCTCTGCTTTGAGAGTGCCGATGCGCTCGATCGAATCGTAGTCAACCATATTCGACTTGTACGAGCCGCAGATAACCTTGTCTACATACGACTGATCGTCGATGAAGAGTTTAGCAGTAGCGTCAATCTCCGAAGCGTTGATGAAGAGCTCGCCCCACTGGGTATTCACGAGGTTCAGAAGATTTGCGTCGCTACCATTCGAGAAACCACTGCAAATGTTACTATTGCTGATGGTTGCACCGTGAGTACCGTAGAGAATAACGGCACCGTAGCCACCATTGTCGTAAGTACCCTCAACAGTGAGGTTGTCGATAACCGAAGAGGTACCACCGCAGAGGTAGATTGCATAGGTTGCAGTACCTTTGATGGTGAGGTCTTTGATCTTCACGCCGGTAGCCCAAGCAGTTACACCATCAGATTTTTTACCAAACTGGAAACCTGTACCGGAGGTCATATTCAGAGTAACGGTCTTGCCTGCACCGTCGAGAGTGATGTCCGAAAGAACATTGTTGTCGGTCACTACGATGCTCTCGGTGAGAGTTGCGTCTTTCAAGAGAGTAATGGTGTTACCCTTCTGAGCTGCTGCAAATGCCTCAGCAACGGTTACATACTTGGTCGAGCCGATAGTAGCCTCGAAGTTCTCGCCTACTACCCACAGACCCTCAGCGTTCTGAGTAGCCTTGTAACCACGAGTTACATACTCGTTGGGGTCGGTGTTGTAAGTACCTGCGATAATGGTCGACTCAACGGGGTCTACGGTAACATCAGGCTGCTCGTAGAATGCCAAAGCGCGAGCGCCATTAGCAGTATCGGTAGCAACGAAAGTACCACCATAGATCTCGATCGAGCAAGGAGTGTAGCCGCTAGCCACATCGCAAGCCTCAACAACTACTGCATCGCTTGTGGCGTTTGCACCACTGCCATTGAAGCCATAGTCTACGTGAGTACCCGTAGCAGTGAAGGTACCGCCATTGATAACAAGCGAACCCTTCTTGTGGTAGATTGCTGTGCTACCGGTAATCTCACCACCATTGATGGTGATAGTGGCACCGGGGCAGTACATTGCACCAGTCTTAGTGCCGATAATCTTTGCGCCCTCCTCGATGGTGATAACAGCACTGCTCATACCATTGGTCTGCAAAGCAGCGTACCTCTCAGCATCGCTGTGGAGAGTACCATAAACCACTACGTTAGCAGTAGCACCGTTGGGAACAAACACTGCGGTGTCGGTTTTCGATGCAACAGTAGCACCGGTACCAACAGTCAGCGAGCCGCCGTTCATAACGCGGATGGTCTCACCAGCAGCGGTGATAGTACCACCCATAACGTTCAGAGTGCCGTTGTTGGTGATGGTTATGCCAGTAAGTTCGGAAGTTACATTATTGCCATTGAGAATCAGATTGATTTTGCTCGATGCAGGAACAGTAATAGCCTCTTTCACAGATGCGTCAGCGACTACCGAGATGGTCTGCTCGCCACCGAGGTCAATGGCAGCCTTAAAAGCCGCCTCCAAAGTGGTATACTCAACACCGTTTACGTTAGCAACGGGGTCATCCTCGGTGCTACCGCTATATGGATCGTCAACAACAACGATGCTGGTGGACCTCATCTTACCTGCCTCATAAGGAATAGAAGCCGATTTCTTAATTACGCCTTTTACCTCATCACCCTGAACGGTTGCAGTGTAGCCAATCTCCAAGTCATCAACACCAAGTGTTACCTCGGGCATTGCTACGTAGAGGTACTGACGATCTTTCTTCAATACAACACCCTCGCCAAGGTTGATGGTAAGTTTGTTGGAAGCATTAGCATCATCAGCGATAGTTGCCACAAACCTATCAGCGGTCATATCAACGTGAGCAGTACCTGCAATTTTGTTGTTTAAACGCGAAGTAAGGGTAATCTGTTTCAAGATATACTCGTTGGGATTATCCTCTTTCGACACATTGATACGCAAAAGCGCTGTGGGGTTTTTGAAATAGAACTCGTGGGTATCACTAACACCTACCAAAGGAATGTTGTCAGCATTGCCAACAGTTACATTTTCCAAAACAGCACTCAAAGGGAATACCAAGGTAGAACCGTTGATTACTGTATTCTCCTCGTGGAAGGGAAGAATTGCGTAGTTCTTGTCCAACTTAGCGCCGGTACCCTCAACGTAGGACTCAGATTTGGGGAAGGTAGCGTTCCTGCCATACTCCGCACCATCTGCCAACACAACAGGGTATTTAAGGTTGTGGTCAGATTTGTGGAAGATTGAAATGTGATCATCGCTTTCCCAATTGAGTTTGTTCTCTGAGTCAATCAGGGTTCGCGCCTCTTCGTCAATGTAACCATAAAAAGTCTCCTCGCCGATGCCATCCATAACGGAGATTACATCGTCGCCGTACTGTTTACAGCCCACCATCGCTGCTGCCAGGGCAGCAATTGCAATAAGCGTCTTTTTCATTGTGATTTGTTTTTAGTGATAATTTGTTTGTTAATTAGCTTCTCTCAATTAGTCCTCAGGAATCTGATCTGGATCTCCATAATCACCAGGCAGCTGGCTCTGGGCAATTCCGTTCTCGATTGCCACCTCGATCTCCTCGATGAGGGGCTCTGTGTAAAATGCTTTTTTCATAATTTTTGTGTGTTTTGTGATTTAGTTAAACTTATAAAAATTTTTTATTTTTTTGAATATTTTTTCGCTTCAAGGTATTATTGCACAGCCAAAAGGAAAAAATGAACATCTTTCAACGCCAATTTCTCCCGTCCGATTCTACCAATAAAATGTCTTTTTTGGGGCATAAGGAGGCATGTTTTACCCCCCCCCGATGCGTGTAACTCGTTGATATTCTTATACTTACAACTACTATTTTGGTTAATCATTGAGGTGTCGCAACACCCGTTAGTTCAGGCACGAGCCCAGTTTCATTAGTGACAAACATAGTGTTTTTTTATAAAAAAAACAACACCCGCCACCAATACCCTACAATACAAGCATTGTAAGCCCATAGCAAAAAGCGGGCTAAAAAATGCAAAATGCAAAATTTTTGAGACAAGGAGGACAGGGAGGACAGGAAGGACAGGGAGGACAGGGAGGACAGGGAGGACAGGAATGACAGGGAGGACAGGAAGAACAGGGAGAATAGGGAAATTCCTGTCACTCTTGTTTCTCCTGTCACTCCTGTTTTTTCTCACCACCCAATAAGCGCATATAAGCGAGCGGATTTTAGGCGCACAAGAAAACCACCTCCGCAGTTTACTCTCGTAAATGAGGAGGTGGTTTATCGAAGTGCAACGCCAAAGACGCCGCTTAGATGCGCTTATTTCGTGAGGGCGCCAATCTCATAAAGAACCTCATTGGTCTTCTTCACGGCTGCAACGCTTGCCTCAAATTTAGCCTTCTCGTCAGCAGTGAGTTTGAGAGGCAGAATCTTCTCGATACCGTTCTTGCCGATAACAGCGGGAACGCCGATGAAGAGGTCCTCAGCACCATACTCACCCTCGAGGTAGCAGCTCGAAGAGATAACACGTTTCTGATCGCCCAAAATGCTCTCTACAACACTTGCGATAGCTGCACCGGGAGCGTACCAAGCCGAAGTGCCGAGGAGTTTGGTGAGGGTAGCACCGCCTACCATAGTGTCGGCAGCCACCTGAGCGAGTTTCTTCTTGCTGAGGAGCTGGCTTACGGGCACACCGCGGTAGCTTGCTTTGTCTACCAAAGGAATCATTGTGGTGTCGCCGTGACCGCCGATAACCATACCGTCAACGTCGCGAATGTCGGCTTTCAGAGCCTTTGCCAAGTAGCAGCGGAAACGCGAGGAATCCAATGCACCACCCATACCAATCACGCGGTTTTTGGGAAGACCGGTAGCCTTCAAGGTGAGGTATGCCATAGTGTCCATAGGGTTCGAAACGATAACGAAGATAGCTTTGGACGAGTACTCCAAGATGTTGTTAACCACCGATTTAACGATGTTCGCATTTACACCGATGAGCTCCTCGCGAGTCATACCGGGTTTGCGGGGAACGCCCGAGGTAATAACCACCACGTCGCTCTTTGCGGTAGCCTTGTAGTCGTTGGTTACACCTACGAGTTTGGTGTCGAAATCCAACAGGGTCGAGGTCTGGTACATATCCAGAACTTTACCCTCCGAAAGGTCGGGTTTGATGTCAATAAGACATACTTCGCTTGCCACCTTGCGGATAGCCATCACATTTGCAGCAGTTGCGCCCACATTACCGGCGCCTACAACAGTTACTTTTGTTGCCATTTTTCCTAACTAATTATTTGTTATTCATTAATTGATAAATTACAAAAGCGCTTTGTAACCCTCTGCGTCCAGCAGGTCGTCGAGCTCGGCGGGGTTCTCCATACGGATGCGTACGAGCCAGCCACCCTCGTAGGGCTCTTTGTTTACGAGTGCGGGGTCTGCGTCAACCTCGGGGTTGAGTTCGAGTACCTCTCCGGTCACGGGCAGGAACACGTCCGAAACGGT
This sequence comes from Tidjanibacter sp., assembly GCA_045602145.1. Taxonomy (GTDB): domain Bacteria; phylum Bacteroidota; class Bacteroidia; order Bacteroidales; family Rikenellaceae; genus Tidjanibacter. Next base: position 43,798 of record JAZSAY010000009.1, read on the forward strand.
CTTAACAGCCTCGATGGAGCCAAATACCTCGTGAGCGTTAACTACCTCACCAACAGTGGGAACGTCAACGAAAACGATGTCGCCCAATTCGCCCTGTGCAAAGTCGGTAATACCAACCAATGCTTCGTTGCCATCTACAACTTTAATCCACTCGTGGTCTTTCGAGTACTTCAATTCTGCGGGAATGTTCATAGTGTTTAGTTATTAGAGTTATTAGTGTTTGTTTCGAATTTTATTAACCACAAAGATACATTTAATTTCTCTATCGGCAAACATTATTTGTTATTTTTTTAGCAGTGTGCATTTTTGAGGGGTTGGGGGCTTTGAAATCTCGGCTGAGTTGCCTACATTTGTGGATTGAACCTAAAAACCACTACTAAGACTACACAATGAATACTTTGATTGACCGCGCTCTGATTGAGAGTGCTTTGCAGCAAATGGAGGTGAGCTCCGTAGAGGACCTCTCCATTCGACAGCTCGTGTCGCTCGTAAAGAAGTGCGAGCAGGCTTCGGGCGAGGAGTTTATACACTTCGAGATTGGCGTTCCCGGGTTGCCCGCTTCGCAGGTGGGTATTGATGCTCAAAAGGCGGCTTTGGATAGCGGTGTAGCCTCCGTCTATCCCTCGCTCGAAGGCGAGCACAAGCTCAAAGAGGCTGCTTCGAAGTTCGTGAAGGCAATCATCGGCGCAGACATCGCCCCCTCACACTGCATCCCCACCGTGGGTTCTATGCAGGGCACTTTTGCCTCGCTGATGGCTGTGGCAGCGCTCGACAAGAGGAAGGACACCATCCTCTACATCGACCCCGGATTTCCCGTGCAGAAGACTCAGGCAGACGTGCTGGGCATAAGGCGCGAGGCTTTCGACGTGTTCAACTACCGCGCCGAGAAGTTGGCTCCCAAGTTGGAGGAGTACCTCTCGACGGGCAGGATTGCAGCCATACTCTACTCCAACCCCAACAACCCCTCGTGGATGTGCCTTACGGAGAGCGAATTGAGGACCATCGGAGAACTTGCAAATAAATATGAAGTAGTTGTGATTGAGGACTTGGCATATCTCACTATGGACTTCCGCAAGGATGTAAATCCCACAACAGGACTCCCCACTCAGGTGAGCGTTACGCCCTGGGCTAAGGACTATATTTTGCTGATGAGTGCCTCCAAGATTTTCTCCTATGCAGGAGAGCGCATTGCCGTAGCTTGCATCTCCGACCACCTCTTTGCTCGCAAGAGCGAGGATATGAGGGAGCGTTTTGGTCTGCCCTCATTCGGAAATGTCTTTGTGCATAAACTCGTCTATACCCTCTCGTCGGGCGTGTCGCACTCGGCACAGATGGCTCTTGCCGAGATGCTGAACCGCGCTGCGGAGGGCACCTACAACTACCGCGAGGAGGTTAGGGAGTATGCTTTGCGCACCGAGCGCATACGCGAGATTCTCGCCCGCCACAACTTCCATTTGGTCTATGACAAGGATGTGGACGAGCCCGTCGGCAGCGGCTTCTTCTTCACAATTGGATATAAGGATATGAAGGGCGGCGAACTGCTGGACAAACTGTTGCAGTGTGGCGTGAGCGGCATTGTGCTGAGCTCTACGGGTGCTGATTATGAGGGCATTCGTGCCTGCTCGTCGGCAATCAAACCCCACCACTACGACCTGCTGGACGAGCGCCTGGCAATGTTCGAGAAATTAGTAGAATAAATCCCAATTCTCAATTCTCAATTCTCAATTCGATAATATATGGCAAACTACGTTACTGCTGCCGAGGCGGCAAAGTTGATTAAGAGTTTCGACAAGGTATATGTTCAGGGCTCCACGAGCATCCCCGAGGTGTTGGTGGATGCTATGGTGGCGAGGGCTGACGAGCTGCGCGGTGTGGAGGTGTATAGTGCCTTTGCCATCGGCACTCGCGACATCCCCTACGGCACCCCCGAGATGATGGAGAGTTTCACACCCCAGAGCTTCTTTGTGGCGAACAACTACCGCAAGGCTATTGCCTCGGGCTATGGCTCCATTACACCCTGTTTTTTGGGCGAGGTGCCTGCGCTGGTCAGGGAGGGCTATGTGAAGTACGATGTGGCGCTGCTAAACTGCTCGGAGCCAGATGCTAACGGCTATTGCAGCTTTGGCATCTCGGCAGACTTGGCAGTGAGCGCTGCCGAGACCGCAAAGGTCATCATCGCACAGATTAACCCCCGCATTCCCTACACCTATGGCGACGCGCTGGTGCACATAGACCGCATAGATGCTGCCGTGAGGGTGGACTGCGAACCTGTGGCTCTGCCCACCGTCGAGCCCAACGAGGAGGAGAGGAAGATTGGCGGCTTCATTGCCGAGCAGATACCCGATGGTGCAACGTTGCAGATTGGCGTGGGTGGCATTCCCAATGCTGTGCTTGCGGCACTTACGAACCACAAAAACCTCGGTCTTCACACCGAGGCTCTGACCGATGGTGTTGTGCCACTTATAAATAGTGGTGTTATTGACAACTCGCAGAAGGTTGTAGAGAAGGGTAAGACGGTTTGCTGCCTCTCGCTCGGCTCGCGCAGACTCTACGACTATATGGACTACAACCCCGACCTATTGGTGAAGGATGTGGCGTGGACCAACGACCCCTTCCGCATCCGCCAAAACCCTAAGGCTATGGCTATTAACTCCGCCATCGAGGTTGACCTTACGGGTCAGGTGTGCGCCGACTCCATCGGCACGCGCATCTTCTCGGGCGTGGGCGGTCAGCACGACTTTATGTATGGTGCTGCATTGTCGGAGGGTGGCAAAACCTTCATCGCTATGAACTCCATAACCCCCAAGGGCGTGTCGAAAATCAAACCCGTCTTGACCGAGGGCGCAGGCGTTGTTACCACTCGCTTCCAGACCCAATATGTGGTTACGGAGTATGGTGCGGCATTCCTCAAAGGCAAGAACCTCGCCGAGAGGGCCAAGGCACTCATTGAGATTGCCCACCCCTCGGTGCGCGAAGAGTTGGAGAGGGCTGCTTGTGAACGCTTCGGCTACTCGTTCCTGAGGTTAAAAGCCTAACGTCCGCTGATTAATATCCAACCCCTAAGGGCGAGCCGCTGTGGGCTCGCCCTTACTCTTTGCGGGAAGCATATACATATTTAAAAAAAGGACTCCCCTACTCGTCTGCCATTTCGAGCCATTCGGTGGCAGAAAAACACCACTCGTCATTTTTCGAAGAAAAAGGGGAGGAAAAATTACCCACAACCAAAAGAAAATCATTACATTCGCAAGATTTTTGACGGGATTTTGACAACCGCCCGAAATCGAAAAACGGAGAAAAAAAACAAAAAATACTATACATTAACACAACAACACAAAAACTATCAAAAGCAAAATGAAAAGAAATTACCTTTCACCTGCTATTGAGACTACCGAGATTTTGGTAGAGGCAGGAATCGCAATGAGTAATGTGGTTTTCGAACTTGGCGAGAACGCCAACTACGAAGATTACAACGACGGCGCAGTAATCTGGTAATCCAAAGTTTAACAAAGCAAAAAAAGACAAAGAGATGAAAAAGATTTTTTACATTTTGGCTTCTGCTATTGTTGCTTTGGGCGCAGTAGCATGTGAGAACGATGTTATGGATAACATCGCAACCGAGAACGAGGGTCTTTCGTTTGTTGCAACCATCGACAACTCCAAAACCGACCTCGATGGTCTGAAAACCGTTTGGAGCGATGACGACGTTATTACCATTAACAAATTTGAGTTCGCTCACCAGGGCGAGGGCAAGTTCACTTGCACCGATAGCGAGGTAAGCACGCTCAAAGGTCAGAGCAACCTTATTGCTTGGTACAACGAGGATGGTATTGACTCTGAGGCAGGTACCGCAGGTGCTCAGCTCAAAGCAGAGGGTGCTTTCGACGCAGAAGGCAACGCTTCGGGCTTCAGCTTCGCAGTTCAGAATGCATTCCTGAAAGTTACCACAAAAGGTCAGTTCAAAGATGATTTCGTATTGACTGGTGCAGGTATGTTCTCTGAGGGTGACGCTTTCAGTATTGCTGGCGAAGTAACCGATAAGTATATCGCCATTAAACCTACTGATGCAGAAACCACTCTTACTTATTCGATTGGTGGTGTTGCTCAGAAAGTAGCTAATATCAAATTTGAGGCTGGTAAAATCTATAACCTCGGTGAACTCACCGCTGAGCAGTTCGAGAATTGGGGTGTTATCGGTGCACACACCAATTGGGATCAAGCAAACACACAGGCTCTTTATAAAATTCCTACAAGTAAAGGCACATACAGCAGAGGTAATGTAACTCTCAAAGAAGGTGGTTGTCTGTTTCTCAAACAGACCGTTGAAACCGAGATAATTCACCACCCCGAGGTTACTGGTGGTGAAAGTGGTGACTGGTATCTTACCCCCAACAGCAATTGGAAACAGGCAAATGCTCGTTTTGCAATCTATTTCTTTAACGCTAGTGGAAACACTTGGGTAGATATGAAGGACGAAAATGGTGACGGTATCTATGTTGCAGATACCCCTGACGGTAAATGGACTAGTATGATTTTCTGCCGTATGAACCCCTCCGCAACTGCTAATAACTGGGATAACAAGTGGAACCAGACAGCTGACCTCTCGATCCCCAATGATGGCAATAATCACTACACAGTAAAAGCTGGCACTTGGGATAAAGGTGGTGGTACTTGGGCTGTTCACACACCCGTTGAGCATCAGGACGCCTGGGATGAAGAAGTTGAAAAAATAGTCCAGGTATGGGCAAATGTTAATGGTGATTTTAAAGTTGGTAGTTGGTTTACAACATATTCAAATACGACATATACTGGTAATATGAATGTTACCGACTATGAAAAGACATACGACCTCTTTATCCACACTGGCGAAGCTCAGAGTTGGGGTTACACCATTGATGTGGCTATTGTAGAGCATAATGCAGAAGATTTTGACTTGGAAACATTCTTGGGCGAATACTAATTCCCTTCTCAACAGAGAATAACGCAAATAAGAACGGCTCGGGCAAATGCC
>JAZSAY010000010.1:0-33272 GCA_045602145.1 Tidjanibacter sp.
CGGACAGACCTCTCCCCCGCTTCGCGGACCCTCCCCTAACTTAGGGGAGGGATATGGCTGTGGTCCTATCCCATATCTCTCATTCCTCCCATTTCTCCCATAAGCCCTATATGCCCTATAAGCCTTAGGACTATTGACGTTAGACCCCACATCCCAGCGAGTGGGTTTTGTGGAGGGATTTTTGTGCCAAACAAGCGAGCAACTCCGCAGTTTGCTCAGCGCAAATGAGGAAGTTGCGATGCGCAGTTTGGTGCAAAAAGCACCCACAAGGCACACTCGCCCACGAGATGCGCTCGTCTCACCCCTCAACTCTCACAACCTCAATCCCTGAGCGTTCCAATAGGTCTATGCCATCGGTATTGTGGTAGAGGTCGGCATACACCACCCTTTTGATGCCCGACTGGATGATGAGTTTCGAGCACTCCATACAGGGCGAGGCGGTAACATAGTGTGTGCTGCCGTCGCCCGAGTTGTTACTTTTGGCGAGTTTCGTTATGGCATTCGCCTCGGCGTGCAGAACATAAGGTTTTGTTACGCCACTGTCGTCCTCGCAGATGTTCTCAAAGCCCGAGGGGGTGCCATTGTAGCCGTCCGAGATGATCATCTTATCCTTCACGATGAGCGCACCCACCTGACGGCGCACGCAGTAGGAGTTCTCCGCCCACACACGCGCCATACGCATATAGCGTCCGTCAAGTTGCAATTGTTTATCTTCTTTATATCCCATATTTTTTATCTAACGTCCAACGTCAATAGTCCTAAGGTTGTATGAGAGTTATGAGAGCTATGGGAGGTGTGCTCGCTAAAATAGTTTTTTCTTTGAGGCAGTAACAACAAAATCCTTCAAGTAGAAAGGCTCGAAGTAGGCAACATCCTCCCTTTCGCCTGCCTGCAACTTCCTCTCAGCCTCGGCGCACAAGCCACGTGCCGAAGGCGCAACACTCACGCACTCAGCCCACTCCAAGATACCCGAGCACTTCTCGGCACCCGTACCGAAGATGACGAGTTTCTTATCATCGAGCAGCACCTCGCTGAAACTCCTATCGTGCACCACCTCTGCCACAACCTCCGAGCGGGGTGTGAGGTCGGTATTGAAGAGTTCGGCATAGACCTCCATCCTACGAGCGTCTATCATCGGGCATAGAACAACCCTCTCCCACTCCTCAATATCAACAATACCCGCCTCGACCTCCTCGACCAAGCAGGCAGCAAGCGAGCGCAGGGAGTCCACAGCCAACAGTGGAATACCCAGCGCATAGCACAGACCCTTGGCGAACGAGACGCCAATGCGCAAGCCCGTATAGGAACCCGGACCCTTGCCCACAGCCACCGCATCGAGTTCGTCTGGCTCTATATTGTTCTCCCTGAGGAGTTCCTGGGTAAAAACACCCACCTTGCGGGCGTGGTCCTTGCCGAGGTCGCTCTCGCGGAGGGCAATCATCTCGCCATCTCTCGCCAGCGCCACAGAGCAGATGTCCGTTCCCGTCTCTATACAAAGAATCAATCCCATTGTGTTCGAATTGAGAATTGAAAATTGAAAATTGTTTTTTGGAAGATATATAACCTCTGCGCTGAAAGCGCTCCTTAATTTTCCATTTTCAATTTTCCTTTTTCAATTTATCGTTTATACTGTTTCTTTATCGCATCAAGTTCGCGTTTGGTGTCACGAGCCTTGATGGTTTCGCGTTTGTCGTATTCGTGTTTACCGCGTGCAAGACCTATGGCGAGTTTGGCAAAGCCCCTGTCGTTGATAAAGACTCTCAAACCCACAATGGTCACACCCTTGTCCTGAGAAGCTCGCTCCAACTTATCCAACTCGCGTGAGGTGAGCAGAAGTTTCCTATCGCGGCGAGGTGCGTGGTTGTTGAGGTTGCCCCAATCGTACTCGGCGATATTCATACCCCTGACAAACAACTCGTGATTGGAGAAGTAGCAATAGCAGTCCACAAGTGACGCCTTGCCCAATCGGAGCGACTTTATCTCGGTGCCTGCGAGTTGTATTCCTGCCACGAACTCTTCGAGAATCTCGTAGTTGAAATACGCCTTTTTGTTGCGGATATTTATGTTCTTATAGTTTGTACTCATAGTATGTTGCGTGCGGTTTGGCGGGCTATCTTGTTGCGCTCGGCATTCAGGGCAGCGATGGCTTCGAGGATGCGTGCAGCCTCCTCGTCGTCGCCGTCGCCCAGCGCTGCAAGGCGTTCACCCAGCGAAGAGATAATGGACTCTATTGCCTTGGATTTATAGAGTATTATCGCCTTGGGGATAATCTTGCCAAGGCGCTCCTCCTCTGTGGAGGTGCATATATCGTGCTCCTTCCAGATGGCGGACTGCTTGTGGTTGTCGCCCTCGGTGAGAATATCCACCGCAGCAGCACTCGCCTCGGGGTTGTCAATCTCTATGAAGTAGTGCTCGGGGACCTTCTCGCCCTCGGCACATTCGGTACGATGGAGCTTGTAGCACTCCATAAGCGCACGGTAGCGGGCATCTTGGAAGAATACGCCATCGTCTTCGAGTGCCTCAAAGATGGAGTCGGCAACATTGAAAGAGGTTGTAGCCTTGCCCTCGCGGTAGTCGAGCGTAAGGTGCCCATACTTGATGAGGTAGCCCACAATCTCCCTCTCCAACTCGGTCATACTACTGCCCGCCTTCTGATTGCCGAGCGATGCCGCCTGCTCGAAGGCACTCTCCTCGCGCTTGCGTTGTACCTGCTCGCGACGCACAAACTCACGCGCCTCATCGCCATAGCGTGTGCCGACACTCTTGCGCACCACCTCGCTCACCACCAGCGACTCGTCGATATCCATAATCTTGGAGCACTCCTTGATGAATACCGAGCGTTGTATTTTGTTGGGGATAAGCGCAATGGAGTTTACAATATCGGCTATCAGTTCGCCCTTGCGGATGGGGTCACGAGCCACCTCGGCAGCATAGAGCGACGACTTGAAGGTTATAAAATCTTTCTGATTGTTGGTAATATACTCGCGAATTTGGTCGGCAGAGTGGCTGCGAGCGTAGGAGTCGGGGTCCTCACCCTCGGGCAGCACCACAACCCTCACGTTGAGTCCCTCTTTGAGCACCAAATCGACACCCTTGATTGCCGCCTTGACACCCGCACTATCGCCATCGAAGAGGAGTGTGATGTTGTTCGTGAAGCGAGAGATAATCCTCACCTGCTCGATGGTCAGCGCCGTTCCGAGAGGCGCCACGACATTCTCGATGCCCTTTTGGTGCATCTGCACAACGTCTATATTACCCTCCACGAGTATGCAGTGGTTCTCTTTGGTTATGGCACTCTTGGCAAAATAGATACCGTAGAGGTTGTTGCTCTTGGAGTAGACCATACTCTCGGGCGAGTTGAGGTACTTTGCTTTGTTATCGCTCTGCAAAGCCCTGCCGCTAAACGCCGTAACCCTGCCCGAAATGGTGTGTATGGGGAACATTACCCTGCCACAGAAGCGGTCGTAGTAGGTGCCGTTTTCGCGCTTTATGGTAAGACCTGTATCAACGAGGAACTGCTCCTTATAGCCCGCGCGGAGTGCCGCCTGCGTCATTGTGTCCTTCTCGCGCAAGGTGCGGCTCTCGGGGCAGTAACCCAAGCCAAAGCGTTTGATGGTTGCATCGGTCAGTCCGCGCGAAGAGAAGTAGTTGCGGGCGACGCTCAGCCCCTCGTCGGTGCCGAACATCTGCTCCACAAAGTAGTCCTGAGCCCACGCATTGACAATCATCATACTCTCCCTATCGTCGTTGCGTTGCTTCTCCTCGGGAGTCTCCTCTCTCTCCTCGACGGTTATGCCATATTTCTTGGCAACCCATTTAAGAGCCTCGACGTAGGTGAGTTTCTCGTGCTCCATAACGAAGGTCACAGCATTGCCGCCCTTGCCACAACCGAAGCACTTGTAGAGTCCCTTGGCGGGCGACACCACAAAAGATGGCGTCTTTTCATTGTGGAAAGGACAACAAGCCATAAAATTCACTCCTTTCTTTTTGAGTGAAACGAAGTCGCTGACGACCTCCACCACATTGGCTGCGGCGTATATTCTATCGACTGTTGCCCTATCAATCATCGCTTTACACGCTCTTGTTCTTTTGGTCTGCGCCCATTATGCGCCAAATTAGCACGTAAAGTTACAAAATACTTTGTATTTTGCAAAAAACTCCTCCCAACAAGGGAGGAGCAAGCCGTTTATACTTCTACTATTTGGCACCACGAAAAGTCCAATACTTCTGCAAGATGTAACTATAAATAATTGTTATCAACGAAGTGACAACCTGCGCCACGGGAGCATACAAGCCCACCCACTCGACAAAAAGTTTCAGGCAGACATAGTTGATGGCGAGCGAGCCGAGGGTGGTCACAAGATAGCGCACCGAGCTAACCCTATCGCCCAGAGGAGAGCCCTTGAAGGAGATACGGCTCTGCAACCAATAGCCCGTAAAGAGTGTTACGGGGAACGTCACCGCAAGGGCGGCAATATGGCGCGAAAGGTAGACAAAACCGAGGTTGAGGTAGTCGAAGCCCAAGACCACGTCGTAGAGCAAGGCATAGAGCAGCCAATTTATCACAAGGTTGCCACCACCACACACCGCATAACGAAACGTCTGCAAAGGCACAACACCCCTCAGCGGCTTAACATAAAACAAATCAATAAGTTTGGTTATCTTCTCTGCTAATTTCATACTTCTTTTCTCTCCGCTTTTTGTAAAAAGCGGAACCAAAAACTTTTCGTGTAGCCTTTGCGGCGAGGTGACTGCCTTTGCAGGCAGATTTGCAGCCAAAATAGCAGCCCTCTTTCAAACAAGTTTGAGAGGGCTACTATTTCGTCTGCCACTCTCCTTCGGAGAGCCTCACACCTCCCCGAAAAAAGCCATCTCTCAAAACTCCCCTGTTTCTCCTGTCACTCCTGTCGCTCCTGTTATTCCTGTCACTCCTGCAAGAAAAACAAGATAGGTAGATGCCAACCGCCTGCCTACGGCAGTCGTTGCAAGACGGACAGACCTCTCCCCCGCTGCGCGGACTGCTCGGCGAGGACGCCGAGCGCAATTTCGACCACCCCTCCTATCCTCCCCTTGCGTAGGGGAGGAACTACTTAGGGAAGAGATAAAACACTCGCAGGCGCAGCCTGCACCATAATTTTCAATTCTCAATTTTCAATTCTCAATTCTCCTATAAGCCTTAGGACTATTGACGTTAGACCTTAGACGTTAGACCAAAATTCCCAGCGAGTGCATATCGTGCCGCAGATGCAAGGCTTGCGAAGGGCGAGGAAGCGGAGTTTGCTCAGCGCAAATGAGCATTCCGAGACCGAGCGTAACGCAGCAGATGCGGTGCGATATGCGCTCGCTATTTCTTTCCTTGCAACTCGTACATTCTATCTCGCCACAGTGCCGCTTGTGCAAAATCCAAAGCCTTGGCAGCCTCCTCCATACGGCGGCGGGCATCGTTGATGGCGCTCTCCCTCTCCTCGGGCGAGTAGACACTCCTCTTGTCTGCTGCCATCTGCGCGCCTCCCACACCCAGCGGATAGGGCTCTGCGCTCTCGGAGGTAACTCCTGCAATGGTGGTGCGGGCATAGCGGCGTATCTGTGTGGGAGTTATGCCGTTAGCCTTGTTATAAGCCATCTGTTTTTCGCGTCTGCGGCGGCTCTCGTTGATGGTCGCCTGCATAGCATCGGTTATGGTGTCGCCATACATTATAACCCTACCCTCAACATTCCTCGCAGCACGTCCTGCGGTCTGCGTCAGCGCCCTCTCGCTACGCAAGAAGCCCTCTTTATCGGCATCCATAATAGCCACCAAAGCCACCTCCGGCAGGTCCAAGCCCTCCCTCAGCAAGTTCACGCCAATGAGCACATCGAAGGAACCCGCTTTGAGGTCCTCCAAAATTTGCACCCTATCGAAAGTCTCCACATCGGAGTGTATATAGCGGTTGCGGATGCCTATGCGGTCGAAGTACTTGGAGAGCTCCTCCGCCATACGTTTCGTGAGGGTCGTAACAAGCACCCTTTGTCCCTTATGCACAGCCTCCGAAATCTCCTCCAAGAGGTCGTCCACCTGGTTGTCCGTAGGGCGCACCTCTATCTCGGGGTCGAGGAGTCCCGTGGGGCGCACAAGTTGCTCTATGACAGCACCCTCGCTCTTTATGAGTTCGTAGTCGGCGGGGGTGGCACTACAATACAAAACCGTGTGTCCGAAGGTCTCGAACTCGGCAAATGTGAGTGGGCGGTTGTCGATGGCTGCGGGCAGTCGGAAGCCATACTCCACAAGGTTTTCCTTGCGAGCCCTATCGCCGCCAAACATAGCCCTAACCTGAGGTATTGTAACGTGGCTCTCATCGACCACCAGCAAAAAATCTTCGGGGAAATAATCGAGCAGGCAGAAGGGGCGTTCGCCCGGTTTCCTGCCGTCCATATAGCGCGAGTAGTTCTCGATGCCCGAGCAGTAGCCGAGTTCCTTTATCATCTCCACATCGTACTCCACCCTTTGTTTAATGCGTTGAGCCTCAACACTCCTGCCTTCCTTTTCGAACTCGGCAATCCTTTCGCCCAAGTCGAGTTGTATCTGGCGAATGGCGTCTTCGGTGCGCTCCTTGGTCGTAACAAAGAGGTTGGCAGGGAAGATACTTACCTCCTCCACACCCTCCAATCTTGCGCCCGTAGCGGGGTCTATTCTCCACATAGCCTCCACCTCATCGCCAAACATCGACACCCTCCAAGCGTCACTCTCCGAGTAGGCGGGCATAATGTCGATAGTGTCGCCCTTCACGCGGAACGTGGCAGGCTCCAAATACCTTTCGGTGCGGGTATAAAGCGCATCCACAAGGCGGTACAAGAGTCTGCGCTGGGGAATCACATCGCCCACCTTTATGGTAATGCTATTGGCGTGGAAGTCCGAAGGGTTGCCGATACCATAGAGGCACGACACACTCGACACCACAATAACATCCCGTCTGCCCGAAAGCAGCGAAGCCGTAGTGCGCAGTCGGAGTTTCTCTATCTCGTCATTGATGGCGAGGTCTTTTTCGATGTAGGTGTCGCTTGCAGGCAGATACGCCTCGGGCTGGTAGTAGTCGTAGTACGACACGAAGTACTCCACAGCATTCTCGGGAAAGAACGCCTTGAACTCGCTATAAAGCTGTGCCGCAAGAGTCTTATTGTGGCTCAGCACAAGCGTGGGACGGTTCAACCGCTCCACAACATTCGCCACCGTAAAAGTCTTGCCCGAACCCGTAACTCCCAACAACGTATTGTGGGGCTGACCGCCCTCAATAGAGCGCACCAGCTCCTCAATAGCCTCGGGCTGATCACCCGTGGGCTTGTAATCCGACACCAACTTGAAGTTCATATTCTTTTTCTCTCTTCTTTCGCGACTTTCTTCTCCGCTTTTTGTAAAAAGCGGAACCAAAAACTTTTCGTGTACCAACCAATAGTGGTTCTACCTACCGCTTTGCTTCGGAGTGGCTTCGGAGCCACCTGCACAAAAGCGTCACTCTGTCGCCTTTACGGTGAGGTGTGACTGCCTTTGCAGGCAGATTTGCAGCCAAAATAGCAGCCCTCTTCCAAACAAGTTTGAGAGGGCTACTATTTCGTCTGCCACTCTCCTTCGGAGAGCCTCACGCCTTCCCGAAAAAAGACTTCTCTGAAACTCTCCTTGTTTCTCCTGTCATTCCTGCCACTCCTGTTACTCCTGTCTTTCCTGCAAGAAAAACAAGAAAGACAGGAAAGGTAAATGCCAACCGCCTGCCTGCGGCAGTCGTGGCAAGACGGACAGACCTCTCCCGCCCTTACGGGCACCCTCCCCTAACTTAGGGGAGGGATAAAATACTCGCAGGCGTAGCCTGCACCATAATTTTCAATTCTCAATTGACCAGCCTTCGGCTGCTCTAAAATGCTCCCGCTCGGCATAGTCTGCAAGCAGCCTCTGCCCTCGCTTACTCGCATTTGCTTCAATTTTCAATTTTCAATTCTATCATAAGCCTTAGGACTATTGACGTTGGACGTTAGACGTTAGACCAAATTGTAACCCCGAGCGGAATCGAACCGCTATCGTAGGAACCGGAATCCTAAATTTTATCCATTAAACTACGGGGTCAGTTTTTTGCATCTGTGAGAGAGAAACGCATTTTCCGCTCTCTACATTGCAAATATCGTGGTTTTATTTGAGAAAACCGCAAAAATTGTGTAGTTTTGCTCTTTCGGCAGACAAAACGCAATCTCCCACTTATGGTTAAACTCACCGCAAAAGAGAGAATAGAAAAGGTTATGTGTTGGGCAGGGCTCAGCACAAACGCCTTTGCTATGCAGATTGGACTCTCTTCGCCGCAAACTCTCTACCAGATAAAATCCGAAAAGCACCAAATATCGCGCCCACTTGCCGAGCGCATTTGTACCCGCTATCCCGAGATTGACTTTGGTTGGTTGTTGGCGGGCGAGGGCGAGATGTTGCGCCCACAAGAGCGTCACATTCCCTACTACGAGGCTGATTGTACGGAGGTTGCACTCGGCAAACACCCTTCGCCTTCGGGCTCGGTGGTGATGCCCCGTTGTGGCGATTGCGACTTTGCGGCACCCTACAACTCGCGCTCTATGGAGCCCACCATCAGGCAAGGCAGTGTACTCTTTTGCCGCAGGTGCGAGGTGGAGGATGTGGCTGTCGGGATGATGGTTTTGGCGGGCAATGGAAGGGCGGCTATGGTGCGCAAGGTTGCCGAGGTAGGCGAGGCAGAGCTACTCCTTGAAGCGGATGCATCGGAGGTGCTGCCTATGCGCCTCGACACCACACTCATCACTGCCCTCTACGAGGTGCGAGCCGTATTGGAATGGAAAAACATCTAAGGTAAAACTATATGAAAATCAAGACAATAAATACTGCGGCCTTCATTGTTGGCATAATCACAATCTTCTGCGTGGCGGTAGGTTTGCTGATGGGTCGTTTCTTTGGCACCGATGGTTGGTGGTGGGGTTTCATCTTCGCCATAGGCAGTGGTGTGATAGTCTTTGTGGGCGACAAGTTTGTGATGAAGCGTTTTTTCTATGAGCGCATCAAGCCCCTCTATCGCATAGTGCTCGGCAGGGACATCAAGACCACCGAGCTTGCCGCCGAGTTGGAGCAGACCGACCACCCCGAGCGTTCGGTGAGTGCCGAGCTCAACCGTTGGGCAGACAAGAACCAAAAGGAGATTGCAAGGCTCAAAGAGAACGAGAAGTACCGCAAGGAGTTTGTGGGCAACGTGTCGCACGAGATAAAGACCCCCATCTTCAACATTCAGGGCTACATCTCGACGCTCCTCGACGGCGGAATGAACGACCCTGTACTTATGCGTCGCTATTTGGAGCGCACCGAGAAGAGCATAGACCGCCTGATAAACATCACAAACGACTTGGAGGCTATCTCGAAACTCGAATCGGGCGTGCTCAACCTCAAATATGAGCGTTTCAACATTGTGGCACTGACGCGCGACATTGTCGACACCATCGAGTTTGAGGCCACAAAGAAGAATATCAATGTGGTGGTGGGCTCGTCCTACACCATTCCCTACCCTCCTGTATGGGTCAAGGCGGACCGCTACTACATCGAGCAGGTTCTCATAAACCTAATTATCAACTCCATACGCTACGGCAACGAGGGCGGCGAAACATTTATCAAGTTCATAGACCTCTTCGACAAGGTGTTGGTGGAGGTGAGGGACAACGGCAGGGGTATTGCCAAGGAGGACATACCTCGCGTATTCGAGCGTTTCTACCGCACCGACAAGGGGCGCTCGCGCGAGCAGGGCGGCACCGGTTTGGGTCTTTCGATCGTGAAGCACGTCTTGGAGGCGCACGGCGAAACCATCAATCTGCGTAGCGAATTGGGCAAGGGTAGCACTTTTTCATTCACTTTGAGTAAAAATTAGCGGTTTTTTGTTACCTTTACCTGCCACAAACACGAATTAACTCTTTTAGTGATATGAACCATTTTCTTTCTGTTGTATGGAATGCTGACCCCGTAGCCTTCTCGCTCTTTGGTTTGGAGATTAGGTGGTATGGCATTTTTTGGGCGTTGGCGTTCGTATTGGGCATCTACTTCTTCACGAACTTTGTGCGCCGCGAGAAGTTGCCCGAAAAACTCGTGGATTCGCTCTTTTGGTATGCGACCATACTCGGCATTCTGGGCGCAAGGCTCGGACACTGCCTCTTCTACGAGCCCGAGGTCTACTTGGCAGAGCCTCTACGCATCCTCAACATCCGCGAGGGCGGTATGGCATCGCACGGCGCAGCAATAGGTTTCCTCATTGGTCTGCTGCTCTTTGCGTGGCGCAACAAAATGCCCTTCTGGTGGGCTGCCGACCGTATAATGATACCCGTAGCCATAGGCGGTGCGGGTGTGCGCTTGGGCAACCTTATGAACTCCGAAATCTACGGCAGACCTACCGACCTGCCCTGGGGTTTCATCTTCGAGCGCAACGGCGAAACGGTGGCTATGCACCCCACTCAGATTTATGAGGCGCTCTTTTATATTGCGGTCTTTGTGATTCTCTTGGTGCTCTACTACAAGGGCGATGCAGGTCGCAAGCACCCTGCACTAATGTTCGGCGTGGGGCTTATCGGCATCTTCCTCTCGCGCTTCTTCTTGGAGTTCATCAAGAACGACCAGGTGGCTTTCGAGGCAGATATGACACTCAATATGGGTCAGTTGTTGAGCATTCCCTTTGTCATCGCAGGCGTGGTGTTTATCGTCATAGGCTTGAAGAGCAAGCCCCAGCGCATAGCCTGGGCAGAGGAACCCCACAAACCCGCAGCCAAAAAAGTGGCACCCCCAAAAGCAAAGAAGTAAACCAACAAAAAACGTTTCGATATGAGCAACGTAGTAAACAAACTCATCTTTAACTGCTTGGTACAGTATGGCAACGTGGCACTCCCCGAGGTGGGCTCGCTGCGCGTGGAGGGCAATCCCAAGCACGTATTCTTCTCGGAGAAAATCTCCGACAACCACATCCTCGTTACGGACATCATAGCCGAGCAGGGCAACATCTCCGCCGAGGAGGCTCGCAACATCTACAACGATTGGCTCGCCGCCGCACGCCGCGAAGATGGCTCGATATACGCCGAAGGTGTGGGCACAATCTCTCCCCGCCACTTCGACATCGACGACGAGCTGCACCGCGCACTCAATGGCAACGATATACCCGTAGCAACACTCCGCAAACGCTCCTCGCTGGGCTGGGTATGGTGGCTCGTGGGTATCATCGCCGCAGCAGGCATAGCTATCTACTGCATCAGCAACTGCGACTGCTGCTCGCGCAAATGTGGTGAGGTGGTAGTGTCAGAGCCCGTAGAGGCGCTGGAACCCGCAGAGGAGGTGGAACCCGCGGCTCCCGAGGTTGTGGAGACCCCTGCACCCGTAGTCAACACCCCCGCGGCCGACAAACGCTACAATGTTATGGTGGGCGTCTTTACTATTAAGTACAACGCACGCGCGTGCGCGAAGCAAGACCCCCTCGGCATCGGCAAAGAGAACTACCTCATAACCCCCTACCCCCGAGGACTATGGGCCGTGGTGGCTTACTCGACAAACTCGCCCGCCAAAGCCGAAGAGATGCGACTCAAATACCGCAAACAACAAAAAGACGTCTGGGTCTGGAAACGATAACACACACAAAGAGAGGTTGAACGAATTATTCAACCTCTCTTTGTGTAATAAGAGTTCTGTTTTCTCCGCTTTTCTTTTGCGACTTTTTCGCACCTATTTCTTCGCGACTTTTTGTAAAAAGTCGCCCAAAAACTTTTATGCGATACTGCGTATCGCTTTACCTTTGCTATGCCTTATATTAGCATTCCCAGCACAAAAGTGCCACTCTGGCAAGAAAAACAGGAAAGACAAGAAGAACAGGAAAGACAGGAAAGGTAGATGCCAACCGCCTGCCTACGGCAGTCGTGGCAAGACGGACAGACCCCCTCGGTCACTTCGTGACAGTTCTCCTAACTTAGGGGAGGGAGATGGTTGTGGGTTTATCCCATATCTCTCAGTCCTCCCATATCTCCCATAAGCCCTATATGCCTTATAAGCCTTATACGCCCTATAAGCCTTAGGACTCTTGACGTTAGACGTTAGACGTTAGACGTTAGACGTTAGACGTTAGACCCTAATCCCTGTGGGTGATTTATGTGAGGCGAGTTCAAGGCTTGCGCAGCGCGAGAAAGCGGAGTTTACAATAGTAAATGAGCATTTCGAGCGCAAGCGTAACGCAGAAAACGCCCACAGAAATCAGCCGCCCACAAGGCACACTCGCTACAAGGTGGAGAAGATTTTAATGGTAATAAGCACCGCCGCAATGAGTTTAATACCGGTGCCACAAAGGAATGCCGCAAAGGAACCAAACGCCACCTTGAAGGCGCGGGCACTATCGGAGCCATTGTGGGTAAGTTCGCCCACCAAAGCACCGAAGAAAGGTCCCAAGATAAGCCCCAGAGGACCCATAAAGAATCCGACAACTATGCCAATAAGAGAGCCGTTGGTTGCTGCCTTGGAACCTCCGAAGCGTTTGGTCATAACAGCGGGAAGGAAGTTATCCAAGAGCGTGACACCTCCTGCCACGACAGCCCACACAACAAGGTCGCTTGTTGTGAATGCTCCCGAGGAGAGGTGGCACAGCAACATACCCACCCAGCAGATGGGCACACCGGGCAGGATGGGTACAACGCAGCCAACCACACCCACAATGGTTAGAACAACGGCAACAATTTCGAGAATTTCCATAGCAATAAAAATTTTGTTGGGGTTAATATAATACTTCTACAAAGTTAGCAAATTGTGGCGACATTACAACCCCCATTGTGGAGCAGGGAGCAAAAAAATAGGTTAAAATACATACAACTTGCGCGTTTTTTTATACCTTTGTAGGGTTGTTCGGCAGAGTTGGACATCGGAGCAAAATGGGCATTATTTATCTCTTGGGCTCTGATTGCGTGTCGGTTAGGGGGCGCATTGTGGTCTGTCGGACAGCGTAGCATTTTGCGCTAAATAATCATTTTACGAATGGAGAAGGCGACAAATTACAAGAAAACAGAAAAGAGAGAGGGCGTTTTCGACCTTGTGAAACTTATGAGCAAGGCGGAGAAGCGCAACTTCAAGCTCTACTCCACCCGCCTTGGCAGCAACGAGGGGGCTAAGTTCTTGCTCCTCTTCGACTGTTTCGACTCTATGGAGCAGTACGACGAAGCGAAGGTTTTGGCGCAGTGCCCCACCATCAGCAAGCAGCAGCTCCCCAATCTGAAAGCACATCTCTACAAGCAGATACTCACCTCGCTCCGTATGCTCAGCGTGCAGCACTCCACGGCGCTCGAAATACGCGAGCAGATAGACTTTGTGAAGATTCTCTTCAACAAGGGACTCTATGGCGAGGCGCAGAAATTGCTCGACAAGGTCGAGAAGAGGGTCAAGGAGTGCGAGCTTATGGCGGACTATTTGGATGTTGTGGAGTTGCAGCGACAGCTCAAAGTGCTCAGCTATTCGAGCGAGATGACCAAGGCTGCCGACCAGACAGCTAAGGCAGCTGTTGTCATTGCCGACCACCTCAACAATGTGGCAAATCTCTCGCGCCTGGCGGTGCAGTGCTATGCCCTCCACCAGAGTATCGGCTTTGCCCGCTCGCAGAAAGACCTCGACAGGCTCAATAGTTATTTCAAGCCCCGCATTGAGGTTTTTGAGGGCAAGGAGATGGGCTTTACGGAGCGTTTCTACTTCTATCAGGCGAAGGCTTGGTACCACTACATCTGCCACAAGACGGGCTTGTCGTATCGCTACGCCCTCAAATGGGTTGCCCACTTTGCGGCGCGTCCCGATATGAAGGAGTTGATGTACGACAGCTATATGCGTGGTTACTCGCAGGTGTTGGACGGAATGTTCCTGATGCACAAGTACTCGGCATTTGTGCGCACGCTCGAAAAGTTCGAGATGGAGAGTCAGAGGCTCGGCACACTCAACGACAATGCAGCGATGATTTCTCAGGGCATACTCTTCACGGGGCAGCTCAACAAGTGTCTGATGGCGGGCACCTACAAGGACGGATTGTGGATTGCCAAGAACATCGATTCATACCTTAAAAAGTATGGAGACCGATTGACATTGCATGAGAAAATGCCTCTCTACTACAAGGTGGCGACACTCTACTTTGGCGACGGCAACTATGCCAAGTGTATCGAGTACCTCTCGTTTATTATTGCCGTTAAAGACCACAACATACGACGCGACTTACAGTGCTATGCCCGAATGTTGAACCTTATGGCGCTCTACGATGCGGGCTTGGACTTCAACATCGACTATCAGATACGTTCGGTCTACTCCTTTATTGTAAAGATGAAAGATATGACCGAAATGAAGGACGAGTTATTATCCTTCTTCAAGAGTTTGGGCAACGTCAACGCTCTTGACCTGAAAAAGGAGCTCAAAGTACTCTACGAAAGACTCTCGCCCTACGAGAACCACCCCTACGAACGCCGTACATTCTACTACATCGACCTGCTATCGTGGTTGGAGAGTAAAATTACCGACAGGAGTATGGGCGAGATTGTGAGGGCAAAATTTGAGGCATCACAAGCAAAGGAAATAAACAAACCCGATAATAAAAAATGGCTACATCGACTATTCGGAATATAGAGACCGATGTGGATTTTGAGAACAAAATCCGCCCACAGGAGCTCGAAAACTTCCACGGTCAGCAGAAGATTGTGGACAACCTACGCATCTTCATCAAGGCTGCGCTTATGAGAGGCGAGTCGCTCGACCACGTCTTGTTCCACGGTCCTCCGGGATTGGGCAAGACCACCCTCGCCAACATTGTGGCAAACGAGATGGGCTCGACGCTGAAAGTGACCAGCGGACCCGTGTTGGACAAGCCCGGCGATTTGGCAGGTCTGCTGACAAACCTATCGGAGGGCGATGTGCTCTTCATTGACGAGATACACCGCCTCAGCCCCATTGTGGAGGAGTACCTCTACTCGGCTATGGAGGACTACAAGATTGATATTGTGCTCGACAAGGGTCCCTCGGCACGCTCCATACAGATAGAACTTGCGCCCTTCACTCTGATTGGTGCCACCACCCGCAGCGGTCTGCTCACCTCGCCCCTGAGGGCAAGGTTTGGCATTACCTGCCACCTCGAATACTACGACACGGACGTATTGAGTGGCATTGTGAAGCGTTCGGCAGGGATTTTGGGAGTGAAGATAGACGACAAGGCGGCACACGAGATTGCCTTGCGAAGCCGTGGCACGCCACGAATTGCCAACTCGCTACTGAGGCGTGTGAGGGACTTTGCAATGGTGGAGGGCGACGGTGCCATAAACCTTGCTATTTCGCGTCGCGCCTTGGAGGCTCTGAATATCGACTCGCGAGGTCTGGACGAGATGGACAACAAGATACTCCGCACGATTATCGAGAAGTTTGGCGGAGGTCCCGTGGGTATTAACACCATTGCGACCTCGGTGAGCGAGGAGGCGGGCACTTTGGAGGATGTCTACGAGCCATTCCTCATCAAAGAGGGTTTCCTCAAACGTACCCCCCGAGGCAGAGAGGCAACAGGCCTCGCCTACTCGCACCTAGGATACACCAAAAACCCCGAGAGTGGAGTACTCTTTTAACCTCGACAAACAATTAACACTTTATATTAACTCAAAAAACGGACATTATGAATCAGAAAAAGCAAAACTTTACATTGCCTATCTTGGTGATGTTTATGCTCTACTTTATGATTGCCTTTGTGACCAACTTTGCAGGTTCTATGGGCGTTATTTTGAAGAGCCAATTTGGTGTTAGCAACGCCCTCTCGCAGTTGGGTACACTTGCTAACTTCATCGCCTACGCTTGTATGGGTATTCCTGCGGGTATTATCCTCAAACGCAAAGGCTACAAGTTCACCTCCTTGATGGCAGTTGTGGTTGGTCTTGTGGGTGTGGCTATCCAATTCCTTTCTAGCTCGGTGGCTCCCGAGAGCGCATTTGCCGTATATGTAGCAGGTGCTTTCGTGGCAGGTTTCTCGATGTGTATGCTCAACGTGGTTGTTAACCCTATGCTCAACACTCTTGGCGGTGGTGGTAATAGGGGCAACCAGCTCAACCTCACGGGCGGCACCCTCAACTCGCTGGGTGGCACCATCGCTCCCGTATTGTTGGGTTACTTGGTTGGTGGTTCGGTTGAGAACGCAACAGTTACCGACGCTGCTCCTGCAATGATTATCGCTATGGCTATCTTCGCTGTGGCATTTTTGGTTATCGTGCTCACCAAGATTCCCGAGCCTCATATGGAGACCGCCGAGGAGAAGGCTGCACGTCTGGCTGCTAAGGCAGAGGGCAAAAAGGAGAAATATAGTGCAATGTCGTTCCGCCACTTTGTATTTGGCGTTGTGGCAATCTTCTGCTACGTAGGTATCGAGGTTGGTATTCCCAACACCGCAAACCTCTATATGTCGAACCTCGCTCAGGTAGGTCCCGCCGTTGCAGGTACCGTTGTGGGCGTATATTGGTTCTTGATGCTCATTGGTCGTACCATTGGTGTTGCTATCGGTGCTAAGGTGTCGAGCAAGAGTATGATGGTTGCGGTTTGCTGCGCGGCTATCGCGCTGCTCGTTGGCTTGATGTACATCCCCGAGTCTATTATGGTAACTATTCCTATTGTGAAGGTTTCCGTACCTCTGAGTATGTTCTGTATGGCACTCTGCGGCTTGTGCACTTCGGTTATGTGGAGCTCCATCTTCAACCTCGCAACCGAGGGCTTGGGCAAATACACCCCTATGGCTTCGGGTATCTTTATGATGATGGTTTGCGGTGGTGGTATCATCCCCTTCTTGCAGAACGCATTGGCAGACAAGATTGGCTTCCTGCCCAGCTATTGGTTGCTGGTTGCAGCACTTGCATACCTGCTCTTCTTCGCTCTCTTTGGCAGCAAGAACGTGAACAAAGACATCCCCGTAGAGTAGTCACTCCCGACTCGCACTACGGCACACAAAAAAGGCTCTCCGCAATGGAGAGCCTTTTTTTGTGTTTGGTATTGGAGGAATTATTTGGTGCTCCAAGTGCCTTCGCCCTTATCCCAAGCACCCTCTGCAACGGTGTAGAGGTTGGTGCCATCGGTGGGAATAGTAAGGTCTGCTGTCTGGTTCCACTTATTATCCCAATTATTTGCAGCAGCATTGGGGTTCATACGGCAGAAGATAACCGAAGGGTAGCCACCTACGGGAATGTTAACCTCGTAGATACCATCGCTATCGCTGTCAGTCATACCTACCCAAGCTTCGCCTGCACCAAAGAAGTAAGCAGCAAAACGTGCACCGTCAACCTTCCAGTTTGCGTTAGGAACAAGGTAGAGAACATTCTCAGTAACCTCAGGCTCCTCAACAACGGGCTCATTACCATTCTCAGTCTGCTCGGTAGCCTCAGCAATGTCGGTACCTGCGGTCATAACATAAACAGCCATGGTGTTCTGGTTGAAATAGATGTCATAAGTACCAGCAGCCTCAACAGTGATGTTGTTTACACTACCTGCAACAGCGGTAATATATTTGTTTGCTTTGATATAGTTAATATCTCCACGACCAATATCTACACCACCTTCCCAGGTGCCTGCGGTGCGGATTTTGAACGCATCATAAGCATTGAACTCCACGTCCTCAGCCACGAGCAAACCCTCGGTAGGAGTAGTCATCAAAAGAGCATCGTTATTCCAGCCACTTGCAGCAAACGAGCCAACTACGCCAAGACCCGACTCTGCGGGAACGAATACCTCGGGCTCCTCGGGGAGTTCGGGATCCTCGGGCTCGGTGGGGGTGTTCTCCTCGCTGGGGGTGAACTGCAACTCGCTATCGCCTACCCAATCGGTAATCTCTGCCGAGAACTCGGTGCCGATAAGCTCCTTGGTGAGGGTGATGTTGGCAGTAGCAACCTTACCTGCCTCGAAGTCGGTAGCAGCCGAGATGTTGAAGGTGTACTGTTTGTCGCCCTCGACAGCCACAAGGATGCGGGGAGTAGCAGCACTCTGGGGAACAACGATAAGGGTGTAGGACTCTTTGCCAGCAACCTTAGCGGCTTTGATGGTGCCTTTCTGACCATTCACAGCTGCCGAGCCCTCTTTCAGGTCGATAACTGCGCTGCCATAAACATCGGCAAACATAACGCTCTGGATAGCCTCGTCCAACTCGCTCTCAATGTTGATAACAACTTTCGATAGGGCGTGACGGAAGGGAAGAGCTACGGTCTCTTTGGTGGGATACGATTTGGTAGCAGCAACCAAGAGGTCGGAAGCTGCATAACCACCCTCTGCTGCCTGGTCTGCCTCTACGGTGAAGGTGTAGCCCTCTGCCTTGTAGGTAGCGTTTACGTTGTAGGGGTAGTAAGCGAGTACATCAGCCTCTACCGACTCGTCGTCGTGCCAATAGTTCACAACCTCCGAAGTAAGGCTGCCACCGGCATAGGTGTATTTTGCGTTGTTGATGTAGGCGTTGTTGGTCACCACGTGCAGACCAATCTGGTCGCCATCCTCAAAGGCGCTATCGGTAGCCTTTGTGAAGTTGTACATCTGTGCGCAAACTGCGATTTCCATACCCTTGTTGGGGGTCACGGGAGCCTCGGGCTCCTGGCAAGCGGTAAGAACTGCTGCAAAGCACATTGCCGCTGCGAAAAGTTTAGCAAATTTCATAGTGTTTGTGAGTTTTATTTGGTTTGTGTGAATTATGTGCTCAAAATACAAAAACGGCTCCCACACTAACGATGGTGCCGTTTTTATCTGTCGCAAACTACAACGAAGGAGCTGCCGAACCTACGGTCTTAACCCAAAGTTTGGCATTCGCCTTGATGTTGTCGGTGTTGTACCAGAAGTAAACATCGTAGGTACCCGCTGTAATAGTACAGTTTGTACTTGCGTTGTAAGTCAGTGTTGTTGCACTTGCTTTATCAACAGTGATGGCTGCACCACCGTAGTTTGTTGTCCACGACTCGTCAGCACGAACTTTGAACTCCGAGCCGAGTGTTGCACCCTTTGCAACATACATACTGCAACTGCCGTCCCACGAGAGAACGATGTCACCCGAACCCCAGTTGTTGTGTGTGCCAGCCAAGCCCCATGTCATAGTCGAGGGGTCGGGAGCGTTACCATTGGTGGTCTGCTCGGTAGCGGTGGTGTAGTCCACACCCGCTTCCATAAGGTAGACCTTGGTAGTGTTCTGGTCGAAATAGATGTCATAAACACCGGCAGCCTCAACAGTGATGTTGTTTACACTGCCTGCAACAGCGGTGATATATTTGTTTGCCTGAATGTAGTTAACATCTCCCGCACCGAGGTTTACTTCGCCTTCCCAGGTACCTACGGTGCGAATCTTGAATGCATCGTAAGCCCTGAATTCGATACCTTCTGCCACAAATACTCCTTGGGTTTCGGTGGGATAGAGCAGTGCATCTTCATTCCAGTTGCTTGCTGCGAACGAGCCGGCAACACCCAAGCCCGAAGCCTGAGTGGTGGGGTCGAACTCGAAGTCGGAAGTAGCCCAAACACCTTTGCTATTGCCATTTGCGCCACCATCCCAACCTGCAACAAAGAAGTGGTTGTCGGGAGCGATGCCAATTGTGAGGTCCTCGGTCTGGTTCCAAACGTGGTTCTCAACAATCTCATCATTCTCCCATACATTCCATGCGAAGGTGGTGTATTCGGGGTTCATACGGCAGAAGATTACGTTGGTCATACCCTCAGGCACGCCACACTCGTAAACACCATCGCCATCGTTGTCGGTCATAGCCATATTTGCATCGCTGGTGCCATTGAAGAAGTATGCAGCAAACCAAGGGGTGTCGGAAGCCCAAACACCGGGGTGGAGGTAGATGGTGCCACTTGTGGTTACGCCACCTGTGTTGCCACCCTCATTGTCGCCACCCTCGTTGTCGCCAATCTCGCCCTGACCAAACTGCAACTCGTTGTCGTCAACCCAGTCGGTGATGGTGGGGGTGAAGTCGGTTGCGATGCTGTCGTCCGATACGGTGATGGCTGCCGAGCTTACTTTGCCCGACGAGAAGGTAATCGCGCCTGTGAGCTGGTAGGTGTACTGTTTGGAGGCAGTCTTAATGATGAGCTTAGGGGTTACGTTCTCCTGGGGAGCAACAATAACAGCGTAAGCCTGTTTGCCATCGGCGGTAACCTTAGCAGTTTTGATGGTACCCTGCTTGCCCGAAGTGGTAACCTCGCCCGACTTGAAGTTTACGGTAGCCGAACCATAAACCTCAGTGAAGTATACATCCTCAATCTCCTCGCCGAGCTGGTTGTCAATGGTGATGACAACCTTAGAGAAGGCGTGGCGGAAGGGGAGGTTGATAGCATCTTCGGTTGGCTTCGAAGAGGTGGCTGCAATCATCAGGTCGGAAGCGGTGAAAGCACCCTCTCTGTTCTGGTTGGCATTCACGGTGAAGGTGTAGCCTGCTGCCGAATAGGTGCCATTCTCGCTATAAGGATAGTAGGCGTAGATGTCGGACTTTTTGTCCTCGTCTTCGTACCAATAGTTGGTTTTCTCGCCAACCAAACGACCTGCGGTGTAGGTATACTTTTCGTTGTTGAGGTAAACAGCACCGGGAACGATGTGAAGACCAATCTGGTCACCCTCCTCGAAAGCGGTGTCGGTAGCCTTGGTGTAGTTGTCTACATCAATCGAAAGGTTGATAGCCTTACCCTGCATTGTGGGCTCCTCAAAAGGCTCTTGGCAGGCTGTTGCAACTGCTGCGATGCACAACACTGCGGCAAAAAGTTTTGTGAGTTTCATCTGTTAAAAAGTGTTTATGTTTATGAATATAATTAGTCTAAATTCCTACAAAGATAACACTTTTTTCTTACACGCGCGTGAGAGGGCACCCAAAGGGTGTGATTTAGAGAGGTTTCGCCATTTTCGGCTGACGAACGGAACGAAAACAGGGTCGGAGAGGGCGGTTTATGGGAAGGGTGGGAAAGATGAGAGAGATGGGAAATATGGGAGGGGGGACCTGTTACTTCTATTACTCCCATAAGCCCTATGCCCACCTCTACCGAGAGTGCATATCGCGGAGGGATTTTTGTGCCAAATGAGAAAGCGGCTCCGCAGTTTACTGAGCGTAAATGAGGAAGCCGCTTTTGAGGTTTGGTGCGAAAAGCACCCACGAGATGCGCTCGCCATCCAAATACTCATAAAACGCATATAACGAGATGAATGCAAGGCTTGCGAAAAAAATCCTCCCGCAGTTTACTTGACGTAAATGAGGGAGGATTTTTTGAGTATAACGCAGCAGTCGCTCGTTATCTGCGTTTTATGAGCATTTGGACCAGCCGCAGGAGTGACAAGTAGGACAGCCGTTCTGGTAGACAAGACTCTCGCTGCCGCAGTTGGGACACTTCTGCTTGCTCTTGGTGCCGTCTTTGATGTACTGTTTCAGCGCACGGGCAACACCCGCTTTCCAAACATTGATGCCGTCGCTGGTGAACTGCAAGCTATCCACAAGGTTCACAACATCGACAATGGGCATACCGTTGCGCAAGACGCCCGAGATGAGTTTTGCGTAGTTCCAGAACTCCATATCGAACAGACGCGAGATACCACCAATGATGTGGGGATAGCCACCCTTATCGTTGAAACGGAAGTCGTAGCGTTTGGTGCCATCGTCCTCGCGCACCTTCACAATCCAGCCCTTCTTGATGCTCTTAGGAATGAAGAGCTCCTCCTCGTCAATCTGACCTGTGAAGATCTCGTAGGGTTTGCCATCGTGCATACCCACAAAGGCGATCCACTCCTCTTTGCCATTGCGGAAGCGTACCACATCAGCCTCCAACTCTGCGGGACGTTTGATGGGTGCCTTAGCCTCGGCGGGGGTAGAGGTCTTGCTCTTGGTATCCACAAGCACACCACTGCGCGAGCCGTCACGATAGACCGTAATACCCTTACAGCCACACTCCCAAGCGGTCTTATAAACATCTGCAACGAGTTCTTCCGACACATTGTTGGGGAGGTTTACGGTAACCGAGATGGAGTGGTCAACCCACTTCTGAATTGCACCCTGCATCTTAACCTTAGCCACCCAGTCGATGTCGTTGGCAGTGGCGTGGTTGTAGGGCGAAGCGGCAACCAAAGCGTCAATCTCGGCATCGCTCATCTCGTTGAGCCTATCCACATTGTGACCCGTAACTTTCAACCACTCAACAAACTTATGGTGGAATACATAGTACTCCTCAAAGCAGTCGCCCACCTCGTCTTTGTAGGTAATCTTCACATTTTGGTCGGTGGGGTTGACCTTGCGGCGGCGTTTGTATACGGGGCGGAAGACGGGCTCGATACCCGAAGTGGTCTGCGACATAAGCGAAACGGTACCCGTAGGAGCAATGGTAAGCATTGCGACATTCCTACGACCATAGCGTACCATATCCTCGTAGAGTGCGGGGTCTGCCTCGCGGATGCGGGCAATCATTGGGTTGCCCTCCTCTTTGAGGTTGTCGTACATTGGGAACGAACCACGCTCCTTGGCAAGTTTCACACTTGCGCGGTAAGCGTTAAGGCACAACTCCTTCTGGATGCTAACAGCAAAGTCGATAGCCTCGTCGGAGCCGTAGGTCAAGCCCAACGCTGCGAGCATATCGCCCTCGGCGGTGATACCCAAACCCGTACGGCGACCTTTCAGAGCCTTCTCGCGGATTTTCTCCCACAAGGAGAGCTCTACGCGGCGAACATCCAACTCCTCGGGGTCCCTGCCGATTTTTTTGTGTATAAGGTCGATTTTCTCCAATTCGAGGTCGATGATGTCGTCCATCATCCTCATTGCCATCTCGATATGTTTTGCAAACTTCTCGTGGTTGAACGAAGCCTCGGGGGTAAAGGGCTTATCGACATAGCTGTAAAGGTTCAGAGCCAAGAGGCGGCACGAGTCGTAGGGGCACAAAGGAATCTCGCCACAGGGGTTGGTCGAAACGGTGCGGAAGCCTTCGTCGGCATAGCAGTCGGGCACACTCTCGCGCAATACGGTGTCCCAGAACAAGCAACCGGGCTCGGCACTCTTCCACGCATTGTGGATAATCTTCTGCCACAGGGCAGTAGCGTCAATCTCTTTGCGGTAGAGAGGCTCGGCAGCATCGATGGGGAACTGCTGCACATACTTCTCGCCCGACATCACACAGCGCATAAACTCGTCGTCAATCTTAATCGACACATTGGCACCCGTAACCTTGCCCTGCACGGTCTTGGCGTCAATAAAACGCTCTGCATCGGGGTGTTTGATAGAAAGGGTAAGCATCAAAGCACCACGCCTGCCGTCTTGTGCAACCTCGCGTGTGGAGTTGGAGTAGCGCTCCATAAAAGGAACGATACCTGTGGAGGTAAGAGCACTATTAAGAACGGGAGTGCCTGCGGGACGCAAGTGCGAAAGGTCGTGACCTACACCACCCCTGCGTTTCATCAGTTGCACCTGCTCCTCGTCCATACGGATAATACCGCCATAGGAGTCGGCGGGGGTACGGTGACCAATCACAAAGCAGTTCGAGAGCGAAGCAATCTGCAAATTGTTACCAATACCCGTCATAGGACCACCCTGAGGGATGATGTAGCGGAATTGGTCCAGCAGACCGAAAACATCCTCCTCTCTCATAGGGTTGGAGTAGTTGTTCTCGATGCGGGCAATTTCGCGAGCGATGCGGTGGTGCATCTCCTCGGGCGAACCCTCATAAATACGGTTAAACGAATCCTTCAAAGCGTACTTGTTGACCCACACCATGGCGGCGAGGTCGTCGCCCTTGAAATACTCTTTGGTCTTTGCCAGCACATCCTCGTACTTCAACTCCTTCAAAGTAGAGGACACGTTCCCTTTCTCCATCTTTTCAGACATAGTTTACAGCGTGTTTATATGTTTTTGTAATTTCTTACAGACAAAAACAACTGCCCGTCAAGCAGTTAGCAATTTGGCGCACATAGCGCCGACTTTGGTACAAAGTTGCACCAAATTTTTGGAGTTTTGCCAACAAAATGTTCACACTTTATAAACAAGTTATGAACACTTTTGTAAGGCTCTTATTTAGACAAGATTACGCTCACCTTCTCGACTTTACCACCAAGAGGAGGGGCAAGTTTGGAAACTTTGATTGTGGAGGTAACTATTTGAGGGAAAGCGTTGTGGATGCGCTCCAAGATGCGCCACGCCACGTTTTCGAGAATGTCGGAGGGTTTTTGCATCTCCTCTGCTACTTGCTCGTAGACCGAGAGGTAGTTGACACTTTTCAACAAATCATCCTCCTCGGCTGCGGAGCCAATTTCGGCATCCATCGCGAGAGTAACCTCATAGCGGTTTCCGACCACCTTTTCGAGGTCGTAGCAGCCGTGCGGAGCACGAAATTCCATATTTTCGAGTTGTATGGTCGCCCTCATATTAGAACAAGCATTTTTGCGCCTTCACGTCCTCCACGAGCGAGAAAATGTCGTTCCACGCCTCCTCGCCGAAGGTTGTGCCGACAACCTCAATAACCTTACCCGCGGTGATGGCTCCGATGGTGCCACACTGGCGCAAGTCCAGACCCTCACACAAGCCCGCCATAAAGCCGGCAGCATAGAAGTCGCCCGCGCCCGTGGTATCAACCCTCTTGGCGGCAGCCATAATGCCGACGTGGATGCGCTCAGCGCCCTGCTCTTTGATGAGTGCGCCACGAGTTCCAATCTTCACAACCGCCAACTCACACCTTGCGGCTATGAATTCGAGAGCCTTCTCGGGGTCCTGCTCGCCACTGAAAGCGGCTGCCTCCTGTTCGTTGGCGAAGATGACATCTACATATTTATCTACTATATCCAAAAGGAAGGCTCTATTTTCGAGCACCACATTGTAACTCGCAAGGTCGATAGCCACCTTCAAGCCACACTGTTTGGCGGTTTTGATGGCGTGGCGTATTACGGCGTGACTCTGCACCATAAAGCCCTCAATGTAGAGACAGTCGTAGTTCTCGAACATCTCGGCAGTGATATCGGTCTCACAAAGTTCGAGTGCGGCGCCGAGGTAGGTAACCATTGTTCTCTCGCCATCGGGCGATACGAGCGACAAACACCTTCCCGAGCGATTTTTGCCGTGGGTAATATAGGGGTCAATGCCCAGGTTGTCGAGTGCCTGCTCGTAGAAGTGACCCGTGGAATCCTTGCCCACCTTGCCAATATAACCAACCTTAGCACCCAGATGAGCCATACAGCGGATGGTGTTGCCTGCACTACCTCCAAGCGAGAGGGTGTGGGGCAGGTCGGCAGTCTCGCCCTGAATCTGGCGTTGCAACTCGGCATCCACAAGATTCATACTACCCTTGCCAAGGTTGAGCTTTGTGAGCACCTCGTCATTGCGAAGGTTTACCAAAAAGTCGGTCAGCGCATTACCAATACCTATTACTCTCTTAATCTGCATAGCTTCCTAATCTGTTTGTTTGGGTTTGTGGTTTTATGTGGGCAAATGTACCCATTATAATTCAAAATTCAGAATGCAAAATTCAAAATTATTCCTTATTTATCTCTCTTTACTATCTATCCAAATAGTGACGGGTCCGTCGTTGAGGAGTTCCACTTTCATATCCGCGCCAAAGCGACCGCAGGGAATGGGTTTGCCGAGGGCGGTGGAGAGTTTAGCCTTGAAAGACTCATAGAGAGGCACAGCAACAGCCTCGCCCGCGGCGTGGATATAGCTCGGGCGGTTGCCCTTGCGGGTGGCGGCTTGGAGCGTGAATTGGCTCACAACCAAAACCTCTCCATCAACCTGTCTTACATCCAAGTTCATAACCCCGTTTTCGTCATCGAAGATGCGCAGCCCGGAGCTCTTTTTCACAAGGTAGTCCACATCCTCTTCGGTGTCGTCGGTAGCCACACCAACAAAGACCAGCAACCCTTTGCCAATCTCCGCAACTCGCTCACCCTCAATGGTTACACTTGCGTGTGTAACCCTCTGTATAAGTACTCTCATAAGTGGTATTCTCTAATGCGCGTCCAACCAATTTTCGCCCTCGCCAACATCTACCGTAAGTGGCACTCGGAGCATAGCGGCACCCTCCATCTCTTGGCGCAAAATCTCCCTGACGCGCTCCTTCTCACTCCTCAGGGTATCAACAATAAGCTCGTCGTGGACTTGCAGTATCATCTTCGAGCGCAAGCCCTCCTCACTCAGGCGGCGGGCAACCCTTACCATAGCGATTTTTATGATGTCGGCAGCCGAGCCTTGCAGGGGAGCGTTTATGGCGTTGCGTTCTGCCAACGAGCGCACATTGGCGTTTGCGGAGTTGATGTCGGGCAAAAAGCGTTTGCGAGCGAAGATGGTCTGAACATAGCCATTGCCCTTCGCCTCGCGGATGGTGTTGTCGATATACTCCTTAACCTTCGGGTAGGAGCGGAAGTAGTCTTCGATAATCTCCTTAGCCTCGCCCATAGACATATCGCCACCCATCCTTTGGCGCAGACCGAATGCCGAAATGCCATAGATAATGCCGAAGTTGGCGGTCTTTGCTTTGCGCCTTTGGTCGGAGGTAACCTCCTCGGGAGCGGTGTGGAAGAGTCGTGAGGCGGTATCGCGGTGGATATCCTCGCCCGATCGGAACGCCTCAATCATCCCCTCGTCGCCACTCATATGCGCCATAAGCCTCAACTCCACCTGTGAATAGTCAGCCGAGAGCAAGAGGTGGTCGCTATCGGATGCCACAAACGCCCTGCGGATGGGGCGTCCCAACTCATCACGCACGGGGATATTTTGGAGATTTGGGTTTGTCGACGAAAGTCTACCCGTTGCTGCCACCGCCTGATTATAGGAGGTGTGGATGTGTCCCGTTGCGGGGTTTATGAGCAAGGGCAGAGCCCCAACATAGGTCGAAAGCAGTTTTTTGATACCCCTATACTCCAAAATCTTGGGCACTATGGGGTGACGCTCCGAGAGGAATACAAGGTACTCCTCCTCGGTGCTATACTGTTTTGTCTTGGTCTTTTTGGGCTTGGGGTCTATGCGCAACTTCTCGAAGAGCACAACGCCGAGTTGGCGCGAGGAGTTCACATTGAGCGTGGGCTCGCCCGCCAAGGCGCGAATTTGCTCTTCGAGCGTCGCCATTTGGGCGTTCAACTCCTCGGCATAGGCGGCAAGTTGGTCGCTATCCACCCTCACACCCTCACGCTCCATATCGGCAAGGGTTTTTATTAGTGGCTCCTCAATACTCCTATACAACCCCTCGGCTCCCTCTTTTTCCAGGCGCGGCAGCAGGTTGTCGAAGAGTTGCAGGGTTACATCGGCATCCTCGGCACAGTAGGGCGCAACGAGTTCCACCGCCACCCTATCCATAGTAAGTTGCTTGGTGCCACGACCTATGAGGCTCTCTATCTCAATTGGCTGGTAGCCGAGCAAAGTCTGCGAAAGGTGATTTAATGAGTGTCTGCCATCGGGATCGAGAAGATAGTGCATAATCATCGTATCCCAGAGGAAGCCAGCAACCTCCACACCCTCGTGGCGCAACATCTGTATGTCGAACTTTATGTTGTGTCCCACCTTCTCCACCTTGGGGTTTTCGAGCAGAGGACGCAGAGCATCCATAGCCCCCGCCACACTTGTGGGTACATAGAACGCCTTGTGGGGCTCGGCGCACAAGCCAACACCCACCACGCGGTCGCCAAAGTAGTCGAAGCCCGTAGTTTCGGTGTCGAACGAGAGCCTTGTTGCGCGAGAGAGTTCCTCCACCGCTGCCGCCACCTTTTCGGGGGTGTCGCAGAGGATGTAGGTGTGTGAAGTGGTCTCTATGGTGTTATAGAGTGGTGTCGCGGGAGCAAAGAGGTCCCCCATCGCCACAGCGTCGGCTGGGTTGCTCTTTGTGGGTGCCGTAACCTCTACGGGGTTGCCAAAAAGGTCGAGCGATTGGGGTTGTTGGGGCTGAGCGGGCTGTTCGCACCTTGCCGCCTTTTGGTATCCCACAGCCTCGGGGCAGACCTGCGAGTTGAAGGGCGAGAAAGCACCCGCCTCCATCTCGCGCAGGAACATATTGAAGTCCAACTTTTTGTATATCTCGCGGAGCGCCTCACAGTCGGGGGCGCACATTGCGAGTTCCTCGGGCACAAACTCTATGGGGGCGTCCAATGCAATGGTTGCCAGCACCTTCGAGAGTCGGAGTTGTTCGGCTCCCGCCTCCACATTCTCCCTCTGTTTGCCTTTGAGTTTATCAAGATTGGAGAGAATATCCTCTACCCCACCAATCTCGTTCACAAGTTTTATTGCACCCTTTTCGCCAATACCTTTTACGCCCGGGATGTTGTCGGCAGCGTCACCCCAGAGGGCGAGAATATCTATCACCTTGCGGGGGTCATCAAAGCCATAGTGCTCTTTGATTTGCTCCAAGCCAACAATCTCCACACCCTCGCCACCTTTGCGCTGTTTGTAGATGCGTACATTGGGAGTCACAAGCTGTCCAAAGTCCTTATCGGGAGTGACCATATAGACATCGTAGCCCACAGCCGCAGCCTTGTGCGAGAGGGTACCGATGACGTCGTCTGCCTCATAGCCCGCAACCTCCAAAATGGGAATACGCATAGCCTTCAACACCTCTTTAATATAGGGCACTGCGGCAATGATATCCTCGGGGGTTTCGGAGCGGTTCGCCTTATACTCGGGGAAGAGCTCGTTGCGGAAGTTGCCCCCGTGAGGATCGAACGCCACACCGAGGTAGTGGGGGCGTTCGTTGATGATAATATCCCTCAGAAACTTAACAAAGCCGAAGATGGGCGATGTGTTGAGCCCCTCGCGGTTGCGCATAGGGCGACCCGCAAAGGCGTAGTAGGCGCGGAAAATCTGCGCGTAGGCGTCTATCAAAAAGAGTTTTTCCACGGGCGAAAAACGGGGTTTGCGGGGTTAGTAAATCGTAATATCGTAGGGCATACGAGCCTGAATGGTGGAGCCCTCTTTGAGGGTGTTAAGAAGCCTCTCGGCGCTCTTGGAGGCAGCAGCAGCCTCGCCTTGCAACTTGGGAGCTTTTGCTGACATCAGGGTTTTGAGCATTGCCGTGAGCTCGTCGTCCTCTTCGAGAATCTCGCTCACGCGCCAATCGTCGCCAAGTTCTGCCTTCTCGGCAGCCAAAACAATGGCATTTTTGAGTCCGCCAAAGCTATCCACAAGACCGATCTTTGCGGCATCCACACCACACCATACTCTGCCCTCGCCAATGGCGTTGACTGCCTCGGGGGTCATCTCCCTACCCTCGGCAACGTGACCTACGAAGGTGGTGTAGACATCCTCTACGGAGCGCTGCATATAGCCCATCTCTGTGGTCGACAGGGGGCGGAACATTGTACCCATATCGGCGTGGGGAGCGGTCTTGGCAACATCGACCGTAATGCCGAGTTTATCCTCCAACACATCCTCGCCACTGACAATCAGACCAAAGACACCAATGGAGCCTGTGAGTGTTGTGCGACCTGCCAAGATGTGGTCGGCAGGCGAGGAGATATAGTAACCACCCGATGCGGCGTAGTTTGCCATTGAAACAACAATGGGTTTCAACTCGCCCAAGAGTTTCAACTCGCGCCACATAACCTCCGAAGCAAGAGCACTGCCGCCGGGGGAGTTGACCCTCAGCACAACGGCCTTCACACCCTTGTCCTCGCGGGCACGGCGAATCTGGTCGGCAGTGGTTGCGCCACCGACAATACCCTCACCACCTTTACCATCGACAATCTCGCCGTCGGCATAGATAATGGCAACCTTGTTGGGGCTTATTTTGGTGGAGTGAATAGTTGCGCTATACTCGCCAAGGGTAACACAACTAACCTCCTCAACACCAACCAGGTGTGCCAACTCGTCCATAACCTCGTCTTGGTATTTCAGACCATCAATATAGCCGAGCTCTTGGGCGGCTTTGGGGCTGTCGATAGCGAGCGTCGAGGCGTGGAGTTGCAGGTAGACGGGCGAGAGGTTACGCGAGATGGCAACGTCGTCCACAATGGCCCTCCACAGAGACTCAACCATCGCCTCGGTCTGGTGGCGGTTGGCGGGGCTCATCTCTTTGAGCATATAGGGCTCCACAGCAGATTTATAGGTGCCGTGGCGGACAATCTGCACATCCACACCGAGCTTGTCGATGGCGCCCTTGAAGAAGAGCGACTGCGAGGCAAGACCGCGCCAATCGAGTCCGCCCGCGGGGTTCATATAGACCTTGTCGGCAACCGATGAGAGCCAATAGGTTCCCTGCGAATAGGTTTCGTTATAGGCAACGATGGGTTTGCCCGAGGTTTGGCGGAACTCGGCAAGCAGGCTGCGCAACTCCTCGATGTGGGTGGTACCCGCAATGGAGCCCGCTCCCGTAAAGTTGAGGTAGATGGCTGCAATGTTGGGGTCGCCCGCTGCCGACTCCAAAGCCTCAATAACGTCGAGCATTGTGAGCGTGTTTATCATCTCAAACGACGACGAAGCGCCCGCCACAAAGGTTGGCATATGGGGCGAATCGGCTATGTTTTCGTCCAGATTGATGACCAGCACCGAGTGGGGTTTTACCTCTACGGGGGCGGGTTCGAGCGAAGAGAAGAGAGAGCCAAGAGCCCAAATAAACAGCAAGGGAAGTGTTATCATAGCCAACAACACCGCCAAAAACGTCTTAAAAAATCCTTTCATAGCGATAAATTTTTCTTTTTATATTACAAAGGTATGTTTTTTACGGCAAAGAAAGAGTATCTTTGTAGAGTTATTTTGCAAATTCTCTCCCTTTGGGAGAGCGGTAGAGTGAGTACAAACAAAAAAAGAGAGATAAAATGATAACCAGAGAAGAGATTATCGAAATCCTAAAAGGTATAACCCACCCCGAGACGGGCAAAGACGTTGTGGAGGGTGGCATTTTACAGGAGGTTACGATTGGCGAGGGTGGCAAAATCCACCTCACGCTCGTCTTTCGCCGTCGCCGCGACCCCTTTGCAAAGAGTGTCGCTATGCGCTCCAAGCTCGCCATTGAGGCTGCTGCCGAGGGCGCCGAGGTGGAGATTCTCATCCGCGAGGGCGAGGATGCACCCAAACCCCGCCAGCACGAGGGTATGAAGAGTGTCAAAAATATCATAGCCGTTGCTTCGGGCAAGGGTGGTGTAGGCAAGTCGACCGTAACTGCCAACATCGCCGTTTCGCTCCAAAAGCTCGGCTACAAGGTGGGTGTGTTGGATGCCGACATATATGGTCCTTCGCAACCCAAGCTCTTCGGTGTGGAGGACTTCGCCCCCTGGGCAGAGAGCGTAGAAGGTCTGGACTACATAACCCCTGCCGAGGCTTTTGGTGTAAAGGTGAACTCTATTGGCTTCTATATCAACCCCGAAGACGCCCTTATTTGGAGGGGTCCTATGGCGACCAACGCCCTTAAACAACTTATCAACCAAACACTTTGGGGAGAGTTAGACTTTTTGTTGATAGATATGCCTCCCGGAACGGGCGATGTGCAGATTTCCGTAGCCGAAAACCTCTCGCTGACGGGTGCTATCATTGTGAGCACCCCACAGAAGGTTGCCACTGCCGATGTGGTGCGCGGAATGAAGATGTTTGAGGCAGAGGGAATTGGCGTTCCCGTGCTGGGTGTTGTGGAGAATATGGCATATTTCTCGCCTGCCGAGCTGCCGGGCAGCCGCTACTACATCTTCGGCAAGGGCGGAGCCCGCGAGATGGCAGAGAAGGAGGGTGTTGATTTCTTGGGCGAAATACCTCTAATTCAGTCTATTGCGGAGAATTCGGACGGGGGAACGCCTATTGCTCTCGGCTCTTCGGAAGAGGAGAAATACTACGCCGAGATTTGCCGAAAGGTTGTTAGCAAGGTGACGAAAACGTGTTGATAACTCCACAAAAAGGGTGTTGAAACTTTTTAACTTTTCGAGGGACGAAAAATTTGGAAAATTATAACTTCCATATAAGCCAGAGTCGTTTGGAAAAAGCAAGAAAATTCTTTCATTTTTTCTCCTCAAAATACCAACAGCACCCGCCAACAAAAAGTTGATTCTTTGAGGTTGTTAGTATGTTGAAAACCTTTTCGACACGGTGTTGATAACTTCGCCAACCCACTAATAAATGAGGGTCATACAAAGGTGGCAAGAAAGGATAATTTTTAATAATTTTTCCTCCCCACCCAAATCCAAAAGTTACCAACACAATTAACAGCGTTTATTATTATTGTTATACTTTTTATATTTATAATTAAAGAAAGAAATTAATATAAATAAAAAATTCGTGACGATGGATCTTCGTGAAAAAATCGACCTTCTCAAACGCGAGAAGAGAGCCGTAATTCTTGCCCACTACTACACCTCGCCTGAGGTGCAACAGGTCGCTGACTTTGTGGGCGACAGCCTGGCGCTGTCCGAGAAGGCTGCGGGCGTAGATGCCGACATTATCCTCTTTGCGGGCGTGAGGTTTATGGCAGAGACCGCCAAGGTGCTCTCTCCCTCCAAGAAGGTGTTGCTGCCCGTTGTGGAGGCAGGTTGCTCGCTTGCCGACTCGTGCGATGCGGCAGAACTCGCCAAGGCAAAGGCGGAGAACCCCGACCACCTTGTGGTGTCGTATGTAAACACCTCGGTGGAGGTGAAGGCACTGACGGATATCTGCTGCACCTCGTCGAACGCTCTGAAAATTGTGGAGTCGCTGCCCCAAGACCAGAAGATACTCTTCGTGCCCGACAGAAACCTCGGCTCATATATTAATAGGTGTACGGGAAGGAGTATGAAACTCTGGGAAGGTGCTTGTTTGGTCCACGAGGAGTTCTCGGTAGAGAAGATTAAGGCTCTGAAAGCACTTCATCCCGAGGCGGTGGTGTTGGTGCACCCCGAGTGTAAGGCTGAGGTTGTGGCTCTGGCTGACTATGCAGGCTCTACGGCAGGAATCCTCGCCTACTGCGCACGCCCCGAAGTGAAGGAGGTTATTGTTGTTACCGAGAGCGGTATCCTCTATGAGATGGAGTCGCGCTATCCCGACAAAAAGTTCTACCTTGTGGAGCCCGAAAAGGGGTGCGAGAAGTGCATCTCGTGCAAGGATATGAAACTCGTTACGCTTGACAATATCTACCAAACGCTACTCGAAGAGAGCCCAGAGGTGGTAATTGACGAGGCAGTTCGTGCAGCTGCCGAAGGGGCTATACGCAGGATGCTGGGGATTATGGTCTAACGTCCAACGTCAATAGTCCTAAGGCTTATAGGGCATATAGGGCTTATGGGAGAAATGGGAGGAATGAGAGATATGGGATAGGACCACAGCCATATCCCTCCCCTAAGTTAGGGGAGGGTCCGCGAAGCGGGGGAGAGGTCTGTCCG
>JAZSAY010000011.1:0-36039 GCA_045602145.1 Tidjanibacter sp.
GTAAGCAATCCCTTTGTCTTGGCTGCTTTGGCCTTGATGGGGGCTGCGCCCGTTCCCGTACCACCACCCAGACCGGCAGTGATGAAGATCATCTTAGCCTTGCTGTTCTCCAACTCTATCATAATATCGTCGAGCGACTCCAAGGCGAGAGCCTTACCCTTGTCGGGGTTGTTGCCTGCACCTCTGCCGCTGCCGAGCTGTATCTTGTTCTCTATGGGGCTGCTCTGCAACGCTTGGCGGTCGGTGTTGCAAATCATAAACGTGACGTCCTTAATGCCCAGGTCGTACATATGATTTACCGCATTGCCGCCAGCACCGCCGACACCCATCACCAAAATGTCGGTGTGACTCTTGGTGGGTGCCATAATAGAGTCTAAAAAGTTACTATCCATATCGTCTTGATTACTCTCTTCTTGTTTCTCCACTAAACATTTGCTCGATAGCTGCCGCTACTGCATCTCGTCGTCTACAACGTCGCCACCAAAGACAACGTCGTTGAGCCACTTGAGCCAGCGACCTCCCTTCTTGCCACCCTCTTTCTCGGGTTTCTTGGGAGTTTTCTCTTTTTTCTGAGGCTTCTTCTCCTCTTTTATGGGTATCTCTTTGTGCTCGGGGATTACAACATCCTCCTCTTCTACCCTCTGCTCAACGAACTGTTCTTCGCGTTTGTACTCGCTGGGGGCGATGCCGCTCTCGGCAATACCAATAGAGAGCAGACCTATGGCTGTTGCGAGCTCGGGAGCCGAGGAACCCTCCATACTCTCTGCCGAAATGTCGCTCTCGGCACCACCAAGCCTTACATCATAGCCCGTATGCTCCTTGAAAAGCACGTCCACGCCCGCAAGTCGCGAGCCACCACCCGTGAGGATGATGCCGCTCGGCAGGCGGTTGTGGTAGCCCGAGGAGCGAATCTCGCTATTTACGAGGTCGACGATGTCGAGCATCCTTGCGTTGATGATGGTCGTAAGGTCGCGGTAGGTAATCTCCTTGTTCCTTTGGTGTGGCGAGCGCGAGTTGATGCGTATCGAGGAGTTGAGCTTGTCGGCAGGTACGGCACTTGCAAGGGCGTATCCGCACTTGGTTTTGAGCTTCTCAATCATACCTGCGGGGATGGCTGTCGAGCGGATGTCGTTGTTGATAGCAGCCGAGCCTACGGGGATGGAGGCAACATACCTTACAACCTTATTCTGGATGACGCACAGGTCGGTGGAGCCTGCACCAAGGTCGATGACGATTACGCCCGACTCCTTCTCCTCCTCACTTGCCACAACCGTAGCACTTGCAATGGCACCTGCAACATAGTGAGTACCTGCAACACCAGCCCTCTGGAAAGCCTTGCCGATGCGCTCCAAAGCAACCTTGCCACCCAGCACAAAGCTGAAAGTGGTTTCGAGTCTGCGACCAAACCTGCCTACGGGTGAGCCGAGTGTTTCGTTGGCGTCTACCTTGTAGTTCTGGGGAATGCGCGAGAGTATGACCTTACCCTCGGGTGCCTGCACATTGTTCATATTCTCGTGCAGTTTCTCCACATCTCTGTCGGTAATCTCGCCGTCCGAGCCACCAACATAGACAAAGCCCGAGTTGTCGGCGCAAACGATGTGTTTGCCCGATACGCCAACCCACACGTTGTCGACCTTCACGCCCTGGCGGGCTTCGAGTTCGGCTGTCGCCTCGCGGATTGCCGAGGTGACGTGCTCGATGTTGGTAACCTCACCGCGTGTGAAGCCCTCCATAGGTTTGCTCACCGCATCCACAACGACAATCTCGCCTGTGTGGGAGAGTCTGCCCATTGCGACAACAACCTTGCTGCCGCCCAAATCTACTGAAATCAAGTGCTGCTCCATAAACCTTACTATACGCTCTATGTTTTCTTATTTTTTCTTTGTTTTCTTTGCCTGCTTCGTGGCGCGCCAGAGTGCCTGACCTTCGTACTCCACGTTGAGAGTGCCACCCTTCATATCCACCACCTTCGCCTCGACAAACCTACGCCAGCGGTACATCTTCTCCTCCACTTGGTCCAATTTGCCGAATTCCACCAAATAGTCGCCCGTGCGGGGAATAAGTTCGATGTGTGGCTCGTTGTAGCCTGCCTTGTCTGCCACTTTTTTAGGGCTCACAAGGTTAATTTGCACACACTCTCCACCCTGCCACTCGTGCTCTTCGAGGTAAATTACAAAATTAATGAGTTTGGAGAGAAAATTATAATTTTCTCTATATTTTTTTTCGCCCTTCGCGAGCCACTCCTTCATATCGCCCTCGAAACTCTTGCCGAAGGGTACCTCCAACGAACCTGTTACTATCGGCAGATTGAGCGAGTAGCCCTGCTCCACGGGCAGAACATAACCTCCTCGGGTGAGGTAGAAATCGTAACCCTCGTCGCTTTTAACCCTCAGCAGCGGAGCACGTTGGGTGACCTCTATGGTGAGTGTGCCCTCGTAGTCGACGTAGGTAATAGAACGCTCCGTGAAGCAATACGACTCCACGGCTTTGTTGATGGTCGCAAGGTCCACGCTGTCGAGGCTCCTACCCACGGGGTCCAAGCCCTCGCTGTGGAGTATGCCCACAACCTTCTCGGGCGTGATGAAACCCCTCTGGTCGGCGTCCTTCACCACTACCTCCACACGCTCCACTTTGCGTCCTTGCTCGGTCTTAGCCCTCAGCAGCAAGGCGCATACAAAGTATGCCACCACCACGCACCAGAATATGGTTGTACCTACTATTTTCCAGGTTTTATTCATCCTATCCTTTGTTCGTTGTTCGAGTGTATCTCGCTGGTGCTTCTTGCACCACTCTTCGCCTCGCAAGTTCCTCATTTGCGCCCAGCAAACTGCGGACTTGCTTGCTCGATTGGCACAAAAATCCCTCAGCGATATGCACTCTTAAAGTTTGTTATCTCGTTGTTCGAGTGTATCTCGCTGGTGCTTTTTGCACCACTCTTCGCCTCGCAAGTTCCTCATTTGCGCTGAGCAAACTGCGGACTTGCTTGCTCGATTGGCACAAAAATCCCTCAGCTATATGGAGTCTTAAAGTTTTTATTGTCTAACGTCTAACGTTAATAGTCCTATGGCTTATATGGCTTATAGGGCATATAAGAAATTTTCAATTTTCAATTTTCAACTCTTGCCTTTCAAGATTTGAGAAACCTTCTCGCACTCGCGGTCTATGTCGCCTGCGCCGAAGGTCACCACAATATCGGTGGCAAGTTCGCCAATCCTTGGGGCAAGTTCCGCCTTCTCGACAATCTCGCAGGGAGAGGTAATCTTCTCCATCAACATCTGGCTCGTCACACCCTCAATGGGTAGTTCCCTTGCGGGGTAGATGGGGAGCAGCAGCACCCTGTCGGCTGCCGAGAGAGCCGCACTAAATTCAGGTGCAAAGTCCCTCGTGCGGGTGTAGAGGTGGGGTTGGAATGCCACCGTGAGGTGTCGCCCTGGGAACATACCTCGTATGGAGCATATGGCTGCCGAGAGCTCCTCGGGGTGGTGTGCGTAGTCGTCGATGTAGACCTTTTCGGGGGTGTTGATGTAGACCTCGAAGCGGCGTTTAACGCCCTCAAACTCCTCCAATCCCCTCTTTAAACCGCTCTCGTCGAAGTCGCCCGCAGCCCACAGTGCCGCCACAGCCGCCACAGCATTCTCTACATTTATCTCGCCACCCACACCGAGCCTGCAACCCTCAATAGTGCGGTCGGGGCAGACGATGTCGAAGCGGAATGTGCCATCGCCAATGGGTGTAAGATTTGCGGTATGAAAGTCTGCCTCGGTGCTCCTAAGGTCGTAGGTGTACGTCCTGATACTCTTGTTGTTATGCTCGATATTGAGCCCCAAGTGTTCGATGAGTGTACCACCCTCGGTGATGCGCTCCACAAACTGCCCGAAGGCGCGGCGCAGCTCCTCGTGTGTGCCGTAGATGTCGAGGTGGTCGGCGTCGGTGCTTGTCACCACAGCGATGTTGGGCGC
Organism: Tidjanibacter sp.; assembly: GCA_045602145.1. GTDB lineage: Bacteria > Bacteroidota > Bacteroidia > Bacteroidales > Rikenellaceae > Tidjanibacter. The sequence continues at coordinate 3,960 of JAZSAY010000011.1, forward strand.
GAGGCGCAGGAACGAGCGGTCGAACTCGTCTGCCTCCACAGCCATCCTCTCGCCACCTCCGAGCACCAAGTTGCTACCCACGTTGCGCGAGATACCGCCCAAGAAGGCGTTACCCTTGCCCGTAGCGCGGAGTGTGAGCCACGCCGTAAGGGTTGTGGTGGTTGTCTTGCCGTGTGTGCCCGCAATGGCGGTGGTGAACTTGCCTGCTGTGAGGTGTCCGAGCACCTCGGAGCGTTTCACGACCTCGAAACCCTCCTTGCGGAAGTAGCAGAGTTCCGAATGGTCGGCAGGGATGGCGGGGGTGTAGACCACAAGTGTCTGCTCGGGGTTGAGCCACTCCTCGCCAATTAGTGTTATGTCATCTTCGTAGTGAATCAGAGCACCCTCCTTTTCGAGTTCTGCTGTCAGTGGCGAGGGCGTGCGGTCGTAGCCCGCCACCTTAGCCCCTTCGTGCATAAAGTAGCGTGCTATGGCACTCATACCAATACCGCCTATTCCTACAAAATATACCGTTTTACTCATACCTTGTTGCGTTGTTCGAGTGTATCTCGCTGGTGCTTTTTGCACCACTCTTCGCCTCGCAAGTTCCTCATTTGCGCTGAGCAAACTGCGGACTTGCTCGCTCGATTGGCACAAAAATCCCTCAGCGATATGCACTCTTAAAGTTTTTATTGTCTAACGTCTAACGTCAATTCGTCCATTGCGATTCTTGCCACCCTGTCGGCAGAGTCGGCAATGGCGAGAGTGCGGATATTCTCGCTCAGAGAGGCGAGTCTTTCGGGGTCGGCAACCATCCTCTCCACAACCTCAAAAGCCTTCTCCACAGCCTCCACATCCCTGACAATCTCGGCTGCACCCTTGCGGACAAGAGCCATAGCGTTGTGTGTCTGGTGGTCTTCGGCTACGTTGGGCGAGGGAATGAAGAGGGTGGGTTTGCCCACCAAGCAGAGCTCGCTCACCGAGCAGGCGCCGCTCCTCGAAACCACCACCGTAGCTGCCTCGTAGGCGTAGTCCATACGGTCTATGAAGGCTCCACGCCAAATGCCCGTCATATCCTTACCCTCGCAGAACTCTTCCATCTCCTTGTCGTAGTACTTGCCGTTCTGCCAGATGACCTCCACCTTGCCCTGGCGGACTATGCGGTCGAGGTGTGCCTTCATCATCTCGTTCATCGTGCGTGAGCCGAGTGAGCCACCCACAATAAGTACTACGGGCTTGGTGCCGCTCAGCCCGAAGTGGGCGAGAGCCTCCGCGTGGTCCACCGCGCCACCAAAGCTACCCCTCAGAGGGTTACCCGTGTGGACAATCTTCTCCCGAGGGAAGAAACGCTCCATACCCTCGTATGCCACGCAAATTTTGCGAGCCTTCTGGGCGAGGAGTTTGTTCGTGACGCCCGCAAAGGAGTTCTGCTCCTGCAAAATGGTCGGTATGCCCATCCTCTGTGCCGCTTTCAGCACGGGGGCACTTGCGTAGCCGCCAAATCCTATCGCCAAGTCGGCACCGAACTCTCGCAGAGTCTTGCGAGCCTTGCGCATACTGCTGAGCACCTTGAAAGGCACAAGCAGGTTGGAGAGCGTGAGCCTACGCTGCAAGCCCACAATGGGCAATCCCACAATGTTGTAGCCGAGTGCGGGGACTTTCTCCATCTCCATCTTACCCTCGGCGCCTACAAAGAGCAACTCTACACTCTCTCCCAGCGCCCTTTTTAGCGCCTCGGCAGTAGCCACAGCAGGGTATATATGTCCTCCTGTACCTCCTCCGCTCAGTACTATTTTTATTGTTCTGTTCATCGTTATCTCGTTGTTCGAGTGCATCTCGCTGGCATCTGCTTCGTTACGCTCGTGCTCGAAATGCTCATTTGCGCTGAGCAAACTCCGCTTTCTCGCCCATCGCAAGCCTTGCATCTGCTCAGCGATATGCACTCTTAAAGTTTTTGTTGTCTAACGTCTAACGTCTAACGTCCTAAGGCTTATAGGGCTTATAGGGCATATAAGCCTTATAGGAAAATTCTCAATTCTCAATTGACCAGCCTTCGGCTGCTCTAAAATGCTCCCGCTCGGCATAGCGTGCAAGCCCGCTCTGCCCTCGCTTAATCGCATTTGCCTCAATTCTCAATTCTCAATTCGTCAACTCTCCTCCGCTTTTGCGCTCACACCCATCAGCATTCCGAGCATCGTGAGGGTGAGCATTAGCGACGTACCTCCTTTACTCACTATCGGCAGTTGCTGACCCGTAAGCGGGAAGAGCGACACGCAGACCAACATATGCAGAAAAGCCTGCAAGACTATCACCGTGCCAATACCCAGCACCAGCAGTCCCGGAAATGCCGTACCGCATTTGAGGAAGATGACCATCGAGCGGTAGAACATCACAAGGAATGCAAATAGCATCACCAAGCCGCCCAGTAGTAATCCATACTCCTCGATGAGGAAGGCAAAAGCCATATCCTTATCCGCCTCGGCGAGGTAGCGGTTGGTGCTTTGCCCGGGACCCTTGCCCACCAAGCCACCAGTAGCAATAGACATCTTGGCATAGAGGGTCTGGTCGTGCTCTTGTTCGTGACGTTTGTAGTACTCCTTACCATCCTTACCCACACCCACCGACTTACTCAGCACGTTGGGAGTCCACGAAGAGACGCGACTTACGGCTGTACCGCTACGGCTACCTTGTGAGCCGTATATTGCAAGTGCCAAGCCTCCAACCAATAAGCCCACAACTATTATCTTGCCTATGTCACTCTTGTGCACCCTGCTGAGGAACATCATAGCCAGCGACGAGGCGGCAATGATGAGCGTTGTGGAGTTGCTGAACTTCACGGTTATGAGGCAACACAAAGCAATGGGTCCCAATATGGGTAGGGTTTGTGTGCGCAGTATCTCCAACTGACTCTCCTTGTCGTCCCTCCAATCGGCTATACGGAAACTCGGCATTATGCGTAGCGACTCCATCTGCTTTTGGCGTGTGGAGAGTTGGCGTGCGAGGTTTATCACAATGGCAAATTTCAGAAACTCGAAGGGCTGGAACTCCAAGCCAAAGAGATTGAGCGAGCGGGCAGCACTACCTCCGCTGTGGGAGAGAATCATATAGAATGTCAGACCGAGCGAGATGAGCAAAAATGGCACAACAATACGCTTATAGAACTTGATGCTCATCGCTTGTGCGGTGTAGAAACCTGTCATACCGATACAGATGAAGAGTATCTGTCGTATGAGTTCCTGGCTTGCACTCTTAGAACTGTCGTATGCCATATTGGAGTAGACCAAGAACAAGGAGTATACGAGTAGTACTACAAGCACCACCCACATAACCTTGTCGCCCGCAAAGATGCGGCTCGCCATACTGCCACTATATACTTTCTCTTTTGCCATCGATATATTTATCTAACTCTCAACTCTCAACTTTTAACTCTCAACTCTAAAACTTTGTTCTTGAAGAGTCTGCCTCGCTCCTCATAGTTGCGGAAAAGGTCGAAACTCGCACAAGCGGGCGAAAGCAGCACCGTATCGCCACTCTGAGCCACCTGACGGCACACTTCCACAGCCTCGTCTAACGAGTGGGTGTCATAGACGGGAACTTTACCTTTGAAATTGTCGAGCAGTTTGGCATTGTTGACGCCCATACATACCAGTGCTTTCACCTTCTTGCCCACAAAGTCCATCAGCGGCTCGTAGTCGTTGCCTTTGTCCGTACCTCCTGCAATCCACACAGTCGGGCGGCGCATACTCTCCAATGCGTACCATACGGAGTCGACGTTGGTAGCCTTCGAGTCGTTTATCCACTCCACGCCGTCAATCTCGCAAACCCTCTCCAAGCGGTGCTCCACACCCTCGAAGGAGTAGAGCGTGCGGAGGATGCTCTCCTCGCCAACACCCGCTGCCAGAGCCGCAAGTGTCGATGCCATAGCGTTGTAGGCGTTGTGCAGACCTTTGATGTGGAGCCTGTCGAGGTCAATCCTTACCTCCTTCTCGCCCAATCTTACACAAGCCACACCCTCCGAGATATTGCACTTTCCAAAGGGGCTCAGCAGTGCTGAGGGGTGCAACTTCTCCACCTCGGTAGCGATGGTTTGGTCGTCTGCCGAGAAGATGAAGTGGTCCTCGGGGCGTTGGTTGCGTATGATGCGCATCTTGCTGTCCACATAGTTCTGGAACTTGTAGTTGTAGCGGTCGAGGTGGTCGGGCGTGATGTTCATCAACACTCCCACATCGGCACGGAAGTCGTAGCAACCATCGAGCTGGAAACTGCTCAACTCCAAGACGTACCACTCCCTGTCGCCCTTCGCCACCGTCAGCGCGTAACTCTCGCCAATGTTGCCACCCACAGCCACATCCACGCCTGCCTCGGCGAGTATGCGGTGGGTGAGGGTGGTGGTTGTGGTCTTACCATTGGAGCCCGTGATGCAGATGGTCTTTCCCTTGCTGAAAGGGCGTGCGAACTCTATTTCGCTCACTATCCTCACACCCTTCTCGCGCAACTTTACGATGATGGGTGCTTTCTCGGGAATGCCGGGGCTCTTCACTACAAGGTCGGCTGCGAGCACACGCTCCTCGCTGTGACCGCCCTCCTCGAACTCTACGCCCTCTGCCACCAGCAGATTGCGATACTTCTCGCTCAGCGTGCCACTATCCGAGAGGAAAGTGCCAAAGCCCTTGCTCTTCGCCAGCACCGCCGAGCCATAGCCGCTCTCGCCGCCACCAAGGATTACAATGTTTTGTATTTTATCCATAACTAGCAATTGTTTCTTGTTGTCAAATATCTAACGTCTAACGTCCTAAGACCTATATGGCATATAAGGCTTATAGGATAATTCTCAATTCTCAATTGACCAGCCTTCGGCTGCTCTAAAATGCTCCTGCTCGGCATAGCGTGCAAGCCCGCTCTGCCCTCGCTTAATCGCATTTGCTTCAATTGACCAGCCTTCGGCTGCTCTAAAATGCTCCCGCTCGGCATAGCGTGCAAGCCCGCTCTGCCCTCGCTTAATCGCATTTGCTTCAATTCTCAATTCTCAATTCTCCTCTACCTTATTTTCAGCGTCACGAGCGTGAAGGCTGCCAGCAGTATCTGGACAATCCAGAAACGGATGACGATTTTGTTCTCGTGAAGGTCTCTCTTTTGGTAGTGGTGGTGGAGGGGTGCCATACGGAAGATGCGCCTACCCTCGCCATACCTCTTGCGGGTGTACTTGAAGTAGAAGGTCTGTATCATAACCGATAGAACCTCCACCAGATAGATGCCGCACAGAATAGGCAGCAGCAACTCCTTACGGATAGCAAGTGCGAATACTGCCACAATGCCACCAATAGCCAGCGAGCCCGTATCGCCCATAAAGACTTGTGCAGGGTGGCAGTTATACCACAAGAAACCAATCAGAGCACCCACGAATGCAGCACCAAATACGGCAAGTTCGCCACTGCCGGGGATGTACATAATGTTGAGGTAGTCGGCATAGATGACGTGACCCGAGAGGTACGCCAAAATGGAGAGTACCACTGCCACAATGGCACTCACGCCCGTATTCAGACCATCCAGACCGTCCGTAAGGTTGGCTCCGTTCGATACCGCCGTGATGACAAATATCGCCACCAAGATGTAGAGCACCCACGTCAGCGTGTCGCCCGTCTTGCTGTCGGAGGGAATGAACCAATGGTAGTCGAACTCGTTGTTCTTCACAAAGGGTATGGTTGTCTTGGTGCTCTTCTCGCCAACGTAGTACTCCTCCACGCGGCTCTCGACCGTACCGTCGGGCAGCACTACCTCCACAACCTCCGTGCTCTTCTCGGCGGTGTTCTTGTCCACGACGACCACCTGCTCCGAAAGGCACATAACCGTTCCGACAATCACACCCAAGCCCACTTGACCGACAATTTTGAATTTGCCTTTCAAACCGTTCTTATTCTTGCGGAAGACCTTGATGTAGTCGTCGGCAAAGCCCAATGCTCCGAGCCAGATGGTGCTGATGATCATCAACCAGACGTAGATGTTCGTAAGGTCGCCCAACAGAAGTATGGGCACCAGCACCGAGAGCAGAATGATGACACCGCCCATTGTGGGTGTGCCCTTTTTCTCCATCTGTCCCTCCAAGCCGAGGTTGCGGATGTCCTCGCCAATTTGCTTGCGCCTGAGAAGACGAATCAGCTTGTCACCAAAAATCATCGCTATCAGCAGCGCGAGAATTATCGCACCCACCGAGCGGAACGATAGATACTGGAACATTCCCAATCCGGGGATGTCGAAGTGTTGTTCGAGATACTTAACTAATGAATATATCATATCGAAATGTAATTTGTCTAACGTCTAACGTCTAACGTCAATAGTCCTATGGCATTAAGGACTTTAACGACCTCAATTCTCAATTCTCAATTTTCAATTTTCAATTTTCAATTGACCAGCCTTCGGCTGCTCTAAAATGCTCCCGCTCGGCATAGCGTGCAAGCCCGCTCTGCCCTCGCTTAATCGCATTTGCCTCAATTCTCAATTCTCAATTCCCTCTTCACCTCTTCTTGGTCGGAGAAGTGGCGTTTCTCGGTGCCGATGATTTGGTAGTCCTCGTGACCCTTGCCCGCAATGAGCACCACGTCGCCTGCCTCAGCCATACGGAGTGCCGCACGGATAGCTTGTGCGCGGTCGGTGATGGTTAGGTAGTTGTGGCGTCCCGTAACGCCCGCCTCCATATCCCTCAGTATTGCCTCGGGGTCCTCGGTGCGGGGGTTGTCGGAGGTGAAAATTGCCGTATGTGACTTCTCGGCGGCAATCTTCGCCATCTCGGGGCGTTTGGTGCGGTCCCTGTCGCCACCACAGCCACAAACCGTGATAAGTCTGCGGGCGGTGCCCACGCCGAGGATGGTGTCGATAACATTGTCGAGCGCATCGGGCGTGTGGGCGTAGTCGACCACTGCCGTAACACCCTCTGCCGAGCGGAAGGTCTGAAATCTGCCACAGACGCTCTGCAAACTGCTCAGTGCTACCAGCACCTCCTCCTTCTCGAAACCCAAAAGGCGTGCGGCACCATAGACTGCCGTGAGGTTGTAGCCGTTGAACCTTCCGAGCAGGTGCGACCACATCTGGTTGCCGTCAATCTCCAAGAGCATCCCCTCCAAGGAGGTCTCGATAATCTTGGTGTTGATTGTACCTACGCCACGCAGCGAGTAGGTGGATTTTTGCGCCTTGCAGTTTTGGAGCATTACGGCTCCGTTCTTGTCGTCGGCATTTGTCAGTGCCCAACTCTCCTTCGAGAGCCCATCGAAGAGCATCTTCTTAGCCCTAAGGTACTCCGCGAAGGTTTTGTGATAGTCGAGGTGGTCGTGCGTGAGGTTGCTGAACATTGCACCCGTGAAGTGCAGACCCGCCGTGCGCCTCTGCACAAGGCTGTGTGACGACACCTCCATAAAGCAGTACTCGCACCCTGCTGCCACCATCTCTGCCAAGAGCCTATTGAGGGTTATGGCATCGGGCGTGGTGTGTGTCGAGGGCTCCTCGCGGCTGCCAATCTTGTAGACCACCGTGGAGATAAGCCCCGCCTCGTAGCCCAACTTGCGCACGAGATTGTAGAGTAGGGTGGCAGTTGTAGTCTTGCCGTTGGTACCCGTTACGCCCACGAGTTTGAGCTGCTCGCTGGGGCGAGAGTAGAAGTTGGAGGCGATGATGCCCATAGCCTCGTTGGTGTCCTCCACCACAACATAACTTACGCCCTCTCTTATCTCCTCGGGCAACCTTTGGCATACTACGGCACTTGCGCCCCCCTCGGTTGCAGCACCTATGAAGCGGTGACCATCGACCACCGTACCCTCAATGGCAACAAAGAGCACTCCTCTGTCCGCCTTGCGCGAGTCCATAGTGATGGCGTCAATCTCCACGCTCCACTCTCCAATGTGCTCCTTGACCTCAATTCTTTCTAATATCTTGTCTAATCTCATATGTTATGTCTAACGTCTAACGTCTAACGTCAATAGTCCTATGGCTTATAAGCCTTATAGGAGTTTAAGGGCTTTAAGGGCTTTAAGGACTTTAACGACCTTAATGTCCTTAAATTTCAATTTTCAATTTTCAATTCTCAATTTTCAATTCGAGCCTTACGCTCTCGCCCTCGGTGTACTCCTTGCCGGGCTCGATGCTTTGGCTCACAACCGAGCCTTTGCCCTTGAAGGTTACCTTCAACCCTCTGTTCTCCAATTCCCACAGGGCGTCCCTCAGTCCCATACCCCTCACATCGGGCATCGCATACTCCTCCGTGGGAGATGCTGTGGCGGCTTTTGTTCTTGCTGTGCACTGGATTGTGGGTGTTGCCTCCTTGTACCACGTGGGGTCGTGGGCGTAGACATACTCGGCAATCTCCCTAAATACGGGCAGCGACACTCCCGCACCCGTGTAGTACTTTATCTCGCCTCGGCTTACGGGGGTCTTGATAGAGACTATGCAGGTATATTTGGGTGCTTCGGCAGGGAAGTAGCCCACAAATGTTGCGAGGTACTCGCGGCCGCCATCTTTGGTCTCGTAGGCTGTGCGTCCTCTGTTGCCCGCCTTCTGGTAAATCTGTGCCGTACCCGTCTTGCCCGCCACGCGGAAGGGGAGAGATCCCAAGCCTCTATGTGCTGTGCCCAGCTCGTCGCTCACCACAGCCTCCATACACTCCCTAAGCAGTGCGAGCGACTCGGGGGAGCAGATTGCAGGGTTGACAACCTCCGTAGAGAACTCCTCCAACACCTCGCCGTCCTCCTCTATGCGTTTTACGAGCACGGGCTGTATGAGTTTGCCGTCGTTTGCCACAGCGTTGTAGAACATTAGCGTCTGCAAGGGGGTCATATCCATCTCGTAGCCGTAGGCGGTCTGCGTGAGGGTGGTGTGCGACCAGCCGCCACGCTGCTTGTAGGTCGAGGGGTGTTTTATACCCCTGAAACCGTAGCCCTTGATGCGTTGTATGTTGCGTATCTTGTCTATGCCTATGGCGTTGATATACTCCACCCATCTCTCGGGCTCTTTGCCATACTCCTCCGTTACGGTCTGCGCAAAGCCTATGTTCGACGACTCGGCGAAGATACCTTTCAGCGTGGTCTTACCCGTCTTTGCGCCCACAACGTGGGTGTCGGTAATCCTAAGTCCGTTGATAATTTTCGAGGGCTTTTCGCCGCAGTCGATGCGCTTGTCGATGCTCATACCCGCCTCGTCAATCAGCGCCATAAGCGACACACCCTTGAAGGTGGAACCCGGAGCTCCCTGCCACTGTATGGCGTAGTTGAAGTCGTCGTTCATATCGCCATCCTCGTAGTGCGTGAGGTTTGCCATAGCCCTAATCTCGCCCGTCGAGCACTCCACAACCACTGCCGTACCGGCTGTGGCGTCGTTCTCCTCCAACTTCCTCCTGAGGGCACTCTCCACCACGTCCTGCAAGTTGATGTCGATGGTTGTGATGATGTTCTTGCCATTGACGGCAGGGGTATTCTCGCGGTCGATGGTCGGCACCGAGTGGCGGTGGCGCGAGTCGAGCCACACAAAGCGGTTCTTGCCGTCCTCGGCACGTATGATGTCGTAATAGGCGCTATCTATGCCACGCGAGATAGTGTATGCCGCCAGCGAGCCGTAGACCTTGTGGCGCAGTTGGCACGTCTCCACCACCAAGCCGTAGCGGGGCTCCATAAGCGGGAAGCTCCTCAGGCGGTCGTACTCCCTCTGGTCGAGGGTCTGGGTGATGAAGGGCTGGCTGTAATACGACGAGCCTATCTTGTTCAGAGCGCGATGGCGTATCTCGCCCAGCATCTTCTTGTAGTGCGAGGCGGGCTTGCCGAACATCGCCGATAGTGAGTCGCACAATGCGGGCAGGTGTTTCTCGTAGACGCCGCCACCTAGAGCCTCGGCGTGCAGGTCGAGCCTTAGGCGGTAGCCCCTTGTATCTGTCGAGAGCACCTCGCCATTGCGGTCGTAGACGTTGCCCTGTGCTCCCTCTATGGTGCGTGTGGTGTAGCAACGTGCCTCTGAGAGGTTTCTGAGGGGCGTGCCATTGGGACCATACTGCGTGGCGACAATCTGACCTATGACCAAAAGCGACAGCAGAGCGAAAATTCCGTAGAGAATTTTCACCCTATTTTGTATGCCCTTCTTTATGCGCCCGGGGTGTGGGTCTTTTATGTTTTTGTTTTTGGTCATCGTTTTTATGTTGTCGGCTGCGCCTTGTGGACATCTGCTGCGTTACGCTCGTGCTCGGATTGCTCATTTACGCCCGAGTAAACTCCGCATCCTCGCACTTCGCAAGCCTTGCATCTGCCTCACAAATCGCACCCTCTTATTTTAGGGTTATGTTGTCGGCTGCACCTTGTGGACATCTGCGACGTTATGCTCGTGCCCGAATTAATTTTCAATTTTCAATTTTCAATTGACCAGCCTTCGGCTGCTCTAAAATGCTCCCGCTCGGCATAGTCTGCAAGCAGCCTCTGCCCTCGCTTACTCGCATTTGCCTCAATTCTCAATTCTCAATTCTCAATTTTCTTTATCACCTGAGGTGGGGTGTTCCACTGCTTTATGGCTATGCCTCGCCTTTCGATCTCCTCGGTGAGGTTGTTGTAGCGCGTGGCGCGGAGTCGCTCGGAGGAGTAGAGGAGTGCTTTCGAGCGCACACGTTGCAGCTCTATGCGGCAGGCTATCTCCTCGCGCTGGGTGCGCTGGCAGGTGAAGACGTATCCCATATAGAGTAGCACCAGCAAGCAGCAGTACAGCACAAAGGGGTAGTGTCGGCGCACCGACTTGCTATATAGTACGTCGCCCGAGAAGATACTCTTCGAGGAGCGCCTTCCCGACTCGTTGATGGCACTCGGCTTGACCGCCCCCACAGGTTTCTCGTCCTTGCGGGGTGCAGTAGCCTGCCTGCCGTTCTTGCTCAGTTTCTTCCTGCCAAATAGTTTCATAATATATTTGTCCAACGTCTAACGTCTAACGTCAAAAGTCCTAAGTCTTTAAGGTGTCTAAGGGTATGCACACCCTTAAAAAACTTTCAACTCTTTACATACCTCTCCCGCCCTTCGGGCACCATCCCCTATTAGGGGAGGGTGTCGGTTGTGTTTTTTGAATTTTGAATTTTCTCTGCCACTCGGAGTTTTGCGCTGCGCGAGCGGGGGTTGCGCTCCACCTCCTCGGGGGTGGGGACTATCGCCTTGCGACTCACAGCCTCCCAGGGGGAGTGCACGTTGCCATAAAAATCCTTCTCCACCTTGCCCTCGAAGTTGCCCGCCTTGATGAAGTTCTTCACGAGCCTATCCTCCAACGAGTGGTACGAGATGACGCACAGCCTGCCACCCGGTTTGAGCACTTTGAGGCTCTGTTCGAGCGCCATTTTGAGAGCCTCCATCTCGCCATTGACCTCTATGCGCAGTGCCTGGAAGAGTTTGGTGAGGAACTTGGCGCTCTCTTTTTTAGGAGTGCAGGGAGCCACCGATTCTATCAGTTCGCCCGTGGTGGTTATCTCTTGTTGTTCGCGGTAGCGGACAATGCACGAGGCAATCTTCCAAGTTGTGTCCAACTCGCCATACTCCCTCAGCACTCTCGCCAGCTCTTCTGCCGAATAGCTGTTGACGAGTTCCTTGGCGGAGAACTGCGCCCTCTGGTTCATCCTCATATCGAGTGGAGCGTCAGCCTTGAACGAAAAGCCCCTCTCGGCAGTGTCGAAGTGGTGCGACGACACGCCAAGGTCGGCAATGATGCCGTCCACCTCGCCGTCCTCCACACCCCTCAGTCGTAGCTGCGAGCGGAGGAAGCGGAAGTTGCTCTCCACAAAGTAGTGTCGCTCGTCGCCCGTGAGGTTCGCCTTGGCGTCGGCATCCTGGTCGAACGAGAAGAGGCGACCATCCTCGGAGAGCTCAGAGAGTATAAGGCGCGAATGCCCACCGCCACCAAATGTCAAATCGACATAGATGCCGTCGGGGTTAATTGCCAATCCCTCAATGGTTTCGTCGGCGAGTGCGGGAATATGATAAGTTTCGGTCATACGCAAGACTACAAAGTATTAAAAATACTTTGTAAAGGTACGGCTTTTGTTGCGAACTATGCAACAAACAACCCAGAAAGTTATTAACAATTTGGAAGAGTCCCCCATTTATGGGGATGAGTAGAGGCTCGGGAGTGGCTTAGCGACTCTCGATAAGCGCCACAGCATAGGCGGCAACGCCCTCGCCACGACCCGTGAAGCCGAGCTTCTCGGTGGTGGTAGCCTTGACAGATACCGCGCCTACCTCTACGCCCATAACCTCGGCAAGGCGAGCTCTCATACGGTCTATGTGGGGGCGCAATTTGGGACGCTCTAAGGCGATGGTAATATCCACATTACCAACCTCATAGCCCTCCTTATGGAGCAGCTCGACGGTGCGGGCAAGAAGGATGGTCGAGTCGATACCTTTGTAGGTCTGGTCGGTGTCGGGGAAGTGTTTGCCGATGTCGCCCAGAGCAGCCGCACCAAGTAGCGCATCGCACAGAGCGTGGATTGCCACATCGCCATCGGAGTGAGCCACACAACCAAAGGCAGAGTCAACCCTCACTCCGCAAATCACAAAGGGAAGACCCTCCTGCAAAACGTGTACATCGTATCCAAAACCTACGCGCATATCTTTCGTTGAGTTTATATGGCACAAAAGTAGAAAAAAATTAGTATCTTTGGAAATTCAAAAGGCAAAATTCAAAACACTAAACCGAAATTTACAGAGTAACTAATCAATGCATAAAACTATGAGTACTATCAGTCACCTTTCGCCCTCGCTTGTTTGGGGCATCTTTGAGGAGATTACGCGCGTTCCGCGACCCTCGAAACACGAAGAAAAAATCATCGCCTACTTGGTGGATTTTGCCGAGCGTCACAACCTTGCCTACAAAGTAGACGAGGCGGGTAATGTGGTGATTTACAAGCCCGCAACCGCTGGCTATGAGAACCACCCAGCGGTGGTTTTGCAGAGCCACAGCGATATGGTTTGCGAGAAGAATAACGACACCGAGCACGACTTTATGGTCGATCCTATCGAGGCTTACATCGACGGCGAGTGGGTGAAGGCAAAGGGTACAACTCTCGGTGCCGACTGCGGTATCGGTATGGCGGCTGCCCTGGCGGTGTTGGTGGACGATTCGCTCGCACACCCTGCCATTGAGGCTCTCTTTACCGTAGACGAAGAGACGGGTCTTACGGGCGCCTTTAACCTCGCACCCGATATGCTCTCGGGCAAGTACCTGCTCAACCTCGACTCGGAGGATGAGGGCGAGCTCTTCATTGGCTGTGCAGGAGGTGTGGATACGCTGGCTACCTTTAATTATAAAAGCGAGCGTGCGCCCAAAGATTTTGCGTGGTTGCGCATCGAGATTGGCGGTCTGAAAGGCGGTCACTCGGGCGACAACATTGGCGACGGATTGGGCAACTCCAACAAAATTATGGCTCGCTTGTTGCAGTTTGGCGAGGAGCGCTATGGTCTAAGGCTCAGCGACTTCAATGGTGGTAACTTGCGTAACGCCATTCCTCGTGAGGCGTTTGCCATTGTGGGTGTCCCCGTTACCAAAAAGGCAGCCTTTTTGCGCCTCGTAAAGGGCTTTGCAGCGGAGGTTGCAGCAGAGTTGCAATATACCGACGAGGGCTTCTGGATGAGGGCTGAGGAGTGCGCCAAACCCGCAAAGGTGGTTGACGCAGACACTCAGCACCGTCTGCTTGCAGCCATCATAGGCGTGGCAAACGGTGTGCTGGCGATGAGCTTTGCGATGAAGGGACTTGTGGAAACCTCCACAAACCTCGCATCGGTAAAATTCCTGCCCAAATGCCGCATTCAGGTTGTGACTTCGCAGCGCTCCTCGGTGGAGAGCTCCAAACGCTACGCTGCCCGCACCGTGGAGGCTACTTTCCGTCTTGCGGGTGCTAAGGTTGTGCACTCCGATGGCTATCCGGGCTGGGCTCCAAACCCCAAAAGCCACCTTTTGGATGTGGCAGTTGAGAAATACCGCGAACTCTTTGGCAAAGAGCCTATTGTGAGGGCTATCCACGCAGGTTTGGAGTGCGGTTTGTTCCTCGAAAAATACCCCCACTTGGAGATGATATCCTTTGGTCCTACCCTGCGTGGTGTTCACTCGCCCGACGAGCGCTTGGAAATTGCCACTGTGGACAAGTTCTGGAAGCACTTGGTGGCAGTGCTTGCCGCTCTGTAACCAAGGCAGGAAAAACAGGAAGAATAGGAAGAACAGGAAGATGTTTTCTTCCTGTTTTTTCTTGTCACTCTTGTTCTCTGGCAATCGGCACAAAAATAAGAGAGGATGCTTCGCAGCGTCCTCTCTCCAATCAAACTTCTCTAACACCTAATTAACTGCTTTGGCGAAACATTCGCTGAGCAACGTATCCAAAAAGAGCAATTCGGGCTCTTCGCAAACAACGTGCTGCAATAGCAATGCATAATCTTCGCCTGTGGAGCAGTTTACCTTATTTTCGTAGTCAATCTCTCCCATAGGCAACTTGCGGTTAAAATGTGATTGTTTCGAACTTTTCACACATATAACGCACTGCCTTGGGGCTTTATTGTGAAAAATTATTCGAGAACCACATTTTTTTCCTTTATCATCCTGCGGAGGTTTATCAGAGCATAGCGCATACGCCCGAGGGCAGTGTTGATGCTAACCTCGGTCTGCTCGGCAATCTCCTTGAAGGACAGACCGCCGTAGTAGCGCAACCTTACGACCTCTTGCTGCTCCTCGGGAAGCTCCATAACGAGTCTTCGAAGGTCCTCCTCGATTTGCTCGCCCACCAAGTGGTCCTCTATGGAGCCCTCAGTAAGTCGCTGTGTGGCAATTATATCGTAGCCAGCGCTACTCTCGTTGACACTCGGATTGTGTTTCTCGGAGCGGAAGTGGTCGATGACCTGATTGTGGGCTATGCGCATAACCCACGAGAGGAACTTGCCGCTCTCCTTGTAGCGCCCGCTGTCGATGACGCGCACCACTTTGATAAAGGTTTCCTGAAATATATCGTCAGCCAAGTCGCCGTCTTTGACCATCATACGGATGTAGTCATAGACGCGCACACGGTGACGTTCGATGAGTTGGGAGATAGCCTCTTTGTTGCCTGCAAGGTAAGCGGAGAGCAACTCATTGTCGCTCCGACCTTGTGAGATTTGTATCATACTCTTTCTTCTAATGTTGGTTTGTTAAAGAGTAGATGTTTTCGATAGGCAAAAGAGTGTTTAGTTATACAAAAGTCTAATTGAAACTGCGTGCAAGATAGAGATTTTTCCCCTAATTTCCAAATCAAACACGAGTTTTTTCCGATTTCCCCCATCTCGGCACGCAGTTCACTCCTTAGAGAACAAAACTTGTGCCAAATTGGAGGTCTAACGTCTAACGTCTAATGTCTAACGTCTAACGTCGATAGTCCTAAGTCTTATGGGAGTTATGAGAGTTATGAGAAAACTTTCAATTTTCAATTTTCAATTTTCAATTCTCAATTCTCAATTCTCAACTCAATACAGGACTATTCCAGCCACTGCCGAGAGGATGATAAGGAGTATGGGGTTGACCTTCTTGACGGAGGCGACAAAGCATCCTGCGAAGATTATCCAGCTCTTCCAATCTATGAACGTACTCTCGCCAAAGAGCATCAGTGCCGACGAGAGTATCAGACCTATCATCATAGGCTGCATACCGCTCATTGCGCCCTTGAATTGGCGGTTGTTGCGAAGGCGGAAGTAGAACTTCGTGGCGAGCATCATCAGCGTCAGCGAGGGCAGGCAGACAGCAACGGTTGCCAGCAGCGAGCCCCACACATTGCCCGTAACAGTGTAGCCTACATAGGTGGCGCAGTTGATGGCAATAGGTCCGGGGGTCATCTGCGAGATGGCTGCCACATCGGCAAGCTCGGCTGCTGTGAGCCAGCCGTTCTGCACGACCACCTCGTTATAGATGAGCGAAATCATAGCATAGCCTCCTCCAAAGCCGAAGAAGCCTATTTTCAGATACGAGAGGAAAAGGTTTAAGTATATCATCGTTCGCCCTCCTTTCTGCCCTCAGTGGTGAGTTCGGGGCGGAACGAATAGCAGATACCAACAACAGCACCCGCAAAGATGAACCAGATGGGCGACACCCCCAACAACCATATAACCGTCGCCGCACCGAGCGCAAGGGCTATCTTCCACCAATTCATACCCTTAGCCATACTGATGAGGGGTGCGGCAATGAGTGCCACAACGGCTGGGCGCATACCCTTGAAGGCGGCAGTGACAGTTGGGTTATCCTTAAACTCCGTAAAGACGGTGGCAATGAGCAAAATGATGACAAACGAGGGTATCACTACTCCCAAGAGTGCCGCAAAGGCTCCCTTCACGCCTCGGGTTTTGTAGCCCACAAATACTGCCGTATTGAGCGCAATAGGTCCGGGGATGCTCTGTGCGATGGTCAGCTGGTTCCAGAACTCCTCGCGCGTGAGCCAACCACGTTTTTCAATCATCTCCGCCTCGATGAGGGGTATCATAGCATAGCCGCCACCGAAAGTGAAGGCTCCAATCTTCAAAAACGAAGAGAATATGGTCCAAAGAGACGTGTTCAAATTGAAAATTGAAAATTTTTCCTATAAGCCCTATATGCCTTATATGCCCTATAAGCCTTAGGACTATTGAAGTTAGACAAAAAAACTATTGTCAACTATTGACGAAAGCGGTAAACATTGCGGCGGCGAGGGCTGCGGTTTCGGTGCGCAGGCGGCTATTGCCGAGCGACACCTCCACAAAGCCCGCCTTGCGTGCTGCCTCAATCTCCTCCCTCGAAAAGTCGCCCTCGGGACCTATCAGCACCAGCACATTCTCGCCCCTATGTATCTTCTCGCCCATAAAGATGCGTTCCACATCCTCCTCGCAGTGGGCTATGAGTTTCACTCCATCGAAGGGCTCGGCAAGAAGTTGGCGCAGTGGAGTCAGGGGGTCGATTTGTGGCAGGTAGGCTTTCAGCGACTGCTTCATAGCGCTGGCGGCGATTTTTTCGAGCCTTTCGCCCTTTATGACCTTGCGCTCCGAGTGGTCACACAAAATGGGCACAATGCGGTCTATGCCACACTCGGTGGCTTTCTCCACAAACCACTCTATGCGGTCGATGTTCTTCGTTGGTGCCACTGCAACGGTAAGCCCATAGGGGCGCTTCTCCCACTCGTAGTGCTCCTCCACAACGCGGATAGTGCAACGTTTGGGGTGAGCATCCTCCACCACAGCGCGATAGAGCGTACCTCTGCCATCGGTGATGTGGAGCGACTCGCCCACACCGAGGCGCAGTACCCTCACGCAGTGTCCGCTCTCCTCCTCGGGGAGAGTGTAGAGGGGTGTTGTTATCTCTGGTGCGTAGAATAATTGCATAGCGCAAAGATACAAAGGAAAGTTGAAAGTTGAAAATTGAGAGTCGAGAGTTTTTTCTCCGAGCCTCTCGCAGGGCAGGATTTTATTTCTAAAAAGTTTGGAATCTTTTTGGGAGTGTGGCGTGTTATCTTTGCCCGTAACCCAGAACAATACGCTATGAAAACACACCACTACATCATCGCACTGCTTGTGGTGTTGCTCTCACTCGCCCTTGTATTCCTTAAAGGGGCGCTGAGGGAGCAACGCCGTTTGGAGGACAACTATACAGCCCTTGCCACCCAGAACCTCTCGCTGCGCACCTCGCTCTCGGAGCAGGAGTTGTCGGTTGCGCGGCTGCGTATGACCGTCGGCGAGTTGGAGGAGCTAAGGCGTGAGGATGCCGAGCGCATACGCTCCCTCGGGGTGCGACTACGCCACGCAAAGAGCCTTACCCTGCTCGAAACCATCCAACGGCTCGATACGGTAATTCTGACCACAGCAGAACATTCCCCACTGCTCAGCGACTCGCTTTGTCGCATTCGCTGGCAGGATAGTTGGGTAAGCCTTGCGGCAGAGGTGCGCCCCACCGAGAGCCACATCACCCTAACCACCACCGACACACTCTTTCAGGTCGTAAGACGTGTGCCGTGGCGGTGGTGGATATTCGCGTGGGGCACCAAAGCCATACGTCAGGAGATACGCTCCTCCAACCCCCACACGCGGCTCGTCTATGCCGAGTATATAGAAATAGAGAGGTGAGCTAAGTTCACCCCTCTATTTCTATTTGGAACAATGTCAAATGCCCAAAATTAGTGGCACTCGTGGTGGTCGCACGAGAGCCCGGAGTCGAATACAAAGCCCATAAGGTAGGTCTTGATGAGCACCTCGATGTCGCCTTGGCAACCCCTAATGACGCGGATGCCCGCCGCCGAGAGTTTATTCTTTGCCCCCTCGCCCATATTGCCCGCAAGCATAACCTCCACGCCCATCTGAGCAAGTGTAGAGGCGATGTTGCTCTTGCAGCCGCAGCCTTGTGGCGAGGCTAATGTTTCGGTTGCTGTAATGGTCTTATCCTCAATGGTGTAGATAGTGTAATGGTCGCAGTGACCGAAGTGGTCATCCACCCTGCTATCTCGTGTAGGTATTGCAATTTTCATAACTTATCCCATTCTAAATTTGTAATCCTCATATCCGAAGCGGCGGATAACGTCCACCGTGCCATCTGTATGGCAGATGGCAATCGAGGGGTGCGACACACCATTGAACATTGTGGTCTTGACCATAGTGTAGTGTATCATATCCTCAAAGACGAGTCTGTCGCCTACCTGTGGCTCCCTGTCGAAAGCCCAATGACCTACCCAATCACCCGCAAGGCAGCTATTGCCACCCACGCGCCACCTCTTCTCGCCCTCCTCGGGGTCGTGTGCCCCCACAATGGCGGGTTTGTAGGGCATCTCCAAGCAGTCGGGCATATGGCAAGCAAAGGATACATTCGCAACGAGCGTATTCTCGCCACCGCCCACAACAATATCCTCCACCGTAGCCACCAACTTACCCGTGCGCCAAGTGAAAGCGCTGCCCGGTTCGAGTATAACCCTCAGGTTGGGGTGACGCTCGCGGAAGCCCCTCAGAGTATCAATCAGCAGGTCTACATTGTAGCCCTCGCGTGTCATAAGATGACCGCCACCCATATTGAACCACTTGATTTTGTCCAGCAGGTGTCCGAACTTACGCTCCACAACCTCCAAGGTAGCCACCAAGTCTTCCGCCTGCGACTCGCACAGCGAGTGGAAATGCAATCCCTCGATGCCCTCGGGCAGTTCGGGGAGCAGTTCAGCCCTAATGCCCAGACGGCTGGCGGGCGATGCGGGGTTGTAGAGGTCGGTCTCGACAGTGGAGTACTCGTGGTTGATGCGCAGACCGCACGATATGCCCCTCAGCAGAGCTCTCTGGCGGTAGCGCTCCCACTGACCGAGCGAGTTGAAGGTTATGTGGTCGCTATACTCCATAATCTCCTCCCACTCACTCTCGGAGTAGACGGGGGCGTAGGTATGAGCCCTTGCGCCATACTCCTCGAAGACCAAACGAGCCTCGGCAAGCGAACTTGCCGTAGCACCGTCGGAGTGCTCCCTGAGGATTGGGAAGATGCTCCACATAGCCGAGGCTTTCAGAGCAACGATAATCTCCACGCCTGCCTCGCGCCTCACGCGATCGATGACCGCCATATTTTTCAGTAACTCCGCCTCCTCCAAAACATAGCAGGGCGACGGAACCGTGTTGTAATAATTCATATTATTTACAATTGAAAATGGAAAATTGAAAATTGAAAATTATGGAATACCCTGTGGGTATGAATTTTATCTCTGCGCCGTAGGCGCACCTTAATTATCCATTGTCAATTCTCAATTGTCAATTCTCTAAACAAGTACATCTCGCAGATTTTCTGCGAGATGTGCTTGTTTAGAGTTCGAGGTCTACGTCGTGCAACTCCACCCAAGGCAAACCCTGAGGACCGAGCTCGGCGAGGAATGGATCGGGATCGAACTCCTCTACGTTGTGTACACCGGGCTTAACCCACAGACCTTTGGCAAACATCGCTGCGCCGAGAGCCGCAGGAACACCTGTGGTGTAGCTCACAGCCTGAGTGCCTGTCTCCTTGTAGGCGGCGGCGTGGTCGCAGTTGTTATATATATAATAGGTCTTCTCCTTGCCGTCTTTGATACCGCGAATACGGCAACCAATCGAAGTTTCGCCGTGATAGTTCTCGCCGAGGGTCTTGGGGTCGGGAAGTACGGCTTTGAGGAATTGGATGGGCACGATCTCCATACCATTGTACATAATGGGATCGATGCGAGCCATACCGATGTCCTGAATTACACGCAGGTGGGTGAGGTACTCCTGACCGAAGGTCATCCAGAAACGTGCACGTTTGATGGTGGGGTAGTTGATTACAAGGCTCTCCAACTCCTCGTGGTACAAGAGGTAGCTCTCGCGAGGACCGATGTTGGGATAGTTGAGCGTCTTGTGGATTTCGAGCGAGCCGGTGGTTACCCACTCGCCATTCTCCCAATAGCGACCGTTCTGGGTAATCTCGCGGATGTTAATCTCGGGGTTGAAGTTGGTGGCAAAAGCCTTGCCGTGGTTACCTGCGTTGCAGTCCACAATGTCGAGGTAGTGAATCTCGTCGAAGTGGTGCTTAGCAGCATAGGCGGTAAAGATTGCCGACACACCGGGGTCGAAGCCGCAGCCCAAGATGGCAGTAAGACCTGCCTTCTCGAAACGCTCGCGATATGCCCACTGCCACGAATACTCGAAGTGAGCCTCGTCGAGTGGCTCGTAGTTGGCGGTGTCGAGATAGTTCACGCCACACTCCAAGCAGGCGTCCATAATTGTAAGGTCCTGATAAGGAAGAGCCACGTTGATGACGATATCGGGCTTGAAAGCACGCATAACACGGCAGATATCTGCCACATTGTCGGCATCTACCTGCTCGGTTTTGATGCGGTCGCCACCAATGGCAGCAGCAATCTGGTCGCATTTACTCTTTGTGCGGCTCGCCAGCATAATGTCCGTAAACACAGGATTGGCAGCCACTTTGTGTGCAACAACGGTTCCTACACCGCCTGCACCAATGATGAGTACTCTACACATAGCAATAGTATTCGTTTAAGAGGTTTATATTTTTTGTGTTATCGTTCTTTCGGGGCGGCTAATATAAGCCAACATACAAAAGTAAGGATTTTTTTCGGACTTTCAAATTTGCAGTTTCAACTTTTTTGTTACCTTTGTGGGAAAATTCCTACTTTTCCAACTTGTAAAACAAATCTAACTATGCAGACAGAGAAGGACAAATACATCTTCGGAGTGGTTAAGGTGGGCGAGAAGGGGCAGATTGTAATCCCCAAAGAGGCCCGTGAAGTGTTTGGTATTGAGGCTGGTGACTCGCTCTTGGTACTTGGTGATTCCACAAAAGGACTCGCCATCGTTAAGACGCGGATTTTCGATTCGGCGGTGGAGGAAGTCTTCAAATAAAGTAATAGTCATAGTAGGGCATAAAAGGCTCATAAGACGTATAGGGCTTATAGGAGTTTAAGGACATTAAGGACATTAACGCTTTCAACTCTCAACTCTCAACTCTCAATTCTCAATTCTCAATTCTCAATTCTATGAAGAGTCGCTACTATTTTCTCGACAATCTTAGGTGGGTTACGGTGCTGTTGGTGCTGTTCTACCACGTTTTTTACAATTTCAACGCAGTGGGGGTTTTCGGCGGTGTAGGTGGCTTTGCCGAGCACCAGCCCCAAGATGTGGTGTGCGCACTGCTCAACCCTTGGTTTATGACCTTGCTCTTTGTTGTGGCGGGTGCTTCGAGCCGCTACGCTCTTTGTGGGCGCACAGCAAAGGAGTTCCGCAGGGAGCGCACACGCAAACTCCTTGTTCCCTCCACCCTCGGACTCTTTGTCTTTGGCTGGGTGCTGGGATTGCTCAACTCGCGCGGTCATATACCTGCCGAGTTGCCACTCTTTGTGAAGTACCTCATCGCCATACCGAGCGGTACGGGTCCGCTGTGGTTCATCCAAGACCTCTTTGGCTTCTCGCTGCTGCTCCTTCTGGTGCGTAGGGTGGCAGATGCGGAAAAGGTCGATAGGTGGCTCTCGGGACTCCCCAAGTGGGCTTTGGGAGTAGTTATGGTGGGTTTCTTTGGTGTTCTGTGGCTCGCCTCGCAGACTCAGATAGACAACCCCACCGCAGCGCAAGGGCTGATAAACCTCTATCGCCCCGTATTCTATTTTGTGGCGTTTCTTGCGGGCTACTACATCTTCTCCTCGGAGCGTGTGCACGAATTTCTTGCCGAGCGTGCCGTGATACTCATCGTTGCGGCTGTGGTGGCGGCTGTGGGCTTCTGCTCGGAGTTCTACGGCAAGGACTACACCTCGCCCGAGGCGGTTGAGGGCGTATGGTGCAACCTCTACTGCTGGGCTATGACGCTGGCGATGATGGGTGCTTTTAGGCGCTGGGCGAATGGTTCCTCGAAGTTTGCAGGCTATATGTCGCGCAGTAGTTTCGGACTCTACATTGTGCATATGACCATCTGTACAGCGTCTTGCCTGTGGCTCAAAGCGAGCGCACTGCCCGTGTGGGCGGACTATGTGTTGGCGCTTGTGGTTACCTATGTGGGTAGTGTTGTGCTGTGGGAGGTGCTGCGCAGGATACCCGTAGTGAGGTATTGCATCTTCGGCATAAAGTCGCCCAAAGCGGGTAAATAGCCGCTAAAAAGTGCGCTGAAAGAAAAAAAATTTGCAAAGAGTTTGCAGAAAAGGAAATTTGCTTTATCTTTGCACCGCTTTTGGAATGAAAGCGCGATGATTCGCTAGCTCAGCTGGTAGAGCACAGCACTTTTAATGCTGGGGTCCTGGGTTCGAGCCCCAGGCGGATCACCGAAACGAAAGGCAGACCGTTTGGTCTGCCTTTTGTCGTTTCGGTGATTGGTGCATACATTTCCCCTAAATCCCCCTTTGACAAAGGGGGAGAGTTTCCATAACTCCCATTCCTCCCATTTCTCCCATTTCTCTCATTTCTCTCATTTCTCCCATTCCCTCTCTGTCCGATTACAATTTTTTTGGAATTTGGCAAAAAATTTCAATTTTTTAACTCGCTGTAATGGCGGGAGTTGTAGGCTCTCGGACGATTTCCAGCCAAATTTATTTTAATTTACCTCTTGACAAACGGACTTTGTCGTATTACTTTTGTTCAGAAATTGAACCGAAAAAACTAATAATTAAAGTAAGACGACACTATGAATTATCACTCCGTTCTGAGCTCGGCATTTGCCGTTGCGACCTCCTTGGGCTACCACCCAACGCTACCCCAGAATCTTCATCGAACGCTCCACACTGAGGGCTTTCCGATAGCCGTTATTGCACCACCCACCGTACTCTCTGATGATGGCGAGTCGGAGCCCCAGCACTCTCTGCGATTATTGGTTAAGTTTTTGAGTAAAAATGTATTGGATGACGCAGATCGAGCTGCGGCAATAGCCACGCTTGCTACCCACGCCGAGCAGTTTTGTGCCACGCTCTCCTCCGAGCCCAACATCTTCTCGGTTACTATTGGAGAGATCGCACCCGTGGGCGAGGTGCTGACCATTGCGGGCGAGGTTGCCGTGTCGCTTAGTGCTGAGGTGAGGAGTTTGGAGTGTAACAACTAAGTTAAAATAATGAACTATGAACCTTAAACGATTTCCTGCCGATTTTTCGTCGGCTTACAATGACAATCACTTCTCCTTCGAGGGTGCCGACCCCACCGTCGCCACTGAACTTGTCTTTCGCACTAAGGAGGGTGCAGAGATAGGGGTAAGACGCTACGTCGGGCGCGAGAGTATCGACTCTTCGCCACGCGCCCTGCTGATGAGCGGTCTTACTCCCGAGCCCCTCGGCGTGGTGGAAGAGTGTGGTTTTCTGCGCCCCGAGGGTAGGGATATGACCCTCTCGGTGGGGTATGATGGTGGGCTCAGCACATCGCCCGAGGTCTGCTTCGTAGCCTCGCTTTGCGACCAGCAGCCCGATGCGATTATGGGAGAGCCAACCCAACGTCGCTCCATAGCCCCCGGAGAGTGCGACGAGGTGGCGTTCTGCCTTACCGAGGGCGCCGAGATTGAGGCTACGCTTGTCGTAGACGAGATTGCTCAGAACTCCCTGGGCTCCTACTCTGCGTCCGAGAAGGGAGTGGTGGTCTTTGCGGTGAGTGCCGACGCCATCCTCTCCGAGTTGAGGAGTGCGGAGAGTGCCACCGCCTTCGAGATTAGGTTTGCCATTGACGGTAGAGAGTGCGCATCGGTCCACTATTCGCTACGAGAGCCCCACTCGGAGGATGTGCGACTTGCGTGGCTCGCCCCCGACGGTGCCATAGCTTACCACACCTTCCCGAGCCCCCAAAGTGTGAAGTTGCAAACCGAGCGAACGCTCTACCGGTCGCCCTCAGGCTCTGTTACAGCTGGTGTTGAGCATTGGCAAGAGAGTGTGCTCGATAGCGGTGTTCTCTCCTCGGCGGATGCGCAGAGGCTCGGCGAGATGCTATCGTCGGCTCACCTGTGGCGCATCACTGAGGAGGGCGCCGAGCCCCAAATTATCCTCTCTCATCAGGCAGAGGTGGGTGGCAGAGGCGTAAGGCGTGTAACCCTCACTCTGCGCCCCGCCGCAACAACCAAACACTACTAACCCCACATTTAAACCGCATTGTAAGCTATGACGAAACTCTATATTGACAACCAACTTGCGGATATGGACCCCGCAACATCCCTCTCCATCTCCTTCTCGCCCGAGGAGTTGGGCTCGTCGGCAGCAGTGGCTCTCTGCTCGAAGAGCATCACCATTGCTGCCACGCCTCGCAACCGACAGCTGATGGGCGACTGCGGACATCCCTACTCCAAGACGCTGTTCAACCACTTCGACCACCGAGCCAGATTGGAGGTGTGCGGCTGTGTGGTCTTCGAGGGCAGACTCCACCTAATAGCCTCGGCGACGGGTGAGAGGGGCTACTACCGATTCAGAATTGTGAGCGACAGGGCTGAGTGGCGTAACGCTCTGGGTGGGGCTATTGGCTCGCTGGATATGGATTGGAGTAGTGGCTTTACGGCGTCCGAAATTCGCGATAGCTGGACCGCCGAGGGGGCTATGGTCCGCTTCCTGCCCGTTGGGCGAGGTACAGGCAGGGGTGTGGAGCACTATCGTGGTAGGGTGCTGCCCGAAAACTACCACCCTTTCATCCATCTGGACTCACTCCTAAGAGCGATGTTTGCCAAGGCAGGCTATGCCATAGAGTCCGAGTTTATGGACTCCGAATTTTTCCGCTCGCTCTATATGAGTGGCAGATGGAGTGAAAAGAGCGCCGATAGTTGGAGGTCGGAGATGGACTTTAAGGCGCTAAGGGGTGCCGACTCCTCCACCGTGGAAGCCAACGAGCTGGGACAGGTCTATGCCAGCCCTCTGAGGCATTACAATACCGTGGGCAATGTTGTGGAGGTGCCCGATTACTACGACTTCGATGCCTACAATGCGGGCTGTTTTGGCTTGGAGGAGTCCTCGGGGCGCATCTGTTTCACCCCCACCCGAGAGGTGACCGTGGCGTTCGACTACCTGCTGCGCTGGCGTAGCGAGTACCACATTGCAAGCCGCACAGAGCTCTCAGCACTCAACCGAGTGACTTTCGGGGCGGGCGATAGCGAAAAGGTAACCCTCCGACACAACAACCACGACTTCCGTGGTGAGGGACTCGACGCCAACCACTCCTACAACCTCATTGTTTTTGATATGGTGGAGGGGGCTACCTACCGACTGCTGGCAGACGAGGGAGTGGTGGGCGGTCAGACCCGAGAAGTGCTTGTGACCAACCAGCGCTCGACGCTCCTCTCGCACTCCTACGCCCAGGGGCTTGTCAACCTGCGCTTGGTGATGGAGCTGGATGGGCAGTCCTATATGCCCCTCTCGGATTGGGCAATCTACGACGGCTGTGTGAGCGAGTATGGCGTCACCGATTTGGAGGTGCAGATGCGCACCTATCCCCAGAGGTGCTCGCCCTCCGAGCCCGCCTACTTCGACACACTTTGCTTCGAGGGTGGCGAGCAAGGGATGCAGATGACGTTGCTGGCGGGGTGTTGCCTGCAACCCGTCTTCTACCCCCATCCGATTGTGGACCAGAGGCTTTCTTGGAGGGATGTTGCCAACCTTCCCACTACGGGTATGGAACTCCTCGGCTCCCTGCAAGAGCTCTTCGACCTGACGGTGCAGACCGACACCACACTGCGTACGGTGCGCATCGAGCCACGACGCGATTTCTGCAACGCAGGTGTTGTGGACCTCTCGGAGCTTATAGATCCCTCGGAACCGATAATCTTGGAGGAACTCGGCGACGACTCCTCGCGTTATTTCCGCCTTGCCTACCGCAAGGGTGATGCGGCAGTGGAGGAGTACTGTCAATCGAGCGGCGAGAGCTATGGCGAGTGGCAGAGTACTATCTACAACCTCTTTGCCGACGAGGGAGTGAGGAGTGTTGAGAATAACCTCTTTGTCGCCTCGCTCTCGGAGCAGGGGAGTGTGGAGGCAGCACCATCGGCACATCTTATTGCCACTCGCACCGGCGTCAACTCCGAGCCGCGTTGTCTCCACAATTTGAACTTCCCCACGAAGATTATCTCTCTGAGGGGTATGGGCTCGCTGCCAGCGGAGGAGAGTTGGAACTATCCCACCAAGGGCGAAAGAGTCTATCCGCTGCTTACATTCTTCGACGATGGGAGCCTGGGCGGCTCGCCCTGCTCGCTACTCTTCGAGGATAGGGGTGGTGTCGAGGGGCTCCACAAGTGGTGGGACTCAAAGGTAGCCGAACTCAATACCTCGCGCCGCTTGGTACTCCACCTCCATCTTCGCCCCGAAGATATAGAGCACTTTGCCCAGGCAGACTCCTCGGGGCGCAACTTTCGCTCGCTCTACCAGGTGGAGGTCGATGGCGAGAAGGTGCTCTGTCGCTTGGAGAGCGTTAGCGGCTACGACCCCACGGCAGCCTCGGTCAGGATGGTCTTTGTCACCCAATAATAAACTTTTTTAGGCGTATAGAACGAATTATGAAGAATATGGATAAAAGATTTGGCGCGAAGAATATGCAGATGGTTCGGGATATGCTGGTTAAAGAGTGCCGAGGCTTCTCGTCGTCCCATACGATCGACCATATCCTCTCGTTGGGGCTGCTCTCGGATAGTCGTACAAAGGCACTCCTCGCCCGCAAGATGGTGGAGCGGTTGACCTGCGAAGGTATGGCAAAACTCGACGCCATTGCCGAGTGTGCCGAGCGCTTGGGGTGCTCGGAGGGGACAATTAGCAATTACATCTACAACAAATCATTGGATTAACAATCGCTTTTTTATGGAAGAAACAAAGAGAAAACTAACCTCCTCGGCGGGTGTCGTTACTATCGACATCGACGGAGTGCTCGGAACGCCCGAGGAGGAACAATTTGGTGCTGACGACCGCAGGGTTGCAACCTACGAGCGATTTGTGGAGGTACTCAGCCGCCATAAAGCCGAAGGCACCATCGAGCGACTCGTGCTGAATGTGCGCTCGACGGGCGGCTGCCTGGCAGATGCGCTGCTCATCTATGATGAGGCTCGCTCGCTGGGCGTGGAGGTCATCACTCGCTGCTATGGCTATGTGGCTTCGGCGGCAACCATTGTGGCTCAGGCAGCCTCGGAGGGGTGCCGCGAGATTTCGGCAAATGCGCTCTACCTTATCCACTGCTGCGAGAGCGCTGTGGAGGGCAATACCTATTCACTCTCGGCAACCAAAGAACTCCTCGACAAGAGCGACGAGCGCTTGGCAGAGATCTATGCCCTCTCGTCGGGACGTGCAGCCGAGCAGTTTAGGGAGCTTATGAGCCGCAATAGCGGTAGGGGTGTGTGGCTCTCGCCCGAGGAGTGTGTGGCAGCAGGTCTTGCCGACCGCATTATCGCCTCCTCGCCCATCACCGACGATGCACTCTCGCAAGTGGAGGCGCTCGGGCTCACCCCACTGCCCACGAAGCCCCTCGCAGAGCGCCTGGTGGCGGCTTGGAACAAGGTGCTCGCAGGGCTGGGTATCCCCCAAAACTCCTCTTCGGCAGGTTACGGCACACCTTCCGATAGGGTGCAGCCCTCGCTTGCAGATAAGAGCGAGGTTGGGGCTCCTCCCACACCTCCCTCGCGACTCCACACTGCCCGTAAAACCACCACCAAAGAGTATGAGGACCCCGCACCCAGCGGCACCACCTCGCTCACTCCCAACCAGAGTGCCTATATGTCCGATTCGGAGAGTATGCGTGCAGCCTTTGCCCGCAGTGGCAAGTAGCCGCTCCCACAAAAACCAACCAAAACCTTAAAACATTTATTAAAAATTTTTAAAAACCCAAAATTACAATGAGCAGAATTGAACAGATTAAGTCCTACGAAGGACAGAACCTCGACACCATCTTTTTCCGTCCTATGCTCACCGGCGACAATGCACAAGACCTTGGCATTAAAGTGATGTACAACACTCCCGTGCCCACCACGCTCCACTTCTGGAAGCGTAATGGCGACATTTTGCGTAAGTACACATCGAGCGGTTGGAGTGGCGGTGAGCCCGCAACCAAATTGCAGAAGACCATCAACCTCAGCAAGGTCAAAGCCGAGATGGCATACTCTGCCGAGGACTACTTCTCGACCGTCTTTGAGATGATTGCCTCGCGCTCGGACGTGAACTTCGAGGATCTCTCGGGTACCGAGCTCGAAGAGGCAGAGACCAAACTCTTCCGTGCGTCGATTGCCGAGAGTATCCGCTCGACAATGTGGTATGGCAACACCGACCGCAGCTCGGATGTTCTTGCCACCTTCGACGGCTTCCTCAAACGCTTTATGGAGAACGATGGTATGTATGAGGAGGAGAACGCTATGGTGCGTTTGGGCTACATCCTCGACCACAAGGAGGGCTGGGCAGAGAGAGCACTCAAACAGCTCTGGGACAACTCCACCGACCAGCTTAGGGCTTTGCGCTCGGAGGGTCAGCTGGCATTCTTCGTGAGCACCGACGTCTATAATGCCTATGAGGAGGAGTTGGACAATGTGGCAATTGAGGCTGCCTACCTCGCCAAGCAGAACGGCAGGGAGTGCCTCTACTATCGCGGTATCCCTGTTGTGGACTTGCGTCTGAGTGGCTACATCGAGGATGTCAAGAGCGATATGCCCACCTCGTTTGCGTTCCTCACCGACCGCCGCAACCTCGCTCTGGCAGTCAATACCAACGACTTCCCCGGCACAGAGGTGCGTATGTGGTACAACCCCGATCTTATGGAGAATCGCCAGAGGGCTATCTTTATGGCAGGTTGCGACTTCCTCTTCCCCGAGTTGGTGAGCGTCGCCCTGGGCGTTAATATCACCACTCCTGTGATTGAGAAAGAGGGTACCAACTACTCCATCAGCGCTAAAATTATCGGCTGGGAAGAGGGAGCGTGCTGGGTGGATAGCTTCTATGTCAACACCTATGACACCAACAACGAGCTCCGTATGGATATGACGCAGATGGATATGGATGGTAATGACATCTACACCGTGTCCGACGACTTCGAGGTGTCGAGATGCGACATTCTGGTCAAGAGTCTCTACGGTGCCGACTTCGTAATCAAAGACGTGAAGTAGTATGACCTTGGGCTCCAACTCTTGCGCCAAGCACCTCGGAGGTGTTGCGTCAATACGCCTGCTGCCTGCCACACAGTTGGAGAGTGTTGAGTATGACCCCCGCGAGAGGCGCTTCTTGTCGCTCACCCCACTCAAAGAGAGCGAATTTGTGGAGGTTGCCTTTGTGGAGAACTCCGCTTCGTGGGAGGAGCGCGTGGGGAGCGATGGCACGGTTACTCACACGCTGAGCTTTGCGATACACGGACTGCAAGGCGATAGTGTTGAGCAACTTCGCCGGCTCTGCTGCGAAGGGGTGGTGGCGGTTGTCGAGACCACCGAGGGCGAAAAGTTCCTGCTGGGATACTCGCCCGAGTGCGGAGCAGAATACCCCCTTAGGCTCTCGGAGGCTCTGCTTAGTGGCGGTAGCCGCAGGGAGCAGAGAGCCTACACCTCGCTCATCCTCTCCTCGTCGGACGGCTCGCTTGCGTGCCACGTTGAGGCTTAGGCAAGAAAGCGTGCAGGGCGGAGGAGTAGGTGTGTGGCTACACCACCTCCGCCCTCTTTTGTTAAAAGATACACTTACACACGGAATTCCTATGGAACAGAACAAAAAATCTTATACACCCAAAATTTTCACTCCGCGAGCCGCCCAGTCGCCACTCGATGTGGGTATAACTGTCGGCTCGTCGTCGCACTCGGCGGGTGGCGAGTTCTGGAAGTGGGGTAGCGACAACCTCTTCCCCAATGCGCTCTCGCTTCTGGCACGCCGCGCGACAATCCATCGCCGCATCATCAACGACAAGGCAGATTACATCTCGGGCAAAGGTTTCATTGTGGCAGATGAGGCGGTGCGCACACGAGGATTTATTGCTCGTGCCAACTCCTCGGGCGAATCGCTCCGTCAGGTGCTCAACAACTTGGCTTTGGATAAGGCTCTATTTGGTAACGCCTTTGTGGAGGTGGTGACCGACTCGCAGCACTCCTTCCTTGCGCTCTTCCACCAAGACGCCTCGCGTGTGCGCCTTGCCAAAGACGGCAAACACGCCATCCTCCACCACGATTGGAGCCGCTACACTGCCGCCGATGGTGTGTCGCTGCCACTCTACCCCCTCTTCGAGCAGGGCGCAGACGGCAACCTCCACTCGCTTATCCACTACAAGGACTACGAACCTATGTTCGCCCACTATGGTGTGCCCACCTATATTGCAGGTATGGGTGTGTCGACCATCGCCTACAAGACCGACAATTGGAACATCTCGCGCTTGGATAACTCTTTCCAACTCTCGGGCGTAATGCTGCTCGACGGGGGTGTGGACAACGAGAAGGATGCTGAGGAGTTTGTGCGCAGTGCCGAGCGCAAGTTTGCGGGCAAGCCCGGTCAGGTGATGTTTATGGTCAAAGACTGCGCCGAGGGCGACTCTTCGCGCTTCATCCCCATCACCGCCTCCAACGACGGCGATTGGGCGACGCTCCACGATCAAGCCATCAGCGACATTGTCGTCGCCCACTCGTGGTTCCGCAGTATCAGTGGCTTGGACTACGCCACAGGCTTCTCCTCGGAGCGTATCCTGCACGAATGGGAGGTGGCTCTGAATACCGTCATCCTCGGCGAGCAGGAGGAGCTCCTCGACCCCATACGCCTGCTTATAGGCGAGATCTTGGGCGAGGATGGTTCGTCGCTCGCTATTGTCAACCGCCCGCCCTCGCGCTCCAAGCCCGACTATATGCGTGTCTGGGAGGCTCGTATGGCAGACGGCTTGGACTACGACCCTGCCGACCCTGCTCAGCAGCTCTTCCTGGCACAGATTTCAAAGTATGACAACTCAACCAAGGCTTAGAACTATGAAAACACTCATCACACCCTCGGAGGTTATCTCGCTTGCCTTTGGCTCGCCCAATACGCTAAGTGAGAGTGCTGTACCTCCCTATGCAATCCTCTCTGCCGAGGAGAGTTTCCTGCTTCCGGTGCTCGGACGGGAGTTCTACGAAAGGCTCCGAGAAGAGAGAAACAATACCGACGAACAAAGGCTTCTCGCCGACTACCTTGCCCAACCTCTTGCACTCTATGTTGCCTCGCGCCTGCTCCCCTCGATAGCCCTGCAAGTGGGCAGTGCAGGAGTGGTAAGACTTTCGGGCGAGAGCTTCGAGGCGGCAGACGAAATGGCTCTGCGTAGGGCTGTTAGCCGCCTTAGGGCAGATGCCGACCGCCTGCTCGCCCGCGCCCTCGACTACGCCGCCTCGCACCCCGAACTATACCCCTCCTACAATCCTCAGACCACTTCCCACCGCATTGTCGGCGGCGTGGTAATGTAGGGCTTATAGGGCTTATAAGGCTTATAGGAAAAACTCTCAATTCTCAATTGACCAGCCTTCGGCTGCTCTAAAATGCTCCCGCTCGGCATAGTCTGCAAGCAGCCTCTGCCCTCGCTTACTCGCATTTGCCTCAATTGACCACGCTTTGCGTGCTCTAAAATGCTCCCGCTCGGCATAGTCTGCAAGCAGCCTCTGCCCTCGCTTACTCGCATTTGCCTCAATTGACCACGCTTTGCGTGCTCTAAAATGCTCCCGCTCGGCATAGTCTGCAAGCAGCCTC
>JAZSAY010000012.1:0-28972 GCA_045602145.1 Tidjanibacter sp.
GTGTAACCCTCCCCTGTTAGGGGAGGGTGCGCGTAAGGGCGGGAGAGGTCTGTAAAAGAGCGGTAGATGCCAACCGCCCACCTTACGGTGGTCGTGGCAAGACGGAGTTTTGCAACTCCTGTACTCCTATCACTCCCACCACTCCTGTAACCCCTCTTTTTCCTGTTCTCCCATTTCTCCCATAACTCCCTCCCCCCCCCCACACACCAGTCTCTCAACCTCCCAAAATAAAGTACTGATTTTCTTGTGTAAAACGAAAAAAGTTTTGTACTTTTGTAGCGATTGTATACCTATGTTTATAGCATTGAGGTTGCAATCCGAAAGCGATTT
The DNA here is from genome assembly GCA_045602145.1 of Tidjanibacter sp. Taxonomy (GTDB): domain Bacteria; phylum Bacteroidota; class Bacteroidia; order Bacteroidales; family Rikenellaceae; genus Tidjanibacter. The sequence goes on from JAZSAY010000012.1 coordinate 331, forward strand.
TACCCCCTCCGAAAGGGCTAAGTGATTGCAACTCAGTGTATTACATAGATTGCGATGTCCCCAAGGTATGCTCCAAACCCAAGGAAATGGGCATAAGAATGGGCGTGTGGGAGAGTTTTTTTCAGCTCACAAAACAGCTCTACCGTAGGTAGAAATGCCAAAAACTGCGATGGTCGGCAGCGAAGAAGTACAAAAATCGGACTCCAAGAACCCAAAAACCGAGGCACACGCCAAGAGTGCTTGGTATGTCCTGAGGGTTACCTATCAGCGCGAGATGCAGGCGCACCTCAAATTGGTGGATATGGGAATTGAGTCCTACGTACCCACCCAGCGTAAGAAGATAGTCCGAGGGGGCAGGAGCACCTACCGCACAGTATCCGCCCTGCACAACTACATCTTTGTGCGAGCAACGCTTGACGAGATAAAGCACATAAAGGCACTCTACATCCCCTACCTGCGATTTATGATGGGTCGCGACGAGATGGGCAACAAGTGCCCACAGTGCGTGCCCGAGGAGCAGATGCGCCACTTCATAGCCATCACGGCTAGCGAGAACCAGATGATAAAATACCTCGACCCCGAGAGCATAGACCTGACCAAAGGCGATAGGGTACGCATCTTGGCGGGTCCATTTGAGGGAGTAGAGGGGATATTTATGAAGATTTCCGCCAAGAACGAGAAGCGCGTAGTGGTAAAAATCGAAGGCGTCACCGCAGTAGCCACCGCCGCCCTCCCCACCGCTTTGGTGGAGAGGATATAGGGTGGTTGTAATTAACAAAAGGAAGAAATATTCAAAAGCCACATCGTGGGCATAACAATCTATAAACCGCAAACAAATGAAAAGATTTTTCACGAATCGCTACCTGAGCTATTGGATGGTCTTGTGCATCGACCTTGTAGTAGCGTTGTTGTCATCTCTTATCACGATAATGGCTCTCAGGTTTTTTGCCGGAGCTGTAACCATCACCAGAGTGAGCGTATTGTGGATGTTGCTCGGGTCGATGTGTGTGAATATGCTGTGTTTCTACATCTTCCGCACATACAGACACATCATACGTCACTCCTCATTGAAGGGTCTGCTCTCGATAGGAGCCGCAATGTTGCTCAAAGCAGCCATATGCTTGGTGTTGCTCTACGCAATACCCGCCATCGAACTCAATGGCAACCTAATCTTATTGGGTGTGGTGCTCGATATGCTCATTTCGTCAGTGGGGCTTGTTGGCGTGAGGGTTGTGATGGTTGCTGTCTACGATTGGATTATTGTTCATTCGCACGACAAGCGCCGCAGGGTGCTCATTTATGGAATGGGAGATAAGAGTGTAGCGCTCACCACGCGACTCTTCAACAGCAGCCACTATCGCATTGTCGGTTTCCTGACCTATGGCAGCAAAATGGGCGGTTATAAGGTTTCGGATCTGAAAACATACTACTTCCGCAATGAGGACGACCTCGAAAAGGTGTTGTCGATGACAAGTGCAGATGCGCTGCTTTTCTCCAACGACGACGATGTACAGATAGAGAAAGACCGACTCATCAAGTATTGCGGCGAGCGCAAGGAGAGAGCTATCAAAATTTTGGTTGCCCCTCAGGTTGGCGAGTATGACAGCGAGAACATCAACAAAATGAAGATGCGCGATATCCGTATCGAAGACTTGTTGGGTCGCGACGAGATAACAATTAGCCGCGATGAAGTATACAATAATTTCCACAATAAGAGGGTGATGGTAACCGGAGGTGCAGGTAGCATCGGTAGTGAGATTTGCCGACAAATGGCTGACCTTGGGGTGAAGAAACTCATCATCTACGATATGGCAGAGACTCCACTCCACGAGATTCGTCTGGAGTTGGAACACAAATATCCCGACCTTGACTTTGTGCCCTTCATTGGCGACGTCCGCTCGGCAAAGAGGTTGCAGGTGGCATTTGACCGTTACAAACCCGAGATTGTATTCCACGCAGCAGCGTACAAACACGTACCTCTGATGGAGGACAACCCTTGCGAGGCAGTGCTGAGCAATATCCACGGTTCAAAGAACGTCGCAGACTTATGCGTACAGAATGGAGTGGAAAAGATGGTCATGATATCGACCGACAAGGCTGTGAACCCCACCAACGTTATGGGATGCTCGAAACGTATGGCAGAGATATACTGCCAGAGCCTTGGCGTTGCCATCGAAAATGGCAGAATGGAGGGTAAGACCAAGTTTGTGACAACACGATTTGGCAATGTGCTCGGCAGCAATGGAAGTGTCATCCCCCACTTCCGCAAGCAGATTGAGCAGGGTGGTCCCGTGACCGTTACTCATCCCAAAATCAACCGCTTCTTTATGACTATTCCCGAGGCGTGCAGACTTGTTATGGAGGCTGCCACGATGAGCAACGGCAACGAAATTTTCGTCTTTGAGATGGGCGAACCCGTGAAGATTGTGGACCTTGCAGAGAAGATGATTAAACTTGCTGGTTATGTGCCGGGCAAGGATATAGAGATTAAATTTACGGGACTTCGCCCGGGAGAGAAACTCTACGAAGAGGTGCTCTCGACAGAGGAGAATACAATCCCCACCGACCACAAAAAGATTAAAATTGCCAAGGTGCGCGAATATAATTTCGAACAGGTCGGAGAACAATACGAAGCACTTATCGAGACTGCCAAACGAGGCGAGGTCCTCAACGCTGTCCGCTCTATGAAACAGATTGTCCCTGAGTTTAAGAGCAATAACTCGATTTTCGAGGAGCTCGACCGCGAGTTGGAGGCACTGACCCGAGCGAGGTAGAATTTTTACAATAAAACTATCAGATATGAAAATTGCAGTTGCAGGAACGGGATACGTGGGTTTGTCGATGGCAACCCTCCTGGCGCAGCACAACGAGGTTGTGGCTGTGGACATCGTGCCCGAGAAGGTGGCTGCAATTAACAGCAGAAAGTCGCCCATACGCGATGAGTACATCGAGAAATTCTTTGCCCAGAAGGAGCTAAATCTACGAGCAACACTCAATGCAACGGAGGCATACAATGATGCTGACTTTGTGGTGGTTGCAGTGCCGACAAACTACGACAGCCACAAGGACTTCTTCGACACCTCACTTGTCGAACAGGTGGTCGCCGAAGTGCTAAGATGCAACCCGCAGGCGACGATTGTTATCAAATCCACCGTGCCCGTAGGATATACGCAGGGTATCTGCAAGAGATTCAACTGCGACAACATTCTCTTCTCTCCCGAGTTTCTCAGGGAGAGCCAAGCCCTCTACGACAACCTCTACCCCAGCCGCATAATCGTGGGTTATTCGGGGGGTAATTATGATGTGGCACAGAGGTTTGCAAATATGCTCAAAGAGGGAGCACTTGCCCAAGAGGTACCCGTATTGTTTATGGGGACCACCGAGGCAGAGGCTGTGAAGTTGTTTGCCAACACCTATTTGGCTCTGCGAGTGAGCTACTTCAACGAGCCCGACACCTACGCAGCAATTAAGGGACTCGACACAAAGTCAATTATCGAGGGCGTAGGGCTCGACCCCCGCATCGGCACCCACTACAACAACCCATCGTTCGGCTACGGTGGCTACTGCCTACCCAAGGATGCCAAACAACTGCTGGCAAACTATAACGATGTTCCTCAGAATATGATGTCCGCGATTGTGGAGAGCAACCGCACGAGAAAGGATTTTATTGCCGACCAAGTGCTCTCGAAGGCAGGATATTATAGTTATAGCCAACAAAACGGCTACGATAAGGCACAAGAGGGCGAATGTGTGATAGGGGTATACCGCCTGGCGATGAAGGCAGGGTCGGACAACTTCCGCCAGAGCGCCATCCAGGGCGTGATGAAACGCATCAAGGCAAAGGGTGCGAAGGTAATTGTTTACGAGCCGACATTGGAGAACGGCTCTACATTCTTCGGCTCGGAGGTAGTAAACGACCTTGCGGAGTTCAAGCGTCGCTCACAAGCCATCATCGCCAATCGCTATGACAGCACCCTCGACGATGCGTCTGCTAAGGTTTATACAAGAGATATTTTTAGGAGGGATTAAAATGTAATAAAATAGATAACAAATGGCGTATAAAAATTTAATTTTCCCCGAAAACTCACTATTTCTGGTTACAGGAGGTGCTGGCTTTATTGGTTCTAATCTGTGTGAAGCCATATTAAACCTTGGTTATCGAGTTCGTTGTTTGGACGATTTATCAACCGGCAAACAGTCCAATGTTGACATGTTTATGGAAAGTCCTCGGTACGAGTTTATACAAGGAGATATTAAAGATTTTGACACTTGTATGATGGCTTGCAAGGGTGTGGATTATGTTCTAAATCAAGCTGCATGGGGTAGCGTTCCGAGAAGTATAGAAATGCCATTATTCTATTGTGCTAACAATATTCAAGGCACATTGAATATGATGGAGGCTGCTCGGCAAAATGGCGTAAAGAAATTTGTGTATGCTTCTAGTTCTTCGGTATATGGCGATGAGCCACATCTTCCTAAAACGGAAGGGGTAGAGGGTAATCTACTTTCACCTTATGCTCTCACCAAGAGATGTGATGAAGAGTGGGCTAAACAATATACCAAACATTACTGTTTGGACACCTATGGCTTGCGTTATTTCAATGTCTTTGGGCGTCGCCAGGATCCACACGGAGCCTATGCGGCGGTCATCCCAAAATTCATCAAGCAACTGCTTAATGATGAGCAACCTACCATCAACGGAGATGGAAAGCAGAGTAGGGATTTTACCTACATTGAAAACGTAATAGAAGCCAATTTAAAGGCTTGCTTGGCATCAAGCGATGCGGCAGGAGAGGCATATAACATAGCCTATGGAGGTAGAGAGTATCTTATAGACATATACTACACTCTCACAAAAGCATTGGGGAAAAATATAGAGCCACTATTTGGTCCCGAGCGTAAAGGAGATATTAAACATTCCAATGCCGATATTAGTAAGGCACGGGATTCATTAGGTTATGACCCTGAATATGATTTTGCCAGGGGACTTAACGAAGCAATCGAATGGTATAAAAAGAATTTGTAATTAATAATTATATAGAGATGAAAGAGACTAAAATTTGTGTCATTGGTTTAGGCTATGTAGGTTTACCATTGGCAAGGTTGTTCTCAACCAAGTACAAAACAGTGGGATTTGACATGAATCAGAAGCGCGTAGAGGCTCTTATGGCTGGTCATGATGCGACATTGGAAGTTGCTGATGATTTGCTGCAATCTGCTATCGCAAATGGTTTCGTGTGTACGTCTAATGTTGAGGATATTAGGGATTGTAATTTTTATGTGGTGGCAGTACCGACACCTGTGGACGAAAACAACAATCCAGATCTAACTCCTCTCTATGGAGCAAGTACAACTGTTGGCAAGGTCATTTCAAAAGGCGATGTGGTTGTTTATGAATCCACCGTTTATCCTGGTGTAACCGAGGATGAGTGCCTCCCTGTGGTGGAGAAGGTGAGCGGTTTGAAGTTCAATGTAGACTTCTTTGCAGGTTATTCTCCCGAACGCATCAACCCTGGCGATAAACTTCATACAGTGGAGAAAATTAAAAAAGTAACCTCTGGTTCAACGCCTGAGATTGGTCAATATGTTGATGAAGTCTATTCTTCGGTGATTACGGCTGGTACCCACTTGGCACCCACCATAAAAGTTGCGGAGGCTGCCAAGGTTATTGAGAATTCTCAGAGAGATATTAATATCGCATTTGTGAACGAGTTGTCTAAGATATTCACTAAGATGGGTATAGATACTTTGGATGTCTTGGATGCGGCTTCTACCAAATGGAACTTCTTACCATTTAAGCCAGGATTGGTTGGAGGTCACTGCATAGGTGTAGATCCCTACTATTTGGCACAGTGCGCTCTGCGTTATGGATATAATCCCGAGATTATTTTGGCAGGTCGACGTATGAATGACGGGATGGGAGAGTATGTAGCTACCCAAACTGTCAAGTTGATGCTTAAAAAAGGCATCAAGGTGCTCGGAGCTGACTTACTTATATTGGGATTTACTTTTAAGGAGAATTGTCCTGATGTGCGAAATACTAAGGTAATTGATATCTACAAGGCCTTAGCCGAGTACAATGTCAACATTACCGTCTATGATCCTTGGGCAAATCCATCTATCGCCAAACACGAATACGGGATTGAAGTGGTTAACGAACTACCCACCCACAAATTCGACGCAGCCATTGCCGCCGTAGCACACAAAGAGTTTGTTGACATAGACATCTGCTCCCTATTACACCCCAATCACATCATATTTGATGTGAAGGGTACTTGCGAAAGAGATATTGTTGATGGACGATTGTAGGCAAATATACAATGAATTCACTCATAGCACTATATCGTGCCTCGCAGTATTGTAAACATAGGTTGAGAATGCACCTTATACCCAATTTTTTATATAGACTAATAAGGGTCATATTCTCTTGTGAATTACCATACAATACTACCATAGGTCGCAATACTTTGTTTATTCACAACGGCTTGGGATGTGTTGTACACCCCAAGGCAGTGATAGGTAATGATTGTCGGATTTATCAGAATGTTACCATTGGCGGCAGAAATGGTAGTGGAGCTCCGATAATTGGCAATAACGTAACTATATATGCTGGTGCTTGCGTTTTAGGGGGTATCCACATAGGAGACAATGCCCAGATAGGAGCAAATGCTGTGGTAATAAGTGACGTTGCCGAGGGGGCAATCGTAGGAGGCGTTCCTGCCAAATTGTTAAAAAAACAAACAAATGATTAAGTACCTTTGGGCACTGATTGAATCGGGATCCACTGTTCTGTTTCAATTTTTGTCAATAGTTATATTATCGAGCCTATTAACACCTGAGGATTACGGTATGATAGGTATGATGACGATATTCATAACTATTGGCAACATTTTGATTGACTCTGGGACGGGTGGTGCCTTGATTAAGAAGCAAGATGCAAACAAGAATGATTATTCAACCTTGTTTTGGTTCAATATGCTTGTATCAATAGGGTGCTATATCGTTTTGTACCTACTCTCGTTTATTTTGGCAGATTTTTATAATGTGCCTCAATTTGCTCCGTGCTTGCAAGTCTATGGATTGACACTCATAATTGCAGCTTTTGGGGTAGTACAAAACACCAAGCTAAACAAGGATCTCAAATTTAAGCAAATGGCAATCATTACAGTAATTGCCAACTTGCTTGGTTTGGTGACGGCAATTGTGATGGCGTATAAGGGATATGGTTATTGGAGTTTGGTTGCTCAGCAGATGGTCTATATTTCGGTACGTGTGATACTTCAGGTGGCTGTTAATCGTTTTGTTCCTGGATTATTGTTTTCACGTAAATCTTTTCTTGAACAGTTTAGATTTGGTGGAAGTCTGTTGGCGTCCAATATAGTGCATACCATATATAATAATATCATTTCATCCATCATTCCAAAGGTCGGTACTATCACGCAGAATGGCATGTATACGCAAGCGACCAAAATACAACACGTTCCGGTCAATATCATAACCTCCGTTACGGACAAGGTGTTATTTCCGGTATTGAGTAAATGCGAGAACAACGACCAATGGCTACGGAGTGTGCGCAAGTCTTCAAAGATGATAGTCTCCATTGCTTTTGGGGCGTTGTTGTTGAGCATTGTATTTAGCGATATCATAGTTCATATTGTTCTGGGTGAGGCTTGGATGGAGGTTGTTCCTTATCTTAGAATATTATTGTTGGCAGCCTTCGGTATAGTATATCAATACGTAGCACGTAATATACTTAAGTCCAAGGCCGAGACGGCTTCTATCCTAAAAGCCGAAGTCATCAAATCAGTATTGGGTTTGGTGGCCATATTTATTTCGGTAAGAGTTGGTATCACATTTATGTTGTGGACATATGTGGCGGTATCGTTAGCTACGTCGCTTATTTACGCTTTGCTGTTAAAGCATAAATGCTTATATAGTCTAAAAAGTCAATTAGTAGATATGCTTGTGCCCATAATGGTGGTGGTAGTGTCATTATTGTTTTTAAGTTATAAATAGTACAATGTTTAAATATTGGAAATTTTTTGTACTGATAGCTAGTGTCGCTAGTGCATTAATGTCATATAATGAGGATTTCTATTTTAAGATATTACCGTTACTGCCATTAATGTATGGAGTGTTATATTGTTGTTTCGTTCCATCAAAAATATACGTAGGTGCTGGTTTTGTGACACTTAACTTGGTTCTTTTTTTGAGATATATTGTTTATCCGATTGAACTCAAGTCGTCAGATTTTCATATAATGGGAAATGCAGAACTTGTGGTATATGCTGTACCTCTTATGATATTGGAGATGTTTGTAATCTTGGTTACAATATATCGCTATGCTGGCAGAAGTTCTATTGTGAATAAGGTGCATCATTTTACCAGATATGAACAAACTAATAACATAATACCAATTATTTGTGCTATAGTTTTATCGTTTATTGTGGTATTTTTTCCACAAGCATTTCTTAATGAGAGATGGATATGGGAAAGCGAATTGATAAATGAAGATGTCGAATCTGTAAGTGGTGTTTACACCCAAATTGCTACTTGGTGTCAATTCTTTATACTCATTTCCCTGTTCACATTTTTCTATAATAAGTATTTGAAGTCAAAAAATAATGCTTGGTATTGGCTGTCATTGATAATATTATTTGTTCCTTGTCTGTCTTATAACGGTCATAGTAGGATGAGTATGCTTGTACCTTTGATAGCATATGTATTTTTTGTTATGAAGATTTATAGTACTAAAGTTAATAAAGTAATTATTATTGTAGGTATATATGCAATTGTTGCAATGGTATCATTAACACTGCAAAAGTTTTTTTCGACCATGTCTTTGGTAGACTTGGATTCCGAAATTGAATATAGTATGCTTAATGCTTATTTTGGGGGATTGGATAATGTATTAATAGGCTTAGAAACATACCAAAAGTATGGAACGTCTGCATTATTATTACCAATTGACTCATTACGAAATGCAATGGGTATTAGTAAATTTTTTGCCGGCGCCGAAAGTACAGTTCATCTATTCAATGAGGTGGTGTACAGCCGTTTTTTCTGGTCTTCTATGGATAAAATTCCTCCTACAATATATCAAGGTTTAATGTATTTTGGACCAATCTTATGTTTTATCCCCACATTACTTATGACCCGTGTGGTATGTCATTTTGACAAATTATTTGCACAATCTAATAATCTGTTCTTGTCATATTTATACTTAAATTTCGTCGTACCAATAGCATGGGCGTTGCCTGGAAATTTTATGCATATGACATCACGAATATTTAATTATCTAATTCCCTTGTACTTACTAATTGCTATCAATAAGAGTCTGTTCCGTAGACGTAACTATTAATAAATGGCTAATATTATTTTTTTAGAAGTAGTCCAAACTTTTGGAGGGGCTAGAAAAAGCACAATCGAACTAGCTGCGCGATTGGCTAAGAGACATTCGGTTGAAATTGTCGATTTGTATGGCAGTTGTACACCTTTCGTTGAGGCTTGTCAAAAGGCGGAGCTACCTTTGACAATAATACAAAAACGAGATAAGCCTTTCTTACTATCATCGCCCAACATATTTAAAAGAATATGTAACTACATATACTTCATTTTTCATATTTTGTATATCAATAAGGCTCTGAGGAAACACTTGGCAAAATATGACAAATGTTGGGTGATGGTCAATAACTCCAAGGCACTATCCTTCCTATTTAGGAAACCTCATAATGTTACGATTGCATTGTTTGCCAGGGGGTGGTTTGTTAGGCAACAGATTTCCAAAATAGATAGGTTGCTGTATGGTAGATTGGCAGATAAGTACATCGCCGTATCCGAAGCAACTCGTCAGGCTATTTATGGTGCAGGGCTGGCTTCATTACAAGATATATATGTAGTTCACAATGCGATAGATGTCCCATTGATTATGCCGCGCGTGGATCATCCAGGTAATCGCGCGGTAAGAATATTGTTTGCAGGCGGATTTCTGCCAACAAAGGGGCAACGTGTCGCCATTGGACTTGCTCAGCGTTTGGTAGACGCAGGACTTCCTTTCGAGATGATTGTAGCCGGCATTATATATAAAGGGGATGTATCTCAAAGGTATCACGACGAGATCAAAACTAAGATAGAAAGATTACAGCTACAAGATAAAGTCCGACTGGTTGTAAATAACAACGACATTAGTAATCTGTTTGAATGGTGTGACATCTTGTGCCATCCATCCGATACCGAAGGACTACCTCGCGTGGTAATGGAAGCAATGGCGTCAGCAAAACCGGTGATTGCAAATGCTGTGGGTGGTGTAACCGATTACATTCTCAATGACTACACCGGTATCATCACACACCATAATGACGTTGAAGATTATGTCGCTGGCATAAAAAGATTGAGTGAGAATGCAGATTTGTATTACAAAATTACACAAAGAGCATATGAACTAGTATCAGAAACCTTCTCGGAAGAGGCTCAGCTTAATCAAATTAATCGGTTGTTAAAGTAGTTTTAATAGTGAGTATGAATTCAAACTTACCTTTGGTTTCGGTTGTAATACCCGTATATAACGGAATGCCTAAAATCAGATTGGCTATTTCGTCTTTATTTCGCCAAACATACTCAAATTGGGAGGCTATAATTATAGATGATGGTTCTTCGGACGGAACAGCAACCTATCTGGATGAACTCGCCATAGTGGATAAGCGTATTAAAATACATCATTTCCCCCATAATCTCGGTCGACCTTATGCTCGCCAGAAGGCGTTGGAGATGGCAAACGGCGACTTTTTAGCAATGCTGGATGCCGATGATTTTTATGCTCCAACAAAATTGGAAAGACAAGTGGGTATTATGCAAAAATATCCTAACGTGGTGTTGGTTAGCTGTGGTATGTGTTCGTGGGGAAAACTCACTGCCGAATTACGTATTCGAGGCTGCGGTGATAATAATATACACCAAGCCACACATCGAACGACTGTTCCACACGCGAGTTCAATGTTACGAATGAAGCGGGCTAAACAGTACTCGTATAATAAAAACTTAAAGTATGGTCAGGACCAGGACTTCCTACAACGGTATATGATTGGGGAGTCTTATTTTGAGATGGATGAAGTATTATATTACTATTCTGAGTTTGACTCGGTAAATCGCAAAAAGATAATAAATACACATTGGATATGTTTCAAAAATGCAGTCCAAACGAATCAATTTGGGACAGCAGTTGTAGAGGGAGTCAAGTATGTAATCTGTTCATTAATATACCCACTTCTTAGTGATGAGCGTGTATTACTACGGCGTGGTGTCAAACCAACGCCGAAGCAGTTGGCAGAATTCAATTCCTTGTTCAATGACTTAAATCAATACATCGTATGAAAAAAATAGTTTTCTGTTATACACTGCCTATAACTTTGAACTTTGCCACCCAGACTATTCGTACTTTGGTCGATAATGGATGGGAGGTTATTGTTGTTAGTTCCGACGAGGTGCATTTGAAAGAGTATGCTGAAACTAATGGCGTGTCATACTACTGTGTAGATTTTTCGAGAGGATATAACATTTGGTCTGATTTTAAAGCATTGCATAATTTAGCCAAGTTTTTGCGAAAAATCAAGCCAGATGTGGTTGTAGGAGCAACTCCCAAAGCCGGTTTATTATCAATGCTTGCCGCTAGGTGGGTGGGAGTGCGCCGAAGAATATACCACATTTTTGGATTTCCATTCGAAACTGCAACCAACCTAAAAAGGTTATTGCTACTTAACATAGAACGATTAGCGGCTACTTGTGCAACCAATGTATTGCCTATAAGTGTATCTATTGGCAAGATTTGCTTAAAAGAACGAATCTCAAAAGCACCAAAGTTGTGCTTAGATTATAAACTAACAATTGGTGGTGTAGACATGGAACGCTTTAATGCGGAACTATTTGACCCAGCAACAGAACGCCAACATCTTAAAATCGGTGTCGATGATTTTGTCATCGGATTTGTAGGTAGGTTGACAAGAGACAAAGGTATTTATGATTTTATAGAGGTCGTACAACTACTACATCTCAAATATAAGAATATCAAATGTGTGGTTATTGGCGATAATGACTCGCGTTGTCCTATTGACGTTGATCGGTATAACTATTTTATCAAACAGTGCAATGTGCTGCATATACCATATACTGCCGAGATAGAACGTTATTACGCCGTGATGGATATTTTACTATTACCATCATATCGAGAGGGTTTTGGGAATGCGAATGTTGAAGCTCAGGCGATGAAGGTTCCTGTTGTTTGTTATGACGTTACTGGTTGTAAAGATTCTGTAAACTCTGGCATATCTGGTATTGCTGTTGCAGCACACGATATTATGTCATTAAAGTCTGCAACCGAGCAGCTAATCCTCAATCCCGAGTCTCGTAAGAAGATGGGAGTAAATGGCAATTTGTTTGTCAAACACAATTTCACATCAGATATAGTTGCTGCTAATAATATGAGTTTTTTTTTACATTGCTTAGATAGAGAAAACAACTAGTGAACAGCCTATGTATAGATACTTTTTTAAAAGGTTTTTTGATTTTTGGATTGCACTCATTGCAATAATCGTACTAAGTCCTTTGTTGATTATAGTGACTATTTGGTTACATTTTGCCAACAAGGGTGCTGGCGCGCTCTTTTTTCAAGAGCGCCCTGGGAGGAATGCCAAGATCTTCAAGGTTATCAAGTTTAAAACAATGACAGATGAACGCGACGATAACGGTATTTTATTGCCTGATGCAGAGCGTTTGACAAAAGTTGGTAAGTTCATTCGCTCCACGTCAATTGACGAGTTGCCTCAACTGATAAATGTACTAAAAGGCGATATGGCACTCATTGGTCCTCGTCCTCTTCTTATTCAGTATTTACCACTTTATAGCCCCGAACAGTCCCGCCGCCACGAAGTTCGCCCAGGAATTACTGGTTGGGCGCAATGCCATGGGCGCAATGCCATTAGTTGGACCAAGAAATTTGAATTAGACGTATGGTATGTTGATAACATATCGCTTAAAACGGATTTAAACGTTCTATTTACAACAATAAAAAAAGTACTTCAGCGTGCGGATATCAATTCTGAAACTACCGCCACAATGGAACCTTTTAATGGTAATAATTAACTATATATGAAAGATATTGCAATTTTTGGAGCTGGTGGCTTTGGACGTGAGGTTGCTTGTTTACTAAACCGTATTAATGAGGATGAACCGACCTGGAATCTAATTGGTTTCTTTGATGATGATATTGCCAAGGGTATACATAATGAATATGGAGTCATATTGGGTGGAATAGACGAATTGAACAGATGGCACAGACCTTTGTCCGTTGTCATCGCTGTCGGCTCACCCAATTCGATATACTCCATTGTGGATAGAATAAATAATACCAATATTGATTTCCCCAATATTATAGCACCCAGTGTTACCTTCTTGGATAAACGAGCTATCACAATGGGCAAGGGTAATTTAATATGCTCAAATTGTTTATTGAGTTGCAATGTAACAATAGGAGATTTTAATATATTTAATGGTTTTATTCCTATTGGACACGACACAACAATTGGCAACTATAATGTTTTTATGCCATCAGCAAATATTTCAGGTGGAGTACAAATAGGAGATTGTAACTTTTTTGGGGTTCAGTCGGTTGTATTGCAATATCTTAAGATTGGCAATAATGTTCGTCTTGGTGCAAATAGTGTTATGATACGCAATGGTAAAGATGACATTTTATATATGGGTAATCCTGCGATGAAAACACAATTTTAATTCACTTTTAAACACATATTTACTATGGAAATGCAAAAATTTATTGAGAACTTCGCTGCACAATTTGATGACACCGATGCAAGTGTATTTACTGCCGAAACCGTATTTCACGATTTGGACGAGTATTCTTCGTTGGTTGCATTGTCGCTGATTGCTATGGTTGACGAGGAGTATGATGTACAGATCAAGGGTGATGACATGCGCGCATGTGTCACTATCGAAGATTTGTACAATATCGTAAAGAGTCGTAAGTAATGGCCTTTTTAGAAGTTAAAAACGTCGCAGTACGAGGAATGGCCGTAGCCGTACCTCGTACTTGCGAACAAAACAGTGACATTTATTCCAAATGGGGTGGGTTTGAGAATTTTGTAGCTACAACAGGTATTGAACGAAGACGTGTGGTGAATGAGGCTACTTGTTCTTCCGATTTATGTGTGGCAGCCGCAGAACGCATAATGGCTGATATGAATTGGGATAAGGATGGTATTGATGCCTTAATTTTTGTTAGTCAAACACCCGATTATATACTACCCGCCACGTCCAATCTGATCCAAACCCGATTAGGATTGAAAGAGGGTTGTTTTGTTTTGGACATATCTTTGGGATGCTCAGGTTGGGTCTATGCAATGATGGTTTTGTCGTCACTAATGCAGAACGGAACTATCAAACGTGGCTTAGTACTCGCAGGAGATACTATATCCAAATTCTGTTCACCTGATGATAAAAGTACATATCCTCTATTTGGAGACGCTGGCACAGCAACAGCTTTGGAATGGGAAGAGAATGTCAACCCCATACGTTTCTGTATGAATAGTGACGGCAACGGTTATGAAACAATCATAATCAGAGATGGTGGTTACCGCAATATTGCAACTCCCGCATCGTTCGCTAAAATGGATAATGGCGATGGAATTGTACGCAGTCGTATGAATTTGGAACTTGATGGTATGAGTGTGTTCTCTTTTGGGATTTCAAAAGCACCACAAGTTATTAAACAGTTGGCCGATAACTACTCAATAGACTTAGAGAGTGTGGATATATTTACATTCCATCAAGCTAATATGTTTATGAACGAGAAGATAAGAAAGAAACTTAAATTACCCGTAGATAAAGTGCCATACTCTTTAAGTGACTATGGTAACACGAGTTGTGCCTCTATTCCACTCACCTTGGTTACCCAACGTGCAGAAGCGCTGAGGAATAATAAAATTTCTCACATTGCGTGTGGATTTGGAGTTGGCTTGTCTTGGGGTGCAGTTGCTTTTGATACGGATCATTTGGTTGTTTCAGAAATAATAGAATTGTGAAATGTATAATCCTTTTTCATTGGAAGGCAAGACGATATTAGTAACTGGTGCATCATCTGGCATTGGTCGTGCGATTGCTATTGAGTGCTCCAAAATGGGAGCCGACGTTATCATTACTGCTCGCAATGAGGCACGATTGCAGGAGACAATGGCGGTGATGGAAGGCGGCAATAATATGTATATTGTTGCCGATTTGACAAATGAAGAAGATATCGCACACTTGGTTAGCGTAATTCGTCCCTTAGATGGTGTGGTACACAACGCAGGAGTAGGTAACAGAGTTCTAGCAAAAACGATCAAGTCGGAAGATATTGATTACGTTTTTGCACCTAATACATATGCACCAATACTATTACAGCGAGCCTTAATGAAAAGCAAGATGATAAAGAAGGAATCATCTATTGTCTTTATAGCTTCGCGTGCACCTTTTGCGCCATCAATTGGTAATGCTATTTATAGTGCATCCAAGGGTGCTGTCTTGGGCTATGCGAATGTTTTAGCATTGGAGGTTGCTCCCCAAAAGATTAGAGTAAATAGTATATGTCCCGCTATGGTATGGACTGATTTGGTTGCAAAGGATGCTGAGCAAACCGGAGGAGATTACTCGGAAGCTGAGAAGAAGTATCCTCTCAAGCGTTATGGCAGACCAGAAGATATTGCCTATTTGACAATCTATCTTTTGTCGGATGCATCGTCGTGGATGACAGGCTCTGCAATTGATATTACCGGGGGAGGCGAAAATACATTAGTATAAATATGAAAGCATACATAAAAGCTATATCATACTACTTGCCTGAGAAGGTGGTAACAAATGATGAACTTGTTAAAGAGTTCCCAGAATGGACTGTTGATAAAATCGCAAGCAAGGTAGGGGTTAATACCCGCCACGTTGCCTCTGAGGGCGAGACTGCTGCGGATATGGCGGTACTTGCTGCGGAGCAATTATTTGGCGAGCACAAGATTGACAGAGAAATCATCGATTTTGTTATCTTATGTACACAGAGTCCTGATTATTTATTACCGACTTCAGCATGTGTAATTCAAGAAAGCTTGCATTTACGTCGCAATATAGGTGCATTTGATTATAATTTAGGGTGCTCGGGCTATATCTATGGTTTGGCAATTGCCAAAGGTCTTATTGCTGGTGGTGTAGCGCAAAATGTTTTGTTGCTTACAGCAGAAACATACAATAAACATCTTCATCCAAGAGATAAAGGTAATCGCACCATTTTTGGAGATGCAGCAACTGCTACCCTCGTATCCAATGATGGCTATGCAGAGATTGGAAACTTTTCACTTGGAACAGATGGTACAGGTGCTGATAATTTGATTATCAAGACAGGAGGCCTAAGGTGTCCCGATAAAGTTGGAGATTTATCATTTGACGAGAACGGCAATCCTTCATCATCTGACTATCTCTATATGAATGGCTCAGAGATTTTCTCGTTTACACAAGAGAATGTACCGATTGTCGTGCGTGACACATTAGCGAAAAATGGTATTGCACAAGAGGATGTAAATATGTTTGTATTCCATCAGGCGAATAAATATATGCTTAACTTCTTGCGCAAAAAAATAAAAATTGCCGAAGAGAAATTCTTTGTCAATATGGCAAATGTGGGCAATACTGTTTCAAATAGTATTCCTTTGGCTCTATACGATGCACTGAAAGAGAATAAGCTCTCGGGCAACGTATTATTGTGTGGCTTTGGAGTGGGCTATTCATGGGGCGGCGTTGTACTTCGTTACAAATAATCAAGAACTATAATTATGTCAGAAAGAAAGAGAATCTACCTTTGCTTAGCTCATATGAGCGGCAACGAGCAAAAATTTATACAAGAGGCATTTGATACCAATTGGGTGGTGCCCCTTGGACCAAACGTCAATGGTTTTGAGCAGGAACTTAAAGAGTTTGCTGGCGAGGACAAAGAGATTGTTGCTTTGTCGGCAGGAACCGCAGCTGTACATTTGGCTCTGCTGGCGTGCGGAGTCGGTACTGGCGATGAGGTTATCGTTCAGAGTTTTACTTTCTGCGCCTCCTCAAATCCCATCACCTATTTGGGTGCAACCCCCGTGTTTGTTGACTCTGAGGAGGATACTTGGAATATGGATCCCGAACTTTTAGAGGTGGCTATCAAGGACCGTATTGTCAAAACAGGCAAGAAACCCAAAGCGATTATTCCCGTGTATCTCTACGGTATGCCCGCAAAAATCAACGAGATTATGGCGGTTGCAGCCAAGTACGATATCCCCGTCATTGAGGATGCTGCTGAGGGTCTTGGTTCCAAGTACAATGGTCAGGTGTGCGGCACCTTTGGCAAATATGGCGTTCTGTCGTTCAATGGCAACAAGATGATTACCACTAGCGGTGGTGGTGCCCTGATTTGCCCCGATGCCGAGAGTAAGAAGGATGTGATGTTCTATGCCACTCAGGCCCGCGAGAACTACCCATATTATCAGCACGAGAAGATTGGCTACAATTACCGAATGTCGAACATCTGCGCAGGCATTGGACGTGGTCAGATGACTGTATTGGAAGAGCATATTGCCCACCACAAACACACTTACGAACTTTATAAAGAGTTGTTGGCAGATGTTGATGGTATTACTTTGCACGGCAATCCATCAGAGAGCTACGATAGCAACTTTTGGCTCAATACAATAACTCTCGACCCTTCATTGAGGGTTGTGGGAGAGGATAATGCCTATGTTGCAGCAATCAATGGTGCGGTTGGTGGTGCAGCGGGTGTTACACACGTAGCCGAGTCGCTCCACACCGACTGCGAACCCAATCGAAATGTAGAGGCTATGCGTATATTTTTGGATGCTGCTGGTGTCGAGTCGCGCCCATTGTGGAAACCTATGCACAAGCAGCCCGTTTATAAAGGTGCACCCGCCTATGTTAATGGTGTGAGCGAGGCTTTGTTCAAGGTGGGCTTATGCTTGCCTAGCGGTCCTTGCGTAAGCGACGACGACATCCGCTACATTGTGGAGCAGATTAAGAGGGCTATTGTTAAGTAGAGCAAGCTATCCCAATGAATAGGGTTTGTAATTTACTCTTTGCGTTACTGCGTTGTGCTCTCAATGGAGAGGTAGTTGATGTCCAAGCGGTGAGAACTTTGTCTAAAACCGAGTGGGTGGAATTTGTGCGATTGGCTCAACAACACAATGTGTTGCCATTGGTGTGCGATGGGTTAGCAGGACTACGAAAGGAGTTGCCATTGAACTTATTCTCCAAAATTGCAGGGCTTACCGTTGTCGCAGAAGATAAGTATGCTACTCGTGTTGAGGTGATAAAAGAGTTGTCAAGTCTTTTTACATCTTACGATATTCCACTTATGATTATTAAGGGTTATGGTATTAGTCTGTACTATTCCACCCCTAACCATCGTTCGTTTAGTGATGTAGACACATACAATTTTGGTCAGCAGGAGCGGGCGGATGAGGTGTTGAAGAAAGAACTGGGCGTAAATATCGACGTAGACGCGCATCTCCATACTACTTGCGTTTACAAAGGAGTGCTGGTTGAAAATCACTACGACTTTGTAGAGATCCATTCGCACAACTCAAATGCTCGTTTTAATAAAATACTAAAAGCTGAAGCCGATAAAGGATACAAAGTTCACAAGATTGGCGAAGAGGAAATTTTGCTCCCATCGCCAATGTTTAATGCACTGTTTTTGATGCGCCATATGGCTTTGCACTATGCAGCAGAAAGGGTTAGTGTACGCCACCTTTGCGATTGGAAACAGTTCATTGAGGCGGAGAGTAATAATATAGATTGGGCGTGCGTTCGGGCCATATACAAACAGTTCAATATGAATCGTTTTGCGGATGCTGTCAGTGCAGTTTGCATTGACCATTTGGGTTTGAATGCTAAACTTATTCCTAATATCGAACGCAATGCAAAGTTGGAAGAGCGTATATTGAATGATATTCTCTACGCCGAGTTTGACGAGGAGAAACCCAAAGGGGGCTTGTTCAAAATCGTATGGTGGAAAACCCGCCGTTTCTTTGCCAACAGCTGGAAACATAAGCTCATATACAATGAGTCGGTACTGAGGACATTCATTCAGTCCTCCTACTCCCACTTGTTGAAACCCAAAACAATAAAACATTAACTCCTATGAAAGGCATTGTACTCGCTGGTGGTAGCGGGACGAGACTCTATCCGATAACGAAGGGGGTGAGCAAGCAGTTGTTGCCTGTCTATGACAAGCCGATGATATATTATCCAATCTCGGTGTTGATGTTGGCGGGAATTAGGGAGATTCTCATCATCTCCACGCCCCACGATATGCCTGCTTTTCAGCGACTTCTGGGCAACGGTGGCGACTATGGCGTGAGGTTCTACTATGCTACCCAAGCGCGGCCCAATGGTCTTGCCGAGGCGTTCATTATCGGCAAGGAGTTCATTGGGAACGACAATGTGTGCCTCGTTCTGGGCGATAATATCTTCTATGGTCAGGGCTTCACGGGTATGTTGGAGTCGGCTGTAAGGCGTGCTGAGGAGCAACATTTGGCGACTGTTTTTGGCTATGCGGTGCCCCACCCCGAGAGGTTTGGCGTGGCAGAAGTGGATACAGAGGGGCGCGTGCTCTCTATTGAGGAAAAACCCACCGAGCCCAAGAGCAATGTAGCAATTACGGGGCTCTATTTCTATACAAATGAGGTGGTTACGATTGCCGAAAGCCTGCAACCATCGGCTCGTGGCGAGTTGGAGATTACCGATGTTAACAAGGCTTTCTTGGCACAAAACAGACTCTTTATGCAACCTTTGGGTAGGGGCTTTGCTTGGCTCGATACGGGTACCCACGAGAGCCTTTTTGACGCTGCAAGGTTTGTGGAGGTTGTCGAAAGCCGCCAGGGTGTGCAGATTGCCTGCTTGGAGGAGATTGCTTGGCGCAAGGGGTGGATAAATAGCGAACGACTAAAAGAACTCGCTGAGCCTATGCTTGCGAGCGAGTATGGCAGATATATGCTCAAATTATCGAATCAGCGATGAATGTTATAAAAACCGACATAGGGGGCGTTTTTGTTATTGAGCCACAGGTGTTTGGCGACGAGAGGGGATACTTCTTTGAGTCGTTCAATGCCGAGCGTTTTCGTGCCCAAACGGGCGTTGAGGTAACCTTTGTGCAGGACAACGAGAGCCGCTCCAAGAGGGGCGTGTTGCGTGGTTTGCACTTCCAGAGGGAGCCTCACGCTCAGGCAAAATTGGTGCGCGTGGTACAGGGCAGGGTGCTTGATGTGGCGGTTGACATTCGCCCCGAGAGCCCTACTTTTGGCAAGTATGTAATGACCGAATTGAGTGGCGAAAACCACCGCCAGATGTTTATCCCTAAGGGCTTTGCGCACGGCTATGTGGTGTTGGAGGACGACACGGTGTTCCAATATAAATGCGACGAGTACTACCACCCCGAGTATGAGGGCGGCATCGCCTGGAACGACCCCGAGATTGGTATAGAGTGGCCCCTTGCCGAGAGCGAAATAACCCTCTCCGACAAGGACCGCAAACACCCCACATTGAAAGAGTTATGCGAATTTTAGTCACGGGAGCCGAGGGACAGTTAGGTTGTAGTATCCGCCGAGTCGCAATTGGTCTGGCGGATGAATATCTCTTCACAGATGTCGCCGAATTGGATATTACCGACCGCGAGGCTGTACTTCGCTATGTGGCTGAAAACAAGGTGGATGTGATTATAAATTGTGCTGCCTACACCGATGTCGAGCGTGCCGAGGAGGAGGAGCCGAAGGCGCATTTGCTTAACGCTACCGCTGTGGGCTACTTGGCTGAGTCAGCGAGGGCTAATGACTCCCTGCTTATACACATTTCGACAGACTATGTCTTTATGGGCGGTTGTTGCGGTGTGCTGACCGAGGAGAGCCATCCTCAGCCACTTAACGCCTACGGGCGCACCAAACTCGCTGGCGAAGAGGCTGTTAGGGCGAGCGGCTGTCACCACATCATCCTGCGCACCGCGTGGCTCTACTCGGAGTACGGTCGCAACTTTGTGAAGACAATGATGCGCCTGACGCTGCAAAACGAGGAGGTGAGGGTGGTGAGCGACCAGATAGGTACGCCCACCTATGCTGGCGACTTGGCGCAAGCGATTGTAAGGATAATCTCCGAGCGCAACTTCCGCGAGGGCACCTACCACTACACCAACCTCGGAGAGTGCAGCTGGTGGCAATTTGCGAAGGAGATTGCAAGGCTTGCAGGGCACGACAAGTGCAACGTAAAACCCTGCACAACAGAGGAATACCCCACCAAAGCCCGCCGACCGATGAGTGCTGTTTTGGATAAAACCAAATTCCTCAAAACCTTTGGAATAGAGATTTCCGAGTGGCGTGAGTCGCTCAAAAAGTGTATAGATGGACTTCAAGCGTAACATACTCATAACGGGTGGTGCGGGCTTCATCGGCTCGCACGTTGTAAGGTTGTTTGTAAACAAATACCCCAACTACCGCATTGTCTGCCTTGACAAACTGACCTATGCTGGTAACCTCGCCAACCTCCGAGATGTGGAGACGAGCCAGAACTACACCTTTGTGCGTGGCGACATCTGCAACTATGAATTGGTAGAGTCGCTTTTTAGGGAGTACGACATTGATGGAGTCATCCACCTCGCTGCCGAGAGCCACGTTGATAGGAGTATTAAAGACCCCTTCGTTTTTGCCCAAACCAATGTAATGGGAACTCTCACTCTACTCCACGCGGCACTCAACTACTGGAACGGCGAGTGGAAAGGCAAACTTTTTTATCACATCTCCACCGACGAGGTATATGGCACGTTAGAGTTTGACAATAAGCTATTTACCGAACAGACACCATATTCACCCCATAGTCCATATAGCGCGGCTAAGGCGTCGAGCGACCATTTCGTTAGGGCTTACCACGACACCTACGGTATGCCCACGATTGTTACAAACTGCTCGAACAACTATGGTCCCTACCAATTCCCCGAGAAGTTGATTCCGCTCTTTATCAACAACATCCGCAATGGTAAACCCCTGCCCGTATATGGCAAGGGCGAGAACGTGCGCGATTGGCTCTACGTCGAGGACCACGCTCGCGCGATAGACCTTATTTTCCACAAGGGCAAAGTGGCTGAAACCTACAACATCGGAGGTTTCAACGAGTGGAAAAATATCGACCTCATTAAGGTTATGATTAAGACTGTGGATAGGCTTTTGGGCAACCCCGAGGGTCACTCGCTGGGCTTGATAACTTATGTTACCGACCGCCTGGGTCACGATGCGAGGTATGCCATCGACTCCACGAAGTTGCAGAAAGAGCTCGGCTGGGAGCCCTCACTCCAATTCGAAGAGGGCATCGAAAAGACTGTGCGCTGGTACTTGGAGAATGAGGAGTGGATGAACAACGTAACCTCTGGCGACTACCAACGCTACTACGAGGAGATGTATCAGAACCGATAGTTATCCTACCTATTTGTGAGGTATTTACAACTCCATCTTGCGATAGTGCAAGATGGAGTTTTTTTGTAAGGCAGGTTTCTTCGGCTGCGCACCATCGGTATTCCCCTCGCTCATTAATCCTCAAAGAAAATTTTTCGATACCACTATGTGGTTATCCTCCTAACACCAAGGGATTGACTGCGCTGCGCTTGTCCATCCCCTCTCTGCCGCGGGCGTCCTTGCAAAAAAGGCAAGAAAAGCCTCGGCTCTTTCCATTGAAAGAGAGTCTTTTATGTGGCAAGGTGGCAGTAAGTTTACTCACTATGCCACCTTGCCGCATAAAAAAACCTCTGCTATTGCAGAGGTTCGAGGCTTTTCTTGCCTTTTTGCGGAGAAAGGGGGATTCGAACCCCCGGTACGGTTACCCGTACGACAGTTTAGCAAACTGTTGGTTTCAGCCACTCACCCATCTCTCCGTGCTTGACTGATTAAGCGTGGCAAAGATAAGGAGTTTTTGCGTATCTGCAAACCTTTTGGCAAAAATTATTTTCTTCCGCCACACTTTTTCGACACCAATCACTCGCTCGGTGCACGCTTTTTGCACCCTTCAAACGGCTCTCAAATATATTTTGGAGAAAAAACGCTCTGTTTTATCGTAATAAGAGTAAAAAAAATTGTATTTTTGTGCTTGGTATCAAAAAAAGTATTACCTTTGTTTCGATTATGCGAACCACAACGGTTGAAAGGATTTAAATTTAATAACAAATAACTTTTACACGATGAAAAAAATTGCACTTTTGGTTCTTTCGCTCGTAGCGGCTGTAACCGTTTCGAATGCACAGGTATGTGCGCTCAAATCGAATGCTCTTGCTCTGGGTATCGGTAGCCTCAACGTTGCTGCTGAGTTCTCGGTAGCTCCCCAGTGGACTGTTGACCTGTCGGGTATGGTTACACTCTTCTCGCCTTGGAAAAACGTTGGCGGTCAGGGTAATGGTCTTTACCTGAATGGTTGGAGCGGTGTTGTAGAGGGTCGTTACTATCTCTGCAAAGCATTCAATGGTCACCACTTTGGTGCTTACGGTCAGCTCGCACGTTACGGCAGGGGTGGCAACTTCCTCTGGGTTAAGGATATCCACGAGAACGCACAGGTAGCTTCGTTGGGTGTAAGCTACGGTTACTACTTCAAGCTCAACACTCACTGGGGCATCGACACCAACGTAGGTATTGGCTTGGGTCTTGGTCGCTCGAATGGCAACCCCAAATTCAACCAGTGGGTTGTTCCTACCGGTCGTGCGCAGGTATCGCTTAGCTACAAATTCTAAGCAAGAGCCGAAAGGTAAAACAAAAGAGTGCTTCCGAAAAGGGAGGCACTCTTTTTTTATCTGGTTAAGTGTTCGTTGCGATAATATATAATATAGGTATAAACTCTAACTGCTCTGCCTAAGACTCATACGACGCCAATTGACAAATCCATAGAGGTCGTTGGCAAGGAACATTACAAAGCAGGCAATCATAGGCGCATAGGCAGGCTCCTGGATGGTTGCCAATATCCACAACACAATAAGCACCACGTCGTTTGCCGCATAACCCAGCGCATAGTAGGGACTGCGAAGAGCGGTGAGGTAGACAGCTACAAAACTTGTCGTAACCGAAATGGTGCTGATGATGAGGTTGGGCGTGGAGAGAGCCGCGAGGATAAGGTAGAAGAGAGTTGTGACCGCCACCGCCAAGAGAGCCATAACTACCACTTGGCTTACTCTAACTCGTGCCACTGCCACCTCAGCACCATCCTCGTAGGGATGTCGTGCCCACTCTATGAGCGACACAACCGACATTGGCAGCGTCATAAGGCAATAGGTGATAACCTCGCCCCAATACTCAAAGAAAAACGCCACGATGCCGTAGAACACCGAGAATACTATCGACAAAATCTGCCCCAACAGCATCCCCTTAGCGAGAAAAATCAGTGCCGTAACGCCCACAAGCGATGTGGCAAGATTGAACCAGTCCTCCTCGGGCGCAAGCAGAAACGACGCTACAACTACCACCATTGAGGTCAGCCACAGCCCCCACTCAAAGCGACTAAGCCTCCCGAAAGAGTGTTTAATACCCAAGTGTGTCATACCGCATTAGATGGGGAAAATGATGAAGACTGCCGCATCCCATACGGCGTGCGAGATGATGAGTGCCCAGATGCGCTCTGGAAAGAGCCTATAAAGCAGTCCCCATACACCGCCCGCTACGGCAGCGGCAACGATAAGCATAAAGTTGAGTCCCCAGATGTGACAGAGGGCGTAGATTGCTGTCGTGACAATGAATGCAAGTGTTGGCGTGCCTATTTTAGAAATGTTTTCCTGCACAAAGCCGCGCCAGAAAATCTCCTCGGCAGGTCCCACCACAAAGAGCAACAACGCCCCGATAAGCAGTGGCGAGGTGCCGTCACGCATAGAGTATATGGAGCCTATCTCGCTATCGGCAAAGGGGAACATCCACACTGCAACCTTGTCGCCAACCCAAAAGATGCCCCACAAGAGAGCACCCAAAGCCACGCCCAAAAGCAGGTCATAAGGGCGGAAATTCTCTTTGAGTGAGGTGCGCAACTCGGGGCTCAGTGTGAGGCTCAGAGAGGAGAGGATAACCCCCGAGAGAGCTATTGTGAGCCAGAAGTTGAGGTGTGGCGATGTCCACGGGCTGAACATCACAAACCATAGGAGCAGTGCCACCCCAACGGGTATGAGTGTTCTGCGCAATGCCTTATTTTTCAACACTTTGACGAGTGACATACTCTTAGATGATTGTTGCAATCACAAGACCGAGCGAGAGGAGCAGGCTGAAAAAGAGTTGCTGCTGTGATGTTGCCACGTCCATATCGGCAATAGCCCCTGCGCCATCTGTGAGGAGCAGACTCATACGGCGGCACATCTTGTATGCCCTCGGAAAGACCACAAAACAAAGGAGCGAGAATGCCGGCATTACACCCAAGGCAACCATCAAAGCTACCAACACGAAGGGCAAAAGGAGTTCCAATTGATAGACTCTTACAGCCCACTTGCCTCCGATGAGCATTGCGAAGGTGCGGATGCCTGCGTTTTTGTCGGTCTGTGCATCGCGAGTGTTATTGACGTGCAGAACGCCCACAGTGATAAGTCCTACGGGGAGTGCCAATGCCAATGCGGGCAGACACACCTCGCCAACGACCACTATCGAAGTGCCTATAACGGGCAATACGCCAAAGGTCAAAAGGATATCCAAATCTCCCAAGGCGCGATATTTCAGCCACGAATAGCCCACAGTGAGCAGCGCACCCGCAAAACCTACCCAAAGGATGTCGAGCCCCGTCATTGCAATGAGCGTGAAGCCTATGGCAATGCCTATGAGCAACATTGTGACGCCAAAACGGATGAACTCGCGGGGCTGGAAGGAGCCGTTCACAAGGGGCAACATATCCACACCTTCGTCTACGCCGGTGCGATGATCGTTGTAGTCACTCAGAAGGTTGCCTGCGGCGTGGAATGCCACAATGCCTACGAGTGCGAGCAGTGCTGCCCACCAATTAACGCTGAGGGTGCCACATTGCTGCGAATACCACCAAAGGAAAGCCGTAGTAACCACTACGGGCATAGCCGAAACTGTGAACGACCAAGGACGTGTTGCGAGATACCACTCGCGAAGGGTGTGTTTTGCCATAGTTTTTTGTACTTTATTAGTTTATTTCCACAAATGTAGTTTTTTTTGGCGAGATAAGAAAATTATTGCTACATTTGTGATGACATACTAAAACACACGGAAAGTGTAAGTTTATTCTCGGATACGAATCTGGAAAATTCAATGCAAAGAGAATGAGCTGACATCTTCTCACGTCGTACCCTTTGGGTATAGGCGTGGGCTGTCGCTTATTTATTTGCAAGGCATTCCAGAGCCCGTATCCTAAAATAAGTCTTTCAGCACCACGCTTTCTTTTTGCTTATAAATCACTATCGGGGTGCGGATAGTAAGAATTTGAGAAACAACGAGTTTAACTTAATAATTCTTACTAAAATGAAGAAACTTTTTCTCTTGTTGAGTGCTGTGTTTGCACTCTCGACCACAACTTTCGCACAGCGTATTGCTGTGGTGGATTTTAATGCAGGTGTTGGCATTAGCCAACAAGACGTAGATGGTATTGCCGCAATTTTCAACACCTATTTTTCGCCCGGCGGCTACACCCTTGTTGAGCGCACCACCATCGACCGAGTGATTGATGAACAGCAGTTCCAGCGCGGAAAAATTACCGAACAGCAGATGGTGCGCCTCGGTCAAATCCTCAATGTGTCGAAAATTGTCATTGGCGATGTGAATGTTGTTGCCGGCGAGTATAATATAGACGTAAGGGTTGTGAATGTAGAGAGTGGCACCATCGCTGCCAAAGATGGCGCGACTTGGATGCAAGGCTCCACCTATCGTACACTTATGAGCGAGTTAGCTACCCGACTTGCCAACCAAATTGCAATAAATCCCCGTGCATCCCAATCTGTGTCCACTGAAACTTCCGCCACTCGCAATAAGGTGGAGGTTATTTATGGCTACCTAAAAGTATTTCCCAATGAGTTGGGCGAGTTTCCTTCTGAACCCAAAACGGTAATAGAACAAATCAACAAACAGGCAATGCACGACTACGATACTTGGCGATTGCCAACAACCGAGGAGTTGGCTCTACTGAAAGCAAATGGCTTGGTGGGTAGTGGAAAGTATATGAGAAAGGGATATTCTGAGGGCGGTATCGTAGTACTCGTGACCGATGCTACCGAAACTTACTCGGCAAAGCAGCAAGCCCGAATGGCTGAGGAAAAACGCCTTGCCGAGAAGAAAGCTAAAGAAGAAGCCGAAAAAAGACGCATTGCAGAAAAGGAAAAACTATATGCTGCCGACATAAAAGCTGGAAAGGGAATGAATGGAGTGTATCGAGTTGGCTACTATTACAACAGAGATGGTGTAGAAGGTGTGGTTTTTGATGTTTATAACGATGGTAGAAATGGTTCTATCGTGTCAATGAAGCAATGGTATGACGATAGAGATGCGGCTGATGGTCTTTGTCGCAGTTTGGGAGAAGGATGGAAGCTTCCTTCTGCATATCAGTTATATGGGCATCTCTACCCCAAACTATTCTATGTAAACAGCACATTAGGAGAATATGGCGGACATCGAATATCAGGGGGAGAGTATTGGTCTTCTACGACCAAAGAAGAAGAGTTTTGGACAGGAAGTGTTCATTATTACAATATGGTTGTAAATATGAACAATGGAAGCGAGTTCAGAGAATCTACATCTCATACAAATAAGTATCGTAGTATTCGTGCTGTTCATAACTTCTAAGTCAAAAAGGAAGACCAGCAAGTTTATAAAGTTGGCTCTTGGTACAATAGAAATGGTAGAACGGGTATTGCTTTTGAAGTAACAAATGGTGGTCGAAATGGCAAAATAGTAAGTGTAGTTGAAGGGGTACAAACATGGTATAATGCAGATAGTTGGTGTCAGTCGTTGGGCAATGGTTGGTATCTACCTTCGAGTTTAGAGTTGCAAAACATCTATAAAGTAAAGACAGAAATCAACCAAACTTTGCAAGATAAAAAAAGTACAGTTAAAAAATGAGGGATATGGGAGTGGCGAGAGCCTTGACTCTGCTAATGCGTATGGAGTCTATATGCTTTATGGTAGCATCTACAACAACCTTAAAGAATACAACTATTATGTGCGCGCCGTGTCCGCTTTTTAATTATTAGGCTTTTGGCTTTAAGACTTTATCCTTTGCTCGCGGGTATCCAAAAAGATACCCGCGAGTGCTTTATAAGGCTTATAGGGCGTATAGGGCGTATAAGCCTTATAGGCGACAGACCTCTCCCGCGCTATGCGCACCCTCCCCTAACTTAGGGGAGGGTTAAGTGTCCTGCTCCCCTAAGTTAGGGGAGCTGTCGCAAAGCGACTGAGGGGTCTGTCGGAAATCGCACTTCGCATCGGCGGCAGAGAAGCGACCGCCTCGGCGGTCGTGGCGAGCAAGAGTCGCAAAAGCGTTAAAAAACGAAGACGGCAAACGCTTTGCCCGCGCAGCGTTCGTTTTAGATTTTGCGAATCTTGCTCCTGCCAGAGATGCGGTGCGT
>JAZSAY010000013.1:0-8018 GCA_045602145.1 Tidjanibacter sp.
TGCGTCGTAAGGCTGGTAAGTCTGCTAACGCTAAATAGTAAAATCGCGTAAATATGGCATTGAATAAAATCGAAAGAAGAGAGAGGATTAAAATGCGTATCCGCAAAGTAGTTGAGGGTACCGCAGCAAGACCTCGTATGACTGTATTCCGCAGCAACAAGCAGATCTATGTACAGTTGATTGACGACACTAAGGGTGTAACTTTGGCAGCCGCTTCGTCGTTGGACAAAGAGATTGCTGAGGCAGCACAGAAAGTAAATGGTATCGAGCAGGCTAAGATGGTCGGCAAACGTATCGCAGAGATTGCTCTTGCAAAGGGCATCGAGGCTGTATCGTACGACCGTAACGGCTACCTCTACCACGGAAGAGTAAAAATGTTGGCAGACGCCGCTCGCGAAGGCGGTCTTAAATTCTAAGAAGCAACTATGGCAAACAGTAATATCAAAGTAAAAACAAGCGACCTCGAACTGAAAGACAGGCTCGTAGCAATCCAGAGGGTGTCGAAGACTACCAAAGGTGGTCGCACAATGAGTTTTTCGGCAATCGTAGTTGTTGGTAACGAGGCTGGCGTTGTAGGCTACGGTCTTGGCAAGGCAAGCGAGGTTCAGTCGGCAATTGCGAAAGGTGTTGAGGACGCAAAGAAGAACTTGGTAAAGATTCCCGTAATCAACGGCACAATTCCCCACTCGCAGGAGTTCCGCTATGGTGGTTCGCAGGTGCTTATGCGCCCCGCAGCTCCCGGTACCGGTGTTAAGGCAGGTGGTGCAATGCGTGTTGTGTTCGAGAGCGTAGGTATCCACAACGTACTTGCAAAAAGCAAAGGTTCATCGAACCCCCACAACTTGGTGAAAGCAACCGTAGGTGCTCTTATGGAGCTCCGTGACGCTGCTTCGGTAGCTCAGTTGCGTGGTATCTCTATGAATCAAGTATTTAACGGCTAATCAAGAAAGGAGAAATTATGGCAAGATTGAAAATCACTCAGGTAAAGAGCCGCATTGGTCAGACTAAGAACCAGTGCAGCAACCTCGACGCACTTGGTCTGCACAAAGTAAACCAGACCGTTGAGCACGAGGATTCGGCCATCATCCTCGGTATGATTAACAAGGTTAAACATCTGGTTAAGGTTGAGACCGTTAAAGAGTAAAGTTCACAGAAGAAAAACAGTAAAAAAAGAGAATAACGGTGAATTTAAGCAATCTTAAACCCGCAGCAGGCTCTACTCACCACGAGAAGAGAATTGGTCGCGGTCAGGGTTCGGGTCACGGTGGTACCTCCACACGTGGTCACAAGGGTGCACAGTCGCGTTCGGGTTACAGCCACAAGCTGGGCTTCGAGGGCGGTCAGATGCCTTTGCAGCGCCGTATGCCCAAGTTCGGTTTCACTAACATCAAACGTGTTGAGTACAAACCCATCAACTTGGATACTCTCGAACAGTTGGCTGCAAGCAAGAACATCACCGACATCAATATCGAGACTCTCATCGAGGCTGGCTTCATCTCGAAGAACAACCGCGTGAAGATTCTTGGTAAAGGTGAGCTCACCAAAGCACTCAACGTAACTGCTCACGCTTTTAGCCAGACAGCAATTGCTGCTATTGAGGCTAAGGGTGGCAAAGTTGAAAAACTCTAATTACACACCAGACTAACAAAGTTAAGCGATGAAACTTGTCGAAACCATTAAGAATATATCTAAGATTGAGGAGTTGCGTAAGAGGATTCTCTACACGCTTGGTCTTCTTCTTATATATAGGTTCGGAAGTTTTGTGGTGATTCCCGGTATCAACCCCAACGCCCTGAGCGCTATGAGCGCACAGACCGCCGATGGTCTTATGGGTCTGTTGGATATCTTCTCGGGTGGTGCGTTCTCGAATGCGTCTATCTTCGCACTCGGTGTAATGCCCTACATCTCGGCTTCGATTATCGTACAGCTTCTGGGTATCGTAGTACCCTACTTCCAGAGGTTGCAGAAAGAGGGCGAGAGCGGTCACCGCAAGATGAACCAAATTACAAGATATCTGACCATTGTAGTGCTCTGCCTGCAAGGTCCCGCTTATCTTGCTAACCTGCATGCCCAGGCTCCTGGCGCTTTCGTTATGGAGTACAACGCCTTCTTCATCTTCACAGCACTCGTGGTACTTATTGCCGGTACTATGTTTGTGATGTGGTTGGGTGAGAAGATTACCGACAAAGGTATTGGTAACGGTATCTCCCTGATTATTATGGTAGGTATCGTGGCACGTCTGCCCCACGCCCTTTTGGCTGAGCTCGACGCAAGAACCAATGCTGCAACCGGTGGTTGGGTAATGCTCGTTGTGGAGTTCGTACTCTTGTACTTCATCTTTATGGCTGCTATTGCACTTGTGCAGGCAACCCGCAAGATTCCCGTACAGTACGCAAAACGTATTGTGGGCAACAAGCAGTACGGTGGTGTACGCCAGTACATTCCTCTGAAAGTGAATGCTGCGAATGTGATGCCTATCATCTTCGCTCAGGCACTTATGTTCATTCCTATGTTGTTTGGCAACTGGGAGTCGACCCGAGGCATTGCTGCTGCATTCAACAACTACACCGGCTTCTGGTATAACTTTACCTTCGCTCTGCTGGTGTTCGCGTTTACCTACTTCTACACAGCAATCATTGTGAATCCCCAGATGATGGCGGACGATTTGAAGCGTAACGGTGGCTTCATTCCCGGTGTTAAACCCGGCAAGGAGACCCGTACCTATATCGACACCATTATGACGAGAATCACCCTTCCCGGCTCGATTTTCTTGGCTTTGGTGGCTATTCTGCCCGCATTTGCCGAGATGATTGGCATCAACCGTCAGTTTGCGCTCTTCTTCGGAGGTACCTCGCTGCTGATTTTGGTGGGTGTAGTTCTCGACACTCTCAAACAGGTCGAAAGTTACCTGCTCCTTCGTCACTACGATGGTCTTATGAAGACCGGTAGGATTAAGGGTCGTTACTAATAGACTTGTGCTTGCTGGAAGTAATAGTTCTTAAAGCGAAGACGAGATGATATATCTCAAAACACAGGAAGAGGTCGAACTGCTGCGTGAGAATAACCTGCTGGTGAGTGCAACACTTGCCGAGGTTGGCAAACATATCCGCCCCGGAGTGACAACTTTGGAGTTGGATAGGATTGCCGAGGAGTTCATCCGTTCTCACGGAGCAGTTCCGGGCTTCCTGGGCTACGGAGGCTTTCCCAACACACTCTGTGTGTCGGTGAACGAAAACGTGGTACACGGCATACCTTCGAACTATGCCCTCCGCGAGGGAGACATTGTGTCGGTGGATTGCGGTACCATCCTCAAAGGCTTCTATGGCGACTCGGCATACACCTTTGGTGTGGGCGAGATTGCTCCCGAAGTGGAGCAGCTGCTCAGGGTAACCAAGGAGTCGCTCTACAAAGGTGTGGAGAAGGCTGTTGCGGGCAATCGCGTAGGCGACATATCGTCGGCAGTGCAGACCCACGCCGAGAAATATGGTTATGGCGTGGTGCGTGAACTTGTGGGTCACGGCTTGGGCAGGGATATGCACGAGTCGCCCGAAGTTCCCAACTACGGCAGAAGGGGCACAGGACCACTCCTGAAAGAGGGAATGGTAATCTGCATAGAGCCGATGATCAATATGGGCTCGAAGAATGTGGTCTTTGAGCGTGACGGCTGGACGGTGCGCACAAAAGATCGTAAACCCTCGGCACACTTCGAATTTGCGGTGGCAATACGCAATGGCGAGGCAGATGTGCTGACCGATTTCGGCATCATAGAGCAGGCGTTGGCAGAGCGTAAGTAGTTGAAAATTTGGTAATCCAAAGAAAATTACTATCTTTGCGCGCTAAACAAAAAAGGAATTTCGTAAAACAGAACAAAAACAAGAACTTTTATGGCAAAGCAAGCGGCTATTGAAAAGGACGGTACTATCGTGGAGGCGCTCAGCAACGCAATGTTTCGCGTAGAGCTGGACAACGGTCACGTTATCACCGCCCACATCTCGGGAAAGATGAGGATGCACTACATCAAAATCCTTCCCGGTGACAAAGTAAAGGTAGAGATGTCGCCCTACGACTTGACGAAAGGTCGCATCTCGTTCCGTTACAAATAACCTCCCCGCCGACGCACAAGGGGTCAAGGGTACAGAGTGTTGCTTGGTTGCAACGGCAAACCGAGAAGAATGAAGAGTTTTGCTGTTGTGTAGAGCAAGGGGCGCAGAAAAGAGCGTTCGTTGCAGAATAGGGAGCGGGTGATTGTGTTCTGGGAATACAACACCGACTCTGAAAAGAAGAAAGCAAGAAGTGACAGTCGCTACTTTTGGTTATCCTTTCGGCGAAGAGATTATGCCACAAAAACAAACTAAATTAAAAACTTTTCAAAGATGAAAGTTAGAGCATCAATTAAGAAAAGAAGCGAGGATTGCAAAATCGTAAAGCGTGGCAACCACCTCTATGTTATTTGCAAGAAGAATCCTAAATTCAAAATGCGCCAAAAGTAATTAACTAAAAAGAAAAAGAGAAGATTTATGGCACGTATAGTAGGTGTAGATTTACCTAAAAATAAACGCGGCGAAATCGGCTTGACCTATATTTACGGTATCGGTCGTAGCACCGCACGAATGATTCTTGATATGGCTGGCATCGACTACAACACCAAAGTTGATGACTGGACCGATGAGCAGGTAGGTGCAATCCGTAACGCTATCGCCGAGAGCGGTATCAAAGTTGAGGGTGAGTGCCGTTCGCTCGTACAACTCAACATCAAACGACTGATGGATATCGGTTGCTACCGTGGTATCCGTCACCGTGTAGGTCTTCCCGTTCGTGGTCAGAGCACCAAGAACAACGCTCGTACTCGCAAGGGTAAGAAGAAGACCGTAGCAAACAAGAAAAAAGCAACTAAATAATTTAAGTAGAGAGTTATGGCAAAGAAACCAGTATCAGTTAAGAAGCGCGTAGTAAAAGTAGACGCAGTCGGTATGGCTTTCGTACACTCGACTTTCAACAACGTAATCATCACCATCACCAACGCTGCTGGCGAGGTTATCAGTTGGAGTTCGGCAGGTAAGATGGGCTTCCGTGGTTCGAAGAAGAACACTCCCTACGCAGCACAGACCGCAGCTGCTGACTGTGCAAAAGTTGCATACGACTTGGGCTTGCGCAAAGTAAAAGTTTATGTAAAAGGTCCCGGTCAGGGTCGTGAGTCGGCAATCCGCACCATCGACGGCGCAGGTATCGCTGTTATGGAGATTATCGACGTTACTCCACTGCCCCACAACGGTTGCCGCGCTCCTAACCGCCGTCGCGTATAATTTCGGCACTAAGGAGAGTAAACATTTAGTTTCAACACAAGTAAAACAAGAAGAACAATGGCTAGATATACAGGTCCAAAAAGTAAAATCGCTCGTAAGTTTGGCGAGCCTATTTTTGGTGCAGACAAGGTTCTCGACAAGAAGAACTATCCCGCTGGTCAGCACGGTCTGAACCGCAAACGCAAAAAAGTTTCGGAGTACGGTACCCAGCTGAGCGAGAAACAGAAAGCAAAATATACCTACGGTTTGTTGGAGCGTCAGTTCCACAACGCATTCGATAAGGCTGCCGCTATGGGTGGTATCACCGGTGAGAACCTTTTGAAACTTCTCGAAAGCCGCCTCGACAACGTTGTATACCGTCTTGGTATCGCTCCTACCCGTGCAGCTGCACGTCAGTTGGTGTCGCACCGCCACATCACCGTTAATGGCAACGTTGTAAACATTCCTTCGTACAGCCTGAAAGCTGGCGATGTTGTTGCTGTTCGCGAGAAATCGAAAACTCTCGAAACCATCACCGAGAGCCTTGCAGGTCGCCGCGCAAACCAGTACGCTTGGTTGGAGTGGAACGGCGAGACCCTCACCGGTAAGTTCTTGCAGCGTCCCGAGCGCGAGGATATTCCCGAGAACATCAAGGAGCAGTTGATCGTCGAGTTGTACTCGAAATAGTACTTAACAAAAAGAAAGGAAAAACAATTATGGCAATTTTAGCATTCCAGAAACCCGAGAAGGTGATTATGCTCGAATCCACCTCCACATTCGGAAAATTCGAATTCCGTCCTTTGGAGCCTGGTTTCGGTATGACCATAGGCAATGCTTTGCGTAGGGTGCTTCTCTCCTCGTTGGAGGGTTTTGCAATCACTACCGTGAAGATTGCTGGGGTAGACCACGAGTTTGCCGCCATCCCCGGAGTTATGGAGGGAATGATTGATATTGTCCTCAATCTCAAACAGGTACGCTTTGTTCGCACCGTTGAGAGCGCAGAGTCGGAGAAGGTTACCATCAACGTAGCCGGTCAGACCGAGCTCACCGCAGGCTATATCTCGAACTTCCTTTCGAACTTCAAAGTGTTGAATCCCGAGTTGGTAATTTGCCACCTCACCCCCGATACCAAGTTGACCATCGACCTTACGATCGGTAAGGGTCGCGGTTATGTTCCCGCAGAGGAGAACCGCCCCGCCGACGCAGAGTTTGGTTTGCTGCCTATCGACTCGATTCACACCCCTATCATCAATGTTAAGTACTCTGTTGAGCCCTATCGTGTTGAGCAGAAGACCGACTACGACAAACTCAACATTGAGGTTACTACCGATGGTTCTGTTCATCCCAAAGAGGCACTCAAAGAGGCTGCTAAGATTCTCATCCACCACCTGATGCTCTTCTCGGACGAGAAGATTACGCTCAATATGGAGGAGGCTTCGCCCGCCGAGGAGTTTGACGAGAATGTACTCCATATGCGTCAGCTTCTGAAAACCAAACTCTCCGACCAGGACCTCTCGGTTCGCGCCCTCAACTGCTTGAAGGCTGCCGAGGTGGACACCATCGGTGACTTGGTACGTTACAACCGCAACGATTTGTTGAAGTTCCGTAACTTCGGTAAGAAGTCGCTCACCGAGTTGGATGACCTTTTGGCATCTTTGAACCTCCACTTTGGTATGGACGTATCGCCCTACAAGTTGGATAAGGAATAACCCACAAAAAAGAAACATTAATCTATGAGACACAATAAGAAAGTAAACCACTTGGGTCGTCAGGCTTCGCACCGCAAAGCGTTGATGTCGAATATGGCTGCAAGCCTTATTCTCCACAAACGCATCGAGACCACTGTGGCAAAAGCAAAGGCTCTGAAAAAATTTGTTGAGCCCATCATTACCAAATCGAAAGAGGACACCACCCACCAGCGTCGTGTTGTTTTCAGCTACCTGAAAGACAAATTCGCAACCGCAGAGTTGTTCCGCACCGTTGCTCCTAAGATTGCTGACCGTCCCGGTGGTTACACTCGTATTCTCCACACCGGTTTCCGCGTAGGTGACGCTGCCGAGATGTGTATCATCGAGCTCGTTGACTTCAACGAGACCTACGTAGAGGGCGTGGCTCCTAAGGCTGCTGCTCCTAAGACCCGCCGTAGCCGCGCTAAGAAGGCTCAGGACGCAGAGGTTGTAGCTGAGGGCGAGGTTGTAGAGGCTCCTAAGGCAGAGAAGAAGCCTGCCGCTAAGAAGCCCGCAGCTCCCAAGGCTCCTGCTGCTAAGACTTCGGGTGCTAAGGTTAAGGCTGTTAAGACCGGCGCCAAAAAAGCATAACACGAGCGATAGCTGCGTTATACTTCGATAAGCGGACTCCTCATTTACGTCAAGTAAACTGCGGAGTCCGCTTTCTTGTATGCCTTGCTCTCATCTCGTGTTCTGCATTTTTGGTTGGGAGAAATCCCATCATAAAAGCGTCACTCTGACGCCAAAAATTCCTCCGCTCTGTGCGCTTTCGGCTCTTCTTCGTTTTCTCCCGACACACAGATAGAAATCCCAGCGCAAAAGAGGCGTTACGCCTCCGCCAAAAATCCCTCTGTTCTGTGCGTTTTCTGTTCTTCTTCGTTCTTTTTGGTCAACTACCAACAGCACCAGCCCCCGTCAATCTACCATCGTATACCACCTATCCCCTCTTTTTATTCTTGGGTATCTTTTTTAATACCCGCGAATGTGGGGGGGTGGAAGGGATGTGGAG
>JAZSAY010000014.1:0-45399 GCA_045602145.1 Tidjanibacter sp.
CCCCGCCGAGCAGGGAGGGTGCCGAAGGCGGGAGTGGTCTGTCCGTCTTGCCACGACTGCCGTAGGCAGGCGGTTGGCATGTACCTATCTTGTTTGCGGGCGACAAATGTCGCCCTATTTTCTTTGCCACTTTTGGTGGCAAAAGTGGCGCAAAAGCCACGCACCGCATCTCTGGCAGGAGCAAGACTCGCAAAATCTAAAACGAACGCTACGCGGGCAAAGCATTTGCCGTTTTCGTTTTTTAACGCTTTTGCGACTCTTGCTCGCCACGACCGACTCGGCGGTCGCTTCTCTGCCGACGATGCGAAGTGCGATTTTTTTACAGACCCCCTCCCGCTTCGCGTACTCCCCCTAACTTAGGGGGAGAGTTTTATGAATTCCCCCTCCCCTAAATTATAGGGGTTCCTCCCCTACGAAAGGGGAGGTTAGGAGGGGTGGTCGAAATTGTGCTCGGCGTCCCCGCCGAGCAGGGAGGGTGCCCGAAGGGCGCGAGAGGTCTGTAAAAGAGCGGTAGAGCCAACCGCCCACCTTGCGGTGGTCGTGGCAAGACGGAGTTTTGCAACTCCGTTTTTCCATATCACTCCTATCATTCCTATTACTCCTGTCACCCCTGTCACTCCTGCAAGAAAAACAGGAAAGACAGGAAGAACAGGAAAGACAAGCCCCCACAAAAAAACTCGCGAGTATCATCTTGACACCCTCAGGCAACCCTTAAACCCGCCAAAAACCGATTAATAGCAATTTATTCCATAATTTTGAATTTTGAATTCTTAATTTTGAATTTTTATCGGTATCTTTGTGAGGTTATACCTCACAACAACAAGAGTAGAGATGGACAACAACTTTATTGTTTCGGCACGAAAATACCGCCCACAGACCTTCGAGTCGGTGGTGGGGCAGAGTCACGTCACCACAACGCTCAAAAATGCCATAGCGCGAGGGCAGTTGGCGCACGCATACCTCTTTTGCGGACCCCGAGGAGTCGGCAAGACCACCTGTGCGCGTATCTTCGCCAAGACCATCAACTGTCTTAATCCCACCGCCGATGGTGATGCTTGCGGCGAGTGCGAGTCGTGTCGCAGTTTCGACGAGGGCAGGAGTTTCTCGATTCACGAGCTCGATGCCGCATCGAACAACTCGGTGGACAACATCCGCGACCTGACGGATCAAGTGAGGGTTCCTCCCCAGATTGGCGAGTACAGCGTCTACATCATCGATGAGGTGCATATGCTCTCGCAGGCGGCTTTCAACGCCTTCCTCAAAACGCTCGAAGAGCCACCACACCACGCCATTTTTATTCTCGCAACAACCGAGAAGCACAAGATAATACCCACCATCCTCTCGCGCTGTCAGATTTACGACTTCCAGCGCATACGCATCGAGGACGCTGTGGAGTACCTCAAACTCATCGCCACACGCGAGGGTGTCGCCTTCGATGACGAGTCGTTGCACCTTATTGCCCGCAAGGCTGACGGTGGTATGAGGGATGCTCTGTCGATGTTCGACAAGGCGGTGTCGTTCTGCGGTGGTAACTTGGAGTACAAAGAGGTGGCTGCAACGCTCAACGTGCTCGACTACGACACCTATTTCGGCATTACCGATGCGCTGGTCGCTGGCGACTACAAGAGCGCTCTTCTCTCCTTCGATGAGGTGCTCAAAAAGGGCTTCTCGGGGCAGAGTTTTGCCTCCGGATTGGCTACCCACCTGAGGGATTTGCTGATGTGCAAGGAGCCTCAGACTATGAGCCTCTTGGAGATTAGCGGCTCGCTGCTCGACCGCTACAAACAGCAGAGCGCACGTTGCGACATAGGTTTTCTCTTTGGTGCTGCGGCACTCCTCGGCGAGGTCGATGGAGGATTTCGCACCGCCACCAACCAACGACTGCACGTTGAGTTGGCACTGATGAAACTTGCAGGGCTCGGTCAAAAAAAAACTCTTGATGTAAGCGACAAGCCCTCGCTGCCGCCACTCGTCAAGGGCGAAGCGAGTGCACCACAGCCCACACAGGCTCAGCAAGTTGCTCCTGCGCTACAATCCGCACCACAACCCACCATTGCACCTAAGGTGGAGGTTGCTCCCGCACAGCCTGCGGCATCACAGCCTGCACCACAGCCCACACCCGCTCCCGCAGCCACTCCCGCACCATCGGCTGTGGCACCTCAGGTGACACAAGCGCCCACTCCTGCCGCAGCAAAACCAAAAAAGGGGTTGTTTGGTGGCTCCATAAGTGCCATTATGAGCGGTCAGAAGAGTTCGGAAGAGGAAGAGAAAGTTACCTACTACGACCCATACGCACAGCAGAAGATAACCAAAGGTTGGGAGGCTTTTATGGAGCGTATGATGGCGGAGCACCCCCGTATGGGACACGCACTGAAAAAGACCATCGTGAATGGTCACACCCTGGCGCTGACGGTTACCACGGAGATTATTCGTGACGAGCTGATGCGCAATCAGAACGAGATAACGGCACTCTTGCAGGAGGCTTGCGACTTGGAGGGCAGCATTGTGCTCGACATTACGATTAGCACCGCCAAAGAGGATAACACACCGCATAGAACGATGGACAAGGTGCGCTTCCTCGTGGAGCAAAACCCCGAACTGAACACGCTGATTCAGGATCTCGGCTTGGACGTGGAATAGGTTCGAATTGAAAATTGAAAATTGAAAATTGAAAATTCTTGTTTTTCTTGTCTTTCTTGTTTTTCTTGCAAGAGTAGCAGGGGTAACAGGGGTAATAGGGGAGTTTGAGAGGAGATTTTTTCGGTGGTGTGTGATGCTCCGAAGGAGCAGAAATGAGGAAAGCACCATCTCTCAAACTTGTTTGAAAGAGATTGGTGGTTTACTCATTTCAGACCTGCCGAAGGCAGTCACACCACCGCAAGGGCTGCACTAAAAGTTTTTGGGCGACTTTTGTGCCAGAGTGGCACTTTTGTGCTGGGAATGCTAATATAAGGCGTAGCAAAGGTAAAGCGATACGCAGTATCGCATAAAAGTTTTTGGGCGACTTTTTACAAAAAGTCGCAAGAAGAAAAAGAACAACAAATAATAAAAGAAGAAAGATGGCAAATTTTGTAGAAGAACTCAGGTGGAGGGGTATGATTCAGGATATGATGCCCGGTACTGAGGAGCAACTCAAAAAGGAGATGACAACCGCCTACCTCGGCATTGACCCTACGGCAGACTCTCTGCACATTGGTCACTTGGTGGGTGTTATGATACTCAAACACTTGCAGAGGTGTGGTCACAAACCCATCGCCTTGGTGGGTGGTGCTACGGGTATGATTGGCGACCCTTCGGGTAAGTCGCAAGAGCGCAACCTCTTGGACGAGGCTACCTTGCGCCACAATCAGGAGGCCATTAAGGCTCAACTTGCACGCCTTATCGACTTCGATAGTGATGCCCCCAATGCAGCAATCCTTGTGAACAACTACGACTGGATGAAGGAGTTTTCGTTCTTGGAGTTCATTCGCGATGTGGGCAAACACATTACCGTTAACTATATGATGGCTAAGGACTCGGTGAAGAAGAGGTTCAACGGCGAGGGCGATGGTATGTCCTTCACGGAGTTTACCTACCAGCTGGTGCAGGGCTACGACTTCTACCACCTCTACGAGGCTCACGGCTGCAAGTTGCAGCTTGGCGGTAGCGACCAGTGGGGTAACATCACCACCGGTACGGAACTCATCCGCCGCAAGAAGGGAGCTACGGATGCTTATGCGCTGACCTGCCCCCTGATTAAGAAGGCTGACGGCACCAAGTTTGGCAAGACCGAGAGTGGTAACATCTGGCTCGATGCTCGCTACACATCGCCCTATAAATTCTATCAATTTTGGCTCAATGTGAGTGACGAGGATGCCAAGAGCTACATCAAAATCTTCACATTCCTCGACAAGGAGACCATCGATAACCTCATCGCCGAGCACGAGGCAGCACCCCACGAGCGCAAACTCCAAAAACGCTTGGCAGAGGAGATTACAGTTATGATTCACTCGCGCGAGGAGTACGAGAAGGCTGTGGCAGCCAGCGGCATCCTCTTTGGCTCGAATGCCGGCGAGGCTCTGAAAACCATCGATGAGGTGACCTTCTTGCAGGTCTTTGAGGGTGTTCCCCAGTTCAAGATTGCCGCTTCGGAGCTGGCTGAGGGCGTAGATTTCCTCTCGCTGTGCGTGGAGAAAGCCCCCGCATTCCCCTCGAAGGGCGAACTGAGGAAACTCATCCAGGGCGGCGGCGTATCGCTCAATAAGGAGAAGGTTACTGACCCCTATATGGTTGTGAACAACGACAACCTAATTGCAGGCAAGTACCTCTTGGTACAAAAGGGCAAGAAGAACTACCACCTGATTATTGCAGAGTAAATGAGGAAATTTTTTGTGACATTAGCGGCACTCTCGGTGTCGCTAATGTTTCTATTTGGGGCAGAGGCAACGCCGCTGCAACAAAGGCTCCGAGCGCACGTTGACACCCTCTGCTCCGAGGAGTTGGCAGGTCGCAAGGCGGGCTCCCGTGAGGGACGCCGTGCGGGCGACTATGTTGCCGAAATCTTTGGCGAGGTGGGACTCGTTGCGTGGAAGGGGGCGGAGCTGCAACACCCCTTTGAGGTGCCGTTCCCCAAGAGGGAATTTTGCAACATCGTGGGCTGTATAGAGGGCTCAGCGAAAGACTCCTATATCGTTGTGGGCGCACACTACGACCACCTCGGCACCAATCGCAAGGGTAAGGTCTTTTGGGGCGCCGACGACAATGCCTCGGGTGTTGCCGTGCTGTTGGAGGTGGCGCGGGAGCTGACCCGGAGCGAGTATAAACCCTCCCACACCATCGTCTTTGCCGCATTCGATGCCGAGGAACTTGGACTCTTCGGCTCACGTGACCTTGCAGAGCTCTTCCCCGAGGGGAGCGTGAAGGCTATGATTAATATGGATATGGTAGGTAGGCTCGACGAGAGGTCGCTCGACATTGAGGGTACGGGAACGCTTGCGGGCTCCCGAGAGGTGGTGCTATCGCTCGGCAATAAATATGGCATAAAGAGCGCCCCAAAGGAGTTTGAGAGTAAGCTACTGCTGGGCACCGATACCGACGCCTTTGCTAAGAGTGGCTGTGCGACACTCTCGCTCACTACGGGTCTGCACAAGGATTACCACAAACCCTCCGACACCGCCGAGAAGATAGATTTCGAGGGGCTGGAACGCATAACACTCTTTGCGGGCGAGCTTGTAAGGAGCATAGATAGCAACCGCGAGATAGTTCCCACGGGCAAGGTGGCACGCAAACACCGCACGGGCGTAAATACCCTCTCGGCGGGTGTATCGTTCGCCTTTGGTAGCAACCGCTACCACTTCTCGGAGGGTGGCTATGAGGGGGTAGATGCGGGTGCTTGGAACATTGGAGGCACGCTGCAATACACATTTAAATATATAGGTATTAGGACGGGCGTGGGCTACGAAAGGCTGAAAGCTATGGTCCCCAGCCGGAAAGACGACCTGCATAGTAAGGCACAGACCGTCACCCACGACTACCTTACGATACCTCTCGATGTGGTGCTCAAAACCGAGGGCGTGACTTGCGGATATGTTGCCGTGGGTGGCTACTTTTCGGTGGCTCTCGGCTCACACATAGGCTCCGAGATGCTCAACCATACCACTATTGAGAAGACCCCCTGCGAGTGGGGGTGGCAGTGGAGCCTGGGCGGCAGGATTGGCGACCTTACGATTGAGGCGACCAACCGCTACGCCCTCTCGGCGGTCTACACCTCCCAAGCCACAACTCTCAACCACACCGCCCTCTGCACCCTCGGCTGGTACTTCTAACGTGAGTGGCGTAATAACGCAGAGAACACCGAGAACGCACGAGTGCATATCGCTGAGGGAACATAGAGAACGCAAAAACGCAGAGAACGCCGAGAACGCAAAAACGCATATCGTCGAGGAATTTTTAGGCACACAAGAAAACTCCCTCCGAGTTTACTGAGCGTAAATGAGGAGGGAGTTTATCGCAGTGTAACGCCAAAATTACCGGCGAGATGCGTTTTTTAGAAGTACCTCGTTTCCGAGCCGACGATGGCGGAAATAAGACCGTTAGCCAACGAACTTGCACCAATGCGCCACAGGGCGGGCGAACACCACTCCTTGCCCAAAATCTCCTCCACGATGGTGTAGAAGAGGGCTGCCTCCTCGGCACTGCGGATGCCACCGGCAGCCTTGAAGCCCACCTTGCGACCCGTCTTCTGGTAGTAGTCACGGATGGCGGTACACATCACAACAGCCGCCTCGGGGGTTGCGGCAACGGGGATCTTGCCCGTAGAGGTCTTCACAAAGTCGGCACCTGCGAACATCGCCAACAGCGAGGCTTTGCGGATGAGTTCGGGGGTTTGGAGTGCGCCGCTCTCGATGATTACCTTGAAGACGGTGTCCTCGCCAGCCTCCTCGCGGAGCATTGCTATCTCGTTGGTCATAGGCTCGATGTCGCCTTCGAGCATCTGTCCCACGTTTATTACCACATCTATCTCGTCTGCGCCATTCTCGACAGCCATCGACACCTCCAACATCTTGACCTCCATAAAGGTCTGCGATGCGGGGAAGCCACCTGCCACACTCGTCACGCCAATGTCGGTGCCCTCAACACCCAGACCAACAACGTCCACAAACGAGGGGAAGACACAGATGGATGCCACATTGGGGATGTCGGGATAGTGACTCTGGAAGTCCACAGCCTTTTTGACGAAACGCCCCACCGACTGCACCGAGTCTTTCTCGGTGAGGGTTGTGAGGTCGATGGTGCTGTAACAGAGTTTGTAGACCTCTGCGTTTTGGTTGCGTACGGATTTTTCGCGGCAATCGGCAACGACCTTTGCCACCTCCTCGGCGCTCATTGCGGGAGCGTACTCGGCAAGTAAATTGGTGTACTCCATAGGGTTATCTTTTTTGCGTTATTGTTTTCTTGTCGGAAATGTTCTGCAAGATAGTGATTTTTTCTTTACAACCCACAAAACCGATGCCCGAAACCGCATCTTTTCGCCCTGCCGCCGATGCGAAGTGCGATTTTTTACATACCCATCAGTCGCTTTGCGACCGCTCGCCTAACATTGGGGGAGCAGTAAAGAAAACCCTCCCCGTTGTGCGGGGAGGGTTGGATGATTGTTTGCGGTGCGCTCTATTTCATCGCCTCGCGCCACGATTTTTTCACTACTACGGGAGGTGCGGTGTGCTCCATCTGCCTCATAGGTATGCGAGCCACCTTGCGGGGTGCCGAAGCGGCTGCTGTGCGGTTTTTGGCATCCCACTCTACAAATTCTTCGTAGTCGTACTCCCACTCTGCGCCATAGGCGAGTTTGTGTATGCGATAGTAGATTGCCTCACGCGAGGGGGCGTTGAAGCCGCCGGTGTTGTATCGCATTATGGAGTTCTCCGAGGGTCGCCATACGCCACTCCAATATGTCAGACCGCCCTCAAAGACGCCCAAACCCTCGTTTGCGTAACGCTCATCGGCGAGGAAATGACTCCAAAGCACCTCG
The DNA here is from genome assembly GCA_045602145.1 of Tidjanibacter sp. Lineage (GTDB taxonomy): Bacteria > Bacteroidota > Bacteroidia > Bacteroidales > Rikenellaceae > Tidjanibacter. Next base: position 7,508 of record JAZSAY010000014.1, read on the forward strand.
TTAGTGTCGTTTGTGAAATCCACATTCTTCCACCAACCCCACGAGGAGTGCTGGTCTTGTATTTCTGCTATCGAGAGGTCGGTAATTGCTCCATACTCCTCGTAGGCGTACTCATCGGCAAGTTTTGCAAAACCGTGACCGCACGCCTCGTGGTGGAGCAACGCTGCGAAGGTCTCGGCATCGCCACCTCGTGGGAAGTAGCTGATTGACACGCCCTTGCCGTAGTCGGACTCGCCCTCGGGATAGTACATCCAACAAGTACCCGCGTAGTTGTCGGAGTTCATTGCCACCACAATCATTGCCTCGTCCATTCGCTCCTCGCCGATTGCCTTTTGGGCGTAGTTGAACACCGCACTGTCTGTGCCGCCAACAGTTGTTCCATCGCCAAAGTAGGTGCCAAGAGCTGTGTTGCCATTCTCGTAACCCTCGGTTGCCGACACCACATTCACCGAGTAGACATTGAAGTAGTCTTTGAACGACTTATAGGGCTCTTCGGTGAAAAGGTTGTTGTAGAGGTTCTCCATATCTGCCTTGTAGGTACCATCGGCAATCTGGCGGTCGCTGTACGCATCGCCCATCAGCACAATGTCGATACCCTCGCCCACCGAAGCGGTTTGCAAAGTCGTTACAACACCATCCTGCGAGTAGTCAATATCATCTCTCATCTGTATTTCTAACCAATTCTCAAGTTGGTAGGGATCATCTTCGACACAATTGAAGACAATCATACCATCGGTATCTACTACATTCACCACTCCTACATACGGAATACTAGTAAAATCAGCAACTCCATATCCACTCCAACTTGTTAAATTTCCCCACGGCATTCCACTTGAAACCAGATAATTTATATTCTCTTCTCTAACCGATGCACAATAACTTATTACCTCCACTCCATCTTCATGATACTTATTATACAAATCTATCAGCATAGGTGTCAATGTGTAGACAGCAGGACAATGCGCATCCCAATAATATATAATGGTATATTTGTTATCCTTGTAAATATCTGAGAACACAATGTTGTTACCCTTGTTATCTATTATTTCTGCGCCATCTTTATTTTCGGGTCCATATATGGGTGTTTTGGACAAATCAAGATTATTTCCCATACAAATTTTCATCCAATCTGTTTTCCAAAATTGAGATGAAGTAAAATCTTTAGATAATTCCCCTGTAAACCCATTATTAGATAGATTTAATGTCGACAAATTACTCAAACTCATTATTATATCTGACGGAAACTTTCCTCCAATATTACAATTCTCTAGTTCTAATTGTGTTATCTTTGTTAGATTTGCTAACGATGAAGGTATTTCACTGGCTATATTAGCATTCATTATAATAAGACTTTCCAAGTCAGATAGATTTCCTATAGTTTCAGGAATAGGACCAATGATTGTATTATTAGGATAAATATTCCCATCAAGCATAAGGGATTTTAATTTCGTACACCGAAAGAGCTCTGACGGTATTGTTGTCTCAGTAGCCCACCCAACACGCAAAGTTTCCAAATTTTTAAGATTTCCTAATAATGGCGATATGGGCTGAAAAAATATTTGTAGTTTTTTTAATGTTTCAATATTATATATCTCTGCAGGGAACACGTCGAATATAACCGCCTCCATTACAAGTTCTTCTAAAAAAGGGAAATTGAGGAGCGAGAATGGCATCTCTGGAAGGTGCATGTCTCCAAAAGAAAGTGTTTTTAAATTACTCAAAGAGCCTATTTCTTCTGGCAAAGTTGTGATATCATTTATATAAACATCTAATTTTTCAAGTTTTTTACACTCCTTTATTTCTGGAGAAATTGTCGTTATCTTATTTCCGCACAAAACTAAATTTTTTAGCATCGTCAACCTACCGATATCCGCAGGAAGGTCTCCCTTAAGGTTTATATAGCCTAACAATAAATCAACAACAAAACCGTTATCATTTGTATTCACTCCATACCACTCCCCAACGGGTTTATCCGAGCACCAATTTTCATTTCTAGTCCAGTTGTCGCCATCGAGAGCATTGTAAATTGCAATCAACGCCTCTCGCTCCAATGCGAGTTGGTAGTCAAGACCTACTGCCTGTTCAATTGTATAATTAACAGAGAGTTTACCATCCTCTGATTGTATGGTTACAACTGCGTTGCGCTTTGCACCCTCATTGGCAGTGAGTTGGAGAGTGATATGTCGCTCGGTCATTGCGCGGGTGGTGGGGGCGAGGGAGATCCACTCTTGTGCCTCCTCGGGGATAACCACCTCGCACTCAACATTCGACAAGAAAGTGAGGGTAACATTTCCGCCCTCGGCGGGAGCGTACAAGGTGGCATCGTTGCTAACCTCCAAGCCCGCCTGCTCAAAAGTGATGCTCTTCATCGTAACCTTCTCGCCATTCGACACAAAGACAATCACTTTGCTGTATTCGTCAATGGTTGCACCTGTTGTGATTACGATTTTGCCAGCCTTACCCGTAGCATCAGCCGCCATAACTTTCGCCTTGATATCTGCCGAAGAGGTTACCTCCACAGTCACTTTCTCGGTCACGCTCGTTACGGTGTAGGCAATCTCGCGAGTCGAAGAGGGCGACATCACAACCAAGTCGCTCTCGGCAAAGGTAATATCGAGCGCAGCACCCTTGGGCAGTGTAATAACAGTGCCATCCGCAAGCGTGAAATAGACGTTCTGCTCATCTTGCGTAACACTCTGGAAGAACGAGTCGCCATTTGCACCACTCTCGCCCTGAGGACCTTGTGCGCCGGTTTCGCCCTTATCGCCTTGGGGACCTTGCTCGCCCTGCTCGCCTTTCTCACCCGTTGCTTTGCCGAGTTGAGTCCACGACTGACCATTGTCGTACGATACATACCAATAGTCGTTCTCGATTTTCAGCTGAGGGGTAACACCCTGCTCGCCCTGAGGACCTTGGGCACCCGTTTCGCCTTGGTCGCCCTTATCGCCTTGGGGACCTTGTGGACCGGTAGCACCATCGTTGCCGTCTGCGCCATTCTCGCCATCCTGACCGTCTTTGCCGTCAGTGCCTTGCGCCTTGATTTTGTTGCCATTCTCATCCAACAGCCACTCGCCATCGAGTGTCCAATAGTAGATGTTGTCGGAGTCTTGCTTAACACCAATTTGTGGAGTGTAGCCATCCTTGCCGTCAGCACCATTGGCGCCATCCTCGCCATCCTCGCCATCGGCACCGTTCTGACCATCCTTGCCGTCTTGACCGTGGTAGATAGTGATGGGGCTACCCTTGGCAAAAGTAATGGTGTAGCCAATGGTTTCGCCACCCTCGGTAACGGGGGTAACGCTTGTGATATAGTCGTTGTTTTGCAGAGCGTTGACAATAGCCTGCATAGCCGAGATGTTGCTATTCATCTCGCGACACAACTCTTCGAGTGTCGTAACTCGCTCTTTGAGGTCTTCGATGTCGGAGCGAATTTCGCTGTCATCGTACACGTCCGAGCAGCCTGCGAAGAGCACCAATGTCGAAAGGAACAGTGAATAGAAAAGTTTTCTCATAGTTTTATGGTTTGTTTGGTTAATTTGCAACTTGTTGAGTATCAACAAAATACCCCCCCCCATAAATTTGGGAGGGGTAACGTATACCCTTATGTTGAACCTCGGTTCATAGTATGTACAACTGCTTTGCTGCCACAAAGTTAGGAATCGTTTTGCAAAACACAACCTTTTGTGGTGCAAAAAATCACTTTTCGGTCTCGTGGCACAGCAGTTCGCGGGTGGCGGTAGCAGAGCGAGAAGCCACAAGTCCTATGCCACCCGAAATGTTATTATGCACCTGCACCGGTTCGGCAAACATCGCCCCATCTGCCGACAGTTCGAGCGAGAGGAAGTACTTATAGAGGTTTTCGTCCACCTGCCAGCACTCTACCCTATAAAGCGAGTGGTCGAGGTAGGAGAGATTGTGGTCCCACTCCATAGCAAGCGGGTAGTCGGTCTTGCCTCCTATCAGCGCATCGTCAAAGAGGACATATTCGCGGTACTCTTCGCCCATAATCTCGCCCAAGATACCATCGGGAGCACCGCCACCAAAGGCTATATCTGTGTATCTCACCCAATTAATCGCAGGGCGGTCGATGTCGCTAATCATACCTCGGAGCCAATAGTAGTTCGTTTGGTCGGCAGGGTCGGAGAGGGGGCAGTAGAGCATACCCTCGGCAAAGACCTCGTCCTCCGAGATGGTTGTTATGGTGGCTCGCAACCCACCCAGCATTGGCTCGACAGGGATGGTCGTTTCGCCGCTTGCGGTACCCTCAAAGCCACTGCTTGTAACCCTTATCTCCACCCTGTCGCCCGAGTGGCAGAGGGTTTCGCCCGTATAGTAGTGCTGGATACCCGCACCTTGTGGGTCCTCCTCCTCAACCTCCACAAGGCGCTCGGCAAGCGTGCCATTCACCCACACCTCAACCTCGGCATCGTGCACTTCGGGGTGTATTTCGTCATCGAGGACAAAGCTGCTGCGGCTCACAAAGACCTTTATGGGTTCTTCTGCCGTAACCACCGAGTAGACAACCATCTGTGGCTCTACATATTCGCCCCTGAACTCTACGTCCGTTTCGCACGCCGAGAGTGTAAGCAGCATCACAAGGGGGAGAGTTATATTTCGCAAAAAAGTTCTCATAGTCGCTTAGAATTTATAGGAGTAAGTAATGCTTGGAAGAATGGGGAAGATGGTCAATTTCTTGAACTTCTTGACTGCCGTAACACTCACGCCGCCAATGCTGTCGCTATTGTAGTCGTAGTCGGTCGAGGGGTACATCAGGAATGGGTTCATATTGTTGTAAGCGTTGTAGACGCTCACATTCCAAGTGCGTCTGCCGTACTTTTTCTGTTTGTGGAAACTAACGCTCAGGTCTAAGCGGTGGTAGGCATCGTAGCGGTAGTTGTTGCGCGAGGGGATGTAGTCCACGCTGCTCGAAACATACCCCGAGCCCGAAGGATAGAAGTCGTTGGGCAGAGGCTCGTAGGTCTGCAAGGGGAGCGTTGCGCAGTTACCCGAGTTGTAAACCCACGTTGCCGAGAGGTCTATGTTGTCGGTCAGGCGGTGCGAAACCGTGAGGCTCACATCGTGACGGCGGTCATACTTGGCAGGGAAGGGTTTGCCACCGTTAATCTCCTGTCCCTCTCTGTCGAAAAGCCTTGTTGCCTTAGCCCAGGTGTAGCCTATCCAGCCCGTAGTGCGTCCCACGGTGCGCTGCAAGAGGAACTCCACGCCATAGGACCATCCCTTGCCCATAGCCACCTTATCCTCCCATCCCGAGGTGGTAGCCATTAGTGAGGCTCCGTCTTTGTACTCCAAGAGGTTGTTCATTGTCTTGTAATATCCCTCTACCGAGAGGTCGAAGAGTCCCGCAATGTCGTAGAACACTCCTGCCGACACCTGCGAGGAGGTCATAGGTTTGATGCGCTCCGTAACGGGCACCCAAAGGTCTGAGGGGAGCGATATGGAGTTGTTGGATAGCAGGTGTACATACTGTGTCATACGCGCATATCCCGCCTTGACGGAGAGGTTGTCGGCAAGGAGCAGTCGGGCACTCACACGGGGTTGCAGCGAATGGTAGAACTCGCCTCCCACGCCAAAGCCCGAGTAGTTCAAGCCCACATTGGCTTGCAGACTCTCGCCAACCGTTATTTCGTCCTCCACATAGAGCACCGCCTCGTGAGCAAGTATCTCCTTATCGCCAATCATCTCGTCAAAGACAACCTCCTCGCCCGTAGGGTTATCGACCATTTCTCCACGCATTGAGGTATGCACAACCGTCACATCGGGGTTGAATCGGTGGTTGACATATGAGGCTCCGAAGCGCACACTGTGCTCTGTGGAGGGGCTCCAACTCATATCCACCTTGGCGGTAACATCCTCAATGCCCGAGTTGGCTCCCAGGTACATCTCCATCTGCTCGTTGCCGCCATCATTATCCTGATATTTTGTTTCGGCACCCACTCCGAGGTTGTTGCGATAGCGTGTGTAGGTCATCGATGCGTCCATAAAGAGGCGTGGTGAGAGGATATGATTCCACCTTGCAGAAGTGACCATATTGCCCCACTTCCAATCCATCTTCATCCTCACCTCATCGCTCCAATCTGCGCCCGAGGTCATACTCTCGCGCACGTTGATATAGACCGCATCGTCGCCCGAGTAGAAACTCAGATAGAGCCTATCGCGCTCGGAGAATTTGTGGGTTATCTTGGCGTTCAGGTCGTAGAAGTAGTAGCCGCCATACGCCCTGCCGTCCTCAAACTCCGAAGATGTCAGCCCCGAGATAAGTGGCGCGGTCAGCAGGTCGCTATATGTTCGGCGGAGCGAGATATTGAAGGCTGTCTTGCCCTTCCAGAGGGGACCTTCGACATTGATTTTTGAACTTATCAAGCCCACACTCACATTGCCGTGGTAGGCATACATATCGCCATCCTTGGTGCGCACATCAATGACCGACGAGAGGCGGCTGCTGAATCGTGCGGGGAAGTTGCCCTTGAAGAGCGTCACACTCTTTATGGCATCGGGGTTGAATGCCGAGAAGAAGCCCATAAGGTGGTTGACGTTGTAGATGGGCACACCATCGAGCAGCATCAGGTTTTCGTCTTGTCCGCCACCCCTGACGTAGACACCTGCCGTACCCTCCGAGCCCGCCTGCACACCCGGCAGCAGTTGGAGCGATTTGAGCACATCCTGCTCGCCGAAGATTGTCGGTGCGGACTTAATCTGCGCTATGGGGACCTCTATGGCTCCCATCTGGGCACTGAGTGCTCCGCTGTGACGCCTATCGCCATAGACCACCACCTGCTCTATGCCCACTGCGGCGTCGAGGTAGAAATCGAGCATTGTATCTTCCTTTAAGTCTATCTCTTTGACCAATGGCGCATAGCCCACATAGGTAACCTCCAATCGCACCCTGCCTTCGGGGAGGGTGAGCGAGAAGAAACCGTATTCGTTGGTGGCAGTACCGAGCAAGGAGCCGCTCTCGTAGATGGTTGCTCCGAGGAGTGTTTCGTGGCTTGTGGAGTCCATTACCGAACCGCTCAGGGTATATCGCCTTTGTGCCAGAAGGTCTGGCGAGAGAGTTAGCACAAGGAGTATTAGCAAGGGGAAAAATCGTTTCATAGGCAGAGGTGTTTGTCGGTTTTTGGGGAATTCATACACCCTAATAGATGCACAAACCCCATAAAATGTTGCATCAAATATAAGAAAATTAACCGAAATGTTTGTTTTTGTGCACAAAAAGGGGCGGAAATAATCATTTGTAGGTATGCCATACTTGGGGAAAAATTGTAACTTTGTGGACAAAACCGACAAACAATCCAACAATGAGTACACTCACTGCCCACACATCCTATCGCGCCACCGACCCCCTGCGCAACCTCATAGACGACAACAACTCGCTGCTCTTTGTGATGAGCCGCTTCGGTATTCCGCTCGGCTTTGGCGACAAGACGGTGGGCGAGATATGCTCCGCCAAAGGGGTCGACACCGAGACTTTCCTCTCGGTGGCAAACTTCACGAGTGGCAAGCAGTGGGAGGGCGAGAGCATCTCGCTGGCGAGCCTTATGGAGTATCTGCGCAGGGCTCACGTCTGGTTTTTGGAGTTCAATCTGCCCGCCATCAGGCGCAAACTCATCGAGGCGATAGACTGCTCGGGCAAAGATGAGGTGGCACTGCTCATTCTGAAATTCTTTGACGATTTTGTGGCAGAGGTGAGGACACATATGGAGTACGAAAACTCCACCGTCTTTGCTTATGTGGATAGCCTTATGCAGGGCTACCTCAACCGCGAATATACCATCGAAACCTTCTCGGCAAAACATACCCACCGCGACTCGCGCCTGGCGGACAAACTTGCCGACCTGAAAAATGTCATCATCCGCTACTACCCCCAGGGCGACGGCGGCGAGGCGCTCCACTCAGTGCTCTTCGACATCATCAACTGCGAGAACGACCTTGCGCTGCACTGCTCGGTGGAGGACAAGATTTTTGTGCCTGCGGTTATGAGTGCTGAGGAGGCTGTGAGGATTAGCGGAGCGAACTACGGCGAGCAGAGCATAGACGACTCGGAGAACCCCTCCGAACAACTCTCCACGCGCGAAAAGGAGATTATTGCCTGTGTGGCTAAGGGTATGACCAGCAAGGAGATAGCCGACAAGTTGTGCCTCTCGGTGCACACCGTCACCACCCACCGCCGCAACATCACCGGCAAACTCCAAATCCACACCCCCGCAGGTCTTACCATCTACGCCATCGTCAATAAACTCGTCAGCATAGACGAGATAAAACTGCAATAACCACATCTGGAAAAGCAGGAACAACAAGAAGAGTATCCCCCAACTTCACGGGTATTAAAAAAGATACCCAAGAGCAAAAGGGGGGAAGCACAAGTGGAGCGTGGGTATTAAAAAAGATACCCAAGAATGAGGGGTGGCACGAGTAGTGGCGAGGAGGCGAGGTAATCCCCCTCTGTCGCCTTTGGCGACTAAGCCCCTGTCTGTGGCGGGAGTTTGGGGATGGGTAATAATTGCGCTCGGCGTCCTCGCCGAGCGTCTTGCCACGACCGCCAAGGCGGTCGCTTCTCTGCCGCTGATGCGAAGTGCGATTTTACAGACCTCTCCCGCCTTCGGCACCCTCCCCTGACACAGGGGAGGGAGGTGGTTGTGGGGATATTGTAGGAATTGGAATTGCCACTACCTACCATTACGCACGATCGCTCTCCCCTGAGTTTGGGGGAGAGTTCCCATATCTCTCATAACTCCCATTTCTCCCATAAGCCTTATAAGCCCTATAAAACTAAGGACTATTGACCTTAGACGTTAGACCAAATTTCCCAGCGAGTGGGTTTTGTGGAGGGATTTTTGTGCCAAAAGAAGGAGCGACACCGGAGTTTGCTCTGCGCAAATGAGGATGTCGCTCTCTGTATTTTGGTGCAAAAAGCACCCGCAAGGCACACTTGGGCGAGCGGGTTTTGTGAGGCGAGGAGTAGGCGCACAAGAAAACCACCTCCGAAGTTTACTTTGGCGTAAATGAGGAGGTGGTTTATCGCAGTGCAACGACCTAATCGCCCACAAGGCACACTCGCCCTCTATCGGCGGCGTTTGATGCCTTTATAAAAAGGTGTGTCGGCGGAGGGTGTGGTGCGGGATTTTGATTTGGGGTTTGCGGGGGCGGCGGGGCGGTCGTTAATGCGCCACAGTTCGCCCTTGCCGTCGTAGGAGCCCACCATCTCGAAGTCGAGTTGTTTCAGTCTCAGGTCGGCGTTCTTAACCCTCACGCGCACCCTATCGCCAAGCGTGAATTTCCTGCCCGAGCGGGTACCCACAGCGGCATACTCCTCCTCGTCGAAGGCGTAGAACTCGTCCGAGAGGTCGCGCAGAGCCACCATACCCTCTATATGGGTATCCTCCAACTCCACATACAGACCCCACTCTGTCACGCCACTGATGGAGCCGTCGAACTCCTCGCCCACGCGCTCGCGCATAAACTCCACCATTTTATATTTGACCGAAGCGCGTTCTGCCTCGGCAGCCCTCGTCTCCTGGTCGCTCGAATGTTCGCAGAGTTCCTCCACAACCTCCGCATCGACCGAACTGCCACCCTCCAAGTAGTGAGCCAGCAGGCGGTGGAGCATCATATCGGGGTAGCGGCGGATAGGCGACGTGAAGTGTGAGTAGTAGGGGAACGCCAAGCCGTAGTGCCCCTTATTTTCGGTGGAGTAGTACGCTTTCTGCATAGTGCGCACCGCCAAAATCGACACCACATTCTCCTCACTCTTGCCCTTAATCTCGCCCATCAGTGCGTTCATCTGCTGTGCCACTGCCCTACCTCTGCGGGCATCGAAGTAGTAGCCGAAGCGCAGGATGAAGTTGGCAAAGCGAGCGAGTTTATCCTCGTCTGGTTTCTCGTGCACGCGGTAGACGAAGGTTTTGGGTTTGCCATTCTTGCCCTTCTTGGAGCCTATGAACTCCGACACCGAGCGGTTGGCAAGCAGCATAAACTCCTCAATCAGTTGGTTAGCCTCCTTCTGCACCTTGAAGTAGACACCCAAAGGCTTACCCTCGCTGTCGAGGTGGAATTTTGCCTCCTCGCGCTCGAAGGCTATGGAGCCCTCCTCGAAGCGGCGGTGGCGCATCTTCTGCGCCAAAGCGTTGAGTGCCAATATCTCCGAGCGGAAGTCACCCTCCTCGCCCTCAATTATTCTCTGTGCCTCCTCGTAGGTAAAGCGGCGGTTGGAGAGGATGACTGTGCGACCAAACCAGCTGCCGACAACACGAGCCTCGCTATCCATCTCGAAAATTGCCGAGAAACAGAGTTTCTCCTCGTTCGGGCGCAAGGAGCACAAACCATTGGAGAGCCTCTCGGGGAGCATAGGTATTGTTCTATCGACCAGATAGACGCTCGTAGCCCTCTCGCGAGCCTCCTGTTCCACCATAGAGCCCTCCTGAACGTAGTGGGTAACGTCGGCAATGTGAACACCAACCTCCACATTGCCATTGTCGAGCACTCGGAACGAGAGTGCATCGTCGAAGTCTTTGGCATCGGCAGGGTCTATCGTAAATGTCACCACATCGCGCATATCGCGGCGCGAGGCTCGCTCTTTGGCGGTTATTTTGTCGGGGATGCGCTCTGCCTCCTCCTCAACCTCGCGCGGGAAGTTGTAGGGGAGGTTGTACTCGGCGAGTATGGCGTGCATCTCGGCGGTGTTGTCGCCCTCCTTGCCGAGAATGGTCACCACCCTGCCCGTCGGGCACTTGCTCTCGGGCTCCCACGCCACAATGTGCACCACCACCTTGTCGCCATCGGAGAGTTTATCAACACCTTTGTCGATGAAAATATCTACGGGCATATTCTTGCTCGACACCCTCACAAAGGCGTGCGAGCGGGTTTTTTCGATTGTTCCGACATAGTTGCGGTCGGCTCTCTCGGTAACCTCCACAATCTGACCTTCGGGGTCGCCCGAGGCACGGCGGCGTGTTATGGCTACCTTCACGCGGTCGCCATCCAGAGCGCGGGCGGTGTTGCGGCGGTCCACAAAGATATCTTTGTCCACACCCTCCACCGTGACGTACATACTACCCGAAGAGAGCATCTGTACTACACCCTCCACAGTGGGCAGTGCGCGTGCTGCAAGACGGAATGTGGATGCCGAAGTCGCCTCCACTGTACCCTCCTCAACCATCTGGTAAACAATCGCTTTTGTCTGATAACGTCCCTCACGATCGGCGCCACCGCTCTGGGCTGCGAGGGTTTTGAGCGCGAACTTGCGCTGTGGAAACGAGCGGAAAAGTTGCATAATTACGGCTGCGCGGTCACCTCTTTGCGCACCCTTTGCAGCACCCCTTGTGCTGCGCTTCGTGTCTTTCTTTGACATATCTTTCCTATTATAATCCGCCACAAAGGTACAAAAAACTCTTGCGCGAGGGTTATAGTTGCCCCCTTGTAACCCTAAAATTAACGATTTGGTAAATGTGTGTAGTCTATTTAGGGATAGAAAGTGCAGAAAAATCAAAAAAATTTGCCCGAAAATTTTGTTTTAAGAAATTATTGCTATCTTTGCAGTCCGAAAGCGGACTAACAAATCCCCTGTGCTGCTTTCGGAATAATTCGGGGTGTAGCTCAGCCCGGTTAGAGTACACGTCTGGGGGGCGTGGTGTCGCTAGTTCGAATCTAGTCACCCCGACCAATTTGAGCACAAAGGCCTGCAAGAAATTGCAGGCTTTTGTTTTTATACCCACTCCGTGGGTGCTTGCACACAAAGGGGTGAGTATGAAAACAAAAACGGGCGGCTTATAGCCGCCTTTGTGCTCAAATTGACAGCCTCCCCCAACCTACGATCACCAAGCGAAGAGCCACCGTGTGTGGCTCGTAGCGAGGTAATCTAGTCCATAAGGGGCAAGCAGGAAGGATAGGAAGGACAGGAAGAACAGGAAGGACAGGAAGAACAGGAAAACCCTATCACTCCTGTCACTCTTGTCACTCCTATAAGCCTTAGGACTATTGACGTTAGACGTTAGACGTTAGACATTAGACGTTAGACGTTATTTCTGCCCGATGTAGAGTTTTTGTAGGGGCTCTTTGTGGGCGAAAATGAAAAAATCTCTGCCGTCGATTCTCGATTCTCGATTCAAATTGCTATCTTTGTGGTTACCTATTGGGCGACAGCTCCCACGAAACATCGACAAAACAAAAAACTTAAATACTCAGCGACTATGGATTACAGCACACTACACAAAGCCCATCCCTGGCACGGCATAGACCCCGGAACACCAGAGGAGATTCGCGCATTCATTGAAATTGTGCCTACCGACACCGTCAAGTACGAGGTAGACAAGGCGAGCGGCTATCTTGCTCTGGACCGTCCACAGAAGTTCTCCAACATCGTACCTTCGCTCTACGGTTTCATTCCTCGCACCTACTGCTCGACACAGATGGCAGAGCTCACCAACAAGGCTTTGGCGAGGTTTGACGTGGAGGGCGACGGCGACCCTCTGGATATTTGCGTACTCACGGAGAAGGATGTGACCCACGGCGATATTTTGGTGTCGGCACGTCCCATTGGTGGTCTTAGGTTGCTCGACCACAACCAAGCGGACGACAAAATTATTGCGGTGCTGAAAAATGACGCTATCTATGGCGAGATGACCGACATCGAGCAGTTGCCCACCCGCATTGTAAGGCGACTCATCCACTACTTCACAACCTATAAGGATATCCCCGGCGAGAACACCCAGAGGATGAGGTTTGTGAGCATCTACGGTCCCGACGTGGCACGCGACGTCATCAAACGCTCGATGAACGACTACGACCAGCTCATCGAGAGCCAGAAGGAGGAGTAGCACTCCTCGGAACTATTCCACTAATAGTTTGGAATTGGACAAAAACAAAAGGGGCGACCACCATTGGTCACCCCTTTGTTGTTCCCGATAGACTATCGTGGAGTGATACTTGCACCGCTCCAAGAATAAAAGCCTTCGTTCATACCAACACCTCTCCTATAATACTCAATGGCGATGGTGTTGTAGCCTGTCATATCCACATCAGCCCAATCGCCCAACGAGTTGAAGATATGGAGCTTTCCCATTGGGGTAGCAACACCCGAGAAAAAGCCCCCATTGGAGAAGATTATTCGCAGGGGCTCGGTAATCTCGAAGTCCACAGAGTAGTTGTTACTCTTATCCCACAGCTTGCCCTCGCCCGTAATGATGCATTGCAAATTGTCTGCTTCGCCCGAGCGAAATTCACTATTGTTGGTGGCAATGGTGAAATTGGCGGAGAAATGCGCTCGCGTGGAGTTGCCCCACGAATTCAGATAGGATATGAGTGGTCTATTGGAGTTCATAGCCACGTTTACGGGCACATAGGAGAAGTCGAGCTCGAACCTATCCTCCGCTACGCGGGTGATAGTGGGCACCTCGTCAGCCTCTTCGGCATAGAAGAAGGTGGGGTTCATTTGCATCTCCCACACAGCACCCTCTTCGCCGAGGGTCAGTCCCTCGTGCAGTAGGTAACGCTCGCTGCTGTAATTGTCGTAGATATCCCATAGGTTCTCCTCCCTCTCGCGGATTTTGCGGTAGAGGTAGTATTCATCCTCCAACTTCCAGCGGCTCTGCTCGTCGGGGGCGTTGAGCCACTCGTTGAAGTTAAGCGCCGAAATCAGACCTCCTGAGGCTGCGCACACACCCTTCAAACTCTCGGCAAAGAGCACATAGCCGGGGCGTGTGGGGTCGAGGTTTTCGATTACCGCCTCGTCGTGCTTTCGCGGGTCGCACCCAACAGCAAGCACCACACTAAGAATCAAAAATATATATCTAAAACTTTTCATAACCTCTCGTCGTTTTTAGAACCTGTAACCAATACCCATAGTGACGATAATCGAGTCGCCATAGCTGCCCTCGGAGAAGAAAAAGAGTTTCTTGCCCACCGTATAGCCATAGCCAACGAAGATCTCGGAGTCGTAGTAGGCGCCCGCGCCCGCCTCTTTGAGCAGGTGGCAGTTCAGCCCCATCTGGAAGTAGAACCTAATCCAGCTTGCTCGGATGAAATTCCAGCGCAAAGTGGGCGAGAGAACGAAGATGTCGTTGCGGAGACTATTTTTGACCTCGGAGGTTGTGGTGTCGTAGAGATTTTGCCTCGTTTGGGCAAAGAAACCACTCACTCCATACTCCCAACGCTTGCCCCCACGTACCATATATTGCAGCAGTGGCGAAGTGTAGACCTGCATAGTGCCCGCCCGCTGCAACGACGAGAGGTAATCGCCCTGTAAACCACTACCATAGCTATTATTTGTAAAACCTCGCACAAAGCCAAAATCGGGTACCGGAAAGCCCAAACGTACCTCATTTTTTGTTTCGAGATTGGGCACCTCCCAATTGAGGAAGCGCTGCACGAAGGTCTGCTCCTCGTAGGGCACATCATCGTTTGTGGTCGGGCTCGGCTGTGGTGTTTGTGCCACGAGCAAACCGCACCATCCGACCAGAAGAGTCGCAAGTAGCGTAAGATGTCGTTTCATAGGCTCGTATTGTATGTGTTGGAAGTTAGCTCTACATATATAGATGCACAAGCGGCGCAAAACGTTGCATCGCTTGTGCATATTTCTCTTCGGCGGGGCTATTCGAGCCCTATCTCCTTGAAGTACTCGACTACCGCCTTTTTGTAAATCTCGATTGTCTTGTCGACCGAAACGAAGGACTTGCCGCCCGCAGCGTTTTTGTGACCGCCGCCACCAAAGTAACGCCTTGCGAAGATGTTTACATCCACCTCATCGCCACGCGAGCGCAACGACACACGCACAAACTTGCGGGTTTCGATGAAGATTGCCGACATCTTCATTCCGCCAATCGAGAGAGGATAGTTCACAAAACCCTCGCTATCGCCCAGCTGGAAGTTGAAGCGACGCATCTCCCTCTCGGTAAGCGACATATAGGCAGCCTTACCACCCGCCAAAACCTCCATCTTCTTGCCCAGCGAGTAACCCAAGAGCTTCACGCGCGAGGCAGAATAGGAGTTATAGACTGCGTTGTAAACCTTCGGAATCTCCAATCCACGCTCCAAAAGCACAGCCACCGAGCGCATCAAATCTGGCGTAAGATAACTGAAAGCAAAGTTGCCCGTGTCGGTCATAATACCCGCATAGAGGTTCTCCGCCATCTGGGTTGTGATAGCCTCGGTGCCCACCATCGCCTCGATAATCTTGTAGGTCACAAATGCCGTAGAGCATAAGTGAGGGTAGGAGAACTGCAATGTGTAGTCATCGGGGGGCATAAGATGGTGGTCAATGAGGATGCGAGGAGCCTCGGAAGTCACAAGAGGCTCGGTCATTGAGTCAAGACGGTCGATTTTGTTAAGGTCCATAACAAAAACGAGGTCGGCAGAGGCGATAACCTCCGTTGCGTGCTCGGGCTGCTCCTTGGCGACAATCATCCCATCGATGCCGTCCATCCAGTCCAAAAAGGCGGGATAGCGGTTGGGGACAAGCGTCTGCACCGAGTGCCCCATAGAGCGCAAAACCTCTGCCCACGCCAGCGAGGAACCTATGGCGTCGCCGTCGGGGTTAGTGTGTGTGACGATAGCGATGTTCTTACGTCCGCCATCCAAATAGCCTTTCAGGCTCTCAATTTTTTTCGAAAAATCTACCATCTCGGTAACAAAGATATAAAAAACATTTCGAATTTGTCAAATATGTGTTCGTTATTGGAAAAAAATATATACCTTAGAGGGCTCAAATTGGGGCAAACTTGAAACTAACATAACTAATAATACACAAACAAATGAAAACTTACCAAACTCAAAACCTCCGCAACGTGGCTATCGTTGGCGGCACGGGTAGCGGCAAGACCACTCTTGCCGAGGCATTCGCATTCGAAAGTAAACTCATCGACCGTAAAGGTACCGTAGAAGCAGGCAACACCCTCTCGGACAACACCGAGTTGGAGCAGGCTCAGGGTAGGAGTCTTTATCCCGCAGTTATTTACACCGAGTTCGCAGGTCACAAATTCAACTTCATCGACACTCCCGGTGTGGACGACCTCTGCGGTGGTGTATTCTCCGCATACAAGGTTTGCGATTTGGCAGCACTCGTCATCAACGGCAACCAAGGCTTCGACGTGGGTAGCGAGATTCACAGCCGCTATGCAGCACAGGCTAAGATGCCCGTTGTTGGTATCGTAAACCAGCTCGACAAAGAGAACGCTTCGTGGGACAAGGTTATCGACTCCATCAAGAGCGGCTCGCCCATCAACCCCGTAGTTGTTCAGTACCCCGTTAATCCCGGTCTTGGCTTCGACGCTATCATCGACGTTCTGACGATGAAGATGTACAAAGCAAAAGACGAGAACGGCAACCAGGAGGAGTTGGAGATTCCCGCTTCGGAGGCAGATCGTGCAGAGGAGTACCACAACGAGCTCTTGGAGGCAGCAGCCATCAACGACGAGGCTCTGATGGAGAAATTCTTCGAGACCAACGACCTCTCGGCAGACGAGATTCGCCAGGGTCTGAGGGATGGCGTTGCAAACCGCGACTTTATGCCCATCTTCTGCTGCTCGGCAAAGAAGAGCTTTGGTCTGAAACGAGTTATGGAGTTCATCATCAACGTTCTTCCCGATCCCGCAGCTGCAAATGCAATGACCGATGTTGAGGGTAACGAGGTGAAGGCTGACGTGAACGCTCCCGCATCTATCTTCGTATTCCGCAGTGCCGTTGAACAGCACGTTGGCGAGGTTAGCTACTTCCGCGTAGTGACAGGTAAACTCACCGAGGGTATGGAGCTTACCAACCCCCGCAATGGCAACAAGGAGAAGATTTCGCAGCTCTTCGCTGTTGCAGGCAAGAAACGCGAGAAAGTTACCGAACTCGTTGCCGGTGAGATTGGTTGCACCGTGAAGCTCAAAGGCACCAAAGCAAACGACACTCTCGGCGTAGGTGATGTTGCAGAGATTTCGCCCATCAACTTCCCCGCTCCCCGCTACCGCGCAGCAGTACGCGCTCTCGACCAGAACAACGAAGAGAAACTCGGCGAGATGCTCAACCGCATCAAACAGGAGGATTTGACCTACAAGGTAGAGTACTCGAAAGAGCTCAAACAGACCATCGTACAGTGCCAGGGTGAGATGCACATCAACCTCTTGAAGACCATCATCCAGAACAATAAAATCGAGATTGAGTTCTTGGCTCCCAAGATTCCCTACCGCGAGACCATTACCAAAGTGGCTGCTGCAAACTACCGCCACCGCAAACAGTCGGGTGGTTCGGGACAGTTCGGTGAGGTTCATATGGTTGTTGAGCCCTACTATGAGGGTATGCCCGAGCCCAAACAGTACAAAGTTGACGGCAGGGAACTCCTTGTGAACATCAAAGGCAAAGAGGAGTTCGACCTCGAATGGGGTGGCAAACTCATCTACTACAACGCAATTGTTGGTGGTGCTATCGACGCTCGCTTTATGCCCGCTATCTTGAAGGGTATCAAAGATAAACTCAACGAAGGTCCTCTTACCGGTTCGTACGCTCGCGACATCCGCGTGGTTATCTACGATGGTAAGATGCACCCCGTAGATTCGAATGAGATTTCGTTCGTTCTGGCTGCTCGCAACGCCTTCAAAGAGGCTTTCCGCAACGCAGGTCCTAAGATTTTGGAGCCCATCTACAACGTAGAGATTTTGGTTCCCAGCGAGAATATGGGTGATATTATGAGTGACCTCAATGGTCGTCGTGCTCAGATTATGGGTATGAACGCCGAGGGTACTTACAGCCGCCTCAGCGCAAGGGTACCTCTGGCAGAGCTCTACCGCTACTCGACCACTCTGAGTGCTCTGACTCTCGGTCGTGCAACCTACACAATGGAGTTCGCTTCTTACGAGCAGGTTCCCGCCGATGTTCAGGATAAACTTCTTAAAGCTTATCAGGAAGAGGACAAAGACGAGTAAAATCGCATATAACGGGTGCCTTTTGCACCAAAATTCAGAGAGAGGCTTCCTCATTTGCGCCAAGCAAACTGCGGAGCCGCTCCTTCTTTTGGCACAAAAAACCCTCCGCTCTCTGCAATTTTGCGTTTGAGAGAAATCCCTGCACAAAAGAGGCGTTACGCCTCCGCCTAAAATCCGCTCACCTCTTTGAGCGAGTTGCCGCTTGGGAATTTCCCCTCTAAGTTAGAGGGGTGCGCGAAGCGCGGGGGTGCGTGGAACCCTCCCATAAATTAGAGAAGCGGTAAATGGGAGATATGGGAGAACTAAGAGCTATGGGAGCCCCATAAACACCTCCCGCTCCTAAGTTAGGGGAGGGAGCCCGTTAGGGCGGGAGAGGTCTGTAAAAAAAGCCTCCCCTGCCGTAGGGGAGGCTTAATGTGTCTACTTATCGCTCGGGGTTAGAAGTAGTATTTGATAGTAATGGAACCCTCGGTCTTGAACGAGAACTTTGCCTGTGGGTTGTCAAACAAGTCATTGAGCGACACCTCGCAGAAGTTTACTCTCACCGACCAATTGGGGGTAATTTTATAGTCGAAGCTACCGATTTGAAGCCTTACGTCGAATCCCGTTTGGCAATGTTTCTTGCCCAGCACATCGACAACGCCGTGATTGAGCTCCAAACTAATACCGGGGTTGTAGCAAATATCTTCGGTCGGGTCGAACCAATAGCGACACGTAGCGGCGAGCTTGTAGTCGGTCAGATTGGATGTGATACCCAACCCCGCATTGCCCTCAACCGAGATGTTGTCCGTAACAAAAATACCGAATTCGGGGGAGATATAGAATGCCGACGCGTCTTTCTCGACGGTGGAACCGAAACTGCCACCCACCCATTTCACTTGTGCAAAAGCGCAGCAGGAGAACGCAAGGAGCGCCAAAAGAGTACAAAGTTTTTTCATAATGATAGGTATTTGGGGGTTAAACTTTTACAAATATAGATATTATTATTGGGTTTATCAATGGTTGCATCCCTTTTTTCCTGTTTTTTGCAAAACTCTCAATTGACCAGCCTTCGGCCGCTCTAAAATGCTCTCGCTCGGCATAGCCTGCAAGCCCGCTCTGCCCTCGCTCGACTCGCATTTGCTTCAATTTTCTTTTTTTAGAGATGTGAGCACACACCTCTTTGCACACAAAAATCGTTTTTTTGCAAAATTTTCAGCTTTCAATTTTCAATTTTCAATTTTATATGTATCTTTGTGCGCTCAACGTGATTTAGCACGAGCCCAGATGGCGGAATCGGTAGACGCGTTGGTCTCAAACACCAATAGGGCAACCTGTGCCGGTTCGACCCCGGCTCTGGGTACACGAAGGGAGGAATGAAAATTCCTCCCTTTCTTTGTGCCTTTGTGTTTATGGTTGGTTATCAACCACTGCGAATTGGCTGCTAAAAGTCATAGCCAACAATGTCGTTGGTGTAGAACCACCAAAGACCTGTACTGGGGTTCTTATACGCCTCCTCGCTCCCGTGGGGTACATATATTTTACGCCCCGGGGCGTTGTTATCGAACATTCCGCTCTGCGATGTTGGAGGCACAATAGGTTTGCAATACACACTCGCAAGTCTTTCGCAACCATAGAATGCCATACCACCCAAATCAGACAGTGTGCTGGGAAGTGTCACACTAACCAGACTTCGACAGTTCTGAAAAGCATTATTACCTATACGAGTTACACCCTCGGGAATGGTCACACTCACAAGGCTCTCACAATTAGAAAAGGCACACTCCCAGATGATGGTAACGCCTGCTGGAATGGTTATACTTTCAAGGCTCTTACAGTCACACAAAAGCTGCCCCTCTATCGTTGTAACCCCCTGTGGGATGTTTATGCTTTTGAGCTTCTCGCAACCCATAAATGCACAACCTTCGATGGTGATTACGCTCTCGGGAATTGTTAGGCTCGCAAGGCTTGCACAATTATAAAATGCATAACTCTCTATTGTGGTAAGATCCTCTTGCAATGTCACCTTTTCGAGCGAGGTGCAACCATAGAAGGTTTTGTATAGGATTGAAGTTACACCTTTGGGAACATCTATACTTTTGAGGTTTGAACACCTATAAAATGCTTCCATTCCAATGAACGTTATCTTATCTCCGAGAACAACATCCGTCAGATTGGAACAACACCAAAACGCCGCACCATCAATACTTGTGACATTTTCTCCCAATGTAACACTCTTTATACCATTGCAACTGGCAAATGCATACGGAGCAATCTTTGTTATATTATCCCCTATAACAATGTCGAGTTGAGAGTCTTTTTGCCAAAGAGATGATTCCGATGGTGACACATTCACATTCTTTTCTTTTTCAACCATCGAGCGCCTATTTATCGTCAGCGTGCCCTCACAACCCGCAAAAGCGCACTCTCCAATTCGCAACACATCGTCTACTATGGCACTACCTAAAATTGTAATATCAGATAGGCTGGTGCAATCCTTAAAGGCGTTTTGACCTATATATTCAACATCTGCGGATATGGTAATTGTTTTGAGATTTTCACACCCACAAAAGGCACTTGCCTCAATGGTCGTCAAATCTCGTGGAAATAGTACATATTTCAACCGCTTTTGATTCTCAAAGGCATGCCAGGGTATTATGTAGACCTTGTGTTTGAATGTGAGTTTTCCTACGCCATCTCTATATTCGTTGTTTTCAAGATTATCATACATACTATTTGAAGAATCCACGATAAGGGGTTTCCCATCGGTAGTCACATAATAAAGCGCTGTTGGGATACTTCTTATGCTCTCCAACGGATTTACCTCTTCTTCCGATGGATTTCCGCCGGGTTGTTCGGTTTGGTTGTCATTCGGATTAACAACCTCTTCGGGATTCTTTTCACAGCCCACACCCAGAAGCAGGGCTATTAGAAACACTATTAGATTGTTCGCAGAAACTTTCATAATTAATTTTCCTTAGGAACAGTTTTGCAAATATAACAAACAATTGCTTAACGTACAATGAGTTGAATACAAAATCGCCAGATAATAAGAAGAATTTGCAAATCTTTTTGTAACTTTACAGCAGAATAACCAAAAACTCGACAAATATGTTTTCAAAGCAGACCTACATCGCTCGCCGAAATGCTCTTAGGCAGCGTATGCCCAAAGGGGGTATTGTGGTGCTCCCGGGCAACAGCGAGGCACCTCGCAACTATTTCGACAACGCCTACGCATTCCGTCAAGACAGCACTTTTCTCTACTTCTTCGGCTTGCAGAATGCCGACCTTGTGGGTATTATTGACCTCGACGAGGAGCGCGACTACCTCTTTGGCAACGACTACACCGTAGACGACATCATCTGGATGGGTACTCAGCCCTCGGTGAAGGAGTTGGGTGCGCAGGTGGGCGTGGAGGATACTGCACCCTTTGCTGCCGCACGCGAGAAGGTGCAGGAGGCTCTCCGCCAGGGTCGCAAGGTGCACTATCTGGTGCCCTATCGTGGTGACGGAACGCTCCTTATGAGCAACCTCACAGGCATCGACCCCTCGCAGCACTACACACACTGCTCTGCCGACCTCATCATCAACGTGGCAGCACTCCGCGAGGAGAAGAGCGCCGAGGAGATAGAGGAACTCGAAAGGGCTTTCGAGATTGGATACGCAATGCACACTACGGCTATGCGTCTGACCAAAGAGGGTGTATCGGAGCGCACAATTGCGGGTGCTATGGAGGGCGTAACCCACCAGCTTGGCGAAGGTGTGTCGTTCCACTCCATCGTGTCGCAGCACGGCGAGACGCTCCACAACCACTCCCACGATGGCATCTGCCAAAACGGTCGCCTGCTCCTTGTGGATGCGGGTGGCGAGAGTGTCAACAACTACTGCTCCGACCACACCCGTACGTTCCCCGTAAGTGGTAAGTTCAGCCCCATTCAGAGGGATATATATAATATAGTACTCCGCGCCCACGATGAGGTATTGAAGGTGGCTCGCCCCGGAATGTATATCGACCTCCACAACACCGCTCTCCGCACCCTTGCCGAGGGACTTATCGGTATGGGTCTTATGAAGGGTAACGCCGACGACGCAGTGGCTGCGGGGGCTGTGTGGATGTTTATGCCCCACGGCTTAGGTCACGGCTTGGGTATGGATGTGCACGACTGCGAGGCTATGGGCGAGAGGGGAATGAGGGATTACTCCAAAATTTTGGCTCGTGCCGACGAGGTGGATACCTGCATTATGCGCAGCAGGTGGCGCCTGCGCCCCGGCACGGTGCTGACCGACGTGCCCGGCATCTACTTCATCCCCGCACTCATCGAGCAGTGGAAGAGCGAGGGCAAATGCCGAGACTTCATCAACTACGACCGCTTGGGCGAGTTCTACACCTTCGGCGGCATCCGCATCGAGGACGACCTGCTGATTACCGAGGATGGCAACAAGATGCTCGGTGGCGACAAACACATCCCCATCACCGTAGAGGAGGTTGAGGCGTATATGGCAGAGCACCGATAGAGGCAACACCGACGGCGGTCGCTCATTGCGACAATAACAAGGGCGCGGAAACTCGATGGTTTCCGCGCCCTTACTTGCATTTTTCACACTCTCGTCGTTAATCTGCCAGAGCCTGATAGATTGTCCACTGATGGCTGTTGCTCGAACCGTTCGAGTGCAGAACTGTCGAGCCATAGCCCTGATACCAATACCTATTGTTGTAGCCTATGCGGAAATAGTTGCTACCATACTCCGCAACGGTATAGGTTGTTGCTTGGTTGACATTTGCAGAGTTACAAGAGATGGATGAGTAGCTGCTGGTACCTCCTCGCACATAGTGTTTGTTGTTGGTACTCATAATCATCTGTGAGGTACCCGTTGCCGAGAAGGTGAAGAGAGCATTACTACTCAGGGTTGTTGTAAAGCCCAAACTGCTGCCCGAGTCGTAGAGGTAGTTGTGGGTATTCTGCCTATTCTCTATCAGGTACATTCCGCCTGCCACGAAGTTGTTGTCTGTCTGCTGAACGACGTGGTAGAGGTCGGCTGTCGTGGTAGCTGTCGCCTCCACACCGAATTCATCGCGCGCGTAGATGGTCAGCTGCTGGTTAAGACCCCTCACATTGTCGGCAAGAACCACAGCAAGCGACTCGTTGCTCCACGAGGAGCTATTGGGGTTACCCTCGAATATCACGTCGCCATCGCGGTCCGTAATCTTCACATACTCTATGTTGCCGTTGGGCGACGAGGCAGCAGCCGCAAGCGAGCCTGCACTCTTCACACCGTAGAATATCTCGTCGGTGGCGGTAATAGTAACCATAATGGGATCGAGCGGCTTGGTGACATTGAGCGCCTCGGCGTAGTTGTATGTAAGCTCGGTGCCGTCCGCAAAGGTTACCTCAACGGGATAGTTGTCATAGACACCCTCGGGGAGCGAGAAGCTACCCGTCCAATTGGTGCTGCTGTAATAGCCAGAGGAGTCGTTGGTTGCGCTCTTGGCGAAAGCCACACCGCCCACACTCACTGCCGTGGGCTCCTCGCCGCCGTTGATGGTCAGTGTGCGGCTGAACGTACGGTTGGCGCTCACCTCGGCGCCCCAGCCAGCCTCGTAGGCAATATCCATAATTGCCACGAAACTCTCCTGTGAGCCCGTTGCTCCCACTGCGTCGGTCGCAACCACCTCCACCTCGGCTCTGCCGTCGGTGTTGCTCTGCAAAGCCGCCACAATGGAGCCGCTACGCTCTGCCGAGTCGGTCGAGTTGCCCCTAATGGTGAGTTCTGCCACCTCTGCGCCATCTATGGTGGTTACCACCTGGCTCAGTGCGCCATTGGGCGACGAAGCCTGCCACTCTGCCACAGCCGAGGAGGTTGCGATATGCTCTCTCCACACGTAGCGAGGCGCAACATCGAGGTTGAGCCCGAGGGCATTGTAGACCACCAACGAGAGTGTTCGGGTGGGGAGTACCACATCGTTACCCTCGTCGTCTTTGAGTGTCACCACCAACGGTAGGTGTTTCTCGCCCGTCGAAGAGAAGATGTGAGAGAGCTGCCAAGTACCGTCGTGGACAAATACCGTGCTACCCGAGTGATCCAAGTCGGGCGGCAACACCATAGGCACGCCATCGATGGTAACGCTTGTGGGTGTACCTCCGCCGTGGAGATGCAGCTGCAAGAGGGTCTCGTTGCCGAGAGTGGCTACACTCGGGAAGAGGCTGCTATCCAAATCCAACATTCCCACCGAGATGCGTGCAGCGCCTCTTGCTCCTGCCACATCGGTAGCCTCGTAGGTTACCGTATAGTTGAGCGAGCTGTGGCTGTCGAGCTCTATCACGGCACTACCCTCGCTAACCGAAATATCTACGCGCTCCTCGTCGAGAGGGATATCCACATAGGTTCTCTCTGTTACACCATCGGTGAAGTAGAGCGTTTGGGAGAAAATTTCGGGCAAGTCGTTGGGGCGACCGGGTCGCTTGTCCTCGTTGTTGGTTTTGGCATTGTATTGCACCGTTACAGGCACAAAGTAGTTCTCCTCGTCGTCGCTTGTCCAGAGGTAGCGGCGCAGAGCCCTTAGTTCGACATCCACGGGGCTGAAAACACTCACTGTGGTAGCCTTTGTCCTAACGTGGGCATCGGGCAAACCGCAGGTAACCCTCACCGTAACATCATAGACGCCAGCCTCGGCGAGTGTAAAGGTAGCTACATACTCTTGGTTGCTTGCATAACCCTCGTCGGGCAGCAACGACGCAAAGCCCGTGGAGGTTATATCCACCGTCTTCTCCACGCCGTCGACCGTATAGAGCACCTCAACCTTAGAGGGAGCCTCGCTACTAAGGATATGTACGTTGCGAGTGATGGTCGAGCCCGCAGTGGTGGTTTCGGCAAGTTCGGCAGCCTCCCACTTGTCGAAGTCGATGGCGAGCGAGTGGTAGAACACCGAGGTCTTGACCGTACCCGACACACCGAGGTTATTGGTGCAGGTGAGTGCAAAGACATAGCCCAGAGGACTATAAAACTCGCCCTCCTCGTCGCCCGTATTGAAAGCCACCTGGCGGCTCCACTTGGGGTCATCACTCTCGGCAATACCTGCGGGAGTCTGGTAGAGAATCTTCTGTGCGCCCGTCGAGATGTTCGTAACAGTGAGTTTGGCTGCTACGATATTGCTCTCGGAGGATACGCCCTCGCAGTCGATAAGCACCTCGTCGTTTATCTCCACGCTCGACTTATTGGTTGTGATATTAAGGTCGAGCATACCAATATGCACATTCTTCACACACCTTACCGAACCCGCCGTACGTCGGTTGGTAAAATCGTCGGTGCGGTAGGCGTTGTAGGAGCCTACGTTGGTCTCCGTCCACGAGTTCGACCTGGAAATGTAGACCCTATTGCGGTGGTTATACTTGTTGGCTGTATTCTTGCTGACCGAGGCGGACATATAGTCGCCCTTCTCGCCCACATAGCTCCACGCCAGCACCAGCGAGTTAAGACCTACATCCACACCCTTATAGCCCGCATAGGGGAAGTAGAAGGTGTTGCCGTTGTTGGTGAAAATCTGTCCATACTCGTTATTGTTTGGGGTCTGGAACACCGAGAGTCCGTCTGCCGCAAAGATGGTGCTCATCTCGCTCAACGGCACACGATAGCCAAACGGGCAGGGGTCGTAGATGGTCTTGACCATCGTACCATCCTCGGGCGAGTAGCCCCACAAGAAGTCGTAGAGGTCGTAGGTCCAATTGTAGGAGTAGATTGCATTCTGCGCCGTAGGCAGGATAAGACACATCGGGTTCTCCACACCATCGCGGAGCGAGGGCTCTGCCACCTGCACAACCTCGGCTGCGTAGTGAACACGCGACGAGTAGTCCCAATAGGGTTTTGTCAGCAGGTTTATGGGGTAGTAATCATACGAGGGAGGCGACATCGATGGGTCCTTCCTACCCCATTGATAGTAAAGACCATAGGTATCGAGTGCCGTCGAGGGGTCGCCCGTTGTCCACTTGACAGACGTAGCGCCCAAGTTCCTATCGAGCATCACAATCTCCAAGCCCGCATCGCCCGCATAGACCTGGTCTTGTGGCGGGTCGGTAATCCAGATATGCCAGCTCCACAGCACCTCGCCCTGATCGTCGTAGACGGCAATGACGGCATTACCCTCCTTGGTCCTATCGGGCACCTTGAAGCGCACATAGCCATAGAGTAGCTCCACCTGTGTGATTAGTCCAAGTTCGCTCTCCCACAGCAGTCGTGCACTCTGGGGGTTGATGCGAGCCGTCGTGGGGTACATAGTCTGGGCGCCATAGGAGATGATGCCGCCCTCGCCATTACCCACCGTAGTTGCCGAAAAGCAATATCCGTCGTAGTAGGTGGGATTACCCTCCTGGTCGAGCACCTGGTTGCCATCTGCATCCTCAACGAATGTGTGGTTGGGCGAGCAGATGTAGCAGTTGGCGTACTTGTAGACATCCACCACACCCTCGTTTTCGAGCGACACATCAAAGGAGTGGAGTCGCGTCAGGTCGTAGTAGAGTTCGTTCGCCTCATTCTCCAAGATAGCCGCAATAGAGCCCGTGGTTCTGAGGTCGAGGTGGATGTTATAGATATGACCCGCGCGGAAAACACCGTCGGAGCGCTCCTTGCCAGCCAAAGTATAGACATAGTTTGCGGGAATAGTCACCGTATAGACGCCCGAAGTGGTGTGGAGTTGCAGCGACACATCGTGGTCGGGCCGCACAAGAGCATAGCCCAAGTATGCCTGATGCGAGTGGTCGGTATGCTCCATAGAGATGGGATACTCTGCCCTCTCGGGGAGGTCGCTCGTAGTGTCACCCTCGCCATAGATGGGGTCGCACGAGGCAACAATGTTGCCATAGTCGCCCCAATCGAACGCCTCGCCCCACTCGTTCTCCTCGTCGGGTAACCACACCTTCACCGAGGTGGGTTGGTTGTCGATGACCACCTGCTCCAACTTGCCCCACATCGAGAGGTTCTGGGGCGACTGCTCGGCAAAGGCGAAGATTCTCACTGCCGAGAGGTAGTGCTTGTAGGTGAAGAAGTTGGAGTTGTAGCTAACACCGCCCTGCTCGAAGTGAC
This sequence comes from Tidjanibacter sp., assembly GCA_045602145.1. Taxonomy (GTDB): domain Bacteria; phylum Bacteroidota; class Bacteroidia; order Bacteroidales; family Rikenellaceae; genus Tidjanibacter. The sequence goes on from JAZSAY010000014.1 coordinate 34,474, forward strand.
CAAAGGGCTCTTTGTAGATGCTCGGACCCGTCTTCGAGGCGTCGTCGGGATAGAAGTCGCTGCGGTGGGTGCCACTATTGCGGTGCCAATGCTGTCCCTCGCGCATATCGCTCACCATAACATCGGTGGTACCGTCAAGCCCCTTGAATTGGATGGCGACAACCCTCTCCTCTGTACCGTCGCCGTCGGTGTCGTAGGTGGTGGGTACTCCCACCTCGTCGTAGTTCTCGTCGAACAACACGTTAGCAGCCTTTCCCGAAGAGGTGCGGGGCACTCGACAGTTCATAGGGTACCAGCTGACCATACGGGTGTGGTAGAAGTCGGTCGTGTCGCGCAACTTATTACCCTGCTCGTCTAAGGTGGTCACAACCCTCAGCTTATAGCTCTGCATAGGGTCGAGGTAGGCAGAGCGCAAGCTGTTTTGGCTACCATCCGACGCCGCCATAATGGTCGACTCCAACAGATAGGACTTCTCCCAATTGACCGAGCCCTCGTAGCGTAGGTCTTCGTCGTGGAAAGTGTAGAGTCCTCGGTTGTGCTCCGCAGGATTCTCGGGGGAGTACTGAACATCCTCGTCTATGCGCAGGAAGTTAGCCTGCAACTTCACGGTGCTCTCCTTGTTGATGAGCGAGCGGGTCGAGAGTCTGCCCTGCGAGAAGGCGGGTGCAGGAGCCGCCTCACTCATACACGCGGGCGAGATGACCGACGAGCCCGTTGGGTTGTTCGGCGTGGGCTGGGAGTTCTGCTCCACCTCCTCGTCGAACCATATATCCGAGCACGCAACCGCCCAGAGCGAGGCAATCACTATGGCGCCCACCCTAAGCATCTGCGACATTACTTTCTCTATCTTTTTCATAGCTACTTTTTGCTCTCTTCTCTACTCTTTCATACAGCGTATAGGTTTGGCATAGGCTGCGGCGTGGTTCGAGCCCGTTGGGTCGTTGGTAGTTGTTGCTCCACTGCCGCTAATCTGCCTCGACCATCCGTCGCTGCAATAGAGGAATGTACGTGTATTATACTGACCCATAGGCATACCCGTTTCGAGATAGCCGTGGGTGTAGATGTTGCTATAACCGCCCGTTGTGGCGAGTCGCAAGCCCGAATAGGGGAAGAACGAGTTGTCGAAATAGCTCTTGTTGGTAACAAAGCCATAGTCGCTATAATCCCCCTCGCCATTGTTCCAATAGACCGACTCTGCCGAGTTCCAGCTGCCGCTGGTCACACCTCCGTCGTCACCACCATAGGCGTAGATGGTGCCATCGACCGTAATTTTCCACACCTGGTGGAACGCCGTACGGTAGCCCGGTGGGCAGGGGTCGTACATAGTCTTCGAGAAGTCCTGACCCTGCACCGAGTAGTCATCCACAGCGTAGCCCCACAGCGCCACATTGCGTTTTGTGTCGGCGAAGTCTGCCGAGAACCACTGCGAAGTTGCAGCTCCCGCACTTGTCGAGGACATATAGAATGTCAGAGGGTTCTTCACAACCTCTTTTATGTCTACCTGCACGTGGCGTGGGATGGTTGTCTGCCTGCTCCACTCGCCTGTGGTGTAGTCTTTGAGCCAATAGGTCGAGGTTTTGAGTGTCGTTGCACCATTGGAGGGGTTTTCGGCACCTGCATTGGTAGCAAGTGCCACAGGAGCACCCAGAATGGGGTCTTTCCTACCCCACTGATAGTAGAAGCCGAAGGTCGACCAAAGAGCCTCTCGCGACGTGGTGGCAGCGCCTGCATAGTCGCGGAACGTGAGGTTCGAGCCCACTATTTCGGGAGCGTGGGTGGCTCCGAGGAACCTATCTTGTAGCGTTCGTTTGCCCGAGAGGACATCCTCGGGGCGTTCGCGCAGCAGCCATATATGCCAAGTCCACAGAATGGTGCCGTCGGTATCGTACGCCGCCAGCACAGCATTGCCTGCGTGGATCTCGGGAATGTAGAACGACACATAGCCATCCTTGTCGGGCTTGCCTTCGTTCATCAGGTGGAGGCACATCAGTTTTTCGATATCCTCCTCGGTATTTGTCACCTCCGTAAAGTCACCCTGCCACCATAGCAAATCAACCTTCTCGGGGCGTATGTTCACATCCATACCGTCGCTGATGTCGAGCATCGACGTACCACCATAGGGCCACATCTGACTCACACCATTGCCCCTTACGTTTGCCCTGAATTTGTAATAGCCGGGCGAGTAGACCATATAGCTGTTGGCGGTCTGACTCCCGCTCAGGTCGACAGTCACGGGGTCGGTAGCCAGCGAGATGCAGCGCACCGAGTAGGCGTAGTTACAGAAGGAGTTCTCGGACGATACCGACACAGTCTTGCTATCGGTATAAGCAAGGTAGTAGGGAACGTGACCCACCGACGAGTGGTCGATAGTTGATGTGCGCAGTCCCACACCCTTGAAGCCGGTCGTAACATTACCATCGTCGTCCAGCACCTCCGCCATTGGCAGCCAGAAGGAGTCATTAACCACCTTCAACTGCACACCCATCTGGCTGTCGAAGGCTATCTCGTACTGCTCAATTCCTTGCCAGAAAGTGTGGTTCGACACGAAGTATCCGGGTGGGCAGGGGTCCAAGAAGGTCTTGGTGTGTCGTTCGTAGTCCACACCCAAATCGCCCCACATATGGTCGTGGTGCTCTGCCCACTGCGAGTGGTGGTCGAGCCAAGCGTGTTCGGCATTGCCGCTACCATAGATTATGTTGGGGTTATCGTCGGGGTAGAGGTTTTGGAAGGTCAGCAGTTCGCTGCTCACTCCGAGTCCCTCCAATTTCAGAGGTGTTGGGCGTCCCCATTGGTAGTGCAGACCGTCGGCAGGACCAAACTCCTCGCCCGTTGGGGTATCGGATATTGCGCCCAGGTTGCGGTCCTGCACCACATAGCCGTTCGAGCAGCCAATGCCTTTGGGTCTATCCGTAACCCACAAGTGCCAAGCCCAAAGAAGTTTACCTCCCTCCTCGGGTTTTTTGTCGTAGACTCCTACAAGTGCATTACCCTCCACGGGGAGCGACTTGTCGTCCGTATTACCCTCCGAGTCCACATAGCCTTGCAGCTCGAAGAGCACCCTGCCGTCCGAGATGCCGTGGTGTGCGATGCTCACACACTCCACCTCGGGTGTGGAGGCGTCGCCGTCGTGGTCGAAGGTGGGCATATCGTCCCACAAAATCTCGGCATAGGTAGCTCCCTCTATTCGGGTGTCGGCGTCGGTCATACCCATCAGCGACCCGTCGCCATTGCCCTTAACGGTAACGTCGAAGCAGTAGTCGTAGTTGGCAGACGACACGATGTAGCTATTGGAGGTCTCGTAAGTACTCAAATCGTAGTACATATTCACAGCCATCTCTTCGTTGATGTCGCCACCCATCTGCCACTCACCAATCGACACGTCGATGTTGATGATTCCGTGGTCCGAGAAGCGGAGAACGATGTCGTAGGCGTGTCCCGCCTTGAAGTTACGGGCTATGGAGACCTCCTGCGTGGCGGTCTGCATAGAAGTCTTAATCAGGAGGCTCAGCACACCCGTTGTTGGGGGTCCCGAGAGGAATTTCGACACCAATACCGCATCTGCCACACCCGTGGGCAGTTGTTCGGGAGCGTCGAAGAAGATATTGTTACTCTTGTCGTGGAGCAGCAGGTCTTGTTTGCCGAGATAGGAGATTGTGAACTCGTCGCCACTTGTGTGAATAGGAGGCACCTCGGGACAGTTGTGGGGCAGCGTGAGCACCACCTCGGCGGGGGTATCCTGCATAGTAATCTCCTGCAACTCACCCCACTGTTCGGAGCTCGAAATGGGGTTGCCGTCGGCATCGACACCTCCCACCATACCATAGGCGTAGATGCGGAAGAGGCAGAGCGCGTGGTTGAACTCCATAACGGGAAATCCACTCGTGAGCGTGCCCTCAATCATATTGCCATAGAGGATATCCTCGTCGCCCGAGATGTCGAACGTCACCTCGGTTTTCAGTTCGTCGGAGAGGTAGCGGTTGCCATCATCGTCCACATTGGGAGTCGCAATGTCGCTCTCGTTCCAGGGGTACCAGCCCACATAGCGCAACTCATTTTTCGCATCGGGGAAGAACTGCGCCTGATGTTTGAACTCTATGGGGCGGTAGAAAGAGTTGTTGGGGTCGGGTTGTCCGAGTGTAGCAGCCAGAGGGTCGCCGAGCGAGCGGAAGTCGGGGAAAACGTCGGCATCTTCGAGTTTGCTGACCCTGGCAATGCCGATGTTAAGCTCCTCTTGGGAGGTGGGTGTGAGGATTCCGCTTGTGGAGGTTGCGGTTCCTCGCGTTGCGGCGGAAGCCTCTTTGCCTGCATATTTTCTGTCCAGACCTCCCCACAGTCTCACCTCCGAGGTGGAGGGTTCGGGAAGATCGAGGTCGTTGTTCACACAAGAGGCTGTCGCCACAAGCGCAAAGCCCACAGCGGCAACTCTCAGTATATTTTTGATATCTTTCTTCATCTTCTTCTGCTTTGGGTTTGTTTCTCGAAGCATCACACGCCTCATCTACTCCTTCTGGTCAATGTCGGGCAACACCGTACCCTCAATGTAGTCTACGTCTATCCAGGGGGCGATGACACCTTGCAGGCGGATACCCGTATCTACCTCCAAAGTGTAGATAATGTGGTGAGCCGAGCTCCACATAATGGGGGTATAGTTATAGAGGTTGAACGATGCCTCGTGGTGCACGAAGTTGTCGGGCGAGGCGTCGTCGAATTTCTCGTTTACCCAATAGCTAATGCTCAGCACATTGCTCCTCTCCATCTGCTGGGGTATGGCGAGGAACATCATCGACACTCCTCCCTCCTCGTTGCGCTCCTTGATGGCAACCCTCGACGACTCGTCGTCGGGCTCGCCGGCGTCGATGGCATAGACGGCATCCTCAACACCCGAGAGCGATATTTTCCACTCGTTGGTGGCTCCCGAGTTGTAGGGTGCGGGGGTTGTGCAGTTCATCGTAGCGCTACGGAAGAAGCCCTCCATTGTCAGATTGTCGACGTACGCCTCGCGGATGGACTCGTGTTTTACGACCCTCACCTCCACAAGCGCCATAGCGTGCTCCATATCAAGCTGCACCACAGGGCGCATCCTGCCGTCTGCCACCGAGAAGGTGTGCGAGAGCAGGTAGTCGACCATTTGGTCGGGCTGGTATGTGGCGGGCTGGTTGACGGTTATCTCCTTGCCGTAGCCCCTGATGCTGAGCATCGAGGTCGAGGCTGTCGAAGGGGTATAGGCGTAGCCATTGAAGGCGTAGGTGCTTCCTGCCACCCAATCTTTATAGTTGTTGCGGGTCGAGGGGAGCCACTTGGCGGTGGTGTAGTCCTGCGTGAGGCGTTCGCCCTGCGAGGTGCCGCTCACGGGGTATAGCCTTGTGGAGCCATTGATGATGCCGTGAACATAGACGGGCACGTTGCCACTATCTATGCCCTCTTGGTCCACAAAGGCTCGCGAGGAGATTGCCACCTCCTCGGCGCCGAATTGAATGGTGCCATAGTGAGCTTCGGGCGCCACGCCGTCGGTACATCCCGACAGCAGCGCAAAGAACAACAGTATTATCCAAGCCTTATCTCTTCTCATACTCTATTGGGCTATTAGTCCTACACTCCCTCCGACTCGCTTATAGTTCGACTTCGTCACGAATCCACTCGCGCACACTCACGTCGAAGGTTATGGTGCTGGTCGTGAGGGTCATTGTGTAGATGTATTTTTTCCCTGCCTCCCACGTATAGACAGAGTTCGTATTTCCCAGATTGACGCCCATACGGACACCTCCCGCAACCTGCATTTTCAGCTCGGCGCTCTTGTGATAGACCTCCTGAGGCATCACCACCAGCGTGCCCATATTCTCGAAGAGGTTGTAGGAGGTCGAAAGGTCTACGGGGATGTTGGTTGCCGAGAGCGAGCCAACATAGATGTTTGAGTCGGCAGCCACCAAGTCGCTCTCAACGCTCAACGACGATGTGCCGTCCTCCGAAAAGCCAAACGAGCCCTTATACTGCACGCCCTCCAAAGCGATACCGCTTACCGAGCTCACAGCCGCCGACGAGGCGTTGACAAAACGGAATTCGAGCAGCGCAAAGGCGTGGTGGAGTTGCAGCTCTACGGGAGAGGTGGTGTCGGAGGATGTCACGAGGTCGCGCTCTGCCACCGCCCACATAAGGTCGATGTTGTTGGCATTGCCGAGGGTGATGTCGGGATAGGTTACTGTGCCCGCTGCCGAATCGTAGGTGTAGAGGCTTTCGGAGTGGGGATAGATTGCCAAGAACTCGTGCACGGCGCCCCTCACCCAATAGCGGGGATTGTCGTACTTCCAGCCGCCCGAGTAGTAGAGCCTCTGGTTGGAGAAAATCTCCACGTCGCTACTATACTCGTTGCTTACCTTACCGATGATGCCCACAGCCTCGCCACCTGTCGAGCAACTCTCTTGCAGGTCGCCATTACTCTCTATGCCGGCACGGGTTTCGACCCCATCGGGATTGGTACGGAAGCGGATTGCCCCGTCACTATAAGACTCCTTGCTGCACGCCGAGCATACCGCCGCCACAAGGAGTGCGGCACTCAGCATTGCGTGTATAACCTTCCTAACTCTCATATCGCTCTCTCGCCCCATTGTCATTTCTGGGCACATTACGCAACGCAAAGATAGCCTTTTTAGGGTAACAATACTACGTATTGTTCCATTTTTCCGCCCTGCGAGGTGTTTTTTTGCCTGCGAGGGGAATTATTGCACAACGCGGGAGCCTTTTAGAACAAAGGCTCCCGCGTCATTTGTGTGATTTAGGATGAGTGCGGTATTACTTTACGATTTTCCCGAGCTCCTTATAGAGTTTCAGACGGCGGATGGCGAGTTTTTTGGTCGCCTTCTTATCGCCAAAGACAAAGCGTGCGTAGCCGAGCCACTTCTGCGCCCAGCGCAAATAGTTCGAGGCGAAAATCATCATCAGCGGGAAGCCCACAAGGTAGCCCACAGCCGAGAGCCACGCGCCACTGCAAAGCATCACAACGACGGGCACCAAGCCAAACAGCGGATAGGTTACCAACAGCGTGACAGCCAAGTTGATAGAACCCCTAAACTGTTTGTCCTTAATGAAAAAGTGGTTAACCAGCAGCGGAAACAGAAAGACTGCCCAAGTGGCACCAATCGAGGTGCCGAAGAGGGGTAACAAAAGTAGCATTGCGAGTGTGAAAAGTGCAAACTCTCCAAGGCTCGTCTTGCGCTCGAAGAGCCACTCCCTAATGCCCATTTTGCGAATCTTGCGGGCAACATCCTTGCTCTCGTCAAAGAGTTGTTTCATCTCCTCGGGGTGTTGTTCCTTTGCCTCGGCAAGCGCCCTCACAAGGTGCTTGTCAGCCTCCAACTTTGCGGGCAGGTAGTGGGGGTTGAGCGAGAGCCTTTCGGCATACTCCCTACCAAAAGTTCCCTCTCTCAGGAAGTCAATAGCCTCGTAGTTGTCGAGGTCCTCCACATTGAGCATCATACCCTCAATCTGCTCTCTCACAAGGTCGTTGACCTTGCTCATAACGCCTCTTGGGTCCTCCTTATACTCCTCGTAGTAAGGCGAGAGGGCTATGGGTTCGCCAAAGAGAATCATCATATCCTCCCTCGGCAGGCGGTAGTGAGAGTAGTGGTTAGCGGTGGGCATAACATAGACCTCGCGGTCGAAGCCCGCATCCTCGGCTGCGCCAAAAGCCATTTTAAGATACGCCTGCGAGAAGGCTCCGAGCCAGCGTTTGTTTTGGTGTTGTCCCTCGGGGTAGAGCACCACTGTTTCGCCGTGCGAGAGCGACTTGGCAACCTCCTCCAAAGTGCCCTTGTTCTTTGCCACGCCCTTCACACCGTCAAACTTGGCGCGATAGGTTGGCAGCGCTCCCAAGCCACGAATAATCTTGGCTAAAAACGGGTTCTGGAAGACGCTCGCACGAGCCAAAAAGCGAGGTTTCCTATCCGATAGGATAAAGACCAGCGCCAGAGGGTCTATAAGGCAGTTTTGGTGGTTCGACACAAGTACCACGGGCGTTCCATCCTCGGGCATACGTTCCCTATTCACTGCCCAAAAGTGGCGGAAGTAGATAGGGTGGTTTACAAACGATAGGTAGCGGCGCAGCATCCTTGCCGCCCAGCCCCTATTGCGAGGTTTTAGTGTAGTTATGTTCTCCCTTCCCATAGTCTTATCTCTCTTATTATGTGGGTTTTACTTCCCTATATATTGCTCCACAATATCGGCACAGCCATCAATGCCCAACTTCGAAGAGTTGAGGCACAGGTCGTAGCTCTCGGCTGCGCCCCAGGTCTTGAAGGTGTAGTAGTTGTAGTAGGCGGCACGTTTGCGCTCGGTAGCCGCAATCCACGCGCGGCACTCCTTCTCGCACTTGTCGCACTCCTTCATAAGTCGCGCAATCCTATCCTCCATCGAGGCGGTAACAAAGACGCTCAGCACACCCTCCCTCTCTCTGAGGACGTAGTCGGCGCATCTGCCCACAAAGATACACGAGCCCCTATCAGCCAAGTTCTCGATAGTCTGGCTCTGGATGGCAAAGAGTCTGTCGTTGTTGATATACCCCGGGGTGCTCATAGCACCAAAAGACCAAATGCCCGTACCAAGAGGTGTAAGGTTACCCCCGTGCTCGTCAGCCTTCTCGAACAATTCGGCCGCTATGCCACTCTGTTTTGCTGCCTCGTTGATAATCTCGTAGTTGTAGACGGGCACACCCAACCTACGCCCCAACTCCTCGGCAAGAGCCTTACCACCTGCACCCAACTGGCGACCTATGGTTATCACAAACTTCTTCTCCATATTGTTTTGTTTTTCTTTCTTTGCGACTTTTTATAAAAAGTCGCCCAAAAATTTTTAGTGCAGACTTTGCGGTGAGGTGTGGCTATCGACGTTAGACCTTAGACGTTAGACCAAAAGTTCTCAACTCTCCTCCACGCCCTTGAAGCCTATGGTCGAGGGCGACTTCTTGAATTTGCGGACAAGTCCTACAATGAGCACCGCCGCAACAATAGTGGCGATAGCATCCGAGATAGGCAGAGCCATCCACACGCCCTCGATGCCATACCACAAAGGCACCACAACAAGGCAGGGGATAAGGAACAGCACTTGGCGCGAGAGCGACAAGAAGATAGCCTTATTTGCCATACCGATACTCTGGAAGAAGTTCGATGCAACCATCTGGAAGCCCACAATGGGGAATGCTGCAACGGCAATGGTAAAGCCTCTGGCGGCAATCTCTATCATCGTCTGTTCGTTAGCAAAGAGTCTTACGGCGACTTCGGGGATGAAAGTTCCCACCACAAAGCCCAAGCAGACCATAATGGTTGCCCACATAACCGTCTTCCAAAAGACCGACATAACACGGTCGTACTTACCCGCACCATAGTTATAGCCCGCAATGGGTTGCATACCCTGGTTGAAGCCCATAACAACCATCACAAAGAGGAATATAATCCTATTGACAATGCCGTATGCGCCAATAGCCAAGTCACCAACACCCTCGCCCATCTGGTCGCCGTAGCGTCTTAGCTGGTTGTTGATAAGCAGCACCACAAAGCACGATGCCATATTCATCAAGAAGGGCGACAAGCCAATTTTGAGCGACTCGCGAGCAATTTTATTGTCGTAGGTAAATACTTTACCATCCTCAAAGTGGAGCACATCTTCCCTCTTGAAGAGCAGGCGCAGTTGCCACACAAGCGACACCGTCTGAGCCAACACCGTAGCGATAGCCGCACCCTTAATACCCATATCGAAGACAAAGATAAACAGAGGGTCCAGAATGGTATTGAGCACCACCGTCAATATAGTGAGCCACATAGCCACCTTGGGTCTGCCCGCAGCCCTCATAACGGCATTCAAACCCAAATAGAGGTGGGTGACAACATTGCCAATAAGGATATAGATCATATACTCTCTGGCGTAGCCAATAGTGTTCTCACTCGCGCCAAAGAAGTACAAAATGGGGTCCAAGAATGTCAAGCCGAAGATCATCAGCAGCACACCCAAGATCACATTCATAGTCATAACATTTCCCAGCACCCTACGCGCCATACCGTAGTTCTTCTGACCCAACAACATCGACACCAGCGCCGAAGCACCAACACCCACCAGCGAACCAAAAGCCGCCGAGATGTTCATCAGCGGGAAGGTCACCGCCAAACCCGAAATAGCCAGCGAACCCACACCCTGACCGATAAATATGCTGTCGACCATATTGTAAAGCGAAGATGCCGTCATAGCAATAATCGCCGGCACGGCATACTTCCTCAGCAACCTACCTATACTCTCCTCCCCCAACTCCATAGGGGCAGCCTTCTCTATATTCTTCTCTTCTTTCATTCTTTTTTTGCTTTTCGCGTCTTTCTTTTGCGACTTTTTGTAAAAAGTCGCCTTTTTCGCACCTTTTTGTAAAAAGGTGCTACCAAAAACTTTTAGTGCACCAACCAATCGTGGTACTACCTACCGCTTTGCTTAGGAGTGGCTTAGGAGCCACCTGCACTTTGAGCGTCATTCTGACGCCTTTGCGGTGAGGTGTGGCTATCTTTCGCAGATAGTCTGGCTGCCAAAACAATAGCCCTCTTTCAAACAAGTTTGAGAGGGCTATTCTTTTGCCCGCCACTCTCCTTCGTAGAGCTCCACACCTCCCCGAAAAAAGACTCCTCTCAAACTGCTCCTGTTTCTCCTGTCACTCCTGTTATTCCTGTCACTCCTGTAAGCAAAACAGGAAAGACAAGAAGAACAAGAAAAACAAGATAGGTAGATGCCAACCGCCTGCCTACGGCAGTCGTGGCAAGACGGACAGACCTCTCCCCCGCTTCGCGGACCCTCCCCTAACTTAGGGGAGGGATATGGCTGTGGTCCTATCCCATATCTCTCATTCCTCCCATTTCTCCCATAAGCCCTATATGCCCTATAAGCCTTAGGACTATTGACGTT